>JAGBAX010000001.1 GCA_017938765.1 Alistipes sp. | reverse complement strand
TCTTTCACGATTAACCATAGCCCTACCGTATTAGATAACACCTACTGCTAAACCGTTCTCGTCCATCTGGCAAGTGAAGCCATCGCTTACCAACTTGGTCACTACGCTTGGGCAGCAACGGGTAATGTGAATAGTCCATTTAGTGGTGCCGAGGTCGCCCACAAAATGGTTCTTGGGCATATTGATTTTTATCTCTGTTGAGTGGTGCTGGGCTATGATAGCCATTGCCTTGTTGAACTGTTCGCGTGTCATATTGCTAATCGTTAAAAGTTATATCGTTAATGTTGCGGAGACTAGCGATTGTATTAGTGAGCATATTTACATACTGCGTAAGCTCGTGGTTGCGTCTCCATAGGTTATCGTATCGCGCCATCTTCTCAGGGTCGGCGTCTGGGTATATTGCACGATGTACTCTTACCAACTCCGCCTGTTCTGCTCGGTTGCGGGCATACTCTCGGCGTGCCTTCGCAATCCTATTTTCGAGGTCCTTGATTATCTTCTCCATTGCTCTTCTTTGTTTTGATTTTACCGATAGTAGGCCACTTGGGGCAACCATACGACACGCATAGGCTGTATATCATACCACTGACAAACTCCTGCGTTGCATTGAACTCAATGCCCCTATCCGGGATATACTGAAACTCTACCTTGTAAGTAAGTAGGTAATATGAGACCTTGCCCAAATAGTTTGTCGCCAAGTATCTACTCTCCTTTGCCATAACTACTCCTCGTTAAGTGAATCAGACAATGACTGCGCTTCGTACACGATGCGTGTCCAATCGCGCAACAACACCTTCTCAAACACCTTGATAACTTCGCCATCACACGAGATGGTTGCTATCTCCTTCTTGTTTTCAAACTCCACTCGAACATTGTTCGGGAAGGTCTGAATAATGCCAAGGACTGTACCCTCACCATGTATGTACTTGGTCTCGCAGTTCGGCATAAAGCCCTCTGGTGTTTGTATTAGATTTTTCACTACGCCACCTTTGGCGATAGCCGCCTTGCGGATCCTCTTCGCCAAATCGCTATGAGTTACATAGTTCAAGGCTGACCAGATTGTAGGGGTACTTACATTAAACATTCGTCTTAATGCTCCCTTTTGCTCTTTTGGTAATTCAATGTACTTCATATAATTTTAGTTTACAGATAAATCACGCATTGATAAGATATTATCACCATCGTTGATAACCAAAATAGCCTCTTGTACGCCATTGGCTCTCATCCAGCGACGAGCCATAGCAGCCGCTGTTTGACCATGTGTGCAGTCTGGTATATTTGCAGGGTTATCATTGCCCGCAACCAAATCCCGAAATTCGGGCGTAAGTAGTTGAAAATAGCGATACATTGTTTTATCAATAAAAATTACTATCTTTGTTCCCGTCTTAATGATTAAGACAGTGCAATATTAGTAGTTTATTTTCTAATATACAAATTATTTGCGAGATTTTTTTCTATTATTTTTATGGGGGCAATTGAGAGATTACGCCAATTTGTTGAATATAAGGGCATTAGCAAATACCAATTTTACAAAGCCACGGGACTTGCAAATGGATACCTTGACAGAGATGGCAGCGTTGGTAGCGATAAATGCGAGAAAATACTCTCGCAATATCCTGAGTTGAGTTTAGAGTGGCTGGTTCTCGGAGTGGGGGACATGTTGAGAGATATCGAGACCTCAATCCCAGCCATACAGGAGCAGTTCCCGCTACGAACTGACCGTACTATTGGACTTCAGAGCATACCTCTCTACGAGCTTGATGCGACTGCTGGATTGGTGTCATTATTTGACACAAAGTCCCGCCAAGTTCCCATTAGTCATTTACAGATTCCAGATCTTCCTCCTTGCGATGGAGCTCTATATGTACGAGGCGACTCGATGTATCCACTTCTCAAAAGTGGCGATATCGTACTATATAAAGAGATACCCAACGGAGTACAGAGTATCCTCTGGGGTGAGATGTATCTGCTTTCGTTCACGCTCGATGGCGAGGACTATATTACTATTAAGTATATACAGAAGGGCGATGACGAGCGTACAGTACGACTCGTAAGCCACAACCCGCACCACTCACCAAAGGATATCCCAGCAGACTCTATTCGTGCGCTGGCTCTGGTCAAGGCAAGCGTACGCTTCAACACTATGGGATAGTGTTTGTTTAGGAAGTTATCTTCCTGATGATGCACTTTTCGCGCACTTTTTTAGACACAAAAACAGCGAGGCACTCAATGTATCTCGCTGTTTTTCATTGTATTTCCACAAAGTTTAAGGGCTGTTTTGGGTGTGTTTTTATGTAATTAAGGGGTATTTTGAGTGTAATTTTCTGCAAGATTTCGGGGGTGTTTTGTAATTAAGTAGCATTTTGAGCGTCAAAAATTACACAAAAAACTATCCCTAAACCTATCCCTAACGCATACATTTCGTTTTGAACTTGCCAAATATATGCTATCCCTAAACTCAACCCTAAACCTATCCCTAAACTCGATTATAGGAATATAGGAGAAGGAGCAACCCTCATTATTTGAAAGGCTTTCGACAGGCGTTTGAACGCCTGATTTGAACGGTTCGAAGGCACATCAGAAGGGTGGCGAGCGACAAAGGCACACAATAGCCCAAAATCGCCCCTCTGGGGGGCTTTATGTGAGGATTTAGTTATAACTATACAGATACAACAACGCCCCGAAATTAGGCGGTTTATTGCCATTTTTCAGGGCGATGTAACATTAACGCTCGAACGCTGCGTTCAAATTGCAGTCGAATGTAACGCAAAAGTAACGCCGATGTAACATTTCGTTTTGCGAGGCTTCGGGGCTGTCAATCTCTCTAACTCTTTGATAACTATATAGGTTATATCTCTATACTCCTCTATACTGTTATACACATTTCGTTTTTACCCCCGTATATGAAGCTGGCAAAACTCTACGATGGCGTGCGCCACGATAGCGGCGACCCGTTGCAGTTTGGCGATAAGATTATCCGCAAGTATGAGTCCTACGGCATAGACCCGCGCAGTAAGACCATTGTCTTCTCGGATGGCCTTGATTTTCAGACTGCTGCACAGATTAAGGAGTACTTCGCCGGTCGCATAAAGGTTACCTTCGGCATCGGCACAAACCTCACTTGCGACATTGAGGGCATCACTCCGATGAATATCGTTATGAAGCTCAAGCAGTGCCGCATAAACCCTCGCCAGCCTATCTATGGATGTGTCAAGCTGAGCGATGTTGCGGGCAAGGCTATCGGAAAACCAGAAGATATTGCCAACTATAAGTATCAACTTGGAATAGAGTAATATGAGACCATACACTATTTGCCATATGATTGCCTCGCTTGATGGGCGCATTGATTGTGATATGACCGAGCAGATTGAGGGTGGAGATACACGACCGAGGTAACCGCCCATTAATTCTAACTCCGTCAACTGCCAACAGAAGGCAAGCGAGAGCTTGCTTTTTTGATTATATGAGTTCTGGGAGCTCGCTCACATAGAACACAATAGAGAACAGGATTCGAATGTCGCGCTGTGGCTTTCGCTACAGCGCGTCATCACCGAGGGAGTGCCGCAGTCGCGGAACGCGGTGCGGAGATACACGACCGAGGTAATGTCGCCAAAAAAGCTACAGCGCGTCATCACCGACGAGGTAGCGCAGTCAAGCATAGCTTGGTGCGCGAAAGACCGAGGAGGTAACCGCCCCAAAAGTTTGAATCCGTCAACTCCTAACAGAAGGCAAGCGAAAGCTTGCTTTTTTGATTATATGAGTTCTGTAAGCTCGCTTACAAAGAACTCATATAATCAAAAAAAACACGCTACTACTGTAGCGTGTCTTCTGTTATGTGGGAGTTGACGGATTCGAACCGCCGACCCTCTGCTTGTAAGGCAGATGCTCTGAACCAGCTGAGCTAAACTCCCAATTGCGGATGCAAAGGTAGAAAGTTTTTTTTAATTAGCAAACATTTAACTAAAAAATACCAATTATTAATGTTTTTTCCTTAATTTATATTGTTTATGCAAATTATTTTTGTTAAATTTGCAACAACAGGTTGTTTTTTTGGAAATTATGGGAAAGAAAAGTGAACGTTTAAGTATTATCAAGCGAATTATCGCAGAGGAGTTGATTGGCTCCCAGGAGGAGTTGATTCAGCACTTAGAACGCTACGGTGTGCATGCGACTCAGAGTACTTTGTCGCGTGATTTTAAAGAGATTAATATCTCAAAGATGCCACATCCGGAAAAGGGTTACATATATGTTTCGGCTGAGCATATTGCCTCTCGTGCAGATTTTGGTACTTCAAATCTGGGCGATGCAATTTTAGGGGTTAAGTTCTCTGGTAATCTTGGAGTGATTATCACCAAGTCGGGTTATGCAAATGCCATTGGTGTTATTGTAGACAGTCGCAAGTCTCAGGATATCCTGGGCACTGTTGCGGGCGACAATACGATTATCATGGTACTGCGCGAGGGTGCAGAGCATAACGCTGTTTTGGAGGTGTTGCACTCGGCTTTTCCAGTGCTAAAGACTCTTTAGTCTGCTCTTACACTGTATGTGGTTAATTTTGTAGCTATTGCCAGATGCAATAGCTACAATTTTTTATCTATTTATGTGTTAGATACCACTGTCGCGCCCTCTCTACCGAGCCGTGAAGCTGTAGCATCAATCGCGCCTGATTGTACTCCAAGCCAAGCTCATCAACAAGCATTCGCGTGCCTCGGTCAAGAAGTTTCTGATTTGTCAGTTGCATATTGACCATACGATTACCTCGTACTCTGCCGATACCAATCATCGCCGTTGTGGTAATCATATTGAGGACCAGCTTCTGCGCTGTGCCCGACTTCATGCGCGAGCTACCGGTAACAAACTCTGAGCCCACGACCGTCTCAATAGCAATCTGGGCAGCCTGAGCCGCTGGTGAGTTGCGGTTTGAGGCTATAGAGGCTGTCAGCAATCCGCACTGGCGAGCCTTGCGTAGCACGCCCACAACATAAGGCGTTGTTCCCGAAGCGGCAATGCCCACAACAGTATCAAGCGGGGTCGGCTTGTACGGCTCAAGGTCTCGCCACCCCTGCTCGGTATCATCCTCTGCCCCCTCTACAGGAGTTCTGAGGGCGGTGTCTCCACCCGCAATAATGCCGATAATCACAGTCGGAGGCATACCGAATGTTGGCGGCACTTCCGAGGCATCAAGCACTCCAAGGCGGCCACTTGTTCCTGCACCCATATAGAAGAGTCTTCCGCCCTGTTTAAGTCGCGGAATAAGCTGACTTACAAGCTCTTCAATCTCTGGCAAACACCTCTCCACAGCCGCCGCCACGCGACTATCCTCGCGGTTTATCGCGCGCAGGCACTCCTTAACGCTTAGACTCTCAAGGTCAGAGTAGTATGATGGCTCCTCGGTAATCTTTCTAAATGGTTGCTCTGTAGGGGTATCACACCCCTTGTTAGTGCCAGAGTAGTACTCTGCCAACGCCTCAATTGGCGATTGAACAACGCGCACAAGGTTGAATCCCTCGCGCTCTACGACCCTGCGCAGAACAGCCTCAAAGTGGTAGGCTATAGAGCCTACGGCGTAGAGGTCGCGGTGTGGATATTGGCGTAGATTTCTGCGCACAAAGCTCTCAAAGCACTGCTCCACAAGGCTATAGACATACATATCATCAAGGCGAGCAGATAAAAACTTAGTAAACGAAGCAAGGTAGCGATTTGCCTGCTCAGTTCGGTATACTCGTTGCAGTACTTCGGCCTGATTGATGCCATACTGCTCGTTAAACTGCTCTACGATATGCTTTGGCGCAACGCCCTTGAAGATGTCGCCAAGTAGCGTACGGCCGATAACCGCTCCACTGCCCTCATCGCCAAGGATATATCCTAATGCAGCCACGCCACAAACTCTCTCCCCGCCCCTGTAATATGCTGAGTTAGAGCCTGTGCCCAGAATTGCTACAATGCCCTCGCCATTGCCTACAAGAGCCCGTGCTGCGCACTCCATATCGCTCTGCGCAGTGATAGTCTCAGCCGAGATAACCTTGCCAATTAGGTGGCACATTATACTGCTCTTCTCTGGTGTCACCCCTGCGCCATAGAAGTGTACGGCACTAAGGTCGTAACTATCCACTTGCGGCGCAACAACAACAGTAAGCGTGGACAAAATCTCCTCCTCTGTACGCGCATAGGGATTAAGTCCCTCGCTCTGGAAGCGGTGGAGAATTGTCCCCGCGCTACAATCTACCACAGCCCAATCGCACTTTGTTGAGCCGCCATCTGCTATAAGTATCATTGCTTGTCGCGTTTAATAAGTAGCATAAGCCCCACAAAGGTTATCAGGGCATTGACAATCAGCAGCTCGTAGCTGAACTTGTATCCGTTAAACCACGCCTCGGAGTTCTGCTGAAGAATAAAGCATAGCACTGGCGCTACAATAGCCACAATGCCCACATACTTGCCCCTAACTCTCCACTTTGTGAGGATTCCAAAGGCAAAGAGTCCCAAAATTGGGCCATAAGTATAACTTGCAAGTGTATATACGGCATCAATAACATTTGAGTTTCCGACAACTTCCAGCGCGCAGATAACTGCAAACATCGCCACCGCCATACAGATATGCACTCGCTTGCGAACAACGGTCAGGCGATTGTCATCATATCGCTTTGCGCCACCGAGCACATCAATGGTAAAGGATGTTGTGAGGGCAGTAAGTGCCGAGCCGGCAGCCGAGTAGGTTGATGATACAAGACCCAGAATAAAGAGTATTCCTACGATAATAGGCATTGTCGGCTGTGTGGCAACGGTCGGGAACATATTGTCCGAGCCAGCTGGCAGAGCGATATTCATCCTCGCAGCAAAGGTGTAGAGTATCACTCCCAGAACAAGCAGAACGAAGATTATCGCAGTCTGAAGCAGTGCCGAGACAACAAGGTTCTTCTGCGAGTCGCGGTAGTTTTTGCAGGCCAAACTGCGCTGCATCATATCTTGGTCAAGGCCCGTCATGGCGATAACCGAGAATATACCTGCAAGGAACTGCTTGAAGAAGTATCGCTTGTCGTTCACATCGTCAAAGAAGAATATGCGGCTACTTTCGCTACCCTTGACCGTAGCAATCATCTCCGAGAGTGGCATATCAAGTCTATCTAACACAAACCATATAGAGAGCACAATGCTCAGCACAAGGCATACGGTCTTGAGCGTATCTGTCCAAATTAGAGATTTTACACCGCCCTGAAAGGTGTATAGCAGCACAAGCAGAACAGTCACAGCGGCATTTACCCAGAATGGCAGTCCATACGGCTCAAAGAGCAGTAGTTGCAGCACAACGCAGATAAGAAATAGCCTTACTGATGCGCCTAAGAGCTTGGAGATGAAGAAGAACCACGCGCCAGTCTTGTATGCTCCCGTGCCAAATCGCTCCTCAAGATAGCCATATATAGAGACCAAATTTCGCTTGTAGAATAGCGGTATGAGCACAAAGGCGATTACAAAATAGCCAGTCATAAAGCCTAACGCCATCTGGAAGTACGAAAATCCGCTTGCTGCAACCATGCCTGGCACAGAGACAAAAGTAACGCCCGACATTGCCGCGCCAACCATTGCCAGCATAACCATCCACCAACTTGATGAGCGGTTGCCGACAAAAAATCCCTCATTATTTGCTCTGCGACCAGAGATGTAGGCTACCGTAAAGAGTACTGCTATGTAGCCCAGTATTGTCGCAATAATTATCGCCTTACTCATCTATACGGATAATGTTTGCACCGATGGCGTTCAGTCGGCCCTCAATGTCGCGGTAGCCTCGGTCTATCTGTTCAATATTCTGAATAGTACTGATGCCCTCTGCGCTCATCGCTGCAATAAGCAGTGATACTCCCGCGCGGATATCAGGTGAGGACATTCGTGCTGCGCGCAGCTGCATATTGTGGTCGTGGCCGATAACTACGGCGCGGTGAGGGTCGCAAAGAACTATCTGCGCACCCATATCTATCAGCTTATCAACAAAGAATAGTCGGCTCTCAAACATCTTCTGATGAATCAGCGTCGTACCCTTTGCCTGTGTAGCCACAACAAGGAAAATAGAGAGTAGGTCTGGTGTAAGGCCTGGCCAAGGAGCATCGGCAAACGACATAATAGAGCCATCAATAAAGCTCTCTACGCAGTAGTGGTCCTGCTGTGGGATATATATATCGTCGCCACGACGCTCAAGAGCAATACCCAGACGCGCAAACTGCTGTGGGATAATACCCAGTTCGTCGTACGATACATTTTTAATGGTAATCTCAGAGCGGTTCATCGCTGCCATACCGATAAATGAGCCGACCTCAATCATATCTGGAAGCATGCGGTGTGTTGTTCCACCAAGAGCCTCAACGCCCTCAATCTCAAGCAGATTAGAGCCTATGCCCGAAATCTTTGCACCCATGCGGCAGAGCATCTTGCACAGTTGCTGGATATATGGCTCGCAGGCAGCGTTGTAGATAGTTGTCTTGCCTTTGGCAAGCACCGCCGCCATAATAATATTTGCCGTACCTGTCACAGAGGCCTCGTCAAGCAGCATATAACAACCCTTCAACTCCTTTGCCCTTACAGCAAAGAGGTTCTCGGCGCTGTCGTAGTCAAACTCTGCACCGAGCTTCTGGAAGCCGAGGAAGTGGGTATCAAGGCGACGGCGACCAATCTTATCGCCACCAGGCTTTGGCATATATCCCACACCAAAGCGTCCGAGCATAGGGCCTAAAATCATCACCGAGCCTCGTAGGCGGGCGCAACGACGCAGGTAGTCCTCGCTATGCACATAGTCAAGGTCTATGTTTGCCGCCTTAAAGGAGTAGCACTCCTCGCTTATGCGCTTAACCTCCACGCCCATAGCCGACAGCAGGTCTATAAGCTGTACGATATCAAGAATCTGCGGAATGTTATCTACAACAACCTCCTCACTTGTAAGCAGTGTTGCGCAGAGAATCTGCAACGCCTCATTTTTTGCTCCTTGTGGAGTAATCTCGCCCGACAGACGACGACCTCCCTCAACCTTAAATACTGCCATAACTCCTCATTTTTTTACAAAGATAACTTTTTGGTGCAAGAATTGCAATTTTTAGCTAACACAAATTTTACTATTATGAGAATTTCTAAAATCAATGCACGCGAGATTCTTGATTCTCGCGCCAATCCGACACTTGAAGTTGAGGTCTCTACACTCTCTGGGGTTACAGCCCGCGCAGCAGTACCCAGTGGCGCATCTACGGGCGAGTATGAGGCTGTAGAGCTACGCGACAAAGACCGCACTCGCTATGGGGGTAAGGGTGTGCTGTCGGCAATAAAGAGTGTAGAGTGCCAAATAGCACCTCAAATCTTAGGTATGAGCGTCTTTGACCAGCGAACTATTGACCGAATAATGGTTGAGACGGATGGGACAGAGAGTAAATCCAATTTAGGCGCAAATGCCATCCTTGGAACATCTCTCGCCGTAGCAAAGTTAGCAGCAAAGGTGCTCCGTATGCCACTCTATCAGTATATCGGAGGTGTGGATGCGCATATACTGCCTATACCGATGTTCAATATTATCAATGGTGGTCGTCACTCGGACTCTCCAGTGGCGTTTCAGGAGTTTATGATTCGCCCTGTTGGTGCTGCATCTTTCAGTGAGGCGCTGATGATGGGAACGACTGTTTTTCAGTCACTTAAGGAGGAGCTACGTCGTCGGGGACTCTCTACGGCGGTGGGTGATGAGGGTGGCTTTGCGCCAGCCTTTGACTCTACGGAGGATATACTGCAGACGATGATTAAGGCAACAAAGGATGCGGGCTACAACCCTGGCAGTGAGATTACCTTTGCCCTTGATTGTGCCGCTTCGGAGTTTTTTGATGGCGGATATGACTACCGAATTTTTGAGAGGCATTCGGGTGCAAAGCTCACAACGGCAGAGCAGGTGGATTATATCGCCTACCTTGTAGATAAGTATCCGATAGACTCTGTTGAAGACCCTCTGGATGAGAACGACTGGCAGGGGTGGCAACTACTTACAGAGAAGATTGGCAACCGATGCCAGATAGTGGGTGACGACCTCTGCGCTACAAACCCCAAGCGCATCCGCCGTGTGATTGCAAAGGGGGCGGCAAATGCTGTGCTGATAAAGCCCAACCAGATAGGTACGCTTACCGAGACCATTGCCGCTGTGCGCATAGCGCAAAATGCAGGCCTTAAGACCATTATCTCTCATCGCTCTGGCGAGACTGAGGATACGACTATTGCCGATATTGCCGTAGCGCTTGGCTCTGGGCAGATAAAGAGCGGCTCACTTTCGCGCTCCGAGCGTACGGCAAAGTACAACCACCTGCTACGCATAGAGCAGTGGTTGGGTCGTGATGCTGAGTATGGTATATAAAAAGTTAGGATAGCACTCGCTATCCTAACTTTTTTATACTAACCTATTAGCAAATCTCTGCTGCGCGGTTAAGGGCTTTGTGGATATTCTCCTGAACATTCTCCTTGCCCACCTTTGCAACAAGACCAGAGCGCTTCAGAGAACGGTATACACTCTCATTGACACCAGAGAGGACAACCTTGCGGCCACTCTCAAGAGTAGAGCTAATAAATATCTCAAGGTTGTGCAATCCCGTAGCATCAATAAACGACACTTTACGCATACGGATAATTCGCACTGTCGCCTTTGAGCGTGTGCGGGCCATCTCCTCAAACTTATTGGCAATACCGAAGAAGAATGGACCATCAATCTCGTACACCTCAGCAAATGGAGGAATAGTCAGCTTCTCATCCTCGCCCTCGCCATCGTGGTGAACTTCAAGCTCCTTGTTGATAACCGAGATGCTCGTATTCTCCATAATTCGGCGCATAAAGAGCACTACAGCGAGCACAAGACCCACCTCAATAGCGATTGTAAGGTCAAAGATTACTGTAAGTAGCAGCGTTGTAAAGAGCACTGCAATATCTGAGCGAGACTGGCGACACATTGATCGGATAGTTCTCCAACCGCTCATATTGTACGACACCATAATCAGCACACCTGCAAGGCACGGCATTGGAATAGCACCCACAAGACCTCCAAGAAGGAGCAACACGCAGAGCAGCACAACAGTGTGTACAATACCAGCGATAGGTGTGCGACCACCGTTGTTGATATTTGCCATTGTGCGGGCAATAGCACCAGTAGCAGGGATACCGCCGAAGAATGGCACGACGATATTTGCAATACCCTGACCGATAAGCTCTGTATTTGAGTTGTGGCGGTCGCCAATAACACCATCGGCAACCATTGCTGAGAGCAGTGACTCTATAGCGCCCAGCATAGCGATTGTAAAGGCTACGGGCAGCAGTGACTGCATAGTAGAGAATAGTGTCTCGCCCTCTGGTAGAGCAGGTACGTTCCACTCAGGCAGGCCAGAAGGCAACTCGTAGAGGTCTCCGATAGTAAAGATTGATGTCACACCTGCATACTTTTCAAGCACCCAGCAGAGCGCTGTAGCGACGATAATTGCCAGCAGCGAGCCTGGAATCTTCTTTGAGAACTTCGGGGTGTATATAATTATAAGTATACTCAGCAGACCTATTGCAGCGCTCCACCAGTTTATGTTGCCGATGTTTTGGAAGTAGCAGACCCACTTGTCAATAAAGTTCGCTGGCACATTCTCTATGCCCAGACCAAATAGGTCGTTCATCTGTGTTGAGAATATGGTAATAGCAATACCTCCAGTAAATCCGACAATAATTGGGTATGGCATAAACTTAATCACGCTACCCAGACGGAAGAGTCCCATCAGCACCAGTATCACGCCCGCCATAATCGTTGCAATGGCAAGTCCGCCGATGCCAAACTGCTGAATGATGCCGTAGATAATTACGATAAATGCACCTGTAGGGCCACCAATCTGCACCTTTGAACCACCAAAGACAGAGATTAGAAAACCTGCGATAATGGCAGTCACAAGACCCTCTGTTGGGCCTACACCCGATGCAATACCAAATGCAATCGCAAGTGGAATGGCAACAATACCTACAATAATACCCGCCATAGCATCCTTGGTAAAGGTCTCAAAGTTGTAACCCTTCAAGGTAGAGAACAACTTGGGGCGGAAGTCAATTGTAAAACGAGATTTCTTCATAATAGTTTGAATGTCTTAACCTAACAGGCCGCAAAGTTAGTAAAGATTTACTTTCTAACAATATGAAGCTGTCTAAATTTAGTGCATTTTTAGTCAATAGCAATCACAACTGTCGGGTGCTGCTCATTGGCGTGCCACATATTGTCCACAACAAATCTCGGCTGTGAGCCCTCTTTGAGTGTAAAGTTACGGGTCGTAAATGGGGCAAGTGTGTGTATGCTCTTTCCACGATGCAGGACAAAAGGCACTGAGCAACAGTTTGTTAGACTGTATGTCACTTCGCCCTTCTTCTTGTTTTCAGCCACAACACGACAAGTAACCGCCTCGTTGATAAATGCTGCAAGGTGCTTTTCACTACCCACAAGGTTGTTTGCCACGTAGCCAATCGTGCGACCAGCCTTGAGTGCCTCTTTGATATCCTCCTCTGTGCAACTCTTGGCCATAATGAAGGTCATTGTGCGGAAAAACTCTCCACCTGCAGGCCAGTCGTGCGATGTAGGTCTATGGGCATCTGTATTGGCAGCCATAAATAGGTTGCGGTCAATGCAGCGGCTGATAATGTCAGGATAGAGCGTCGTGCTATTGACCGCCTCCACACCATCTATCCACCCCTCGGCGTATGCTCGCTCCTGCTCGCCCTCGGCTATGGCGGTCGTTGTGCGGGTATAACCTGGGTGGTTGTGCATAATCACTCCACCCTGCTCTTTGACCCTGCGGAAAGACTCAAAGAGGTCCTCGTGGCAAATGGCGTTTATATCCTTGAGAAACAGCGCATTGAACTCGCCAATGCTCTTCGTGTTACGCCAAATCTCCGTTCCACGCACAACCATTATCGGCAGATTTTCGCGCTCGGTGTAATATACCGCCTCATCATATGCCGCATTGAGGTTCGCCATAACGGGATAACTCTTGTCCTTTTTGTTGGCAATACCCGCATTCTGATACTTAAACGGCTTTCCTGTGCTATATGGAGCAAGCACCTTGAGCATAAACTTCTCGTATGTGCGAATCTCCAGATGGTCGGTAATGGCAACAATATCAAGCCCATCATACCACGCCTCGCGCACCCTCTGACGAGGAGTTACATCGCCGTCGGAGTAGATTGTATGTGTGTGAAAATCAGCCTTGTAGAGCCTATACCCGTCAATAGTCGGCAGGATAATCTCGCGCCGCTCCGCCGGCCGATTAAAGAAGCGAATAGCATGCTCAAAATCTTGTGTTGTGTAGAACTGCGCCACGGCACTCTGGCACAACATTGCCATTGCAAAGATTGTTAGTAGTCGTTTCATAGTCATCTATTTTTAACAAAGTTACAAAATCTCCTTCGGAAATACAAAAAATCAGGCGTGCATCAATGTACACGCCTGAAAATAGTTGAGAAGAGAGATTACATCTGTTTTCTGTAGATTGAGATGTATATCAACACAAAAAGTGTCAATATCAGACCATTAACGATGATATATGTTGGGGTGCAGAAGTTAAAGCAAAGGAAAATTCCATTTACCAAAACCTCAATAAGTACAACGACCCAAGATAAAACATGTAGCATTACAGCAGTGCGCTCTGCCTTAGCAGATACACCTATTGCAAGCATCATCGGAATAGCGATAGTTAGCCCTGCACCAACTGTAATTACCCACTGGACGCTATCGGATTTACAAATACAATAGCAAGCATACGCAAGCAAGGTACTTATAACAATAGCAATCAAACTCTTTATTAAATCAATTTTCATAGCCCTTTATTTAGAGTGTTGGTGGTACAGGAGGCATAGGTGGCGGTGTTGCTGCAAAGAGTTGTGCGAGCTCAGGTACACTACCTGCGGCAGCCCATTGTGGCATACCTTGCGCCCAAACAAGCACTTGTGCGTTTATTTGTCCACTCTGTGCCATTTGTTGCATCTGCTGCATATTGTATGGACCATACTGCTGACCATTGATTGCAACCATATATTGTACCGCGCTTGGCATTGGTGGTGGAACTGGGGCGCCTCCTGGCATTGGAGGAGCCTGTTGTGGCTGTGTTGCCTGACCAAAGCCATTCATCATACCTGCCATTTGTGAGCCCATAGCACCACCCATAGCCATTCCCATCATCATTCCTGCGGGATTCATACCACCGCTGCCAAAGTCCATTCCGCCCATCTGTCCCATACTTTGGGCTGCGGTTTTGAGAACATCGGCCTGCTGATTGATGGCGTGGGCTTGGATAAACTGCGATTCGGCAGAGAGTTTTGATACTCGCTCATATTGTTCAGTGTCAATCTCCGCGCGACGAGCTTGCTGTTCCTTGGTGAGGTGTACAAACTCGGCATAATTCTCGCTCTCCTTGTCAATCTCTATTGCTGAGACATCAAGTCGCTTGAGATTTACGCCAAAGTCATCTTCAAAAATCGGTTTGAGGCGCGCCTGAATAAGGTCGCTAATCTCCACAACTTTGCGCTCCAACTGCAATACAGGGATGTTGTTGTCAAGCGGACAGTTTGCAACAAAATTCTTGACAAACTTTGCAACAGTTGCCTTAATCTGCTGACTGAATTTTTCCAAGTCAAAGTCAATCAGTCGGTTGAGTTTAATAAACTGCTTGTAATCGGTAAGATTGAAGGTAATTGAGCCACGCACGGCTACAGGTACTGTAAAGTCAGGGAAGCGAGGGTCTGCCACATCAAAGTATGGCACAGCAAAACGCACCTGATTGTTTCCCTGCAAGTTTATAAAGTAAATTTCCGCCTGAAATGGAGTATTGCCACCCCAAAGCGAGCCGACAATACTTGTCAGCACAGGGAAGTTGGCAGTCTCAATTTTCTGGTCGTGAGGACCTATAATGTAGTCCATCATCTCACCACCATCTTTCTTATAGACAAATACTGCCACCTCGCCATCTTTCACTCGCAACGAACTTCCATAGCGAATAGCATTCTCCCTCTTGGTCGAATTGGTCTCTCCCGATGGTCGCCACTTCCACACCAAATATTCTTGCTCATCGCAGCGGATTACATCCATCAATCCGCCCTCTTTTTTCCTGTCAAATAGTCCCATACTAAAGTTACATTACAAAGCCAACAAAAAGTATAGCAACAGCGACAACTAATGCTGTAATAATAATTGTTTTCGTGCGTTTTTGTCTTTTGTTAAGATTTTCATTTACATATTCCTCAAGACCACTCAGTCTTGCCATAATTAATTTATTATTGGCATATATCAATTTTGTAGAATTGATCTTTGAACGAATGTCAAAAGTGTATTGATTTATCTTTGTAGAATCTATTCTGTCCGTTTCGTTATTCCCCTCACTAGAGGTGTATACAAAAGGGAAGGTAAATAAATTGCCAAAGACAAGAAGTATAAATGGCCACCATCCAGGACTTTCATCACCAAATTCAATACCCATAATTATAAGCACAATAGAGAGAGACCCTAGTATTATATTTATGGCTAGAATGATTGGCCATGCAGGATTGGCTATATTGGATAATGCATGGCAGTCCTTTTCTAACTTTTGTATGATCTCTACATCAGTTTTGGAAAGATCAAATGAATGACCACAGACAGGACAAACACCTACAAGAAATGGTATTATTTCTCCACACGCAGGGCACTTTTTCACTTCAGTTTGTTTATCAGATTTAGGCGCAGTGGACTTAGCTTTTTGACGCATTTCCAATACCCTTGCATTCAAGACCATCTCGAACTCATTGAGATCAATTCCTTCCATCTCTGCCCTATTAAACAATACCTGTTTCTCCTTCTCAGTCAGAACTCCGTCTGCTAATGCGGCTTTAATCAAGCCTTCAAGTTTTTCACTGTACATAGTTTTATTTATTTAAATTGTTGGTAGTCTACTCTTTGTTGGATTTTCGACATCTTCCGTTATTTGCGATTTTTCTTATAAAGAAACGGCGATGACATACCCCGCTTACGATAATATTCTGGAATCATCTTACCACGGAAAATATCAGCTATTTTATCGTTAGCAGGTTTGCCATTAAACTCTATTCGATTTTCATACTCCGCACTTCGATACCATTCATCAACTTCATACACCTCTCGAACAATTCCGCCAATTACTGAAAGTACAATTTTAACCTTATTTGCTCTTTCAAGGTTAGCACGCCAAGCTCGACGAGTGGCATCATAAAGACTGCCTTGGGCTATTTGCACGGCATTATTCGAAGTCTTTATTATAATATAGTTTACATTGTCCGGTTCTTCATATATAGGTCGTTCAAAAGAGTTTTGCAAGTCATCGGCAGCTATTACTCCTCGATCACTTCCATATCCACTTACAAGATTGGTTAGACCAGAGTAGCAATCAATCAATGCGGATTCTACCTCCATAGCCTGCTCTTTCGTCAATCCATAACGATGTATCACGCAAATTACATCCTTCCCAGAGAGGCGAATATCTCGTATCTGTTTAAGCTTAGTTGATAACTCATCTTCGTCCGCTTCAAAATGCAATTCATCTTTTGCGTGCTGAAATACGCGATTACCGCGTCCTCTGCCCACATAAAATGTTTGAAAATTACGAGGGTCAATAAGACGATACACATAATTATCTATTTTATATATGACATCTGGCGTGAACATAACTCACAATCCCCAATATTAGCATCTCAAACTCCCGATACGATGCAGTTATAATAAAAAGAAAGTGTGGAGCTGATTAGTCTATCTGAATGGAGGTTCTGGAATACCTATGTCACAAATAAACAATACCCCACACTCGTATTGAGAATGGGGCAGAACACCCCAGATATATCAATACGGAGTGACGAGTGTGTTGCTTCCCTTGTGACATTGAAATTTTCCAGATTTCCATTCAAGGATAAAAGCTAATACACTTTCATCAAAATATGTCCGCAACAGGCAATGTGCCTACGCATTACAAAGGTAATAATTTTTTTTGCAAAAGTAAACCTGTATATACAAAAAAATCCGCCGTAGTTCTACAGCGGATTTTTCGTATGGTGATATGTTTGTTATTTACTCTTCTTGCGAGATTTCTTTGCCTCAAGCGCCTTCTCAACCTCAATCTGGAAGTCTGACAGGACATTCATATAGTTGATAAATGCCTCGTAAGATGAACCGTATGGGTTGAAGTATGAGTGAACATCGCCATCAGAGAGCCACTTTGTTGCCATATAGTAGAAGTGGTCTGAGGTCTGCATAAAGTTCCAAACATAGTTAAAGTCGTCGCTCTTCAGGCTACGAACCTTATCCTTCAGCTCGTAAATCTTTGCAAAGGCCTCATTCTGAAGGTCGTTACCAAGCCATGCGGTAATATCGCGCTCCTCGTCTGCCCAAGACATAACATGTGGGCAGTGGATAACTGCTACTGGCTGGTGCTCGGCAGCGGTCTCAGAGACAGTTGCAAACTTAACACCCGCATTGAGCAGAGCCTTTGGCAGTGCCTTCATAAAGTCAAAGATACCTGTAGTAGCCTTCTGGTGCTCGCCGAAGGTCTCGTAGTCCATAAAGAGGTTTACAACCTCGCCCTCAGCATCGCTAACCCACTGAGCATACTTGTCGGCTGTAAGTGGATACTCATCCCAGCCCTGATTTGAGAAGCGGAATGCGATATCGTCAGAGAGCTTATAGTTGCGAAGCAGTACGCGCAGGCTCTGGTCGCTGGCACTTGCGTATACATAGTCTGGAGACTTCCAACCAAGAACGTGCTTTGCACCCTCGGCAAGGATAGTCTTAAAGCCAAGCTCGCCAACCATTGCGCCAATCTCGTCAGAGTAGATAAGCTCGGTATTGCGGAATGCCTTTGGCTTAACACCAAACTCCTTCTTCAACATAGCCTGATGAGCCTTTACCTGCTCAGTAAAGTCCTCCTTGCTTGACAGTGCTGCAAGAGAGTGAGAGTAGGTCTCGCAGAGAAGCTCAACGCAGCCTGTAGCAATGAGCTCGCGGAATGAGTCAAGCACCTCTGGAGCATAGAGCTTAAACTGCTCTACAACAGTACCAGTGAGTGAGAATGATACGCGGAAAGCGCCCTTGTTCTCCTTGATGAGCTTAAGGAGCAGTGAGTTCATTGGAAGATAGCACTCGCGAGCAATCTTCTGCATAATGGCGCGATTTGTCAAATCGTCCAGATAGTTGTGGTCCTTGCCGATGTTAAAGAAGCGATAGGTCTTAAGTCGCCAAGGCTGATGTACCTGAAAATAGAAGCAAACTGTTTTCATATCTTTTGTGTTTATTTATTACATTCGTTAATAGCGTCCTCGTAGACTCTCTTAATCTTTGCAGCGGCGTCGTTCCACTTAAGAGAGATAACCTCCTCCAGACCCTTCTCGGCAAACATCTTTGAAAGGGCTGGGTAGTTCACAAGGCCGTAGATTGCATCTGCCATAGCGTCTACATCCCAGTAGTCCACCTTCACGGCATAGTCCAAAACCTCGGCAACACCACTCTGCTTTGAGATAATCACCGGCACATTTGAACGCATAGCCTCAAGCGGAGCGATACCAAATGGCTCAGATACTGACGGCATAACAAAGACATCAGAGAGCTGGAACATCTTATCCACATCGGCACCACGAAGGAAGCCAGTGAAGTGGAAGCGGTCTGCAATACCCAGACGGGCAACACGGCGGATGACATGGTTCATCATATCGCCAGAGCCAGCCATAACAAAGCGGACATTTGGACAACGCTTGAGCACCTTCGCTGCGGCCTCAACAAAGTAGTCTGGACCCTTCTGGAAGGTAATTCGGCCGAGGAAGGTAACTACCTTATCCTCTACGCCGCGCTCTGGCCAAGCCTCGCCCTTGTCGGTAAAGCGAACAGCGTTGTGTACTGCAACAACTCTCTCGGCAGGTACACCATAGCGGTTGATAATAATATTTCTTGTAAGGTTTGACACAGCAATTACGCGGTCTGCAGCGTGCATACCTGCGCGCTCAATAGCGTAAGTCTGGGTGTTGATATTCTCACCTGAGCGGTCAAACTCTGTTGCGTGCATATGAACAACTAACGGCTTGCCAGATACGCGCTTTGCAGCGATACCGGCGAAGTAAGTCAGCCAGTCGTGTGCGTGGATGACATCAAACTCGCCAGCGTGGTCCTTTGCCACCTGTGCGGCAACGATTGCGTAGCGAGCAATCTCCTCAAGCAGGTTGGCACCATACTTACCAGAGAATGTATATCGCTGACTCCACACATCGCGGGTCTCCCAACGCTTCTCGCCAGTCTTTACAAACTCGTCGTGGTATGTCTCATAGTCCTCTGGAGAGAGGTATGGAACAAGGTTTGAGTCGATGTGGATAAACGACATCTTCTCAATAATATCCTCACTGTCGGAGTCTACATTGCCAAATACGGTCTCCACATCGCTGGCGTTGACGATATCTACAAATCGCTGATCCTCATCACCACTGGCGTGCGGCATAACGAAAGTCACATCTACGCCGTTACGCGCAAGACCACGCGTCATTCCGTAGCAAGCAGTTCCCAGACCTCCGGCAATATGGGGTGGAAACTCCCATCCAAACATTAAAACTCTCATTGTACCTATTTTTTACTTGTTTTTACACTATTTTTTGTACTGCGCTTTGCTGCGCGAGCAGCCTTTGCCTCCTGCTTCTCAATAAGCTGGCGGATGTAGAGCAGAGAGCCCACGCTCCAAGCCATTGAGAATGCGCCACGAGGTGCAAATGGAGGATTAGCGTCGTAATACTCAGCAACAGAGCCGATGCAGTAGGTCTGAATATTGTCGTCATAAGCCTCGTACATCTCCTTTGCCTTTGCAAGGAACTTCTCGCCCTGAAGTGCAAATGCGCACTCAAAGTAGAACATCAGAGGCCATACCCACACTGCGCCATTCTTGCTTGCTGCCTCCTGCTCAATAGGGTTCTCCTTGTATGTGCTCTCAAAGCGAGAGTCCTCTGGAGAGAGTGAGCGAAGACCCAGTGGAGTGAGCAGGTGCTGACGAGCTACAAGCATAATGTTTACAATCTGCTCCTCGTCTACCATCTTATATGGCAATCCGCAAGCGATAATCTGATTGCAACGAACAGCCTTGTCTGCGCCACGAAGGTCTACATAGTCGGCAAGATAGCCCTCCTCATTGAGGTAGAAGCACTCAATAAATGCCTGCTTGGTCTGCTTTGGCAGACTCTTCCACTCAGCAACAAACTCCTTGTCGCCACACTTCTTTGCAAGCTCAAGAGTGTAGCAAACGGCATTGTACCAAAGGGCGTTAATCTCTACTGTATATCCTGCGCGCGGAGTCTGTGGCACACCACCCATTACAGAGTTCATCCAAGTAAGAGCATAACCCTCACGAGCAGCCCAGATAAGGCCATTGCTGTGCAGTGCTACGCAGCCACCGAAGAATCCCTTGCGGTATGCACCAAGAATGCTCTTCATAGCCTCGCCATACCTCTCCCAAATAGCCTTTGCGCCGATGTGAGACTCAAGCTGCTGGAGTGTCCAGAAGAACCACAGTGGAGCGTCGGCAGCAACCTCGGCAGAGGCAGAGCCTGCAAAGTCGCCATTGTGCATATCGGCAACCATAGTATCAAGGACTGCCATGCAATCCTCCTTATAGCCCTGCTCAAGGGTAAGGCCTGGAAGAGAGATAAATGTAGAGCGACCATCTACACCATACCAAGGATAACCTGCAACAACCTCTGTTCTATCGCCTGGACGACGAATGATAAACTGGCGTGCAGAGTGGTGCAGACAGCTTTTGAAGTCAATCTTGTGTGTACGACGAGCGATAGAGGTGTTGAAGTACTCAACAATATCGGCAGATGATGCCATCTCGTCTACAGATGCCGAGAAGATAATGCTCTCGCCCTTCTCAATATCCATCTCAAAGTAGCCCGTTGTAAGCAAATCCTCGTAACCCTCATAGCCACGCTCAATCTCCTTCTGATACTCAAAGTCGTAGTACCAGTCTGGTGCGGCGATAAACTTAGCACTATCCTTGCTCAGCTGCATGTGGAGCCAAGGGAAACCGTCATAGAGGCGGTTCTTAACGCCATTAGTCACTGGGTAAGAGCGCACATTAGCATCCATATTTGCCTTAGAGAGCGAGTGCTTGTTTCTGAAGGCGAGGAATGGGCGCAGACGCAGAGTGGTTTTAGAGTGAGCATCAACAAGGGTGTAGCGAATCATCAGATGAGTACGTTTGTGAATCCAGAGAAGCTCCTTCTTCAGAATCACGCCACCCACACGATAGGTGATTGTTGGGCAAGGGGTGTACTCAAAGTCTGTGATGTACTTGTGACCTCTTGGCTCATAGACACCGCGAAAACGATGCAGTGCCAAATTGAAAGACTGGTCGTGCTGCACAATAGTCTCATCAAGAGATGAGAGCAGAACATAGGTCTGGTCTGTTGTGTCAATAGGGGCAACAATCAGTCCGTGATACTTGCGAGTGTTGCAACCTACAATCGTGGTGCTCATATAACCACCGCGACGGTCTGTAGCAAGCATTTCGCGCTGAAGCGAATACTCCAAGTTTCCAAGTTCCCGTTTGTCAAATGTTAATCCCGGCATAATATTATTTTGTAAGATTTTACAAGATGTTATGTAAAGGTAGTAATTTTTTACTAAAAAACCAACCTTTTATTCTTTTTTTTATCAAACAAAGCGGTTTGGGCGATAATTTCACACCCAAACCACCTTTTTTTGATAGTTTATTGTCTAAATACAATGTGCTACCACTAACACCATTTGACGAGAGCAAAGTCCATACGGTGTGCAAGCTTCTCGTTCTGTGGGAAGATACGGATTGCGATATCAAAGATACCTGTTCTGCGTGGAGTGTACTCAAGGGTGTAGACAACCTTGTTACCCTCAACCTTTGTCTGTGCAAATGGCAGTGAGTAGTCTACGTTTGCAGACTGATTTGCAACCATCTGCTTTGCCACAACAAGCTCTACGCCGATATCCTCTGGATTGAGGTTTGCAATGTCAAGTGATACCTCAAAGCGGTACTTCTCGCCCACAAACAGAGCCTCCTTATCTACGCGAACACGCTCTACATCAAGCACCTTAACGTTGTCCCATGCAGCTGAAACCTTACGCTTCCAAGCGGCAATCTCACGAGCAAGGATGTAGTTGTTCTCTACCATTGCGCTCTTACGCTGTGCAAGAGAGTTGTAGAAACGCTCCTCGTAGTCAGTAAGCATACGGTTTGTTGTAAAGTTAGAGGCGATATCTGCCACGCAGCTCTTGATAGCCTTACACCACTCTGTAGGGATGCCCTTCTTGTTGCGAGCATAGTACATAGGAACAATCTGCTCCTCAATAGTTGTGTAAATCATCTCGGCATCAAGGTCGTTCTGGTAGCCCTGGTCGGTAAATGTGCGCTCCATAGGAAGCATCCAACCTGCACCCTCCTTGTAGCCCTCTACCCACCATCCGTCAAGGACAGAGAACTGCATAACACCGTTCATAACACACTTCTCGCCTGATGTACCTGAAGCCTCAAGTGGACGAGTTGGAGTGTTGAGCCATACATCCACACCCTGAACCATACGGCGAGCAAGCTCCATATCGTAGTTCTGCAGGAAGATTACCTTACCTACGAACTCTGGCATCAGTGATACCTCAACAATGCGCTTGATAAGGTCCTGACCCGGCTTATCATTTGGATGCGCCTTACCAGCAAAGATAAACTGTACTGGGTGCTCTGGGTTGTTCACAATCTTTGAGAGTCGCTCAAGGTTTGTAAAGAGCAGGTGAGCACGCTTGTAGGTAGCAAAGCGGCGAGCAAAACCGATAGTAAGCACCTCTGGCTTGATAGCCTCAGATACCTGTACAAGCTGGCGTGGAGAGTCAAAACGCACCTGTGTAGGGTCTGTATAGCGACGCTTGATGGTCTTAATGAGGCGGTTCTTGAGGAACATACGCTCGTTCCACAGCTCCTCGTCAGAGATAGTCTTAACCTTCTGCCAAGCTGGGATGTCGTACTGGTGACCCTCAAAGCCCTCTGGGAAGTACTTCGCATAGAGACGGCGCATATTTGATGCTGTCCAAGTTGGGAAGTGAACACCATTAGTCACATAGCCAATGTGCAGCTCATTCTTGAAGTATCCTGGCCACATATTGCCCAGAATATCCTTTGACACCTCTCCGTGCAGCCAAGATACACCGTTCACCTCCTGTGAAAGGTTACATGCAAGCACTGACATAGAGAACTTCTCGTTCACATCGTTTGGATTAACCTTACCAAGGTTGATGAACTGGTCCCAAGTAATGCCGAGCACATCTGGATAGTGTGACATATACTGACGAATCATAGACTCTGGGAAGGCATCGTGACCTGCAGGCACTGGAGTATGGGTTGTAAAGAGCGATGAGCTACGAACAACCTCTAAAGCCTCTGAGAAAGAGAGCTTCTGACGACCAATAAGATTACGGATACGCTCAAGGCCGATAAATGCTGCGTGACCCTCGTTGCAGTGGTAAACATCCTGCTTTACGCCAATCTTATTAAGGGCGCGAATACCACCCACACCAAGCAGCAGCTCCTGCTTGAGACGGTTCTCCCAGTCACCACCATAGAGGTAGTGTGTTACCTGACGATCCTCCTCAAGGTTAGCCTCGTAGTCGGTATCAAGCAGGTAGAGTGCAGTACGACCTACCATGCAGCGCCATACGCGAGCGTAGAGTGTACGACCTGGGAATGCCACCTGAACGGTAATCCAGCTACCAGACTCGTCACGAACTGGCGAGATTGGCAGCTTAAAGAAGTTCTGTGGCTCATATACAGCTTCCTGTGCACCCTGTGCAGAGAGACGCTGTGTGAAGTATCCATAGCGGTAGAGAAGACCTACTGCTACCATTGGTACATTCTTGTCTGATGCCTCCTTGAGGTAGTCACCCGCAAGGATACCAAGACCGCCAGAGTAAATCTTCAGTGTGTGGTGCAGACCATACTCCATAGAGAAGTATGCAATCTTTGGAGTCTCAGCCTTTGGAGCCTCGTTCATATACTCCTGGAACTGAGAGTATACCTCGCTGAGCTTTGTAAGGAACTCCTTGTCAGCCTCAAGTTCTGCCAGACGCTCAATAGAGAGCTTATCAAGCAGTGCGATAGGGTTGCGGTTTACCTCTACCCACAAATCCTTGTCAATATACTCAAACAAATCGCGTGCGCCGAGAGTCCAGCTCCACCAGAGGTTGCGTGACAGCTCCTCAAGTGGACGAAGCACCTCTGGAAGAGACTTCTCAACCATCACACGCTGCCAAGATGGACGCTCTGCAAAGAGCTGCTGGCGCACGAAGTTAATCTGCTCTGTGCGTGAGCCACCGTCACCAAGCACGGCGCGGTTTGTACGAGCTACACAGCTCTCAATAGCTGCCTGATATGCCTTTGCGTAGTGCTTGTAGAGGTTTTTCCACAGCGCGAGCTTTGACACCTCGTATACTGATGCGCGAATCTCAGCAACCTCCTCCTCAAGACGAGAAGCGAACTGCTGGATTGTAAGAGCAATCTCTGCGGCTGCCTGTGAGCCGTTAGTATCATTACGCTCAATAACGGTAATACCCTCGTGGTTCTCAAGACCTGCTGCCCAAACACCGAAACCTGCAAGGGTAGTGGTGATTGTAGGCACAGAGAAGGCGATAGACTCCAGTGGAGTATATCCCCAAGGCTCATAGTAAGATGCGAATACTGTAAGGTCCATACCAACAAGAAGCTCGTAGTAGTTCTTGTTGAAGATACCATCATTCTGGTTGAGGTATGTAGGTACGAAGATAACCTTTACATTTGAATCTACAGCGTCAAGACCATACTCAGTAATAGCAGTAGCCACCTGATCCCAAGCCTGGTTCTCAAGGTAGTGAGTAGAGTGGCGATACTGAGTAGCATCAATAGCATTGCTGCTATCCTTAAGGTGAGCCTGAAGGTCTGTTCTTGCGCCGTGATTAGCTGCTGGAACAGTTATATAAGCAAGAATCTGACGCTCTACATTTGACTGTGACAGACGCTTGAGTGACTCGAAGAATACATCCAGACCCTTGTTGTGGAACTCGTAGCGGCCAGATGTGCCAACAATCAGTGGCTCAGACTCAAACTTGCAACCAAGGCAAGCCTCAGCAACGGTAATCATTGCCTTACGAGCCTCAGCGCGCTTTGTGTCATACTCTGCACCAGTCCAAACAAAGTCGTTCTCAAAACCATTTGGAGTGACAACATCAACCTCCTTGCCAAGCAGATACTTACACTCGCGAGCAGTAATTTCGCTCACTGTAAGGAATGCGTCGTGGTACTGCGCACCCATCTTCTCAATAGAGTGCTTTGCAGTTACGTTGAACTGACGAGCAAGGTCGTCAGCGTTGAACTTTGTAAGGCTACCATAGAGTGGTAGACGGTTGCCAGCGATGCAACGACCCATAACAGTCGCATGTGTAGTCATCACTGTTGCTACATATGGAGAGTGCTGACGAAGGTAGAGACCACCTGCGCAGCTCATCCACTCGTGGAAGTGTGCCACAACCTTGTCTGTTCCCGCTGCGATATTCTCAACATAAGATGCGATAACCTGACCGGCAATATGGCCGAACAGTACAGGCTCTACATAGTCCCACTGACCAGAGAGTGAGTCTACATGATAGTTATCCCAAAGAGCCTTCAGGATATCATCCTTCTGTGCAAAGTGGGTTGTGAAGTCAATAAGGATTGCAAGTGGCTTGCCTACAACGTTCCAGCGTCCGATACGAACACGGATACCCTCGTTGTAGAGCTGCTGGCGCCATGCGCGGAGCAGTGTTGCATCCTCCTCAAACTCGCTGTTACCATTGTCCTGTGAGAAATCAGGACCGATGACGATATACTTATCGCCCAACTGCTTTGTTACAGTAAGTGCCTTAGTTGCAAGCACTGTATGGATGCCGCCAACCTTGTTGCACACCTCCCAGCTCACCTCAAAAAGGGTGTCGGGAGAAAACTTCTTTTCACTCATAATTATCTGATATTTTGTTCTTTTCTCAAAATTTTCCGGCGCAAAGATAGTACTTTACATTTAATTTTGAAAGTTTTATTAAATTTTTTTAATATATTTACCTATATTATAATATATATTACGCAAAAAGTTCTCCAATAATGGTGTCGGAGATAAGGAATTTCTCTGCCGGCACAGCCAATCTACCCTCTTCTTGAACAAGCCAATTGCAAGCAATAAATCGCTCTGCGCGGCTTAATAATTGCTTGGCACTCTCTTCGCCCCACATCTTTGCAATATGCTGTAGGTCAATGCCCTCTACTCTGCGCAGGCTGACCATAATATACTCGTTCAGAGCATCCTGCGCTGTAAGGGTCTCACTGCCATACTCCACGCACTTGATATACTGCTCTACATCCTGCTCGCACCAACGGCGGGTTGCTCCATTAAACGAGTGCGCTCCAGGCCCAATGCCCAAATACTCCGCGCCCGTCCAGTACGACGAATTATGGCGCGAGCGGTAGCCTTTTCTTGCAAAGTTACTCACCTCATAGTGCTCATATCCCGCTGCTGTAAGTGTTTGATGCACAGCCAAAAACTCCTGCTCGCTTGTCTGCTCCGATACTTGCTGTAGTTGCCCATTAGCCAGCAGCCTTCCAAAGCGTGTTTGTGGCTCTATTGTAAGGTGATAGGCTGATATATGCTCTGCTCCTGTGGCTACAGCCTGCTGCAATGTATGCTCCAAGCTCTTGCCCCCAAAGCCATTCACACCGAAGATTATATCAATAGATATATTCCCAATCCCCGCTCTGCGTAGCCTCTCAATAGCCCTTTTTGCCCCCTCTGCCGAGTGTCTACGGCCCATAAACTGTAGACAGCTGTCGTCAAAGGACTGCACTCCCATAGATACTCGGTTTACAGATGTTGCTGCTATCGCCTCGGCGTAGCTCTCCGTTATATCATCGGGATTTACTTCAACGGTAATCTCCTCTGTTTCAGAGCAGTCAAATAATGCTCTACAATGTTCAATAAATCGCTCAATCTCAGATGGGTGCAGCAGTGAAGGTGTGCCACCACCGAAGTAAATAGTGCGGATTTTTCTATCCTTCAAAAAGCCCACCTGCTGCTCCAATTCGCGGTGCATAGCCTCAACTGTCTGAGGCATAAAGCGACTCTTCACACTACGCACAAAGTCGCAGTAGCCACAAAGTCGCTTGCAGAAGGGAATATGAAAATAGATAGCTCCCATGCTACAAAATTAGACATTTTTGTAACCTCTGCAAAATCAGAGAAAAGTTTTATTGTGAATAGTCGTATTTACCCCATGACTGGTCAAAATATGGGTGTAACAATCTCTGTTTTCTGCTCTATAATCCCTTTTTATAGTCCTATAAAGAAAAAATATAAATTTTTCTTTGTTATTTTTTTCACAAATCAAAAAATTAGCAATATCTTTGCATCGGGAAAATAGGGGTCTATGCGAACCCACCGGTTGCACAGCAGGCAGAGGGGGAGAAAATAGGGAATAGGGAATAGGGTCTGTTTTTTCGAAAGGTAAAAGAAAGAGGTTAAATCACTAAATATTAAACAATTATGGCTTTTAAGAAAGAAGATTTATTGAAGTACGGTATTACCGAGACTACTGAGGTTGTTTACAATCCCTCTTATGAGATCCTCTTTGAGGAGGAGACTAAGGAGTCACTTACAGGTTTTGACCGTGGTCAGGTAACTGAGCTTGGCGCAGTAAACGTAATGACAGGTGTTTACACTGGTCGTTCTCCTAAGGACAAGTTCATCGTTATGGACGAGAACTCAAAGAACACTGTATGGTGGACTTCCGAGGAGTACAAGAACGACAACAAGCCTTGCTCTGAGGAGTCTTGGGCTGCTCTTAAGGCTATCGCACAGCGCGAGCTCTCTGGCAAGCGTCTGTTCGTAGTTGATGGTTACTGCGGTGCTAACGAGGATACTCGTATGGCTGTTCGTTTCATCATGGAGGTTGCTTGGCAGGCTCACTTTGTTAAGAATATGTTTATCCGTCCTACAGAGGCTGAGCTTGAGACATTTGAGCCTGACTTCGTAGTTTACAACGCTTCTAAGGCTAAGGTTGAGAACTATCAGGAGCTTGGTCTTAACTCTGAGACTGCTGTTGTGTTCAACATCACATCTCGTGAGCAGGTAATTATCAACACTTGGTATGGTGGTGAGATGAAGAAGGGTATGTTCTCTATGATGAACTACTACCTTCCACTCAAGGGCGTAGCTTCTATGCACTGCTCTGCAAACACTAACGAGAAGGGCGAGACTGCTATCTTCTTCGGTCTCTCTGGTACTGGTAAGACTACCCTTTCTACAGATCCAAAGCGCCAGCTTATCGGTGATGACGAGCACGGTTGGGATGACAACGGAATTTTCAACTTTGAGGGTGGTTGCTACGCAAAGGTTATCAAGCTCGACAAGGAGTCTGAGCCAGATATCTACAACGCTATCCGTCGTAACGCTCTTCTTGAGAATGTTACTGTTGATGCAAATGGTGTAATTGACTTTGATGATAAGAGCGTTACTGAGAACACTCGTGTATCTTACCCAATTGACCACATCAACAACATTGTTCGTCCTAAGAGCGCAGCTCCAGCAGCTAAGAATGTAATCTTCCTCTCTGCTGATGCATTCGGTGTTCTTCCTCCAGTATCTATCCTTACTCCAGAGCAGACTAAGTACTACTTCCTCTCTGGCTTTACTGCAAAGCTTGCAGGTACTGAGCGTGGTATCACTGAGCCAACTCCAACATTCTCTGCTTGCTTCGGTCAGGCATTCCTTGAGCTTCACCCAACAAAGTATGCTGAGGAGCTTGTAAAGCGTATGGAGAAGAGCGGTGCTAAGGCATACCTCGTAAACACTGGTTGGAACGGTACTGGTAAGCGTATCTCTATCCGCGATACTCGTGGTATTATTGACGCTATTCTTGACGGTGCTATCCTTGAGGCTCCTACCAAGACTATCCCAGTATTCAACTTTGAGGTTCCTACAGCTCTTCCAGGTGTAGACCCTGCAATCCTTGATCCACGCGACACTTACGCTGACGTTAAGGAGTGGGAGGCTAAGGCAGCTGATCTTGCTGGTCGTTTCATCAAGAACTTCGGCAAGTACACAACAAACGAGGCTGGTAAGGCTCTTGTTGCTGCAGGTCCAGTTCTTGAGTAATCAGACTCAACATAGTAGACAAGCTCCGAAATTTTCGGGGCTTGTTTTTTTGTGCTTAGAATAATACTGAAAAGAATATCTCGTAGTTTATGCCCGGCATAGGGCGGGAGAGAACAGAGAGGTACTCCTCATTAAAGAGGTTGTTTATCGTACCCTTGACCGATAGGGTAACCTTTTTGAGTGGTATGCTCTTCTCTATAGAGAGGTTGTTCATAAAGTATGGCGGGAGCGTTCCAGAGAGGGATATGTCGTTGCTGGACATCGTGTAGCGGGTGCTGTAGTAGCACCATTTATAAATTAAAGCCCAGCGGCGGTAGCTCAAGCGACCTACTACATTTGAGGTCAGCAGTGGCACATAAGGCAGCTGCTTGCCTACCGACTGGTCGGCGGCGGAAATCTTTTCGCCAATATTTACAGAGGGACACCAGCCGAATGTGCCGTCAAGGTTTAGCTGCCAATCCTTTGCAAGGGCTACATCAAGGTTTGCTTTGACCGTAATACCGTAGCTATGTACGCGCTTGACATTTCTTGGCGAGAAGAAGCCTTTTGTTGTCGGTAGCCACTGAATCCAGTCGTCAATATAGCTGTCAAACCACGCCACAGAGCCAGAGAGGGCGTACCTCTCCGCCTTACCCACCTTGAAGCTCAACTCGGCATCGTATGTAAAGCCCTTCTCAGGTCTAAGGTCTGGATTTCCACCTGGCAAGAAGTATCTGTCGTTGAGTGTTGGGAAGCGGTAGTTTCTTGACACCGAGGCCTTGAGGATAATATTTCCGCGCTTTGACAGCACGCCATCTAAAAACAGCGCAGGGATAATCGGCGTAAACTCCGTGCCGAACATCTCCTCGCGCAGCGTTACTGCCACGCCAAATCGCTCTACAGGGCGATATTTGGCACTCACAACACCCGAAAGCTCTATTCGCGCCTTGTCGTAGCCAACAATGCCCGTGCCACCCTGCTGTAGGATGATATTCTTGTCGCGGCTGACTACAAAGTGCTGATGCGCAGATAGATTGGCAGTAAAGAGCCACTTGTCCGAGAGGTGATACTCGCCATCTGCTTGTCCAAAAATGGTGTTTATATTGCTTCGCGAGCGGGTCATATCTGTCATAATGCCATTTCCTGGGTCGCGCTTGTAGTCGTACGCCATCCATGAGTATATATAACCAGCCTTTGCCCCTACGCGCCAGCTGCTACGCAGGTGGTCGTAACCAATAACGGCACGGAGTGTCTGCTCGCGCTGTCGGTTGTCAAAGTCGGTAGCCTCGCCATAGTCTGTTGTAAGCATTGCCAGCTCGCGGTTAGAGGATATATACCACGCATTGAGTGAGAAGCGGTCGCCTCGGCCATTGTTGTAATATACCTCCTGCAGAAGGTGTAAATCGCGGAACGCTCCACTGCGATTACGCTCTACTGGGTAGTACTGGCCGATGATGTTCATCTGGTCGTCGTAGATGTTCTCCTTCTTGTCGTGGTTGCGGTACTTGTAGTCATTCTCCGAGCGCATATAGACCACGCGCGTAGATGTCTGCCAGCGCTCCGAGCCGTAGGTGATGCGTAAAAACTCATCAAAGGTCTTGAACGAGCCTACGCCCTGAATAAACTGCACGCCCACCCCCTGCTTTGTCGTTGGGCGTGTAGAGAGCTTTACCGCTCCACCAAGTCCTCCGCCCGTCTCGCCCACAGAGGATGTGCCTGCAAGTAGCGAGGCGTCGTCTATAAAGTATGAGGGAATCATCGAGAAGTCGGTCATTCCCATCATCGGATTGTTAATCTTCATTCCGTTCCACGACACCTGCGTATGCGAGGGCGATGTGCCACGAAAACTCACTGTTGAGAGTGTCGCGCGACCATAATTTTTGACAAATATTGAGCTGTTGAAACTCAGCACATCGGCAAGCGAGAGGGCGACATTCTCCTTGAGAGTAATGGAGTCAAGTTTTGTCTGTTGCACGCCAATCTCCTTCATTGGGCGGTGGCCGAGAACAGTCACTTCACGAATAGCGACAGTACGCTCCTCAGCCACAACAGTTGTCGTGACAAAGAGTAGTAGTATCGTCATTATTCGTCTCATTTCCAACAAAATGCACCAGGGATAATACCCACATAGAACTCATCAACAAGCTCCCCCTCTGCCGTATAGCGGTAGATAGCCCCCTGCTGCTGATAGTCTATAGCGTCGGCTATGTATATGTCGCCATTTGTGGGACTAACGGTAAGTCCGTAATATTTCGTCCCGCGCGACTCAATAACAGGTCGCACAGGTACTCTTTCGGCAGTAACATCCATTGCCCAAATGTCGTCGTTTATCCAGTAGAGAGTCCGCCCGTCACTGCTTATCTGAAGTTCTGAAGGGTCATTGCCGAGCTTAAAGCTAAACTGGCGCTCCACTGTAAAAGTCTCTGCATCAATGCGATAGAGTGCTGGCGCTTCGTATCCATAAGGCGAGCCAGCATATCCTCCGTCAGTTACGGTCCACAGCTTGCCGTTGCAGTCAAGGGCAAGGGATGTAGGCTGAATGCCGACCGTAAGTTCTGCTACGATACTATCTGTGCGGGTGTCAATCTTAAGTATACGATTCTGATACGACCAGCAGTTTACATAGACAAAGTCGCCATAGGCTACCATCTGCTCCGTAGAGCCAGACTCCATAGTCATATTTGGACAGAGGATGTGACCCGTAATCTCAAAACTCTTTGGATTGACAATAAAGATGCGGTTGTCCCAAATCTGTGTTACATAGGCCTTTGTGTCGGAGACAAAGTGGATATATCGTGGCGAAGGGAGGTTTGTTATGCGCCCCACCTCGCGAAAAGTGTCGGTGTCTATGGCAAAGACTACATGGGAGTTATTGACCACAATCCAACCTATGCCATTACGCACGACCATACTCTGCGCCACATCGCCGAGTTTCATCGCATTGGCGCGATAGAAGACCTCGTTCTGCGTCTCGCCCGTTTCGGGGTCGTAGTATGTCAGCGAGGCATTTCCATACTGGAAGTTACCCTCGTTACAGATGAACAGACCCGACTCAGACACCTTAAACTCCTCCATAGTTCCATACTCCCAGCGCATACAACCACTCTGGAACGCGCTAAGCATTATGGCAACAACCATAGAGATTATTAGTCGGGCTCTGTTCATAGTTCTGCTATTTGATATCGTAAATGCCGAATACCTCGGTTGAATTTTCGCCAAGCCAGCCACTGCTTGTGTTGCAGGCAGTCTGCACCTTTACAAAGTCCACAAAGCCGAGCTCAATCTTGTTCCCGCTGTGGTCTATGGCATTTGAGATGTCAAAGCCATTTGGCATTGCCGTACTCTCCGACCCCTCGCCATCTGCAAGGCGGTCTACAGATGAGTAGTTGTCTGCATAGCCCCAGTCGTATGGTGGCTGTATCCACATCGTGCCGTTGCCATACTTGTCGTAGTTGCGCGCCTCAAGGCGTGTTCCGCGAAGGGTGTAACTATCGGCAGTAATCCACTCTGGGTAGTAGTAATCCTGCTTGTGGTATGTCGGCAGGTAGGCAATCTCGCCACTGCCACCCATATTATCTACCCACTGCACACTCATACCCGCTCCACTTGGACGATAGTATGTCACGGCGTAGTTGCGTATTGTTGTGCTTTTGCCCGTCTCGCTACCTGCAAGCTCATACCAAGTGTCGTTAGGCTCTCCATCTCCATTCTCGTCCTGCATAACCCAGACAATGCCCGGCTCTGAGGAGCTGTTAAATGAGTTTCCACCGACTGCAAAGTCATACCCCTCGCCGTTAGTGATGCTGTGGTCAAAGCCCACGACAATATATCCGCCAAAGCCTCCAAGACTTACGTACTGACTCTTCTGCATACGCTGTAGAGCCACCGTTGAGGCCTCTGTAGGTGTGGTTGCGGTGTACTTGTCGCCAATAAACTGCCCTGGCGCAGGGGTGTAGTCGTAGACGCGGTTACACTCTGCGGCGCTTGTCGCTGTAGCCTCGCGGTAGAACTTGCCCTCGGCATATACATCAAGGGTGAACATCTTGCTTATAACCATCGGCTCGTTGCCACGCAGAATGGATGCTGTAGCGGTAATAGTATGTCGCCCCTCGCTCTGCGGAGTGTAGGCGTAGTAACTTTGGCGCGAAGCATCCTCTGGCTGATTGCTTGAACTCCAATAGTATGTCACATCAACGCCCTTGCTGACCTCTGTTGGCGCGATAATAACCTCACGCCCTACTACAGTGTGCAACATCTCGCTCTCAAACTGCCAAATAAATGGCATATCTGCCTCTGCAAGCACCTGAATTTCAACACTATCGCTATGCTCGCCATCGCTGTTCGTCGCAGTTGCTGTAACTGTGTACACTCCCACCTGCTCTGCCTGAAAAATATATCCAAAGCTCTCGCTCACCTCCTTGTCGTTAAGCCTCCAGACAACTGTTGTCGGTAGGTCTGTCTGCTTAACCGATGCGCGGAGGTGGTAAGTAGAGCCTACAGCAAGGCTCATCTGCTCCGAGGCGGCAATGGTCACTGTCGGAATCTGCAACTGGGTGACATCTACACGAAACTCCTCTGTAGCCACGCCATAGACATTCGCTACCTCAAGGGTAATAAAGACCTCGCCAGATTGCTGTGGTGTAAAGGTGTAACTGCTTGCTGTAGAGACTACTACGCCATCTATGCTCCAGCTGTAGGCTGTATTGCTGTCTACATTTTTGTATGTCGGGGCAATAGTAAGACTCTCGCCCACCTTTACTGTATATACGCCCGTAGTGCTGTCAAGAGTAATCTCTGGCACACCACCCTCGGCTACTATCACGCCATCCTTGTTACAGGATAGCGCGATAAGTGCCATAGAGAGCAAAGCAAAAATTCGTTTAACCATTATTCTTTATCAAATCTAACTGCTACATCGTCATATGCGAAGTATGCAGGTGTGTTCATTCCGTAGCTACCCACAAGGTCGTCGCTCGGCGCAAAGTTAAATACTACCTTTGCCACCTTGCCCAGTGACGAGAGGTCCCACTTAACCCACTCAACAACTGGAGCGGTTCCCTCGCAGAGAACAAACTCTGTTGAGCCTACCTGTTCATCTGCGCTGTTGTATCCGTATGCCACAACCTTAAATAGTGAAGCGTCTGTTGCTGGTGGTGCAAAGCCGTCGCCTACTGTAAGCGAGTTAAGCACATAGCAGGTGTTTGTCACATACATGTGGTCCACAACCCTCTCTACGCCATCTGCAAAGGCAAATCCTTGCATCTGGGCGTCGTAAATACCTGAGTTGAAGCTGTCTACATAACCATTGTGTACGCAGAAGTTCGCCGAGCCATTATTTCCGCCAATTGGCGTTGCAAGCTGCAACTCATACCAACCATAGTAACCCTCTGGCAGAGTGGTGTAGTCGTTAATCACATAGTTTGAAATCGCCTGACCACCAGTCCAGTATGGAACAGTAAAGCTATGCACAAGCTCTGTATTTCCCTCGTCATACCAGAAGTATGTTCCGCCTGCCATATTGTAGAGCAGATCGCCACCATACTGCAACGGGTCTATAAGGTTGCTCCAAGTCTCAATCGCTGGACCGTAGTAGTCCAGAGCATAACTTGTAAAGCGCGCATCGCTGTCCTCAAAAGTGAGTGTGCGAATGTCGTATGTCGGAGTCTCATCCTCGCCCTCAACAGCCTTCTGTAGTACAATCACGCGACCATCTGCAAGGGTAATAGTGACTGTTGTCTCATCCTCCACAACCGATACAAAGAACGAATCTCCGTCAGCGCCGTCCGCACCATCGGCTCCGTCTTTACCGTCTTTACCGTTGATGCCGTCTTTACCATCCACGCCATCTTTTCCGTCTTTACCATCAACACCATCTTTACCGTCCTTGCCGTCAGCACCATCCTTGCCATTTGCACCGTCCTTACCATCCTTGCCGTTAGCACCATTCTTGATTGTAACGGTGCTGCCGTCGCTAAATGTTAGGACTACGCCCTCGGCAGTCTGCTCGGTAGAGATGATAACCTTGCCCTTGTTCAGAGCCTCCATTAGAGCAGAGAGCGCCGCGATATCCTGCTTGTTCTGCTCGGTTTGCTGCTTTACCTCATCCATTGTCTCCCAAAGTTGAGAGTCGTCATAACTGCATCCCACTAATAATAATATAGGTAGGAGTGCTACAAAGAAAAATTTTTTCATTCTAATAACCTGTTAGAAGTTTATAAAAAAATACCGTAACCCCTTGGATTACGGTATTAAATCAAAACTCTCTATACAGTTTGCGCGCTAACCTCATTGAAAGCCTTGATGCCAACCCCGTTATCCTGCAAGGTTCAAAATTCATCAATTGTAGAGGCAGGTCTTCTGACTTGTTCCACATCTTGCGCCTTCTCAGTTTCCTAATGGCTTTTTGCAAAATGGTTAATGCCCTAATAGGCAGGAACTTACAGCAGCAGGTACTGTTTCGGATTCTCACCGAATTTCCTTTTCATCTTCTCGCCTTACGGCTCCAAGACACCTTCTACACCACAAAGATAGTAATTTTTTGTTTATGTTGTTCCGTGTGGGAATGTTTTTTTTCAAAATTGGTATGCCTATGTTAATTTAATGTTAATTTTGGAGGGGTAGTGGTGGAGTTTAAGGAGAATAGATTATCTTTGTAGAGTTGTTTTGAACAAACGAAAAATATTATGATAGAAATCTACATTGTTGTTGTGGCTGTTCTGGCCATACTCGCTGTATCGGGACTCTATGTGGGAGTAACTAACGATGCGGTAAACTTTCTAAACTCTGCGATTGGTTCTAAGGCCGCTAAGATGCGCACAATTCTTATTGTGGCGTCAGTCGGTATTATTATCGGTGCGATGACATCAAGTGGTATGATGGAGGTGGCGCGTAGCGGTATGTTCAACCCTTCGCTTTTCACTTTTAAGGAGGTGATGTTGCTCTATGTGGGTGTGATGATTGCCAACGTGGTGCTGCTTGACCTCTACAATAGTCTGGGTCTGCCGACATCTACGACCGTATCGCTGATTTTCTGTCTGTTAGGCTCGGCTGTGGCAGTATCGCTCTACAAGATATCTACAGAGCCTAATGTCACTTTTGCTATGCTGGGAGAGTATATCAACACCTCGCGCGCGATGGGTATTGTCTCGGCAATTCTGCTCTCGGTGGTGCTGGCCTTTATTTGCGGAACGATTGTGATGTACATCTCACGAATTATCTTCTCGTTCCGCTATGTAAAGATGCTTAACCGCGTGGGTGCAATTTGGTGCGGTGCTTCGCTCACTTCTATTGTCTACTTTGCACTGTTCAAGGGTCTTAAGAATGTTCTCAAGGATAGCGCATTTATCGGTTGGATAAACGACAATCTGCTTCTGGCACTGCTTATCTGCTGGGCTGTCTGCTCGCTTATCCTCTTCTTCTTGCAACTGTTTAAGGTTAATATCCTGCGTGTGAATATCCTTGCTGGTACCTTTGCCCTTGCCCTTGCTTTTGCGGGTAACGACCTTGTGAACTTTATCGGTGTGCCTATCGCAGGTTTTGATGCCTTTGCAGAGGCTAAGACCGCTACAGGTATGAACGAGGGACTTATGATGACCTCACTGTCACAGCCAGAGACTGCAAATGTGCTCTATATCCTTGCTGCGGGACTTGTAATGGTTGTAACACTGTGGACATCAAGCAAGTCTATGCACGTGTCGGAGACCGAGCTTTCGCTCTCTGCGGCAGGCGATGATGTTCAGCCACAGCACTCTTCATCGCTCTTCTCACGAACTCTTGTGCGCGGAACAATCAATGTTGTTCACTTCTTTGACCGCATAATGCCACAGCGCTCTAAGGATTTTATTGAGCGTCGCTTTGAGTGGGCAGATATTGAGCATAGTGGCGCTCCGTACGATATGATTCGTGCAACGGTAAACCTTACAACAGCTTCACTGCTTATAGCCCTTGCAACATCGCTCAAGTTGCCACTCTCAACAACCTATGTATGCTTTATGGTGGCTATGGGTTCGTCACTTGCCGACAGAGCGTGGGGTCGTGAGAGTGCCGTATACCGCATCACTGGCGTTATGACAGTAATCATGGGTTGGTTTGTTACGGCTATCGGTGGTTTTATTATCGCCCTTATTGTTGGCGCACTGCTTATGTGGGGTGGTTGGATTGCATTTGGCCTTCTGACAGTGCTCTGCATCTATATGCTTATCCACAGCAACTTCAAGAGCTCAAAGAAGAAGGAGGATACAAACAAACTGCAGACCGTTAAACTCTCTGCTTCAGACTCTGTTTCGGAGACCGTTATGTCGCTTGTTGATAGTACTATTAGCGACTCTACACGCATCTATAACCGTACACTGATTGCCCTGATGAAGGAGAATCGCCGTGCGCTCAAGGAGCTTACTGCTGAGGCAAATGGTATGTACGACAGAGTGCATAACCTCAAGTACTCTATTGCCTCAACGCTCCGCCGTACTTACGACAGCGATTTGAATCTCTCGCTCTACTATGTTCAGGTTGTGGACTACCTCAATGAGATGACAAAGTCACTTGTTCACATTACCCGTCCAGCGTTTGAGCATATTGATAACAACCACGAGGGTCTTACTCGCACACAGACAGAGGACCTTATCGGCGTGAATACCGATGTAGATGTTATCTACAAGCGCATCCTCTTTATGCTCAAGAGTGGCGACTATAGCGACATTGACCACGTTTTGGATATGCGCGACCAGCTCTTCACTCGCATTGCCGAGCTTACAAAAACAGAGCTTGTGCGTATCAATGAGGGTAAGTCTAACTCTAAGTCTGGAATGCTCTACTTGAGCATCCTTGCCGAGACAAAGACTATGGTGCTTCAGTCTCGTAACCTGCTCAAGTCACAGCGCTACTATATGGAGCAGGAGGGTCAGCTTATGCGCCGTCCAACAGTGCGTATGTAAAAGCTTGATTTATAACAATAAAGCCATCCGTAAGTGGATGGCTTTTAATTTTTAACTGATTGATTTTCAGAGTTAGTTTTTACGAAAATTGCGAAATCCTACATAGAAGACTACATGGAGGTCGTAATTAAGTCAAAAAGCTACGAGTGCAAGAGTAAATAAAACTTTCGATGGTAAAGCACTGAAATCAAGCAGTTTCAAAAGATGCATTGTGAATAAACAATGGTGGCGTATGAGCGAACTACAAGATTCACTACATACGCCACCTTGGTTAGTTAGTGTTAAATAGATTCTTTATTCCACATTCACTATATTAATATGCAACTATTTATTTACGGTACAATCTTAAATAAATTGCCAACGCTTTTAATGGCTTAGAAATCATAAGGCTCAATATGTGATTCTAACAAAAACCAATTATCAGGCTCTATACCATTTACATAATTAGAGTAGCTGGTATATATATTATAAGAACTACTTGGTACATATATCTTCATTTCAGTATTAAGAGGAAATGGCAAGCCTCCGTTATCATTTGCAATAGCAGCATCATCCCTATACATGATAGCTGGCGGGGTTAATGTCATGCAATACACGTCTTTTAAAGATGTGCAATTACCAAAAGCCATAGGGTAGATTGATGTAACATTATTAGATATTGTTACACTTATCAAAGACTCGCAACCCATAAAGGCACCAGTTGGAATCAAAGTAATACTGTCTGGAATTATTATAGATTTCAACGAGTTGCATATCTAGTATTTGCAACCAGTTATTACTCAATATTTTGCGAGTAATAAGTCAGAAATATGGTCATAACCTTTAAGGGTGCATTCTAAAAGGTGAAGATTTAACATTTTTATTGTTTCTTAACGCTCGAAGCGTGTCAATAAAGGGTGTTTCTTCTCTTTTCAGTGCTATTTGCAGTTTGATGTTTCCATCATTCCACGTTTTCGGCACAAAGGTACGACAATTTCCAAGAACGGCAAAAGCACACTCTTATCAATCTATTATTTTGGAGGGAGTGAAATCTGCCGTTT
>JAGBAX010000022.1 GCA_017938765.1 Alistipes sp. | reverse complement strand
GAGTGGCTGGGCAAGAACCAAACAATAGGCAACCCTTTCGCTCGATGTCGAAAGGTTGAGTTCAACGCCACGATGAACTACAATGCCACCTATACCGATATGATGTTCTACACTGAACGAGAGGCTGCATAGTAAGCCGAGGGAAGGTATAAAAGAGGAGTCCTCAAATGGTATTCAAATGCCATTCGAGGACTCTTTTATTGTGCTTTGATTTATGTGTGTGCGTCAAATTCTTGTCGCATTTCGTTTTGACTGACCTTTGAGGTCGAAAAGTCGCGTTTGGTTTTGGACTTTGCTACATTTGGTTTTGACGATTATACATAGAGAAGTTTCTTAAAAAGGCATCTACTGTATATGTATCGGTCAACACCGTACCAAGATTACCATCGTAGACCTCTACCCAGCGCTCCATAACCTCATAATTGGCCTCCTTAGGGGTGTGAACAGCCGCCTGTAACATAAAGCACTCGTGCGCCATAGTGCCGATAGGCTTAAGGCCGTATTTCATTGCATATAAGACCGTTGAGGTGCCAGTAAAGGTTGGACAGTTGGCCTTCATATACTCTATCATCACCTGCTCCGAGAGGGCATTGTAGCGGCGGCGCAGACCGAAGTCGGCAAAGTAGAGGTTGTGGCGTGAGGCTATTGTAACCTTCTCCGCCATCTTTGGTATCATTGCCGCCTCAAGCTCGCTGCGGGTCTGATATCCGTCGCCGATATGGCGGTGGTAGAGTTCCGAGACAATGGCAAGGATAGGTATCTCGTAGAAGGTAACCTTATACATCAAATCCGACACCTCTATGTGCAGGTGTCTCTCTTTATCAAGCCACACATCAATCTTCTCCGGCTCAAAGCGGAAGTAGCAGAGCCACTCCCAGAAGCACTGCGGGATGTAGTGTATTGTCTTTACCGCCCACTGCAACTCCTCCGCTTGAAGGCTCAAGGTAGATAGCGAAACTAACTCACATTTAAGCGCAGCGAGAAATTCGTCGCTATACTGCGTATTGTTGCGGTCGTGGAAGGTGAATGTACCCCACGCATTGGGATAGTGAATCTGGTAGTAATGCGACATTGAGAACTTGTAGAGGTCGTTCTCAAGCATTGACGTGATTATCATAGTTTTAGGTTTTGTTTGCTACTTTTTATACGACTCTTTGGTCTCAATGCCGATGTATGGGTCAATTCCCTCGGTAACATCCTTATACAAGAGCCAGTGTATCTCGCTTGATGTTGAGCCATTGTCCCCCGAACTGCCACTAACGACAGTGTATGCCTGCAGAAAGTTCCAACCAAGAGAGTCCATATGGTTTAGTGCGTCAATTTTTGAGTTGAAGGCAATCTCCTTACCGCTCTCATTTACAAGCGTTTGCGCAGCCTTGCTCCTTTTACGTTTCTGCCCGAAGTCAATCATTACCTTAACCCTCTTGCCCAAGGCTTGCTTCTCAACAATCTCGCAGTATACCCTACTCTGCGCAGACAGAGTGGCACAGCAGAAGCATATCATTATAAAAATTAGTAGTCGTTTCATAGAACTTTCCATTCAATGTTTATCAGTCAAAGATAGTAAAAATTCGTCTATTTTTCTACAGCAAACCACATTTCGTTCTCTCGGCGGACAGCGAAGGCGGAGTTGAAACGAGCCGCTGCGAGGGAGTATTTTATGCCGTAGAAGCGGCGTGCTTTTGCGGGGCAGACCACGATGCAGCGACCACACTTGATGCACTTCGTTTTGTCCACGCCCTTTGGCGAGGTGGGGTCTATTGCGCCAGTCGGGCATAGTCGGGCACACGCTCCGCAAGCGGTACATTTTTTTGATGCTGTCGGCCAGATAGGTATTCCACCAGGCACTTTATATGGGCGGTTGCCAGAGAGAGCTATCGTACCAAAGCCTTTCGTAACCAACTCGGCACTCTTCTCTGCAAAAGCCTTAATATCAGCCATATCCTCCGCATCGGGGCGAGCCTTGCCGACCTTTGGAAAGATGGAGTGCTGTGCAATGAAAGCACCTGCCGAGACGGTGCGGAAGCCACACTCGGTCATAATATCGTGCAACTCCAAAACAGCATCGTCATAGTGGCGATTGCCATATACCGCCACGACCACCACAGGGGTACTCTCGCCACGAAAACGGCGCAGGCGCTCTGCTGCCATCGCTGGCACACGACCTGCATATACAGGCACGCCGACAACCACAAGTTCATCGGCAGGAATTGTAACCTCGTCAGTAGGTGCATCATTTGTAATATCGTAGACTGTAACCTCGTTTGAGAGGTTTTTTGCCACCGCCTCAACCACGCGCTTTGTGGTATATGTGGCACTAAAATATATTGTTGTGACCTTCATATTCTTACTTTTCCTCTTTATTTTTGGCTTTGTCATATTGACTACCGTAGTCCTTACAATATCTGACAAATAATCCCTATTGTCTACATTGGTGATATAAAAATAGTCCTTTGCGCCATCGTACGGCTTTCTGAAAACTACTTCATCAAGCAACGCCCTGACAGCCTCTGTCGGCTTGATATATAGAGAGTTATCGCAAATAAGACCAACGACCACGCCGTCACAATAGAGACAGTAGTCGCCCATCATCTTGCGCGCCACAATCTCCCCCGCACCAGAGCACTGCTCCACTATATACTGCACAAAATCCTCACTACAAGCCATAGTAACTATCTTATTGTAAGTTACTCAACCACTTCAACATAAAAGCTAACTGGTCTAAAGCCATCATTGCACGAGAGCATAGCCGAATAGGGGTTTTTCATCCACCCATCAAAGAAATTTCCCCCACCCTCTGCCAAATCGCGCACAAATGGAAGCAGCGTCTGCCAAGCACTATCGCACATACCTTCAGGTTTTGTACAATTCTCAACGGTAAAGGTCTGCCCAAGACGCATATCGCAAGTGTGTTCAATTGGATTTTCGTATTGCGCCATAAGGTCTGCATAGTGTGCAATACGCATCACGGTAACTCGTATCTTCTTCATTTTATCTCTCCATTTATTCTACGTCTAACAGCCGAAAAAGCCTTCTGATAGAGTGCCGAGACGGACATTGTGTTGAGCATCTGCGAAAAGCGACTCATCGGCACGGCAAAAGTCAGTTCATTCTTCGGTACAAGCGGGCGCGCCGAGGGGTCAAACATACCCAGAAAACAACTTCTACCACCCTTGCGATTCTCCGTTGTGGCAAATGAGACCACAGCAGCACAGCCAGAAGCAAACTTCGTCACAACTGCATCGTCGGCATCATTATCGTAAAACGCCCAAGTGCAAAGTCCCGACAGAATATCGGGCGTAGCGAAAAATACCACAGCCTCAACACTCTGCCAGCTCTGCAGCTCATCTACGCGCACGAAGTTAAGATAGGGCTTGTCAGTAATCTCTATTCCCAGACTCTCTACATATCCTCTAACCTGCTCTGGGCTCTGCTTATAATGCTCCGTTTCGGAAACAAAGAGCGGCACGCGCTCAGGCATCGGGCGAAAGGCGGTATATAGCCCACCACCTCCACACTGTACATTTTCGGTGCTGAGAGTCAATGAATTACCCTCACACACCTTGCGAATTGCGCCAATCATACAACGAGGCACTCGGCTCTCTGGATTAACAGCTGTGTCGCCATACCAAAAGGCGATAGGTAGCGGCGCAACCTCGCTAAATGCCTCACGAAACTTCTGGGTAAATTGTTGTGGAGTCATAACGGTTCTATTTTACCCCAAAGTTACACAATATCTCAACAAAAAGAGAAAAAGCCGAAACTTTTTCTCTCTTGTCTCTTTGCCGCTTTCGCTCTGATGTCATAAACTCTTTCTATAGATGTAGGTCAGCAGCTATAAATTAGCCCATTTTCATAAACTATCGAAGAGTAATAGTACAATTATCCAAATTGTCAATAATCGCCAACGACTCAATGTGTATGCCCATACGACGCAACTGCTCGCCGCCACTCTGAAATCCCTTCTCAATGAGAAAACCCATACCTTCCAATGTAGCGCCCGCCTGCTCCACTAAATCAAGAATACCCTTAGCAGCGTTGCCGTTAGCTAAAAAGTCGTCTATAAATAATATTCTATCATTTGAGGTCAGATAGTCACCGCTTACACAAACCGAATATGATTGGTTCTTTGTAAATGAGAATACCTCAGTTACCAACATATTTTCCATTGTGCTTGGAGTTCTCTTTTTGGCAAAGAGGACTGGCACATTCAAATAGTCCCCCACCATTATCGCTGGAGCTATACCACTTGCCTCAATTGTCATAACCTTGTTAATCTGATGGTCAGAGAATCGCCTTACGAGCTCTTTTGCCATTTTGCGCATAAGTATAGGGTCCATCAAATGGTTTATGAAGTTATCAACTTTCAATATTCCGCCGCCAAAGCATTTGCCATCACGTAATATGCGCTCTTTTAGTTCTTTCATGGTGGGTTGTCTTATTTTTCCACAAATATAGCGATTATTACAATTCGGTGGTCGCTAAATTGCGAAAACTTACTGTTGCCAATAAAAAAGAGAAAAAGCCGAAACTTTTTCTCTCTATTCTATAAGTTGCTCTCCTTACTGCTCCGCCATTCTGCGGCCGGCATCGTAGGCTCGTTGCAGGTCCTCCACCCAATGGGCATCACGCCAAGCGTGTTTTGCCTCCTCGGAGAAGCTGCCCAGTTCGTAATTGTCGTATTTCGCTACCTGACAGGTGTTGTAGCCGATGATGCGTTCTATCTCGCCGAGTGCCGTTGTTATGCACCACTCCATCGTGCCGAAATGGTTGCTGTTGTTGCGCTCGGGCGTGCCGTTCATAGTCTCGACAAGCACCACAGGCATACGCTTCGGCGCGGTTAGGCTGTAATCGTTGTACGAGAGCCAAGGAAAGGCTAATCGCTCCAAAAAAGCGCGCATCTTGCCCGTCACCTCGCCAAAATAGATGGGCGAGCCGAGCACCAATCCGTCCGCCTCGGCAATCTCGTCCAAGAGTGGCGAGAGTACATCCCGAAAGCGGCAGATATTTGATACCTTGCCTTTGAGCTTGCAAGCCATACACGATGTACAACCCTTATAATCAATGTCGTAGAGTCGCACTCTCTTCACCTCAACATCCTCGCCGACAGACTTTGCCCCCTCGGCAAATCGCTGCAACAGCTGCGCAGTATTCATACCCTTTCGCGGACCACCATCCACAATCACAATCTTTTTCATATCGCAATGTTTTTATTACTTCAAATCGTTCAAGATGTATGCCACTATTCTGTCATATAGGCTGATACCACTTTAAGAATCTCATCGCCCCAAACCTCCCATTTGCGAAAACCAAAACCGCTGATGCTCATCAGCTCTTCTCGTGTTGTTGGTTTGTCTGTTGCGATAAGCACAAGGATGTTGTTATGTAGAAGGTAATACAATGGCAACTCTTTCTCCATTGCCACACGGGTACGCATTGCACGCAATAAACCAAGTAATTCCATATCGGTTAGTGTATTACCTTCGGAGTCTACTACAATTCTGAACACCTCATTCTCAATAATGGTCTCTTTGTATGCTGTAGTATAGATAGTAGCGCCGCCACCTTTCGCCTTAGTCTTTTGCATCTTTGGAACAGTTGGCAAATTCTTGGGTACAAAGTACGATGGCTTACATATTGAAGCATCCTCAATGCCGAATGAATTATTAAGCCAATACTCATATTGACTTGGGCTTAAAGAGCGTGTACACCCAGTTCTGTCGTGCTTAAAATTAGTGCACCCCAAGAAATAGCCATCTGTACCCTTCTTTACAATAAGATAACCATCTTGACACCAATCGCATTTATGGATAGACAACTCACCGCCTTGCTTGTCATTGGTCATAAATCCGCATATCTCTTGGTCGTTAGTGCAAATCCACAACTTCAAACCATAATTCTTATTCCACTTCAATTGTAACGGATAACCACATACTGGGCAGCGGTCTTTTACCTTTTTAGGTGCTTTAAGATCCACTTTCAACTCTCCGTGCAGGGTTACATTCGGATAGTTATGTGGCTCACTCAACAACTCTTTGATAAACTCCGATGGGCGCATATCGGGCGTAACGATAAATACTCGATTCTTTGTGCGGGTCAATGCCACATAGAATAAGCGACGCTCCTCGGCATAGTTGTACGATGTGTCAAACGACACGACCAAATTCAAAACGGGGTCGTCATCAACCTTTGAGGGGAAACCATAGGTTTCATCCTTTGCATTGATGATAATAACATTCTCGGCGGTCAAGCCCTTTGAACTATGAGCCGTCATAAAATTAAGTTTGACCTTATTGCCATACTTAACCGAGTAAACCCTACCGTTCTCCTCGTTATAGTTGAATTGCTCCGCTTTACACATATTGCGTGCATCAAAACCATAGCGACCAATCAGCAAAATGGATGGCACCTTTGTTTTACCCTCAACTGCACTATATTCCAATATCTCGCCTATGGCATTCTCAATAGCCACGCCGAGATTATAGAACAGACCGCCGTTGTGAGATTCTCCCTTTGCTCCCTTTTCATCGCCATATGTCAAGATAATCACCGGGTTGTCTATGCGTTTGGGCGAAATTAACTCCTTCTTAATCTGTTGAGAGTTCTTTTGCACAAATGTTCCCGCAATGTCGATTATCTCTTGGGCATTGCGATATGTGCGGGTAATCTTCAATTCTTGACCATATCCAACCTCCTCACAGAATTTTGTAAATAGAGGGAGGATAGAGCCACTGAACGCATAGATAGACTGCCAATCATCACCAACAGCCATAATCTTTGCTTCACACAACTGCGACAACTCTTTAATAAGGTTGTATCGTTGGCGAGAAATGTCTTGATACTCATCAACGATGATATATTTATAGTTGAGCTGTTCTTTCTCTATCTGCTTTTTACGAATCAACTCTGCCGACTCGTTAATCATATCCTCAAAGTCGATGCAATGCTGCTCTTTGAGTGCTTGCTGGTACTCCAAGTAACAGACCTCGCAGATATCAAAGAATAGTTTGGTGCGGACATTCTTTGTGTTGCTTCTAAAATCGGCAAACTTTCCACCCTTAAAGCCTTGTGTTTTGAAGTTACCGATAAAGGTACATATCAACTGCGTAAGGCGAGTAATGTATTTGTTCTCCTCGGTATCAACAAGGCGCTTGTACACCTCTGCCGTAGGTCTTTCTTTGAGTTCGTAACCGTGAGCCAACAGCATCTCTCGGAGGTGTTCCAGCATCTCCCTACCATCTCTGTATTGCGAGAATGTGTAGATAAGGTCTGTCTTGTGCTTGCGGTGCAAAGAGACCTTATCATTGATAACAGATTTGTATTTATTGAGTTGTTCTTGGGTGTATCGGCTACTGCGACCATCTTCCGTAATGCCAAAGTGCTCAATATATGTAACCTTGTCGCCTTGCACTATGCGGAAGTCAGGCGTATATGGTTTGTTCGCACTCAAAATGCGATACTGATACATCGGCTCGTATTCGTAGTCGATTTGATTTAGGTAGAGGAAATTTGCAATCTGCACCTCCTCCATTGAACGCAACACCTCGTTGTTGAGGGTTTGAGTACGACGGGTGCGCCTATCGACAACCTGCTGAACATAGTCTTGCAAATCGCTTTTAAGAGTCGAATAATCGGCATCGGCAACAAATTGGAAATACTCGCCTAAATCCTCGCCCTCGTATGGAGCCGAGAAGTAAGAACCAAAGAATAAAATAAGTTTATCAACGAGTTGAGGATTACGCAATACCTTCGTTTTGAGGTATTCGTTGATAACATTATACATAAAGCCGTTATCCACAATCTTGCGTTGCTCCTCCTCTCCTTGTCGAAGAATAGAGTAGCCGATAGAGTGGAATGTGGTAATGACACTTGGAATTTTCAGATTGTGATTTATGCGCTCTCGTAACTCCTCAACAGCCTTGTTGGTGAATGAAATGACCAATATCTGTTCGGGCTTAATACCTCGTTTTTCTACCAAGTATCGCACTTTTGCCGCCACCGTCGTAGTCTTGCCGGCACCTGCACCCGCAATAACGAGGGTGTTATCCTCTTCTGACAATACAACCTCTCTCTGCTCATTGTCAAGCAATATAGCTGGGTCACACGCTTTGAGGATATTGTCAAGATACTCCTTTTCTGATTCTATGTGGTTAGCAACGAATTGGTCATTATGTTTCTTGATGGTAGCCGACTCTTGGGTTAGGTCTTTTATCTCATCGTAATGATTTATGAAAGCCTCTATTTGCGCTATGTTGATATGGTTTTTGCCAACATAATCTTCCAAGATATTAGCCTTAACAATAGAGCAGAAGAATTTATACTCCTCTTGGTATGCCGAGATAAAATGCTTGTAATCACTACGAGCAATAAACGAGTCACAGTCCAACAACTCAGCAAACTCAGCATTAAATTGTAATATTCTTTGATATTGCACTGGCTGTTGAGGTTTAATACTGCCACTTGTAGCCTCTTTACGCCGTCTAAATATATCTAATATGCCCATATCGCAATCAATTTTACCTCAAAGGTACGCATAATTCAAAAACAAAAAGAGAAAAAGCCGAAACTTTTTCTCACTATGTGAAAAAGTGTACTGGCGGGCGATGATTTTGCTATATGTGAAGATTTATTGGCGCAAATGCAATTATTTGTTAAAAATGAATTATTTTTGTAATGGCTTTGCGGCAAAACCGCAAATGCCGATATATGATAGACGATGGTTGACAACACTTCTTCGCTCTAAACTTCGCAACTTTACAGTTTGAATGAGGTAAGTCAATTCAGGCGTCCATTAAGGATGAATATCCACACACTGCGTTTTCTGGCGTAGTGATTGTTGCGTATACATCTGGCGTGGGCTGTCTGTGTTGCTTATTCATTCAAACGGGCAGCGAAGGCCTTGAGCGGAGGGTAAGTTGATACAGATACCTACGCTTTTTTATGAGTTCGCTCGGAAATACGGATTTGTTGGGGCGACATCTTGTAGCCTTCTGACAACAAAGCGGCTCGCTCTAAATGCTCATTTACGCCTAAATAAACCTCGCTTTTGCGTCTCGCCACTCGCAATCCACACAGTCATAATCCACTGCGATTGCACCCTAAATCTGGCGATATAGTGCAAAGATACGAAATTCCAACACAAGAGTTTTTCACAAATTCACGCTTTCTCAAAAATTTTCTATATCTTTGTAATGGCTTACGATGAAAATCGTTAAGTCAATGTATGATTGTGCATTATTAACGATTCTTCTGCGACCCAAAACTTCGCAAATTTTGTCAACAGGAGGAACGGTGATAGGCACCACCTGCGATGTTATATCGTCAGCACTGCGTTTATGGCGTAGTGTATGTTTGTATATACATCCGGCGTGGGTTGTCTGTCACTTATCCTTGTTGACGGGCAGCGAAGGCCTTGGGCGCGGGGTAAGCAGACAGCAGCCTGCGCTTTTTTATGAGTTCGCTCGGAAATACGGATTTGTTGGGGCGACATCTTGTAGCCTTCTTCGCCTCTCGCTCGGTCACACCAGAGGCAGAAAGCAGATGTATTGCTTGGGCAGAGTCTATGTGCAACACCGACTCAGTTGTTATCAGCGGATTTCACTCTCCACTTGAAAAGAGGATTCTCAAAGTTCTACTTGAACACAAGCACCCTGTAATACTCCTCCTCGGTCGTGCAATGTACAAGCGCGTGCCAGCAGAATTTCAAGATGCAATCAATGAAGGTCGTATGCTGATAGACTCCGTCCGTGATTTTGAGCGCCATAGCTGGAGTTCTGCCCAAACTCGCAATTGGTATGCGGCAAGTATAGCAGATGAGGTATTTCTAAGTCCATTTGACGAGAATAGTATGCTCTCGCCTATGTATTATAGCCTAACACACTATAGCAACACACCTGTCAAAATCCTGTAGACAGAATTTTACAAGTTGCTTAGGTACTTATCTTGTTGCAACCGCTACTTAAACAGTATATCCAGCATCTTGGAGGTGTGGAGGTGCATGTCTTCGCGGTTCCACTCCATAGATTGAGGGCGGGTTTGGGATGCCTTATTGTCTTGGCACATCTGCATCATAATCTTGAACTTCAGAGAGGCAACGCTAATAGGGTCAAAGCCTCGGTCGTTATAGCGGATGAGCTTTGTCACTGGGTCAAGGTTATTGCCTGAGCTATTGGCCTCAGCGCCAATCATGGCGAAGTTGCCGTAGCAGTTGATGCTCTTTGTACTGAGCGCCTCGGCGGTATCTACATCGCCCTTGACAGCCTTAGATTGCGGGTAGTAGTGCTCAAGGCTCTTGCGGGTGCGGGAGAAGTAGAAGTTATCAAAGACTCTAAGACCGAAATCGCCACAGCCGAGGCTCTCAAAAAAGGCGGTACGCTTTGAGCCGTTACTCCCCTCGCCCCTCATCTCAAGGGCGTACCTCTTCCAGAGGCGGTAGTCGGTATAGTTAAAGACATAGAGCGGTATTGCATCGCTACCCTCAACATAGAGGGCGGTAAAGAGCTCTGGCGAGATGTTGCTCTTCAGATCCAAGCAGAGCTTACCGTCGCAAATAATTGCCTCATCAAAGGTATTTGGCTTTGGCAGGTTGCGAGTAGAGAGCAACGCTCTATTCAGATAGATATCGTAGAAGTACTTATCTGCCAACTGTTGCAAGAAGTGCAGATAGTCCTCAAAGTTTGTATCATCTGCCAAATCTCTATCAAACAGATACTTAAGGCAGTAGAAGAGGTAGTTTTTGCGCTGTTTTGCAGTAAAAGTGACCTCAAACATTGAGAGTAGGTGTACTATCTCTGACTGCACTTTGTCATCTGCCGACAACTGCCTCGGATAGCTATTACGGTCCTCCTTATAGTATCGCCCAAGTCTCCACGGGTTATTGCCCAACTGCTCTATATCCGACATATCGTGATGGACAATGTAGTTATCAAGCAAGTATCTAGCCTTGAGCAGGTTATAGGCAAATGTACGCGCAAAGTCAGCCCTATTCTCGCAAGCAGACCACATATCGGTAAATGTCTTGAGCAGCTCCTTGTCGTCAAGAGCGACAGTCAAGCACCTATCATCATTCAAGGTCAGCTTAAGCACAATAAGCAGAAAGTTCGGGAAGTCAATAATCGGCTGGAACTTATCACTCAGCTGGGTGGTGCTACTTGTAACGACACTCTGCGCCGACAGGTTAAGCAGCGAGAGTATTGAGCACTTCTGCTCCTGACTACTCTGCTGTGGGATACCCTCAAAAGAGTCAATAGTAAATCTATCAAGGTGGCTGCCGAAGATAGTGCTATCGCAAAGTCGCTGCTGTATGTAGACATTCATCTCACTACAAGCCTCCCACACTGCATTGAAAATAGACATCTTGCTACTCTCTGCGCCAGCAGCTAATGGCTCGCTGAGCATCGCCTTGACAATCTCGTGCATCTCAAGCTGCTCGCCACGCGAGTTCATAACCTCAAAGTAGTGGTTAAGGTCCACATCCTTGGGCACTTGGTAGTAGATAATATGCACATTGTTCAAGAAGAAGCTCTTGAATGCCCCTAAATCTATTGCAGCCTCAATCTCGGTAATCTTTTTATCAACAACCCTGTATCCATGCGCTATTGCGCTATCTGAGGCCTCATTTAAATTGGGCACACTCTGAATAGTCGCTGCCGAGACTTTTCGGGCGGTATAGGTCAGGGTATTCACCACATCAACACCTAAACGCTTGAGAATTAGGTATATAGTTGTCAGTCGTTGCTGGCCATCAATAACCTCAAAGTCGCTATTGGTGCGCTTATAGGTAACAAGGGTGCCGATATAGTAGATAGAGTTTCTGGACTTGAGAAACGCGTTTAAAACATCGTTAATAAGTGCCTCAATCTGCTCATCGCCCCAAGCGTAGTTGCGCTGGTAGATAGGGATAGTGTATCTGATGGGAGTACCGCCCTCCATATATATCTGGGATATTGAACACTCCTCTATAGGTAGTCTATTACTCATAACTCTACTTATCTAAAAAGTTGTACTTTGCAAAAAAATGGAGGTAGTGCCTATATACACCATCATCCTTACAATCAATATTGCCGACATCCTCGCCCACACGAATTGGGCTTAGGCGGTCCTCCATAGCACTGAGTAGCGAGAGTGGAGTATCCGAGTCGGTGATAAGTTTGTAGATATTGCCCTCATTTACCTTACCAGAGCCTCCGAGGATGTAGTTCTGGGTAGATTGCCAACCCAGACGGTAGTACTGCGCGCGCAGTGAGTATGCCCAGATAAAGGCGTAGACAACAAATCGCTCAAAGAGCTCTGTATCCTCCTTTGTTGGGAATGTGGCAGGGCAGAAACGGTCTACATAGAGTAGCAAGGCTGTGTCAAAAAGCAGTCTTACAATACGGTTGCCACTGCCACCATCAAAGTAGCGGTCAAGGGTTTTAACTATCTCATTATCTTTGATATAGAAGCCCTCGTACTTGCTATTATCGTGCACATCGTGCAGTATGCGGTAGTAGTGCTGTGTATAATCAAAGAATGGTTTGCCAGCAATTATAGGCGTGTTGAGCTGAAAGGCATTAATCTCCCTTGTGCCCGACACAAAAGGCATTGCCGAGTTATTTATCATTTGGGCGTATGAGTACGCGCTCTTATAGAACTGCGCATAAGGTGTGCGGGCAGTGCGGTTGATACCCTTAAACTTGTAGATATTGTGCTCCGTAAGGCTCTCCGCCCAGTTGCCATTTATCCACTCCTTTATGCGGTAGATATACTGTCCAAAGAACTCTGCCAGCTTATCCTGCGGGATTGTCTCCCACTGCGCCACAATTTGCTCCACCTCGTCGGCCTTAAGGTCTGTCATCTCGCGCAGGTGGTATGCCTTGAGCAAGTCGTGCGGATAGAGGGCCTTGCCGCGCGCATTTTGCGAGTCAAAGAACTGGAAAGCCTCTGATAGATTCTCCGTAACGACTACAATAAGCTCGCACTGCGACTCAATAAAACTCCTCAGATTCTGCATATTGCGCTTATGTTCCGCACCATCCGCTTCGTCCGTTGCCCCCTTGAGAATCCTGCGTCTAAAGGCGTTGAGATTATTCGGGATATTGCGGCGGCTGAATTGATTGCTCAGCACATCCTGCTCCAGAAATTCAATCTTTAGCCTATCTTGCTCCTGCTCCAACTCATAGAGGGCATAGAGCAACAGCGAGAAGGTTATAGTGCGCTGCTGACCATCTACAATATTGTAGTTACCACAGCCATCTTTATGCAGAATCAGCGTACCAACGCGGTAAACCTCCTTGTTGGCGTTTCGCGCCTCTATAATATCATCTAACAGCTGAATAGCATTACGCGCCGACCACTTGTATGGGCGCTGGTAGACGGGTATAGTCAGCCTTACGGGCTCAGAGTGTCCATCCTCCCTGCGCGTAAGTTTACCATTAAGTAGCAAATCCCCAACGGTGGTAATTGCAAGTGTTAAGTTACTCATAATAATATCGTGCTTATAACGACAAAGATAACTATTTTTTCAATCTACAAGGTGGTTTTCCCCATCTTTTGGTACTCCTTAATACCCTGCTCGGTCATATAGCAGCCAAGCGCCGTGCCGCCATCTATGCTCGCTACGCCATCAAGGTATACCGACACACAATCTGACCCAACAGTGCTAACAATATTCTTCAGAGTCTCAAGTACGCAATAGTCGCCCGCGATGCCACAGAGAACAACGCTCTGTGCGCCTGCAAACAACTCTGGCGAAGCATTATTATCAGCAAAAGCACCATACTCCTCTTTGTCCTGATTACACCCCTTTTTTGAGATTGTATAAGAGGCTGATAGCGCGATAAGCTCATTAGGAATCTCTGCCCCATGAGTCCCAGCCACACAGTGCACAGGCCACTCTCCGCCATTTCGGTCAAACGAGCAGTGCGAAGACAGGTGGTAGTCCTGCGTAAAGACAACGTGGTCAAAATCGGGGATGATATCCGCAATCTTTGCCTGTAGCCCCTCTCCACCATTAACATACAGCGCACCTTGAGGGGAGTAAAAGTCGTACTGATAATCTACTACAACTAAAATCCGCTTTCCCATAACATAGAGTATTTCTACCCCAAAGTTAGCTATTTTTTTTGCTCCCGCAAAATAGCACAGACCCTACGGCGGAGTAATTCTCTATCTTCCCTACTCTTGCAATAGCGATAGCGCAACTCCAAAACAAATTGGTGGTACGGAACATCCGCAGCACACTGTTGCCAAATCTGCATCATGCTCAAACTACTGCTATGCAGCAGCTCTATAGCCTTAAAATTATCCCTTTTATCCATACTGAACGCAAAGGTAAGCCTTAAAACAGAGAGCTGGGCTTTTCTACATCAACTCTACATCACTCTATACAACAGTGTATTAAAGAGTATTTAACCATATAAATATTTTCTTTTATTAACAATAAACCTTTTCTATCTAAATAAAATAGTAAGTAGATAGAGTGTTATAATTAATAACAAAATATATGATTAGACAAAACAAGTGTAAGACCGCGCCCTACTCTCAGTAGCAAGAGACCAGTTCAGCACACATCTTCAACATAGGTGCTTAATATATTCAGCAGAGGAATTACAGTGATAATTAGGCGATTAGAAAAGAGAAAAATAGTACGACTAAAAATTTAACTGATATTTTGCACAAAGTTACACTATTAAACCACTTATAGCTATTGTATAAAACCAGAGCAGCACCTTGATTTCTCAAAGTGCTGCTCCTAAACCTAACCTAAAAACCTATCTTGAAAAGAGATTCATATCTCATTCCGACTACAAAAGTACAACAAACATTCCAAACTTGCAAATTATAAGCGAAAAATTATTAAAAAAATTGGGTAACTGGTAAAAATAGCGCCGTGAACGGTTAAAACTGCGGTATGAACGCTCACAAAGTGTTAGGTGGCATTTTTTCACTCTTCACAATTTTCGTTTTTACGCTTATTTTTTACTAATTTATGCCTTTTTATTTGCGTTTTTACTCTCTTTTTTTCGTTTTTAATTCTATTTTGGAAAGTCTGCTGTTTCAGTTTGTTACTTTTAATTGGCAAAATGTAACAAATCATTTTCCATAGTAATCTTTATCGGACGAGTGTTATCTACATCGCCCGCAAGGATGCGTTTTGACAGTTCGCCAACAATCTCGCGCTGGATAGTTCGCTTGACTGGGCGCGCACCATACATCGCATCGTAGCCTACAGTGGCAAGATACTTACGCACCTGCTCGGTATAGTTGAGCGCAATACCATTATGAGAGAGCAACTGCGAGAGGTTGTGCATCTGCATATCCACAATCTGCTCAATATCGCTCTGCGTAAGTGGCTCAAAGGTCACTATCTCGTCTATACGATTCAAAAACTCAGGCTTAAGCTGTTGCTTGAGCAGCTCTACAACATCGGCGCTAACTCTGTCAAGTGTCTGCTGCGAGATTGTATTGCTTCTCTCCAGCTCACTACTAAATGCCTCCTGAATAAGGTGCGAGCCCATATTAGAAGTCATAATAATAATGGTATTGCGGAAATCCACCGTGCGACCCTTATTATCTGTCAGACGACCATCGTCAAGCACCTGCAGCAGGATGTTGAACACATCGGGGTGCGCCTTCTCAATCTCGTCAAGAAGCACGACAGAGTATGGCTTACGGCGCACAGCCTCGGTAAGCTGACCACCCTCGTCATAGCCAACATATCCCGGAGGCGCTCCAACGAGGCGCGATACGGCGTGTCGCTCCTGATACTCGCTCATATCTATACGGGTCATCATATTCTCATCGTTAAAGAGGAACTGCGCCAGTGCACGAGCAAGCTCTGTCTTACCGACTCCCGTAGTGCCGAGGAAGATAAACGAGCCTATAGGCTTGCGAGGGTCGTTAAGCCCCGCACGTGAGCGGCGCACAGCATCCGAAATAACGGCTATAGCGCGCTCTTGACCCACTACTCGCTTATGAAGTTCAGCCTCCATATTGAGGAGCTTCTCGCGCTCTGAGGCGAGCATACGCGCCACAGGAATACCTGTCCAGCGAGAGACCACATCGGCAATATCGGCAGCATCTACCTCCTCCTTAATCATACGGCCAGAGCTGTTTATAGCATCAAGTTCCGATTGCAGAGCCTCTATAGTGCGCTGACAATCTACAATCTTGCCATAGCGAATCTCCGCCACGCGACCATAGTCTCCCTCGCGCTCAGCCTGCTGTGCCTCAACAGTGAGAGACTCTATCTGGGACTTGTTGTGCTGAATCTTGACAAGGATATCCTTCTCGCTCTGCCAAGCGGCACGACTCTGCGACTGCTTTGCGCGTAGTTCGTCAATCTCACGGTCAAGGGTGGCAATGCGGGCACTATCCCCCTCACGGCGTATAGCCTCGCGCTCAATCTCCATCTGGCGGATACGGCGGTCAAGAGTATCTATCTCCTCTGGCACAGAGTTCATCTCAAGGCGCAACTTTGATGCCGCCTCGTCAATAAGGTCAATAGCCTTGTCTGGCAAAAATCGCGATGTGATATATCGGTGGCTCAACTCTACAGCCGCAACGATAGCCTCATCCTTGATTCTCACGCGGTGGTGACTCTCATAGCGAGGCTTCAGACCACGCAGAATGCTCACAGCATCCTCTGTCGTCGGCTCGTCAATCATAACCTTCTGGAAACGACGCTCCAGCGCCCTATCCTGCTCAAAGTACTTCTGATACTCATCCAGCGTTGTAGCACCTATAGTTCGTAGTTCGCCACGCGCAAGGGCTGGCTTGAGGATATTTGCCGCATCCATCGCTCCGCTACTCTTACCTGCGCCCACAAGGGTGTGTATCTCGTCAATAAAGAGCAGTATCTCGCCATCTGAAGCCACAACCTCGGCAACAACGCTCTTGAGTCGCTCCTCAAACTCTCCCTGATACTTCGCACCCGCAATCAGCGCACCCATATCAAGCGAGTAGATGCTCTTTGAGCGAAGGTTCTCTGGCACATCGCCATTGACAATACGGTGTGCAATACCCTCGGCAATGGCAGTCTTACCAACACCTGGCTCGCCGACAAGTATCGGATTGTTCTTTGTTCGGCGTGAGAGAATCTGCAGCACACGACGACACTCGTCATCACGTCCAATAACTGGGTCAAGTTTTCCAGTTCGGGCAAGCTCGTTAAGGTTTATGGCATACTTGCCCAGCGCATCAAACTCCTTATCTGCGCTCTGTGAGTCTACAGTAGAGCCCTTGCGGAACTGCTTTATAGCCTCAATAATATCGCTTTCAGTAGCGCCTTGAGACTTGAGAATATCCGAAGCAGAACCACGCTCGGCAATCACTCCAAGTAGAAGATGCTCTACAGAGGCGTACTTATCATTAAACTTCTTTGTAAAATCAACTGCTCGCTGGATAACCTTTGTGGTATCAGTAGCAAAGTACTGCTCGCCCGCGCCCGACACCTTCGGCAGTCGAGATATAGCCTCACTAACGGCTGCTCGGAGTGATACTATATTCACTCCAGCCCTTCCAAGTAGAAAAGAGCCAAGAGAGTTCTCCTCGGCAACTAAAACAGAGAGCAGATGCAGTGGTTCTACGGCCTGTTGGCCCGTCTGCTGTGCAGTAGACACGGCACCCTGCAGTGCCTGCTGCGCCTTAATAGTTAGCGTGTTAATATTCATAATCTAAAAATTTTTTGTTTGACTATATGCGGTCAAATTTGCTGCCAAAGAGAAAAAACTGCCAAAATGTCAGTGTTAAATTTCACTACTTTTTTGTCGTTTTCAACATTTTATTCTACCTTTGCTGCGGATTTGTGCCGCATAAATAGATGAGAGTCTGCAAGTATATACAAAACATTGTGCTGGGAGTAATGCTCGCAGCAATTGCTATTGCCTATACTGGTAAGGCTCTGCACACCCACCCAGACAGCTACTACGACTCGCTGAGAAATACCCGCAGTGCGGCATCAAATGGTATGAGTGACGACTGTCCTATTTGTCACTTCAACCTACTCCTATTTATTATCTCACAGAGCCAGGCTCTGCTCTCGGCTATTGTCCTGCTGACAGTCATTTCAGCTGTAGATGTTATCTTACGCGCTGTTGAGCCGAGAGTTATCTATTCTCTTCGTGCACCTCCTGTATTGTTATAAAAACTGTTTCCTACCCTTTTTATAACAAATACAAAATCACAAAAATGAAGAAAATTATATCTTTACTTTTGTCGGCACTGTGTATTGTCGGCAACATGTATGCATCTGACTATGAGACACATATCTTCGGTCACGTTACAGATGCAAAGAGCAAGGAGATGCTCCCATATATCAACGTAGTAGTGCAAAACACAACTATCGGAACGACTACTGACACTACAGGACACTATATTCTAAATGACGTGCCAGAGGATACAGAGATTACCATTGAGGTCTCTGCGCTTGGATATCAGACTGTTACAAAGACCGTAAAGGTTGTAAATGGAGAGCCTTTAGAGCTTGACTTTGAGATAAAAGAGGAGCAGGTGTCACTTGATGCTGTCGTAGTCTCTGCAAACCGAAACGTTACAACCCGCCGCGAGGCTCCAACGCTTGTAAGCGTACTTGATACCCGCCTTTTTGATGTTACCACATCACCAACCGTAGCCGAGGGACTTAACTTCCAGTCGGGTGTGCGCGTAGAGAACAACTGCCAGAACTGTGGCTTTACGCAGGTGAGAATCAATGGCCTTGATGGTCACTACTCGCAGATTTTGATTGACTCGCGACCTGTATTCTCTGCCCTTGCAGGTGTATACGGATTAGAGCATCTGCCATCAAATATGATTGAGCGCATTGAGGTTGTGCGCGGTGGTGGCTCGGCGCTCTATGGTGCGTCGGCGATTGGTGGAACAGTGAATATTATCACAAAGGAGCCACTCTACAACTCTGGACAGATTGCTCACACAATCAGCTCTATAGGTTGCTCTGGCTCGTTTGATAACAATACCACTCTCAACGCATCGCTCGTTACTGACAACCGCAAGGCGGGACTTATGGTCTACGGACAGAACCGCCACCGCTCAGGATATGACCACAACGGCGACGGCTTTGTGGAGATTGGCGAGATTGACGGACAGACAGTGGGTCTGAGAAGCTATATCAAGACCAGCGCATACAGCAAGCTCTCGCTTGAGTATCACGGAACAAAGGAGTATCGTCGTGGTGGCGACCAGCTTGATGTTCCGCCACATCAGGCCTATGTTGCCGAGACCACTGACCACATTATCAACAGCGGAGGAATTACCTTTGAGGGTACTACAGCCAACACCCGCCACCGCTATAGCCTCTATGCCTCTGCGCAGGATATTCGCCGCGACAGCTACTACGGCAGCTATATGGACCCTAACGCCTATGGAACGACACACGGATTTACAGCTGTGGGCGGTGTGCAATATATGTACCGCTGTCCAAAGATGCTCTTCCTACCTGCCGAGCTTACTGTGGGCGCGGAGTACAACCTTGACTATATGAAGGATACACCGCTCACAGAGGGCTATACACCTACAAACCAGACAATTCACATCTATAGCGCGTATATACAGAACGAGTGGAAAAACGAGACTTGGGGCTTTTTGATTGGTGGTCGCGCAGATAAGCACAACCTTATTGACCACCTTATCTTCTCGCCACGCGTGAACTTCCGCTACAACCCTACCCACAACATCAACCTGCGCGCTGTATACTCATCAGGCTTCCGCGCACCACAGGCATTTGACGAGGATTTGCACATCACTATTGTCGGTGGCGAGCGTACCCGCATCCGCCTTGCAGATGACCTTAAGGAGGAGCGCAGCCACTCATTCAGCCTCTCGGCAGATATGTACCACACCTTCAAAAATGGTGTTCAGGGTAATTTGCTCGTTGAGGGCTTCTACACTATCCTAAAAGATGTATTTACCCTTGAGGAGACTGGCGAGACTGCCGATGGCGGTACTGCAACTGTCCTTGAGCGTCGCAATGGCTCTGGTGCAACGGTTATGGGCATAAACCTTGAGGCTCGCCTTGCATTCAACCCTTGGATACAAATGCAGGTGGGTGGTACACTGCAGAAGAGTCGCTACAAGGAGCCAGAGAAGTGGAGTGAGGATGAGAGCGTGCCAGCCGAGACCCGTATGTTCCGCACGCCAGACAGCTATGCCTTTTTGACAGCCACTGTCACACCAGTGCGCCGTTTTGACATATCGCTCACTGGTACATACACAGGCCGAATGCTTGTTCAGCACTTCGCAGGATATGTAAAGAAGGATATCGCAAAACTTACCGACCCATTCTTTGATATGGGCATTAAGCTGAGCTACGACTTTAAGATTTACCGCACAATCGGGTTTCAGATTAACGGTGGAATGAAGAATATCTTCAACTCGTTCCAGAGCGACTTTGACAAGGGTGCTGACCGCGATGCGGGATATATCTACGGACCATCCCTGCCTCGCACATGGTTCCTCGGTGCAAAGATTACTTTCTAAGTAATAAAAATGGGATGACCTTCGCAGTCATCCCATTTTCGTGGAGGTTGAATAAAAAGATCTATTTTTAGGCTTGCGAAGCCCGAAAAACCGGAGCATACTAAAGCGTATGTGAGGATTTTGAGGGCGAGTATAACGACAAAATAGACTTTTTATTCTACCTCTATCCACAATGGAAGTACTGATGTACAAGACTCAACATCTTCTCAGTATCTCCATCCATATCTTGGCGAAGGGTACGGTCGTTATAGCTCTGCAACTTCTTGATAATTCCATTAATCATTGCAGGGCTGAAGACGCCGTGAGCCTCGTAGATAGCGCGCTGAGAGTCAAGGCACTCTGCCGATGCGGCACAGCTATCTGGAAGAGTTGCAAGTGTTGCCAACTTATCGGCATTCTCTGCCTGATGGATATTGACATTGACATATGTCTTCTCTGCCACCTCCAGACCATTCTCAATCTCAAAGCCGTGACGACAAGCAACGGCAAGACCTGCGATAAGCTGATAGATATCTGCGCTACCATCTGGCGAGCGCATCTCTACGGTCTGCTTCTGCGTTGTGTCGTAGTGTCTCACAAGCTCCAGAGGATTTGCTATGCTGCACATATCTCTCTTTGCTGTCCAACCGAGTGGCACACGCACAAGCACCGAGCGGTTTCTATCTCCCCAGCAGATATTTGTCGGAGCCTCCTGATGCGGAACAAGGCGGAAGTAAGATGTAGGATTTGTATTTCCAAAGGCAGTAATAGATGGCGCAAGGGTCATCATTCCAGCAATAGCCTTGCGAGCAGTTGCTGACAGAACGCCATTCTCAACCATCTGATTTACACCATCTTTCATTATTCGCATATGGATGTGCAGACCAGAGCCAGCCTTGCCTGCAGTAATCTTTGGAGCGAAAGTAATGTCGTAGCCATACTCATATGCGAGGTTGCGGATAATCCACTTAGCCACCATCAGCTGGTCGGCAGCCTTAAGGGCAGGGACAGGCAGGAACTCAATCTCGTTCTGCTCGTAAATCATTCCGTCAATAGTAAAGTTACCCACCTCGGAGTGGCCATACTTAATCTGTCCACCAGCCTGAGCGATGTAGGACATACACTGAGTGCGGAAGTGGTTGAACTTTGCATATGGAGCAGACTCGTGGTAGCCCTTCTGGTCGGTTGCAGGGAAGAGCCCCTCGTCTGGTGCGATAACATAGTACTCCAACTCGCCCATAGCCTCAAACTCCATTCCTGTAACCTCGTTAAAGGCCTTGCAAGCCTTGCGGAGCGTATTCTCTGGAGAGCTCTCAAGCAGCTGACCATCCTTGTTGAAGTATGAGCAGAGCATTGTAAGTGTCGGAATCTGAGCAAATGGGTCTACAAAGGCTGTAGAGAAGCGTGGCAGGACATAGAGGTCACTACTGCCCGCCTCAATAAATGGGAAGAGGCTACTGCCGTCTACTCGCTCGCCACAGCTAAGTATTGTGTCAAGATACTCGGCATTGTTAATCACAAAGTTAAGGGTCTTCAGTCTACCATCGCCCGCAGGGTACATAAAATTGACCATACGGATGTCGTTCTGGCTGATAAACTTTACAATGTCGGCCTTAGTAAACTGGCTACAAGGCTTACCCAAAAAGGCTACAACCTTGTTAGGATTTAATTGTAACTGCTTGTCATTCATAATATTAAGGTTTTATAATGTGTGTTCAACAAGAATCTTTATTCCGATAAGTATTAGCACCGCTCCGCCCATAAACTCAGCCTTGGACTTGTACTTACAGCCAAAGATATTTCCGATATATAGTCCCACAGCAGAGAGTAGTGCCGTAGTGATACCAATAGCTGCCGCCGAGGCAAAAATCGGCTCCTTAAGAAATGCTAAAGAGACTCCTACCGCCAGCGCGTCAATGCTCGTAGCTACCGCCAGCGGAAGCATCGCCTTTGGGCTAAAATCGTCACTGCTCCTCTCGCACCCCTTAGAGAGTGACTCGTGAATCATATTAAAGCCGATTATGCCGAGCAACACAAAGGCTATCCAGTGGTCTACACTCTGAACAAGGTCTGCAAAACTTGTACCTAAATAGTATCCCACAATGGGCATAAGTGCCTGAAAACCACCAAACCAGACCCCAACAGTCAGAGCATAACGCGGGCGCACCTTAGCAACCGACAGTCCCTTACCAATAGAGACTGCAAAGGCATCCATAGATAGCCCCACTGCGATTAGAAGAAGGTCGGTAATACTCATAACAATTGCAAATATAACGAAAAAATAGAAAAGTTTTACTTTCGCCTTTTATCTTTCAGCATATTTTTATATCTTTGTGTGTTTTATGAAGCGTAAACACTATTAAAAATCAATATTATGGCTGAATTTATTTATCAAGAGCCGCTCCCAATAGAGCGCGACAACACCGAGTATCGTCTGCTTACAAAGGACTATGTAAAGGTTGTAGAGTGTGATGGTCGTCAGATTTTGAAGGTAGACCCTAAGGGTCTTGAGCTACTTGCTAAGGAGGCGTATACAGATGTATCTTTCTACCTCCGTGCTTCACACCTGCAGAAGCTCCGCAACATCCTTGAGGATAGCGAGGCTACAGATAACGACAAGTTTGTAGCATATACTATGCTTATGAACTCTGTTGTTGCTGCTGAGGGCGAACTTCCAACTTGTCAGGATACAGGTACTGCTATCTGCGTGGCTCACAAGGGTGAGGATGTATACACTGGCGTTGAGGATGCTGAGTATATCTCTCGCGGTGCATATCAGACATACGCAGAGCGCAACCTTCGCTACTCACAGGTTGTGCCTATCACAATGACCGACGAGCACAACTCTGGCACTAACCTGCCTGCACAGATTGACATCTACGGTGGTCACCCAGGTATGGAGTATGAGTTCCTCTTTATCACTAAGGGTGGTGGCTCAGCAAATAAGACCTTCCTCTATCAGCAGACTAAGGCTCTGCTCAATGAGGAGTCACTTGTAAAGTTCTTCAAGGAGCATATCAAGGACCTCGGCACTTCTGCTTGTCCTCCTTATCACCTTGCCGTTTGTATCGGTGGAACATCTGCTGAGATGTGCCTTGCAACTGTTAAGAAGGCCTCTGCAGGTTACCTTGACGAGCTTCCAACATCTGGTAACGAGGGCGGTCGTTGCTTCCGTGACCTTGAGTGGGAGGAGAAGATTCTCAAGATTTGCCAGGAGATGGGTATCGGCGCACAGTTTGGCGGTAAGTACCTTGTACACGATGTTCGCGTAATCCGCGCACCTCGTCACGCAGCCTCTTGCCCAGTAGCTATCGGCGTTAGCTGCTCTGCAGACCGTAATATCAAGGCTAAGATTACCCCAGAGGGTATCTTCATTGAGCAGCTTGAGAAGAATCCAGCTCGCTTCCTTCCAGAGCAGGCTCCAGCAATGTCTCCAGCAGTAGATATCGACCTTGACGAGGGTATGGATAAGGTACGCGAAATCCTTACACAGTATCCTATCAAGACCCGCCTTAACCTTAAGGGTACACTTATTGTTGCTCGCGATATTGCTCACGCTCGCATTAAGCAGATGCTTGACGAGGGTAAGCCTATGCCAGAGTACTTTAAGAACCACCCAGTATACTACGCAGGTCCTGCAAAGACCCCTGCAGGTATGGCTTCAGGCTCATTTGGCCCTACAACAGCAGGCCGTATGGACCCATATGTAGACCTGTTCCAGAGCGTTGGTGGCTCTATGGTTATGGTTGCAAAGGGTAACCGCTCAAAGGCTGTTACTGACGCTTGTAAGGCTCACGGTGGCTTCTACCTCGGCTCTATCGGTGGTCCTGCTGCTATCCTTGCAAAGAACTCTATCAAGAGCGTTGAGGTTGTAGACTTCCCAGAGCTCGGCATGGAGGCTGTCCGCAAGATTTATGTAGAGAACTTCCCTGCATTTATCATTGTTGATGATAAGGGCAATGACTTCTTTGCAGACTTTGCTCACTAAACAGATTAACTCCGCACTGCGGATACTACTTTAAGCCACTGGTAGACTCCTTTGGCTCGTTGCAAAACCACTACCCCTTTCTGGCAACAGAAAGGGTGTGTGGTTTTACAATAAAACTGCGTTTTATTCGTTTCCAATATATGGGAAAGAGATTATTTGTCGCCATTGTGGCGGTTTTGATGTTTTGCGTGGCGTATGGTGAGGAGGTGCTATTCCAAACAAACGCCCCAATGATTATTAATGCCTCGGATGCCTTTAGGGTTGAGTTTGCACTCAACGCAAAGCCAGATGACAAATCTTTTGTGGCTCCATCGTTTGAGGGTTTTAATGTTCTTGCAGGTCCGTCTGTCTCGCACGGCTCCTCTGTGCAGATTATAAACGGCTCTATGACAAAGAGTTACAACTACACCATCAGCTATGTACTGCAGGCTCAAGGTGCTGGCGAAAAGAGCATTGGCGTGGCTACTATCGGCGTAGATGGCAAGAGCTACTCAACACAAGTAACACCTATAGAGGTGCGCCAAAGTAGTGCAGAGGGTGGTGCAGCGCAAGATGGTCGCTCCTCGCAGAACAATCAAACAGAGCAGACCCTTGAGCAGAGGGCAGCGGGTCAATTAGCACAAGATGACCTTATGTTGCGATTTAATGTCTCTCGCTCGTCTGTCTACAAGGGCGAGGCTGTCCGCGCAACACTCAAGCTCTATAGCCGTGTGAATGTTATCGGCTCTGAGGGGGCAAAACTACCAAGTTTTGACGGTTTCTGGAGTCAGCAGCTTGAGGCTGAGCAGGGACCTTTCCGCGAGACGGTTGGTGGCAAGGTCTACGATGCCTACAACCTTGGCGAGTATATTCTCTACCCACAGCAGAGTGGAAAACTTACTATTGAGAGTGCGAAGATTACTATCGTTGCGCAGATGTTTGTCCGCAACAACCGCCCTCGCAACTCATTCTTTGACAATACGCACGACATCTACAATCTGCGCCGCGAGGTTGTCTCGCCAGCCGTAACTATAGATGTCAAGCCATTCCCTGCGGGCGCTCCAGCATCATTTACAGGGGCTGTGGGTAAGTATACAATGGAGGCACACGCCTCACTGACAGAGATGGCGGCAAACTCAGCAGCCAATATAGACCTAAAGATATCTGGAACGGGAAATATAGGCTTTGTGCAGGAGCCGAAGATTACTCTCCCTGCAACATTTGAGCTCTACGACGTCAAGTCTACAGAGCAGATACGCACAACAGCTGCTGGCAGCAATGGTTTCCGTCGCTTTGAGTATCCATTTATCGCAAGGGCGGAGGGTAATTATACCATCGCCCCTATAGAGTTTACATACTTCAACCCAGAGAGTAGGCAGTATGTAACCCTTACATCAGATAGCTTTGCTATCTCTGTTACACCAGACAAAAATAGCGCTTCATCGTCTCAGGTTGTATCTACAATTGTCGGCAAGCAAGATGTGAAGTTACTGGGTAGCGACATCCGCTTCATAAAGCTCACCCGCCCAAATCTACACACAGTAGTCACTCCACTTGTCTTCAGTCCACTCTACTTTGTTATTGTGGTGGCAATGGTGCTGCTATCTGTAGCTCTCTACTTTGTTATCAGCAAGCGTATACGCGACAGCCACAACACTGTTCTTGTCAAGGGTCGCCGTGCAAATAAGGTTGCCGTACAGCGATTCCGCGCTGCCGAGAGATATATGCGTGAGCAGAATCGCCACGCCTTCTACGAGGAGATGCTCCGCGCACTATGGGGTTATATCTCCGACAGATTTAACATCCCAGTGGCAGACCTTACAAAGGAGACTATCCGCGAGGAGCTTACTCGCCGAGGCGCTACAGAGCAGGCGAAGGATATTACAGCCATTATCTCGCTGTGCGAGGAGGCTCAGTACTCGCCTGTAGAGTCGGCAACGATGACAGAGATATACGGCAGGGGCATTGAGATTGTCTCCAAGATTGAATCAATAGTAAAAAAGTAGTGCTATGAGATATATACTTTCAATAGTAGCGATGTTTGCTGTTACATTTACTGCTGCAGCACAGAGCGATACCGTAAAGATAGACTCGCCACAGCCAGTAGAGCAGGACTTTGATAATGAAGCTCTGTGGCAGGGTGCAAATCAGGCTTATATAGATGGCGATTATAGTGTTGCTGCACAGCTCTATAGCCAAATTGAGGATGGGGGATACTACTCGGCTCGCCTATACTACAATATGGGTAACACCTACTTTAAGATTGGCAACCTGGGTAAGGCAATTCTCTACTACAACCGCGCCCTTGTGGTCTCTCCATCTATGGACGATGCAAGATACAACCTTGAGATTGCCGAGGCTCAGACGAAGGATAAGATTACAGAGGTTCCGCAGTTCTTCCTCAATAGATGGATAGAGCGACTACAGCGCACAATGAGTTGCACTGCGTGGAGCGTCGTGTCACTTCTTCTGCTTGGAACAGCACTTGCGCTACTGCTTATTTTCCTTCTTAGTTCACCTCTTTCTCTTCGCAAGGCGGGATTTTACGGCACTATTGTCTCTGCGCTGCTCTTTATTGTCACAACAGCCTTTGCTCTCTCTGAGCGTAGCCGTATACTCAACCGCGAGGATGCTATTGTTATGAGCAGTGCAATATCTGTCAAGAGCTCGCCAGATAGCGAAGCCACAGACCTCTTTGTACTGCACGAGGGTACAAAGGTCACTATCTCGTCTGAGATTGAGGGCTGGGCAGAGGTTACTATTGCAGACGGCAAGAAGGGTTGGACAGAGATGTCTCATTTGGAGAGAATTTAGGAAACATCTAATAATGTCGCTACTATTAGAAAATATCGTCAGCGAGCTTAACCGCTTGCCAGGTGTAGGTCGTAGAACAGCTCTGCGCCTTGCTATGCACATACTAAAGATGGAGCGTGAGGATGTAGCAGCAATGACCGAGAGCATATCTGAGTTTAGAAACAACATCTGCCACTGCGCCAAGTGCGGAAACCTCTCTGACAACGAGATTTGCGAGATTTGCGCCGACACAAAGCGCGACAGAACAACCCTCTGCGTGGTTGAGCAGGTGGCTGATTTGCTATCTATTGAAAAGACTCGTCAGTATCGCGGTGTGTACAATGTCCTTGGCGGCGTTATCTCGCCAATGCAGGGTATAGGTCCTTCTGACTTAAGAATAGACCTGCTTCTTGACCGCATCGCTATGGGCGAGGTTAAGGAGGTTATTATCGCCATCTCGGCATCTGTGGAGGGAGAGACTACGCTCTTCTACCTTATGAACTGCCTCAAGCGCTTTGAGCGTCTGAAGATTACAACTATCGCTCGCGGAATAGGCTTTGGAGATGAGCTTGAGTATGTAGACGAGCACACAATCACTCAGGCACTGATAAACCGTCGTGAGGTAGATAAAAACCGATAACCTAAACCCACAACAATGAAAACCACACTGAAAACACTCTCTTCTGTAGCCCTTGCGCTTCCGCTGGCAAGTTGCGCAACAGAGGAAGAAAAACCAAACATTGTCCTCTTTCTGATTGACGACCTCGGATGGCTTGATACATCTGTCGCCTTTGGCGAGGAGGTATACCCCTTTAACCTACGCCACGACACGCCAAACATTGCTGCTCTTGCAGAGGCGGGCGCAACAATGACCTCCGCCTATGTATGTCCAGTCTCCACCCCTACCCGCACATCTATTATGTCGGGTATGAATGCCGCACATACCAGAATTACAAACTACACATCTGTAACAAAGGATTGGAATCCCGATGCTACAGACACTCCAAGCAGCCAGCTTGATGATACCGTAGAGCGCACCGATTGGAATATCAACGGCGTAACCCCATCTGCCGAGCCACTTGATCGCGCGGTGCATATCACACCATATCCGCAGATTTTGAAGGATAATGGCTACTATACTATCCATGTGGGCAAGGGTCACTGGGCACCAAATGGTACCCCTGCGGCCAATCCATACAATATGGGCTTCTGTGTCAATGTGGCGGGTCAGGTTGCCGGCAAGCCTCGCAGCTACTATGGCGAGGATAACTATGGTAATACGGCCGACAAGTGGAACTTCTTCTCTGTGCAGAATATGGCAGAGTACTACGGCACAAAGACTCATCTTACAGAGGCACTGACCCTTGAGGCACTTAAGACCCTTGACTATCCGATAGACAATGGCATACCGTTCTACCTCAACTTCTGCCACCACGCTGTCCATACGCCTATACACCGCGATATGCGTTTCTTCCAGAAATATGTTGAGCGAGGTATGGACGAGGGGCAGGCTCGCTTTGCATCTATGTGCGAGGGTATGGATAAGAGTTTAGGCGATTTGATGGCATATCTTAAGCAGCGCGATGTGCTGGACAATACCATTATCGTCTTTATGTCCGACAATGGCGGCAACTCCGAAAATCTATCAAAGGGTGGAGTTCGCCATACCCAGAACTCGCCACTGCGCGAGGGTAAGGCTTCGTGCTACGAGGCTGGTATCCGCGTGCCTATGGTTGTCTACTGGAAGGGTAAGGTCGCTGCTGGCACGCGCCTCAATACACCAGTTGTAGCGGAGGATATCTACCCTACAATCCTTGAGATGGCGGGCATAGAGAATTACAAAACTGTGCAAGAGATAGACGGCAAGAGCATTGTTCGCCTGCTCACCGACGGCTCGCAGATGGCTAAAAAGGCTATGGAGTCGGGCGAGATTAGCACCCAGAAGCAGGCAAACGACTTTGTTGTACCTCTGTCCGTTTCGGGCATTGACCCTGAGCGCGAGGTGCTTGCACACTTCCCACACCAGTGGAAGCCATACCAGCTGCACGACATCGACTATATGAGTAGCCTTCGCAAGGGCGACTGGAAGATTGTCTACCGCCACCGCCAACAGACCCTTGAGTTATATAATATAGGTGAGGATATTACCGAGCGCAATGACCTCTCGGCAAGCAACCCCGATAAGCTCCGCGAAATGGCCGATGCTCTGACAGCCAAGCTTGAGGGCTACGACGCCCTGCTGCCAACCCTCCGTACTACAGGCAAAAGGATCCCAATGCCAAACGAACTTATAAAGTAGGATATAAAAATTATGACAACTATGAGACTTAAATCAATCTTTTTTGCGCTTATTTGCGCGACAATTCTTGTAGGTTGCTGCTCGGCATGCCGTCAGCGACAGAAGAACGCTAAGCCACTGAAGGGTACTGAGTGGCACCTTGTACAGCTTGAGGGTAAGGACATCGACCTTCCTATAAACAGCTTTAACATCACCCTTGGCGAGGATGGCTCTCTGGCAGGCATCGGCGCTTGCAACCGTCTGCTGGGTCAGTATACCGTAGCAGAGAACTACGCCATAAACTTCGGTCAGGTAGGCACTACAATGATGCTCTGCCCAGAGAATGGCGAACTTGAGAGTCAGTTTACAGCCGTACTGGGCAGTGTTACCCACTACGACATTGACGGAGACCAGCTCATTCTGCTTCAGCAGGGGGTAATCAAGGCTCTGTTTAAGGCTCTGCCGTCAGAGGTGGTAAAATAGGATGTATAGAAAGAAGATGTTTGAAATTTGTTTATCTTACTCTTTTATGCTGTTTACGACTCTTTTCTCATCTGATTTTCGTTACATAGTACCCTCTATGCGCCTCAAATCATATGAGAAAATAGCCACAAAACAGCTATAAAATAATTTCGTAAATAAATTTCAAACATCTTCTAACCCTTTTTGAACAGATGGAACACTCTCTATTCCATCTGTTTTTATTACCTTTGTATCGTTTAACGATAATAGCACTATTATGAAGAAGATTATCAACCCCTGGTTAGGCATGGAGGGCTACCACTGCTTTGGCTGTGACCCCAACCACCAGCACGGCCTGAAGATGGAGTTCTACGAGGATGGCGACGATATCGTAAGCTTCTGGGAGCCAGATGGAGAGCATCAGAGCTGGATAAATACTCTGCACGGAGGCGTTCAGGCGGCGTTGCTTGACGAGCTGTGTGGCTGGGTGGTGTTCCGCAAGTTCCAGACGGGTGCGGTGACCTCAAAGATGGAGATTAGATATCGCAAGCCAGTACACACAAATGGCGGTAAGCTGACACTCAAGGCGCGAACAGCCGAGGTGCGCCGAAATCTTGTCACTGTTGCGGGAGAGATATACAACAGCGACGGAGAGCTTACAACAGAGTGCAGTTGTCTCTACTTCCTATTCTCAAAGGAGAAGGCGGCTTCTGAAATGGGTCTTACCCGTTGCATTGTAGAGGGAGAGGAGTAATATGAGACGATTAGTAGCCATACTTATCCTTACGCTTGCTGTAGCAACACCGCTGCGGGCGCAGATTTACGCAAAAATCAATGCGCTCTATGCCGTTGTTGGTGTTGTCAATCCGCAGGTGGAGGGGGCAATCTCGCCACATAGCTCACTTGTTGTAGATGCGACATACTCGCCTTGGAGGAGCATCGGCGGCAAGCACGCCCACTTCGGCATTTTTCAGGGCGAGTACCGATACTACTTCCGCGAGGCGACTAAGGGTTGGTACATAAGCGCAAATGCTGGTATTATGGGCTTTGACATCAACAAACCTCGCCTCTTCAATGGTGGTCTTATCTCGCTTAAGGAGACCTACAGCAAGGGTTTTGGTGCTATGGTAGGCGTTGGTGCGGGATATCAGCACCACTTTGCAGGGCGGTGGGTTGTAGATGCCTATGTAGCTATTGACTTTGTCCGCTCGTGGTACAATGGCTACAAGGCTAATGGAGAGATAATTATGAACCCCTACGGCCACGAGAACTACACACATCCAGACCCCTTTAATGGCTCGTCGGAGATTATGCCCATTAAGGCGGGCGTTAGTATCGGATATATGATATTCAAAAGAAAATAGAAGAGAGAAAAATTTCTCTCTTCTATTTTCTTTAATTTGTCTCAACAATCTCAACTATATCAACCTGCCAGCCGAACAAATCGTTTGCACACTGCTGCTCAAGCTGAGTAATGGTAGACATTGAGGTGGTGTCCGAAATAACGGCATTGACAAAGCTGTCAATAGTCGGAAAGGTGTTATTGACCCTCTGGGCAAGACAGCGGTAGAATGCGTTCTGCTGTGTACGGTCAAGGCCACTTGGCAGGATATTGCTCTCTACAAGGGTGTTGTACGGGAACAGATGGCGCATATTGCGGGCATCAGTATTAAGTTGCTCAACGATAGTCGTTACAACATAGACCTGCACCGTGTCATTTACTGCGGGCATCTGAACGAAGGTTGTATAGACAGGATACTCCTGCTCTATGTCGGCAGCTACTTGGTCAGCAAAGAGCATATACTCCGCCTCTGTAAGGTTATTGAGGTATACCATCTGGCGATAATCCTTCAACATCTCACGAAGGGCTTGGCGCTGCTCTCTATTCCACTGCTTCTGCTGTGAGCAACCGATAAAACTGCATACTGCAAGTGCCACTACGGACACTGAAAGTAAAAATCTTTTCATTGTTCTGATGTTTTTTGTTTACACCAGAACACTATCAATGTTTATGCCATAGATAGATTGCTAAATCTCTTTTCGTAGACGGGCAACGGGTATTCCGAGCATCTCGCGATACTTGGCAACCGTACGGCGGGCGATGCAGTAGCCCTTGTCGTTGAGAATGTTCATCAGCTGCTCATCTGTCAGTGGATGACGCTTATCCTCCTCGGCAATGCACTGCTCAAGAAGGTTTTTAATCTCGTAGCTTGACACCTCCTCGCCCGAAACGGTCTGCATAGCCTCCGAGAAGAGCGATTTGAGGAGTATTATGCCGAAGCTGGTCTGGACATACTTGCTATTTGCCACGCGAGAGATTGTAGAGACATCAAGGCCTGTGCGGTCGGCTATATCCTTAAGAATCATCGGCTTAAGGCGGCTGCGGTCACCATCCTTGAAGTACTCCTGCTGGTAGTCAAGAATGGTCTGCATGGTGCGCATAAGGGTGTCGTGGCGCTGCTTTATAGCAGACATAAACCACTTGGCAGCATCTATCTTACTCTTGACAAACTGCACCGCCTCACGCTCCTGCTGGCTCATTCTATCGTCACTCTTGCCCTGCACCTGACGAATAACATCCATATAGTGGCGGTTAATCTTCAGCTCTGGGATGTTGTAAGAGTTGAGCTGAAGGTCAAAGCGACCATCGCGATAGTCAAGGATAAAATCGGGGATGATATATGGCGCGCCATCGCTATCCTCCGAGAAGAGGTTGCCTGGCTTTGGCGAGAGGCGCTGTATCTCCTGCACCGCCGCGCGGAACTGCTCCTCAGTAACGCCCAGGCGGGCAATCATACGCTCGTAGTGCTTTTTTACAAACTCCTCAAAGTGGTCTGTAAGAATCTTATTCGCTAACCTTTTAGCCTCACTATCAAGGCTTTGGCTATTAAGTTGCAGCAGCAGTGACTCCCGTAAATCTCTTGCTCCTACGCCCACTGGCTCAAGGTGTTGGATGATTGATAGCAGGTGCTCCAACTCGGCTACATCTACCTCAATACCAAGTGTAAAGGCTATATCGTCACTAACGGACTGCAAGTCACGACGCAAATATCCGTCGCTGTCAATACTGCCGACAATAAACTCGGCAATGCTACGCTCAGTATCGGTAAGAGTGCGAAAACCGAGCTGTTCGATAAGGTACTCTTGCAAAGAACGACCGCCCGAAATCTGAAAATTTCGGGGGCGGTCGTCTTTTGAGTAGTGGTTGAGTCGGCTCTTGTATGACGGCGTGTCGTCCTCCTTAAGATACTCATCCATAGATATCTCAATAGGCTCATCACCCTCTGTCTCAGAGTGGTCCTCCTCAAGCACGATATTCTGCTCTATCTCCTGTTTGATGCGCTGCTCCAGCAATGCGGTAGGCAGCTCCAGCAGCTTTATCATCTGTATCTGCTGGGGCGAAAGTTTCTGCTGCTGCAGAAGTTGTTGTCTCTGTGAAATTGACATAGCTTCCTATTTTATTTCGCCTCAAACCGAAGAGAGAAGGTCCGTTTAGAACTCTGCGTTCTTTGGAGTACGTGGGAATGGAATCACATCGCGGATATTTCCCATACCAGTCACAAAGAGCAGCAGTCGCTCAAAGCCAAGACCAAAACCAGAGTGCGGTGCAGAACCCCAACGGCGGGTGTCAAGGTACCACCACATATCCTTCTCCGGAATATGAAGCTCATCAATTCTTGCACGAAGCTTGCCATAGTCTGCCTCACGCTCCGAACCACCGATAATCTCGCCGATTTTTGGGAACAATACATCCATTGCGCGTACTGTCTTACCATCCTCGTTCTGCTTCATATAGAATGCCTTAATCTCCTTTGGATAGTTAATCAGGATTACTGGACGCTTGAAGTGCTCCTCAACAAGGTAGCGCTCGTGCTCTGACTGAAGGTCGCAACCCCAGTGGCAAGGGAACTCAAACTTACGGCCAGACTCCTGCAGGATGCGGATACCCTCAGTGTAGTCAAGGCGTACAAAGTCATTCTCAAGCACAAAGTTGAGTCGCTCAATAAGTTCCTTGTCCCACATCTTGTTCATAAACTCAAGGTCCTCGCGGCAGTTATCAAGGGCGTAGCGGATAAGGTACTTAAGGAAGTCCTCAGCCAGCTCCATATTATCCTCAAGCTCGTAGAATGCCATCTCTGGCTCAATCATCCAGAACTCAGAGAGGTGGCGTGGAGTATTTGAGTTCTCAGCGCGGAAAGTAGGGCCGAAAGTGTAAATCTGACCCAATGAAAGCGCACCAAGCTCGCCCTCAAGCTGACCAGAAACGGTAAGAGAGCAAGGCTTGCCAAAGAAGTCCTGAGTGTAGTCTACCTTACCATCCTCACCCTTTGGAAGGTTATTTAGGTCAAGGGTTGTTACCTGAAACATTGCACCCGCACCCTCACAGTCAGAGGCTGTGATAAGCGGAGTGTGGAGGTAGTAGAAGCCCTTGTCATTGAAGTACTTGTGGATAGCATACGCCATAGCGTGACGGATACGAAGCACAGCACCAAAGGTGTTTGTACGCGGACGAAGGTAGGCAATGTCGCGCAAGAACTCAAGAGAGTGACCCTTCTTCTGAAGAGGGTATGTCTCTGGGTCGGCCGCACCGTAAACCTCGATGCTCTCGGCCTGCACCTCAACGCCCTGACCAGCGCCAAGACTCTCTACAAGAGTACCCTTAACGCAGATGCAAGCGCCTGTAGTAACAGCCTTGAGGCACTGTTCGTCAATCTTCTGCAAATCAACCACAATCTGGATATTGGCAACACAACTACCGTCGTTCAGGGCAATAAATGCCACATTCTTGTTGCCTCGCTTTGTTCTCACCCAACCCTTTACAACAACCTCGCTGTTGTAGTCAGTTGACTTTAATAATTGAGCTATACGCATAACTGTTTCTGTATTATATTTGTTTTCTTTGTTTTCTAACTGGCAAAGTTACGAAAATAATCGTATCTTTGCAAAGTTAAGAGATAAACTATGAAAAAACTTGCTTTACTTCTGCTTTTTATGGCGATGTGTAGCTCTGTTTTTGCGCAGAAGGTCTACCGCAGCCAGTTCACACTATACGACACTCGCGAGGATTCAATCAACCGCGACCATACTAACACGCTAAACCATATGTCCTATGTCCCGAAGAAATTAGGCGATATAGGCGCATTTGCTATGTATGGTATGAAGCTCGCTGTGCCCGCAGCGTGGAACGACTATAACACCTACCTGCACATTGAGAACACCGTCAGCGCCTACGACATAGCCATAAATGGCACTGTGGTAGCCACTTCAGAGGATGCATCAACACCTGCCGACTACTTTATCTCCCCATATCTGCGACAGGGGGATAACGATGTGGTGCTGCTTCTGCGCCGAACAATCTATCCGCAGCTGAGCGAGGGAAAGGCCGAGCAACGCTGTGCGCTGTTTAATGGATGCTACATCTTTGCACAGCACCGCACATCGGTCTACGACTACGATGCAGCCATTGTTGAGCGCGAGGGCAAGCTGCACCTTGAGCTTGACATTATCGCCGGCAACGACTTTAATGTTGAAGATACCGTCTCTATTGGATACGACATCTACACCCCTGAGCGTAAGCTTGTTGATTATGCCGTACGCGACTTTACAGTAGCGAGCAGAAGCCGCGACACGCTCAAGGTGCGCGTAGACTTGGGCGCCGAGCTGAGATACCTCTGGAGCGCCGATAAGCCTTCACTCTACCGCACAACGCTCTATGTCAAGCGCGGTGGAAAGCCATTTGAGTACCTGCCCGTACGCATTGGTGCAGGTAAGACGACCTTTGAGGATGGAAAGATTTACCGCAATGGTAAACCGATAGAAATCAATAAGATAGCATACAATGCCAACCAGTCACGCGCCCAGAGCCGTAAGGATATATTGGCACTAAAGAGCAAGGGATACAACACCCTCTGCCCAGACTCGCCGCAGCCGATGTGGTTCTACAACTTGTGCGATGATGTGGGTATGTATGTTATTGAGCAGGTGGCCATCAATGCTACTGCCGAGCCAAATAACCGCACTGTTGGTGGCACTCCGTCCAACAACCCAAAGCTTGTGGAGCAGTACCTTGAGCGCACAAAGAGCATGTACTACCGCACACGCAACAATGTTTGCATTATCGCCTATAGCCTTGCTGGCAAGGATTCGGGTAACGGCTACTGCCTCTACAAGACTTACCAGTGGCTCAAGAGCGTAGAGAAAAGTCGCCCCGTAATCTGCACATCTGCCGACGGGGAGTGGAATAGTGATTTTTAGCTGTTGGCCGTTAGCCGTTAGCCAAAGAGTACAGAGTACAGAGTACAGAGTACAGAGTACAGAGTCAATGGTTAAATGGCATTTGTTGTGATAGCGGGGAAGGGTCACCGAAGGTGAGCCAATAGCCAATGGCTAACGGCCAAAGGCTATTTTGTTGTCAGAACGCGGTAGATACGACGCTCGGCAAAAATCCCAGCGATGGATAGTACTAAAGCGTACAGCCATTGCTGGGATTTTTGTTAGCGGAAGTAGGTATCCGCGTTATCACAACAAAATTACTCTTCGGCCATTGTGTGATAAACATTTACTACATCATCATCCTCCTCAAGCTTCTCAACGAGCTTCTCAACGGCCTCGCGAGCCTCTGCGTCAAGCTCCTTGGTGTCGGTTGGGATGCGAACACTCTCACCAGAGATAATCTCATAGCCCTGATCATCAAGCCACTTCTGGATAGCACCGAAAGACTCATAAGCAGCATAAACGGTAATGCCATCCTCCTCTACGTAGAACTCATCAACGCCGAGGTCAATCATCTCAAGCTCAAGTTCCTCTGGATCTACGCCCTCGGCAGCCTTGAACTTAAAGACGCACTTGTGCTCAAACATAAATGCCACGCTACCTGAGTTACCGAGGTTACCGCCGCACTTGTTAAAGTACATACGTACGCTTGCTACAGTACGGTTTGTGTTGTCAGTAGCTGTCTCAACGAGGAAGGCAACACCGTGAGGGCCATATCCCTCGTATACAACCTCCTTATAGTCTGCTGCGTCCTTGTCAGTGGCACGCTTAATTGCGCGCTCAACATTCTCCTTAGGCATATTCTCAGCCTTAGCATTCTGCATAAGGATACGCAGGCGAGTATTTGCAGATGGGTCTGGACCACCAGCCTTTACTGCAATCTCAATCTCCTTACCAATCTTTGTGAAAACGCGAGCCATATGACCCCAACGCTTCATCTTACGCGCTTTGCGATACTCAAAAGCTCTTCCCATAATTGTCTCTATTTTTATTTTTTTATATTTTAAACACTTTCTAAACCGCAAAGTTATAAAAAAGTTGAGATTTTTCTTAATTTTGCATCAAAATAGTAATAATTTTTCAATTATGGATAGAGAAATAGCTCTTGCTCTTGAAGTTCTCCGTCGTGGAGGAATAATACTTTACCCGACAGATACTGTTTGGGGTATAGGTTGCGATGCGACAAATGCAGAGGCTGTGCAGAGGATTTACGACCTTAAGCAGAGCGGCGACAAGAAGTCTATGCTTGTGCTGTGCAAAGATGCCGATATGGTTGTCCGTTATGTAAACAAGGCTCCAGGTATCGCCTTTGAGGTTATGGAGATGGCTACAAAGCCGCTTACACTGATTCTTCCAGGAGCTTCGGGCGTGGCTGCAAACCTTATTCCCGAAGAGGGTACGCTGGGCGTAAGAGTGCCCGACCACGACTTTTGCCAGAAGTTGCTCTACAAGTTCGGCAAGCCGATAGTCTCTACATCTGCCAACATCTCTGGCGAGAAGAGTCCAAAAAACCTTGCCGAGGTTAAGCAGGTAATTATTAACGGGGTAGACTTTGTCGTAAACCCTCGCTTTCAGGGTCGCCCCACAGGCACACCAAGCTCAATAATAGCCTTTGGAGAGGATAGCGAGATAAAGATTATCCGATAGCGTTACAAAACAGACAAATGAGCGTGCCCAGAATCTGGACACGCTCATTTTTTCTATAAAAGGTTGACTACAGTGTAGCAAGGAAGTCGCTGACATTTTTCTCAATGCGCGCTGCAACATCGTCACACTCGGCCTTAACGAACTTCTCGCCAGTGATATTCTCATATAGCTCAATGTAGCGGTCGGTAATAGATGCTACAATCTCTGGAGTCATCTCTGGCACCTGCTCTCCCTCCTGACCCTGGAAGCCGTTTGCCATAAGCCACTCGCGAACAAACTCCTTGCTCAGTTGCTTCTGCTTCTCTCCTGCAGCAAGGCGCTCGGCATAGCCCTCGGCGTAGAAGTAGCGAGAAGAGTCTGGAGTGTGAATCTCATCCATAAGGTAGATAACACCATTCTTCTTACCAAACTCGTACTTTGTATCAACAAGGATAAGACCCATCTTGGCAGCAATCTCTGTTCCGCGAGCAAAAATTGCGCGGGTGTAGGCCTCAAGTTGCTCATAGTCCTCACGACTAACGATACCGCGAGCGATAATCTCCTCCTTAGAGATATCCTCATCGTGACCCTCGTCAGCCTTGGTTGTAGGGGTGATGATTGGCTCTGGGAACTTCTGATTCTCAACCATACCATCTGGCATAGCTACACCACAAATTGTGCGCTTGCCAGCCTTATACTCGCGCCATGCGTGGCCAGAGAGGTATCCACGAATAACCATCTCCACCTTAAATGGCTCGCACTTGTGACCCACAGTTACCATTGGGTCTGGAACAGCGATTTTCCAGTTTGGAAGGATGTCGGCCGTTGCATCAAGGAACGATGCGGCAATCTGGTTAAGCACCTGACCCTTGAACGGAATACCCTTTGGCAGTACCACATCAAAGGCTGAGATACGGTCAGAGACAACCATTACAAGGTAGTCGCCATCAATTGCATAAACATCGCGCACCTTACCAACATAGTGGCTCTGCTGACCCTTAAAGTTGAAGTTTGTCTTTACAATAGCTTCCATTCTATTCTGATATTAATTTGTTTTGTTTCTGCCACAAAATTACAACAATTTCTCGAATGCTCTGCAGCTATCACCAATATTTTTGAACAATCAATTGACTTTCAGCAAAAATATTTATAAATTTGTAGTATGAAACACTCTAACTTTCTGGCATTTGACCTCGGTGCAACATCTGGTCGCACACTTTTAGGTACTCTACGTGACGGTCGCGTAGAGGTTGAGGAGCTTACCCGATTTGGTAACGGTATTACGGCAGTAAATGGCAAGTACTACTGGAACATTCTGTCTCTGTATGAGCATATCGTAGAGGGACTTGCTCTCTGCGCCAAGCGGGGTATTCGCCCCGACTCTGTGGGCATTGACACTTGGGGTGTGGATGTAGTGCCTATTGGCAAGGATGGCTCTCTGCTCGGTATGCCACGCGCATATCGTGACCCATATACTAACGGTGCGCCAGAGCAGTTTTTTGAGCTTATTCCGCGCGAGCAGGTCTACAGCAAGACGGGCATTCAGGTGATGAACTTCAATACCCTATTCCAGATTTACGCAGCTGTAAAAGAGGGATATAGTCCTGTTGTTCAAGCAGATAGGCTGCTCTTTATACCAGATGCGCTGAGTTATATGCTTACAGGCAAACAGATTTGCGAGTATACCATAGCCTCCACATCGCAGTGCCTTGACCCACGCACACAGATGTGGGATAGAGAGTTGCTTACCACTGCGGGCGTAAAGAGCGATATTCTGCTTGAGCCAACCCTACCAGGATGCGTTATCGGCAAAATCAACCCTACCATTGCTGCTCAGACGGGCATTGGCGAGGTTGATGTTGTCGCCGTAGCAGGGCACGACACCGCCTCGGCAGTTATGGCAGTGCCCGTAGAGAGAGAGAACTTCGCCTACCTCTCCTCTGGCACTTGGTCGCTGATGGGCATTGAGACCCGCTCGCCGATAATTACAGAGGAGTCTATGCGCCATAACTTTACAAACGAGGGTGGCGTAGAGGGCACAACCCGCTTTTTGAAGAATATCTGCGGAATGTGGATTCTTGAGCAGTGCCGCAAGGAGTGGAGCCGTCAGGGCAAGGAGTACTCTTACCCAGAGATTGTCGCTATGGCTCAGAGTGCAGAGCCTTTCCAGTGCTTTATCAACCCCGATGATGACATTTTTGCCAACCCAGACTCTATGCTCGCGGCGATAGAGACTTTCTGCGCCCAAACTGGTCAAGCAGCACCAAAGAGCGACAAGCAGATTGTCCGCACGATATTTGAGAGTCTTGCCCTGCGTTACCGTCAGGTGCTTGAGATACTTGAGAGCATGGCTCCATTTGCTATTCAGACCCTCAACATTATCGGTGGCGGCTCAAAGAATGCCCTGCTGAACCAGTATACGGCAAATGCTACGGGCAAGCGTGTTGTTGCAGGCCCTTCGGAGGCTACGGCTATCGGAAACATAATGATGCAGGCCGTAGGTGCAGGTGTTGTTGGCTCTGTGGCAGAGGCTCGCGCGATTATCCGCAACTCTATTACTACAGAGACTTTCACACCTCAAAACGCAGAGGCGTGGAGCGAGGCATACAGTAGATTTATACAAATTTATAGAACAGACCTAAAATAATAAACCTATGAACGAGACAAGAATTAAACAGGCTTACGATATTGCTGTTGAGCGATATGCAGAGCTTGGTATAGATGTGGAGCAGGTGCTTGCACAGTTGCAGAAGATTGAGATATCAATGCACTGCTGGCAGGCAGACGATGTATCTGGTTTTGAGGCGAGTGGAGAGCTTACGGGCGGTATTCAGGCTACGGGAAACTATCCTGGCAAGGCTCGCAATATAGATGAGCTGCGCGCCGATATTCTTAAGGCATCATCGCTCATACCTGGCCGCCAGCGACTAAATCTACACGAGATTTATGGCGACTTTGGCGGAGTGTTTGTAGACCGCGACAAGGTAGAGCCAAAGCACTTTGAGAGCTGGATTGAGTGGGGTCTTGAGAACGGTATGCGCCTTGACTTCAACACCACATCATTCTCACATCCAAAGTCGGGCGACCTCTCGCTGGCAAATCCAGATAAGGCTATCCGCGACTTCTGGATTGAGCACTCAAAGCGTTGCCGTGCCATTGCCGAGTATATGGGCGTGCGTCAGGGCGACCCATGTATTATGAATCTGTGGGTACACGACGGCAGTAAGGACATTACTGTCAATCGTATGCTCTACCGCGAGCTGTTGAAAGACTCTCTGGACCAGATTTTTGCACAGCAGTACAACAATATGAAGGACTGCGTAGAGTCAAAGGTCTTCGGTATCGGTCTTGAGAGCTACACTGTCGGCTCAAACGACTTCTACATCGGCTACGGAGCTACTCACAACAAGATTATTACACTTGACACCGGCCACTTCCACCCTACCGAGAGCGTGGCAGATAAGCTCTCGTCACTGCTGCTGTTTGTGCCAGAGGTTATGCTCCACGTGAGCCGCCCAGTGCGTTGGGACTCTGACCACGTGACAATTATGAACGACGAGACTATGGATTTGTGTAAGGAGATTGTCCGTTGCAACGCCCTTGATAGAGTACACATCGGTTTGGACTACTTTGACGCATCTATCAACCGCATTGGCGCATATGTTATCGGCACTCGCGCAACACAGAAGTGCCTGCTTCAGGCGATGCTTGAGCCACTTGCTCAGCTGCGCCAGTATGAGGCAAATGGTCAGGGCTTTGAGCGACTGGCTCTGCTTGAGGAGAGCAAGAGTATGCCTTGGAACGCCGTTTGGGATATGTTCTGTCTGCGAAACAGTGTCCCTGTGGGCGAGGGCTTTATTGCTGATATTCAGCAGTATGAGCGAGAGGTTACCTCAAAGAGATAGAAACAATAAACAGAGGCTTGTTAGCCTCTGTTTATTGTTTCGCGAAGAAGGGTGTCGATGTATAACAATTCAGCATCACCGCATATGACATAATCCATCAACAACTTCTCATCGCTCATGCAATACATAGGGTCGATTTGATACATAGGCAATCGGTTTTATAAGTGAGTCACTTAATAAACGCCGATGCCTATGTTTTTATTGTTAGCTCAATGACAAATTTCTCTCTTTTATCATCTTTCGCAGATTTATCAGCGCATAGCGCATACGACCCAGTGCTGTGTTGATGCTTACGCCAGTCTGGTCAGCAATCTCCTTGAAGGAGAGGTCTGAGTAGTAGCGCAGCATAACCACCTCGCGCTGCTCCTCTGGCAGTTGCTCTACAAGGGCGCGGATGTCAGTGTCAATCTGCTCACTAATCATACTATCCTCAATGCTCTTGTCGGCATACTTTATAGTTCCCAGCACATTGTATCCTGCACTGGACTCGCTGACAGATGTGTTACTCTTCTGTGAGCGGAAGTAGTCCAAAGTCTTATTGTGAGCGATGCGGAGCACCCAAGAGAGGAACTTTCCCTTGTCAATATAACGACCCTCATCAATCACGCTTACAGCCTTAATAAAGGTCTCCTGCGCAATATCGGCAGCAATATCGCTATCCCCAACCATCATACGGATGTAGTCGCGGACACGACGGTTATGTTTTTCTATCAGAGTGGAAATTGCACTCTTATTGCCTAGCAGATAACTATTAAGCAACTCGCGGTCGCTTGAGTTCTGTGCTTTCATATTCTTCTCCTTTCTTAAAAAATTGTTCAGAGTAGAATTTTTCCTATAGGCAATAAGTGTTTAAAGAGTTTAACATTAGTTTGTATTGCAAAGATATATATGTTTTTCTAAACTTCCAAATTTTTACTTCTTAAACAACATTTACGCTTTTCGCGCCAAAATTGGCAAATATCGTGCCGAAACAGTGTTATAACGCCGTTTTCAACCAAAAAAATTAATTTAACAACAAGCGGTGAAGTGACCATTCTTGGCGGTAAACCGACCAAAAAAACTACCCTTTCAGCTCCCGTTTGAAGTCGGAAATGGTTATTCCAGTGTTAGTTTTGAAGAACCTACAGAGGTTGCCACTACCCGAAAAGTCAAGCCTTTCGGCAATCTGCTTTACCGATAGGTCTGTAGTTCGCAGAAGCTGCTTTATCGCAGTTATTGCCGCGCGGTCAATAAACTCCTTGGCGGTAAAACCCGTGCCGTCGGCAACAATAGCGGAGAGATATTTAGGCGTTATGCAGAGCAACTCGGCAAAGTATGCCACCTCGCGACACTGCGGAGTAGAGTTTACCCTATTCACAAACTCATCAAGCAGCCTTCGGCGATGCTTAGGCTCGGAAGTATCAATGCTAAAATTGCGCACAATGCGGTTGAGAATCTCCATAAACAACGAGCGAAGAAAGGCCATCACAATCTCATAACGACAGATATTACTCTGGTCTGCAAGCCGTGCATAGAGCAGTTTTAGATACTCAATACGGTTTGTATACTCCTCATTATCAGAGAGATTGTATATTGGATGGTCGGCAATATGACTAAAGAATGATGTAGGGAAATTATACAGCACCTCATCCATCACCTGCGGTGTAAAGCTGACCCACGAGGCTGTAAAGTCTGCCGAAGCGCTTGTTAGCGAGTAGATATCGCCCGGAAAGACAATAATAATGTCGCGGGCGTGTGCTGTATGCGACTTATGCGCATAGTCAAACAGAGCTGTCCCGCTATGGCAGATAAGCACAAAACCCTCGCGGATGTCGGCTGTAGGCAACTCTGCCGAGACACCCTTGTCAAAAAGGGCAACCTTTACGCCCACATCCTGCTTACCAACAAAAGGGACCTCCATCAGGTCGCGCTGAATATTCACAATCTCCATAAACTATTCCGATTTTGACAACAAAGGTAGACTTTTTTCAGAAAAATTGAAAATTTGTAAAGAAAAAACGGTATCTATCTTACAAGAGGTTTTACCAAACTTTTCAATCAAAAAAAATGTAGCGTGGCAAGAGAGTAATATAACAAAAAAATGTATTTGACTCATCTATAACCGACAAGATATTCATTTATTCACTTTCGTTTTACCGCTGAATTGCAGCACTTTACGAAAAAAGTGTTGCATTTTTTTATTTTTATTTTTTGTTTATATGAAAATTTGTCACTATTTTCGTGGTGGGAAACGGTAGCTCTTAAGTGGTGCGCTCTTGAAGTGCTACGATTTCCTGAACCACAAAAAAACATATTTTATGAAATTGACGAACAATTTATGTTCCACTTCCTGCTCGTCTAATTCACAATTGCCCGAGCCGGGATTTTACTTAAGTACCATTAAAGCCGGCGAAACATTGGTTATTAACCCAGATGATGCAAATCGTCTGCTGTTCCTCCGAAGCGGTCGCTTCACAATCTCTTCTGTAGAGAGAACTGACTATTCAGTCAGAGAGTCACACATTTTGTTCCTCTCGCGCGCGCATAGTTATACTATGGTAGCTGAGGAGGAGTGCTCACTGCTTATTGCTCGTTTTGTCACAGGCCCCCTTACAGCCGAGGGCGATACATATCGCTCTATAGCCGCTGAGGTCTCAAAGATTAACTACAAGTTTACAGCTATACCTATGGTTAATATCTTTGGAGGCTTTGTTGACTCTGTAGTCTTCTTCTTGGAGCACAACGTCAATACAATGGCTATGCACCGCGCAAAGATTGAGGAGATGTTTGTCATCTTCCGCCACTTCTACTCTCGCGAAATCTTCCTGCGTACTTTCTACAGCATGTTTAACAACAATATGTCGTTCCGCACACTTGTAGAAAACAACGCTCCAAATGCCAAAAATGTCGAGGCATTGGCAAAGATGTGCGGACATAGTCTGTCACACTTCAAGCTACTCTTTGGTCAGTACTTTGACCAGACTCCATATGTATGGATGCAGCAGAACCGCGCCGTAGAGATTGCCGCGCTACTCAATGACACATCTATACCTATCAAGAGCATTATTAAGAAGTATGGCTTTACCAGTCACGGACACTTCTCGCTCTTCTGCCGTAAGTTCTTGGGTGACACGCCACGCACACTGCGTCGCCGTAGCCACCTCGGCGTTGTAACAACGCTTGAGGATGTAAAGAAGAATCTTGACCGCGCACGTCGCCAGAGCGCCTCAACCAAAGCAAGCTCTGCGGAGAGCGCAGAGACACCTCGCCGCCGAGGTCGTCCTCGCAAGAGTGAGACTAAATAATAAAAACGGCTCCTTGTTGGAGCCGTTTTCATTTACTTGCACACCAAATAGTCCGCTATTCGCTCTACTTTCCATATCCACTGAAGAGGTAGATTCTAACTGAGACACCGATATTGAAACGATAGTCAATAAATTTACGGACATCCTCATAATCATCCAGCGTAGCAATATAGGATCCATCATCATAAACTATCCACGAAGATAGGCTATTGCCATTGAATGTCGGAGTGATATTATAGATGCCATATAGCGATATATCCCACAATTTTGCACCATAGCCCACTGCAACCATACAAGAGACTGAACTCTTATTGAGAACATCCTCTATCTTATACTTCGTCTCTGAAGTAAATGTCAAAGCAGAAGATGAACCTTGTGCTATATTTTTAGTTTTATAAAGCGAAGAGAGATTCAAATTATACATTCCACCAGCCTCAACATAGAAACTCTCATATGTATTCCAGTGGCGCACATTAAATCTGAGCTTGGCAAGCGGAGATACCTGGTGTACGGCGAATAGAGGATTGCCTTGATACTTCTCTTCACTCCTAACACTTGCATAGTTGTAACGAGCACCTATAAAACCGTTAACCAGCTGACAAACACGACCCATTCTCATCTCCACAGGGACACTGAAGGACATTCCTCCTCCGCCAAAACCCCAGTCAAAACCAAAGCCAAGCTGGACAAAACTGCCATCATGGTAAGACCTTCTACCACTGTAATGAGAAGTTCTTTCACTACTACCTCTATATGAGCCACTTGAACTTTTCACTGTCGTTGATGTCCTTTTAGCAGTCAACGCAGCATTTACAGTAGTAATTCTTCCTGCCTCAATAGTAACAGTCTCAGTGTAAGTATCATACCCATCAGCATAGATTTTAATTGTGCGAGTACCAACAAGCACAGCGTTATCTACAAACGGAAGTGTACCAATCTCAATGTCGTCAATGTAGTACTTCGCCCCATCTACATTACAAGAGATATCCAAACTGCCATAGATAGGCTTGAGTGCACTATAGTTTACCGAAACAGGATTTGTATCTACAACACTGAGCAGGTGGTGTGCAGGCTCGTGCGACATCTTCTGGCAGTCAATAGTATACTTGCCAATCTCAAGCTCTCCACTCCACTTACCCGTGCCACGCTTCTGACCATCAATCCAGATTTCTGTAGTCGCGTCTGTTGTAATTGTCACCTCGGCGAAGTTTGGAACAAGGTCTGCCTTGAGTGTATATGTCTGGTTATCAGCCACCTCAAGAGTGGTATTATAGTCGTGATAGAGGTTCTTAACAATACGCACATCGGCCTGTCCGCTCTTTACTGGAATAGGCTTCTCCAGTGGCAGTGTACCGCGCAAACGGTTGTTTACATAGACCTCTGCGCCCTTAAGTTCAGAGGCGTGTTCAACCTTCAGAAATCCAAAGGCGGGGTTTAGCGCAACCTCCATAGTGCGCGTTCTGCTACCATCAAGCACCACAGTATCCACTGTAGTATAGTAGTCGTCGGCAGAGATTCGGTAGTTATGCACTCCCTTTGTTAGTCTGACCTCGACCTTACCATTTTTACGCTGGATGCTCTTGCCGTCAATCTCTACAAGGGCGCTCTTTGGGTTGGTGTTGATAACAAGATACTGATATACTGGCGCTGTATCGTCAATATCAAGGCGGAAGTAGATATTGCTACCATCAATAACCTCAATCTTAGACTCTGACTTGCGGTCGCCATACTCTAAACGCAGGTCGTATGTGCCCTGAAAGAGGTCTGCAATAGTGCAGATGTTATTTGGCGCTGCGGTAGTTCCCTTAAACTCATTGTTAAGATATACGCTTGCACCCTCAACATTTGAGGCGATGTTAATCGTCAGCTGCTTATTGAGCGTAGCCTCAAGTTGATACTCTTTATTCCCCTCAAGGTTAAACTCCACCTCGTTAGATGTGCCAAATTTTGGGTGAGTAAGGTAGAACTTTGTTGCAGGCTTTGCGGTCATCTCAAGGATAAGTACTGTGTTTCCCTCGGCAACCTTACACTTTGTTCCCTGAATGCTTCCAGATGGGTATATAGCCTCTAACAGCCCCATCTGCTCGCGGGTCATCTGGTGGAAGAAAATCTTTATTCTGGCACACGGACGGCGAGAGAGGTCTGGTCTAATAGGGTCTATATTAACACCTGTTAGCTGATCTGTCTGCACTGGGCGGAAGGTACTTTTATCAATAATGATACTCTGCTTAATCACACCCTCTGCAGAGGCGCAAAGTGCAATTGTCGCGGCGATAAAAAGGGTTAGAAAACGCTTCATATTATCTAAGTTTATCTATTCTACTGATTGTGGCTAAAGCTGCCCTCGGTAGATACTGTTCTATCCATCATCTGCTCAGCCGTATAGTTCACATCCCTCTCCTGCTGCCATACACGCACACGCACAAGAGGATTTACCTCGTCTCGCATATCAATGGCAAGGGTAAGGATACCCTCGTCTGCATAGTTGTTTGACGTATAGAGCTGGCGCACCTGAACGGCATAGATACCACTCTTAGCACCATAGCCAGAGCATACCTCACACTCCTCAAAGCGGACATTGACAAACTCCTTGCTTCTAAAGCTGCGCGAGAGATTCTCTACATACTGCTGCTTGCTGTAGCGAGTATAGACCGCCTTGCCGTCGCTATCAATCAGTTCGGTCTTGTCATTAAACTTCTTTGTAGACTTCTGAAGCACCTTACCGACAATGATATATGCATCATTAGAGAAGACCTTGTTGATGTACGCAATATCGCGTAGACAGTATGCCGAGCGGTAGTCCTCAAGGAATGTTATTAGGGTCAGACGGTCTACCTCGCGCCAATCCTTAGCCATAATGCTACTCTCGGTAGACTGACCGAGCTTATAGGCCACAGACTCAATCTTCTTTGTGCGCTCGTTAATACGGAAGACCACATCCTCAATAAAGGACTTGCGAGAGGATGCAAACTTCAGCTTTACTGGTAGCTCGCGGCAGATAACAAGGGTGTCCAACTTAACAAACTTCCACTGCGGAGTGCGGGCAACGACTGGATTTCCCTCCTTAACAATCTTTGAGTAGTCGCTCCAACCACGAGGGGTAAACATACTCTGAATATCCTCCTCCTTATTTGTAAACGAAGCCACGATTTTATCCATTATCGCACTATAGACCTCCGTATTTGTTGCTGCAGTAGTCTTGCCATACTGAGCCTCGTTATTCTTCAGGCTCTGAGCAACTTGAGAGACAACCTTGGTGCTGTTTGTATCAACAACCTTCTGCTGCTTAACACCCTTTGGCTGCATATCCACCTCCTTATTACTACCAGTAAGTGCACCACTGAGGCGAAGCTCCTGAATGCAGGCATAGATACCTGGGTCCTGCTGACGAGCCTGATCCTCCATGTAGCTGTCAATAGATATCTTGAGCGTATCGCCCAGTTTTTTCATCATCAGCAGACTACGGCCATCCTTAACACTCTCGCCGTCAATAATACCGTTACCGTCAAAGTAGCTGAATGTGATATTTGACAGTGGCTCGCCCTCAAAGGTAAAGTCAAGGAAGAGCTTGTACGGGTAGTTTTTGTCGGTATCTACCTTCTCAATACCGATAACATTTACCTTGATACCGTCAAGCAGATTTGTTATCTGGCTAATTGCAAACTGGTCTGCAGCCACACCCTCAACAGTAATTGCAGGGCCATGATAGTGCTTCAGCAACGCGTATGCCCAAGTGTAGCAACGCAGACGGTCTACGACTGATGAAAATATCTCTGCCGAAGAGATATAGTTCTCAATCTTAACCTTCATACTGTCGTAGCGCTTGCTCCACTCGTCAGCCGTAACATAACGAAGCACCATATAGTTGTACTTCTGATTATCCTTCTTGTTAGTCTGATTTGAGAGGTCTATGCGGTGTACATTCTCAAGATACATCATTGCCGAGCCGACAAATTTCATCTCATCAACCTCCTTTGTGCGGGCGGCCTCACGGTTAATCTCCTCGTTTGTTGTCTGACCAGTGTGGACAGTCACAAGGCTGAGGTCTATAGAGGATAGATTCTGCATAGCCATATTATCCGCCGCTGTAAGGTCACTGCCGTAACCTACTGCCCAAACATAGTGCTCATATTGCGTATCCTGCATAATCTCCTCAGCAAGATTAAGGTCTACAATAGAGTTTATATGCTGTGCATAGAGCGGTAATATACCGAACAAGAGCAGAATAGTAGTAAAAAGTCTCTTCATAATGTGAGTGAGTATCAATAATTTTTTGACTATCAAATATTTTCGCAAATATACACTATTTACAAGAAATAAAAAAATTGGTCTGTACAATTATAGAGGCGTCTGCTCAAAAAATATTATCGCTCAAAGCAAAAATCTCCATTCTCAAGATAAAATCGTGCTGCAGAATTTAAGAAGTGAGCCGTAATCCAAAAGACAGTCCAACGCTCGGCATAGCCTCCGCGCAGCTTATGCACATTGCTCATATCGCCACGCTGTGCAAAGTTGGTCTGCTGTATCTGCTCGCCCTGTGAGCCATAAGGGTCAGTGAGCTGCGCACAACTGCGGAACATAACCTCAGCAAGGCGGCACAAGCGATTGTCGCCAAGCAGTCTGCCCATCTTGTAAACCTCTGGCGCAAAGAGCACTCCGTAGACATCTATATGCTGATTTTGTGCCGAGACAACGCTCCAACCCGTCGTCTTGAAGTTGTAGTCAGCAAGGCGACCCGCTGGCAGAGGTATATCCCACAAAACGACATAACTTATACAGACATCCATAGCGTGCTTTGCCCACTCAAGGTAGTGAGGCTCTTTTGTGCGCTCATACAACTCCAAAAAGCCCTGAAAGGCAGCCCACGCACCCTCCTTATCCTCGCAAGTAGCATCCAAAGTTCCACCCCAGTAGCAACCATTCATCGTAAGGTGTCGCTGAGCAAAAACATCTGCCGCCTTACGCGCTGCAGCAAGGTAGCGTTTGTTACGAAAGAGCTTTGAGCTGATAGCCAGTGGCGCAATATAGAAGCCCTCGGCAGTAGATTTGGGGTCCCACTCCGCTGAAAGTATGCGGTCACTCACCGCATCGCAAGCCTTAACTAAAAATGCCTCCCACTTCGTCGTGTCGTAGTGTCGGTTTTTACGGGCAAGAGTTATCGCCTTGGCAAAGTTATACATCGCCTGACCGCACGAAACGGGGTCGCCGCCGTGAAACTTCTCGCCATTATATCCGACAACAAACACCCCCTTTTCTCTATCTACAGCAAAGGTCGAAAGGTAGTCCAGCGAGCGCTGCACCATAGGCCCTATATCGCTATCGTTCAAGACTTTAGATAGCGCTTGCAGAGAGAATCCTGGCGAGTCCGCCTGACCACACCAGCCCATAACAATATCCTTGCGCACTGCCGTATCGTACATATTAAATCCGACAGCCGTAGAGTCAAACTCTATCCAGCGACGCTTTGCAAAGTCATATTTTGAGCGGACAATCTGCTCAAAAGTCGGGAAACGCTCGGCATTATATGGTTTATGAAGGTCAAGAGAGGTGTAAATAGGCCGCTGAAAGCCACTACCCTCGCGAGAGACGGGATATAGCTCAACGAAGAACTGCTTCTCTATAATCTGCTGTGGCTCAAGGGTTATGTATGTGTCATCGTACGGCATAGGTCGCTTCTGCAGCGCCTTTGCTACGCTATGCACCCCATTATAGCCTATAGCACCCGAATAGAGCACCAACTGGCTATAGCCCTCAAAGGCCTCAACGCCTAACGACCACCACTGGTCACTAAGCACAGCGCCACGAACTGGACTTGGCGTAGTGTGCAGCGCAGCGGCATACCCCTCCGCCCCAGACTCAAGCATCGCAAAGGGCATAGGATAGCGGTGCTCCTCAAAAATAGCGAACTCGCCCGCTGTGCCATTATATACGGGGATGATATCAGAATTTACCTTCGCGCCATTCTTATTTCCGTAGTACAATATTCCGGGTAGGCAAGGCATAAGTGTCTGACCCACAACATTAAGTCGCACAGAGAGCGTTACCCTCTCAAGCGGCTCGCTACCCCGCCACTCAAAACGCCTGCGGCACTCTACTTTTCCACCCTCAACCTCGCGGTAGCTATCCCGAAGAAGAAGTGTACCCTTGTCAAGTGTTATCTTTCCGTGCAGAACAGTCCACTCCCCAACCCTCTCAGTTCGCTCTGGCGAGGCGTGGTGCCAATCTGTCATCCAGCCATCTGTCCAATCGGTCGCCACAGACCACAATCCCTCAGCTGGGGCTGTAACAACCCGCTGCCCATCTACCGAGAGGCTAAATGGGTTGTACTCTATATGCGTTTTAGCTGTTGCACAGAGAGTTACAACAGCTAAAACAAGGGTAAGAATTTTTCTCATTATTACTCAATATATAATTTGCCGTCTGCTGGCTTAAGCACATCGGTAACCTTACGAACAACCGTTGTTGCAGGGATAAACATCTCCTTATACTGCTTAAGGTCGGCACTGCTAAAGCCAAGTGAGAGTCGGTAGTCGCCCGCAGGAAGTACCCAAGCAGACTTCGCCTCGTCAAAAATCGCAAGGTCATCATTTGTAATTGCAATCTGAACGGTGCAGCTCTCGCCCGCAGCAAGCAGTGGGGTCTTGCTGTAGCCACGAAGCTCAACAAGTGGACGCTCGTGGTCTGGGAAGAGGGCTGTAGAGTAGAGCTGAACAACCTGCTTAGCAGCTCTGTTACCTACATTTTTCACGCGACAGGATAGAGTAATCTTATCGCCAGACCTCTTGAGTTTCATATCCGATAGCTCAAAGTCGCTGTATGTCAGTCCGTATCCAAATGGATATGCCACCTCAACACCACGAGTTGCGTAGTGACGATAGCCAATAAAGATATCCTCAGTATAGTTTGTGTAGTCAATATTTGGCTGGTCGTAGTACTTATGCACTGTGCTGTAGTTCTCAAACGACTGGTTAAGACCTGTCTCTGGCACATTTACTGGGAAGTTCTGCGATGGCACATCAGCATAGCTAATTGGAAAGCTCATAGGCAGGTGACCCGATGGTGAAACCTTGCCCAGAAGCACATCTGCCACAGAATTTCCACCCTCCTGACCAGGCATCCAGCATACAAGGATAGCGTCTACCTTGTCTCTCCACGAAGCAATCTCCACAGGTCCGCTGATGTTAAGCACTACGACAACCTTCTTACCCGCAGCGTGGAACTCGCGGCTTACCTCGTTAAGCAGTGCTATCTCGTTAATTCTAAGGTTAAAGTCGCGCTCAATATGGCGGTCAAAACCCTCTGCAGAGTGGCGCGAGAAGGTTATAACAGCAATATCACTACTGCTTGCCGCACCAGCAACGAGGCTTCTTGGGTCTCTAATCTCGTTAGGGCGCAGGGTGTAGTGTGTCCAACGGCGATGAGCATCAAGCGGAGCAATACGCCTCTTCTCCTTTTCCATATGCTTTACATAGACCTCATCCAGTGCGCTGTTGAGTGTAATACCATTTGAGAGCATACCCTCGCGAAGGTCTACAACATAGGCCTTATTTACATCGCCAGAGCCACGACCACCAGCGATAAAGTCGTAACTACCAACGCCAAACAGAGAGACCTTCTCTCCACCAACCATTGGCAGTGTACCCTCGTTCTTCAGAAGCACAAAACCCTCACTTGCCACCTCGCGAGTAACTGCTGCGTGGGCCTTAAGGTCTGGCTTGTTTGTAAACTTATAACCCTTGAAGCGTGGAGTCTGAACAATGAGTTTAAGGATGCGTGTAATACACTTATCAAGCTCTGCCATAGAGAGTTTACCCGACTTTACAGCCGCCACGATAGCCTCATACTCATCAACCTCGCCTGGCTGAATCATATCGTTTCCGGCAGCCACCTGCGCCGCTGCATCAAGGCCACCACCCCAGTCAGTGACAATAGCACCCTTAAAGCCAAACTCGCCACGAAGAACATCCTCAAGCAGCCCCTTATCCTCCGATGTATAGCGACCATTGAGGTAGTTGTACGATGTCATAATAGTCCAAGGCTGAGAGTCGCGAACAGCTATCTCAAAGTTACGAAGATATATCTCGCGCAGGGCTCGCTGTGAGATACGCGCATCGTTACCCAGACGGTTAATCTCCTGATTATTAGCACAGAAGTGCTTGAGCGAAGTCCCCACATCGTTGCTCTCAACGCCATTGATAATTGCCGCAGCGGTCTTTCCTGCAAGCAGTGGGTCCTCAGAAAAATACTCAAAGTTTCGGCCACAAAGAGGATTACGCATCATATTTACACCCGGAGCAAGCAGAATATCTACGCCATACTCCTTTACCTCCTCACCAATAGCCTTACCAACCTGATAGATAATATCATCGTTCCAAGTCGCCGCAAGGTGCGTTCCTACTGGGAAGCCAGTACAGTAATATGTGTTGCTATCGCCCTCGCGCGTTGGAGAGATTCTCAGACCCGCAGGGCCGTCTGCCATAACGATTGATGGAATGCCAAGTCGCGGGATTGGATATGTAATGCCCGCAGCACCTGGGACAACCATCTGCGTGTCGCCCACCTCGCCCGCAAAGTCAATCTTCTTCATATCGGCTCCCACAACAAGGTGCGCCTTCTCCTCAAGGGTCATCGCCGCAACAATCTGGTCAATGTTATCCTCGCGAAGCTTCAGCTCCTGAGCCTCTGCTGCACTACAAAAGAGTGCAAATGCTGTAATAAATATAGGTAATCGTCTCATAGTTTGGTATTTTTTACAAATATAGTAATTTTTTGCCAAAAAAATTTGGAAACAAAAATTTTCTCGCTACCTTTGCAGTGTATTAATGCACTAATACACCGAAACAACCAACCAAAAAACAATGTGTTTATGATTACAGTTAGGAATTTGAGCTTTAGTTACCCGCGAGGTAGTAGGGTCTTTGAGGGTCTATCCCTCGCCCTACCTGCGGGTGAGATTATCGGTCTGCTGGGTCAGAATGGTGTAGGCAAGAGTACGCTGATAAAGCTACTTGCCGCCCTTATCACTCCACAGCAGGGCGAGGTGACATTTAACGGCGAGAAGACAGTTCGCGGAGCGGAGCTCTACAGCCGACTAATGGTAGTACCAGAGGAGTTTACCCTGCCAAAGGTTAGCGTAGAGAGCTTTGTGGCTCACACTGCGCCCCTCTACCCTACCTTTAGCCGTGAGCAGTTTGATGTTTACTGCAAGGCGTTAGAGGTAGAGTGTTCTGCCCGCTTTACAGACCTATCAATGGGTCAGCGCAAGAAGGCATATCTCGCCTTTGCTCTTGCTTGCAATGCGGAGCTATTGCTCCTTGATGAGCCTACAAATGGTCTTGATATTACAGCCAAGGCTGCCCTGCGCTCTATTCTTGCGCAGTATGCCGATGAGAGCAAGACCCTGATTATCTCTACGCATCAGGCGCACGACATTGAGAATCTTGTAGACCGCGTAGTAATTCTTCATCAGGGCGATGTACTAATTAATCAGAGCGTTAGCGAGCTTCAGCAGCTCTTTGGCTTTGGTATTACTGCAGGCCATGAGGCTATCTACAGCCAACAGAGCGTGGCTGGCACTGTCGGCATTTGGGCAGCTGACAACACCGAGGAGGGAAGATTTGACCTTGAACTATTGTTTAACGCAGCAGTAAAGGCGACTAAGAGTGTTCGCAATGTTATTGCACAAAAATTGGGTTAGATATGAAGTGTTTTAGTTTTAACCGATTTAAGACCTTCGCTGCAAAGCACTATGCAGAGTATGGTCAGAAGTATAAAATCGCTATGCTCGTTCTTGTTGGTATATGGGCACTATTCGCGATTATGGAGCATTCAGGTATGGTAGGCGAAGATATACTCAACACTAAGCAAGTTGTCACCATTGCTGCTCTTATGGGAATAGTCAGCCATATTACCGCTACATCTATGGGTAGCCTTAACTGCAAGAGTGACATTATTGACCTCACACTGCCTGTAAATACCATTGAGCGATTTACATTTATAATGCTCAACTCATTTGTTTTGGGCGTAGTAGCACCAACACTTGTACTTGACATCCCCGCACAGCAGTTTGTTCCAACCCTCTGCACAATGGCGCTTATACACGCCGCGCTGATGGTTGTTGCCTGCTGGGGTGCAAAAAGAGGCTACTCCTATGCAGTGCTGATATTCTTCGCGGTAGTGATAGGCATTACATCTCTCTTTGAGCAGATAGATATCTTCATCAGCTACGGTTATGGCAAGTACTTCTCACTGCTGCCAAACAACAATGCGGTCTATATGTCAAATATCTACGAGACAGACGGACTTGTCTATCGTTGGGAGCTATTTACAGAGATTTCAGGGTGGCTGCACCTTGCCTTCAACGGCTTAATCCTTATCGGATTATACTATGTCTCATACCTTAAACTGCGTGAACGAGAGCTATGAATTTTGACAACTCACAACCAATATGGATGCAGATATACGAGCTAATACTGAGCCGTATAGCATCGTCAGAGTGGCCAGAGGGGGAGCGAATACCCTCGGTACGCGAGCTTGGTGCCACGCTTGTGGTAAACCCTAACACCGTTATGCGCACATACGAGCGACTGACAGAGGAGAATCTTATCTTCAACCGCCGAGGCATAGGTTACTTTGTGGCCGAAGATGCTCAGCAAAGAGCAGCCGCCATTGCCCGCGAGAGATTTATCACAGAGCAGCTGCCACAGCTCTTTGCAAAAATGAAAAGTATCGGTATTACAGCCGAAGAGATTTTAACACTTTATAACGACTATAACAATGAAAACAAGTAATAAAGCACTGATTGCAGTAATCTTCCTTGCAATTCTGCCATCAATAGTAATCCTTGCGCTGGTTGTAGCAAACACAAGGAAAAGTGTGCAGACAATAAACAACATCAATATCGGTAGCATTCGCGTAGTAGATGCTCGTGGTGCAAACCTTACACTGGCCCGCGATGATAAAGCACACACCGACAAGGGGCTAATTTGGATAGAAAGCAAGATTAATGATAAGGAGGATATGGTAAAGGTCGTGGGCGATACTCTTATCATCAGCGACAATGTCACCCGTATATCTATCCCTTCTGCCGAGCTGCTCCTGCTCCCTGACAGTGTGGTAGAAAACCCATTCGGCAGAAAAGGCAATGGTTATGCCGTCTATGTAAGCAATTGGGAGTAGCACGATTAGCTAAAAACCAAGAAGGGTGTTTTCAGTTGAAAACACTCTTCGTTTTTTTTGCACGCTCAATGCTTTTCGCTAAAAAAGCGAGCGCGTTATTTGGAAATTTTGGGGGAATTTGTTAGCTTTGTTGATAAACTGCGAGTTGTGTAGTCCTGACAGCCAACGCCGCAGTGTTTGTGTACTAACCTTTTAATAAATTGAGCGATGAAACGACTGTTCCTTTTCTTGGTGGCACTGTTTGTAGTGGCAACGCTTCAAGCACAGGTAATGTGTTATGAGTATGAATACAGCCACAGCTACACTACGACTTATAAATCGGGAAAACCAAAATATAAATATTCGGTTGAGCCACATCTTCAGGGCAAGAAACTCTATTGGGCAATTTACAAGGGCTCACGTTCGCCCCTAGTCGTCTATCCAGCCGCCCCTGATGGTGAGTATTGGACACAAAATCTACTGAAACGAAACTCTAAAACTACTTTTACGCGCAATAATGTTGACTATCATATTTCTACGGACTATAAAGAGATAAAAGTCTATGGTGGTATGAATAGGAGTGATTATTACACTCGCAAGCGGGTATTCAAGGCCTATAATAAAGCTACGATGATTTATGAAAAGGCTCCGCATGTGCCCAAATTTAAGAGCGATAGCAGCCGTTATAAAAATTTTCGGGAGTGGTTTATGCAAGAGATGCCAGCGCAGGACAGCATTCGTAGCATTCAGAGCATTACCATCGTGATTGAGAAAAGTGGATCGGTGACAGTAGAAAATGTTACGACCGGAACTCCTCAAAATGAACAATTAGCAAAACAGGTAACCGAAGTGCTGACACGCTCGCCTAAGTGGACGCCAGCCTACGATAAGGATGGGAAGACTCCGCTTCGTTTTCGTGTGAAGGGGCGTGATTTGTTGCTTCGCAGAACGATTGTGAGTCTGAAGCGAGATCAAGAGTCGGCAGTTGATCGTATGAAAAACTGGTGTAAACAATGGGGTGTTGATGTCGGGCGAGTTTGTTGCCAGATGTATTATAAAGATATCGGAGGAATTACCCTTGAACAGTTGGGTGAGCGTATGAAAACTGCAACGCGACCAGTAGTGGTGGTGGCAGTTGAGGAGACTTGCCAACCCTCTCGAAATCTAATGGGGGATTGGAATATGATTTTGAAGGGATATGAAGGGAAATATGATCTCTACCTTGTATTAGGCTTACGAGGGGGTAACACCTTGCGTGATTACTCCACTGCATTCCGAACATCGGCAACAAATCCTTCAATCTTGTTTATCTATAATAAATACGGAATGTCCGAAGAGCGTGTGGGCTACAGCAGAGAGAAGGGCGTAGAGCTTATTTCTTGGTTTGATAAGATGATAAAGAAGTCCTCCTTCTAACGGTAGCAAGTACTCCCTGACAGTGTGGTAGAAAACCCATTCGGCAGAAAAGGCTAAAAACCAAGGAGGGTGTTTTCAGTTGAAAACACCCTTCTTGTGTATGTAGTTTTATTACTTGCGGATTGCAGCTACACCTGGAAGCTCCTTACCCTCCATATACTCAAGAAGTGCACCACCACCAGTTGATACATAAGAAACCTTGTCCGCAAGGCCGAACTTGTTGATACAAGCTACAGAGTCGCCACCACCGATAAGTGAGTAAGCACCAGCAGCAGTAGCCTCTGCGATAGCCTCAGCAACAGCGCGTGAGCCAGTAGAGAACTTGTTAATCTCAAATACGCCTACAGGACCATTCCAAAGGATAGTCTTGCTTGCAAGAATCTCCTCGCGGAACAGAGCCTTACCAGCCTCAGCGATATCAACACCCTCCCACTCAGCAGGAATCTCACTAACTGGAGCGGTCTGTGTGTTTGCATTCTCAGAGAAGTCGTCTGCGATAAGTGCATCTGGAGACATTACAATCTTGATACCCTTAGCCTTAGCCTTCTCAAGAATCTCAAGAGCTACTGGGAACATATCTGGCTCGCAGATACTCTTACCAACCTGACCACCGAGTGCGCCTGCGAAGGTGTAGGTCATACCGCCACCGATAATAATCTTATCTACCTTCTCCATCAGCTTCTCAATGATGGTAATCTTTGTAGATACCTTAGAACCACCTACGATAGCTGTAAATGGACGCTGTGGGTTCTGCATAATGCCGTCGATAGCCTGAAGCTCATTCTCCATAACATAGCCGAACATCTTATCCTGTGGGAAGTAGTCAGCAATAAGAGCTGTAGATGAGTGAGCACGGTGTGCAGTACCAAATGCGTCGTTGATGTAGCAGTCAGCATATGAAGCGAGCTTACGAACAAACTCCTTCTGAGGACCCTCCTTAAGAGCCTTCTTTGCTGCCTTCTTCTCCTCGTCAGTAGCATCCTCAGCAAGACCGCGTGGCTTACCCTCCTCCTCAGCGTAGAAACGGAGGTTCTCAAGGAGCATAACCTCGCCAGCCTTAAGATTAGCAGCCATATCAGCAGCCTTCTGACCCATGCAGTCGCCTGCAAACTGAATCTTTACACCAAGGCGAGCCTCAATAGCAGGGATAATCTGCTCAAGAGAGAACTTTGGATCTGGATTCTTCTTTGGACGACCGAGGTGTGACATAAGAATCACTGCGCCACCCTTCTCAAGTACCTTCTTGATAGTAGGGATAGCTGCACGGATACGAGTGTCGTCAGTAACCTGACCCTCACCGTTGAGAGGCACATTAAAGTCTACGCGGATAATCGCGCGCTTGCCTGTAAAATCGTAGTTGTCAATAGCAAACATAGTGATTTTGTGTTTAGTTTATATTAATGAAAATCATATTTACACTTTACGACACAAATTTACAAAAATTATTCTGAAAACGCAAAATCTTGCCGTTAGCTTTTAGCCATTGGCCGTTGGCTCGCCTTTGGCAACCCTTCACCGCTCCGCCTCGGCATAAAAAAACAGAATCCCAAGGTTACCCTCAGGATTCTTATTGAAATCTGGAGTTTTAGAGTGATTTTTCAAGGCTTGCATAATCAACGAAGCAGGAGCATACTAAAGCGTATGTGACTGTTGAAGTTGGTTATGCGTAACGCTGAAAAAGCCTCTAAAAAACAGATTTACTACATTTTCTTGCCTACATTAGTACGCTTCGCACCCTTAGCTGCTGAAGCCTTTGCTACTGTAGACTTTGGAGCCTTCTGAGCAACCTTCTTGTCGTCACCCTCCTCGCTGCTCTTCTTACGTGAACGGCGAGTCTTTGGCTTAGACTCTACTGGAGCTGCAGCTGCTGGAGCTACGCCAGTATTGTAAGCCTCATTGAAGTCTACGAACTCGATGATGCACATATCTGCGCCGTCACCAAGACGGAAACCTGTCTTAAGGATACGAGTATAGCCGCCTGGACGCTCTGCAATCTTTGGAGCGATAGTGCGGAACAGCTCAGTTACTGCCTCCTTCTGCTTGAGGTATGAGAAAACTACACGACGTGAGTGAGTAGTATCCTCCTTTGAGCGTGTTACAAGTGGCTCAACGAACTGACGCACAGCCTTTGCCTTTGCAACAGTAGTCTCAATACGCTTGTGGAGAATCAGGGATGAAGCCATGTTTGACAACATTGCCTTGCGGTGGCCTGCCTGTCTGCCGAGGTGGTTAAAATTCTTATTGTGTCTCATTTGATTTAATCTTTATCAAGTTTGTACATAGATACATCCATTCCGAATCTCAGGTCGAGTGATGCAAGAAGGGCATCAAGCTCTGTGAGAGACTTCTTACCGAAGTTACGGAATTTGAGAAGCTCACTGCGATTGAGCTTTACAAGGTCGCCGATAGTCTCAACGTCTGCTGCCTTGAGGCAGTTGAGTGCGCGGACTGACAAATCCTTATCAACAAGCTTTGTCTTAAGGAGTTGGCGCATGTGAAGCTCTGGCTCGTTAAGATCGTTATCAGCATTTGTATCCTCAAGGATGAAGTTCATCTTATCATCCGAGAAGAGCATAAAGTGCTGGATAAGAATCTTCGCTGCCTCGCTAAGTGCATCGTTTGGCTTAATAGAGCCATCAGTAGTAATCTCAAGAACAAGCTTCTCATAGTCGGTGCGCTGCTCTACACGGTAGTCCTCACGAGCCCACTTCACATTGACGATTGGTGTGAAGATAGAGTCGATAGGAAGCACGCCGAACTCTGCGTTCTCTGGAGCGTTCTCCTCTGATGGAACATAACCACGACCCTTACCGATGGTAATTGTCATCTGCATCTTAGTGCCTGGAGCAAGACGGCAGATTACAAGGTCTGGATTAAGAACCTTAAACGATGTAAGGAAGTTCGAGATATACCCTGCAGTAAGTTCCGTAACACCTGCAACGTTGATGGATGCCTTCTCGGCCTCCTGATTATCTACAGTACGGATGAAGCGAACCTTCTTCAGGTTCAGGATGATATTGAGCATATCCTCCATCACGCCCGGAACAGCGGCTAACTCATGGTCGGCACCGGCAACCTTAACCGTTGTGATGGCATAACCCTCCAACGATGAAAGCAGCACGCGACGCAAAGCATTACCGATGGTCATTGCATAGCCTGGCTCAAGTGGGCGGAACTCAAACTTACCGTAAGTCGCCGTTGACTCAAGAATGCAAACCTCATCAGGTCTTTGAAACGCTAATATTGCCATAATTTTACTACAGTTTATTACTTGTTAATTACTACTTAGAGTACAGCTCGACGATAAGCTGCTCCTTGATGTTCTCAGGAATCTCCTCACGCTCTGGCTTCTGGAGGAACTTACCGCTAAGGGTAGCACCATCCCACTCAAGCCATGAGTAGCGGCTGTGTGAAGTACCAAGAAGTGATGAAGTGATAACCTCAAGTGACTTTGACTTCTCACGTACAGACACTACATCACCCTCACGAAGGGTGTATGATGGGATATTGACAACATTGCCGTTCACACAGATGTGACGGTGTGATACGAGCTGACGTGCAGCTGCGCGGGTAGGAGCGATACCGAGACGGTATACTACGTTGTCCAGACGGCACTCAAGAAGCTTCAGAAGGTTCTCACCTGTAATACCGCCCATACGAGCTGCCTGCTCATAGGTACGAGAGAACTGCTTCTCAAGGATACCATAGGTATACTTTGCCTTCTGCTTCTCTGTAAGCTGAACGCCATACTCAGTAACCTTCTTGCGCTTGCGTGCAAGACCGTGCTGTCCTGGTGGAACATTACGCTTGTCAAGACTCTTGTCAGCGCCGTAAATAGCCTCGCCAAATCTTCTTGCGATTTTGGTCTTTGGTCCTATATATCTTGCCATAATTGTTTTAACTTTTTGAATTTTGTAATGTAAAATGTTTACTCTCCTTGTTTGCGACCATTATACGCGACGACGATTTGGAGCGCGACATCCGTTGTGTGGCAGTGGAGTTACGTCGATAATCTCTGTAACCTCAATACCTGCGCCGTGGATTGTACGTACTGCACTCTCACGACCCTGACCTGGACCCTTCACGTAAACCTTTACCTTACGCAAACCCATATCATAAGCAACCTTTGCGCAATCTGCTGCGGCAGTCTGTGCTGCATATGGTGTGTTCTTCTTAGAACCACGGAAACCCATCTTACCTGCTGATGACCAGCTGATTACCTCGCCAATCTCATTAGTGATGGTTACGATAACATTATTGAAGGTTGAGTGTACGAATGCCATACCGGTCTGACCAACCTTTACAACCTTCTTTCTAACTGTTGCTGTTTTCTTTGCCATAACTACCAATATTACTTAGTTGCCTTCTTCTTATTTGCTACAGTCTTCTTCTTACCCTTACGAGTACGTGCATTGTTCTTGGTGCTCTGACCGCGAACTGGAAGACCAATACGGTGACGGATACCTCGGTAGCAACCGATGTCCATCAAACGCTTAATGTTCAACTGTACAAGCGAACGGCACTCGCCCTCTACCTTGATGTCCATCTCGGCAATTGCAGAACGAATTGCACCTACCTGATCGTCTGTCCAGTCCTCAACCTTAATATCGTAGCTAATGCCACACTTATCGAGGATCTTCTGAGCGGTGCTACGACCGATACCATAGATATAGGTCAAACCGATCTCGCCTCGCTTATTTTTTGGTAAATCTACACCGACTATACGTGCCATAAATTCTCTTTTTTTCTAATTTTTAATCGTTTTTATTTACCCTTGGCGCATTTTGAACTTAGGATTCTTCTTGCAAATCACATAGAGCTTACCCTTGCGACGAACAATCTTGCAATCCTCGCTTCTCTTCTTAATTGATGCTTTTACTTTCATGATTAAGCAATCTTTTGTGTTTGGTAAATTTTTACTTGTAGCGGAATGATATACGACCCTTAGTAAGATCATATGGTGTCATCTCCACCTTTACTTTATCTCCTGGAAGAATCTTAATGTAGTGCTGACGCATCTTTCCGGAGATGTGAGCGGTAATAACGTGACCATTGTCAAGCTCAACGCGGAACATTGCATTTGACAACGCCTCGGTTACTGTACCGTCTCTTTCAATAGCAGTCTGTTTTGCCATAGAGTTTTGCGCTTTTTATTAAAGTGACTGTTCAATGATACTAAAGTCTGTTAGTACATCAGCTCCATCCTTGCGAATGGCAACAGCAAACTCATAGTGTGCTGCTGGCTTGCGGTCCTTGGTACGTACGGTCCAGCCGTCTCGCTCAAATACTACCGCTCTGCTTCCCATCGTAATCATCGGTTCTATGCAGATGACCATGCCCTCCTTGAGCATTGGGCCTCTGCCACGCATACCGAAATTTGGGACCCCTGGGGCTTCGTGCATCTTTCTACCCAATCCGTGTCCCTCCAGTTCGCGCACTACGCCGTATCCGAAACTCTCGGCGTAGTCCTGCACAGCTGCAGAGATATCGCCTACGCGATTGCCTGCCTTGGCCTGTGCGGTACCTCTATAAAGAGCCTCTTTGGTGACATCTAACAGTTGACGTACTTCCGGGTCAACCTCTCCAACGGCAAACGTATATGCCGAATCACCAACAAACCCCTTCATGAACGTACCTAAGTCGACCGATACTATATCGCCCTCCTTAATTACGACTTTGTCTGACGGAATACCGTGTACTACCTGCTCGTTTACTGATATGCAGGCCGATGCTGGGTAGCCTTGGTATCCAAGAAAAGCCGGAGTTGCACCGTGAGAACGGATAAAATCCTCTGCGATTTTATCCAGTTGCTTCGTCGTAACGCCAGGTTTGATGTGGCGTCCAACCTCGGCGAGCGCCTGGCTCACCAGAATGTTGTTCTCACGGAGCAACCCGATCTCTTCTTCTGTCTTCAGATATATCATCTTACTCTGTGCTAAACTTTAGCGGCGACCCTGAATACGTCCAGTCTTCATAAGACCGTCGTAGTGACGATTCAAAAGGTGGCTCTCTATCTGCTGAAGAGTGTCAAGAACTACACCTACCATGATGAGCAGCGAAGTACCGCCATAGAAGTATGCGAATGCCTGCTGTACACCGAGGAACTTCATTGCAAGTGCTGGAAGTATAGAGACAATTGCAAGGAAAATTGAACCTGGAAGGGTGATTCTTGTGATAATGTTGTCGATATAGGTAACTGTGCTCTTACCTGGCTTAACGCCTGGGATAAAGCCGTTGTTACGCTTCATATCGTCAGCCATCTGCTGAGGGTTGATGATAATCGCTGTATAGAAGAATGTGAACAGGATTACCAACACCGCAAGCGTAAGGTTGTACCAAATGCCTGTCATATCGGCAAATGCGCCGGCAAACTTTGGTGCTACGTTAGCAAAAAGCATTGGAATGAACATCAGTGCCTGTGCAAAGATAATCGGCATAACGTTTGCCGCATTCATCTTGAGTGGGATGTACTGACGAACACCGCCATACTGCTTGTTGCCTACGATACGCTTTGCGTACTGTACAGGTACCTTGCGGACTGCCTGTACTACTGCTATGGTTGCCATAAACACCAGGAACAGGAGAACAAGCTCAACGATAATCATAATCAACGAACCTGTAGAGGTGTTGATTCGTGCGCTAAGCTCTGCCAGAAGGGCGTGTGGAAGGCGTGCTACGATACCAATCATAATGATTAGTGACACACCGTTACCAATACCCTTGTCTGTAATCTTCTCACCGAGCCATACTACGAACATTGTGCCGGCGATAAGGATTACTGTAGCATAGATGGTGAAGAGCAGAGTGTTACCATAGACAAACGCCTCAGGCATCTGGTGGTACAGGTTAGCCACATAAGCTGGACCCTGAAGTGCCAGAACGCCGATAGTGAGAAGGCGTGTCCACTGGTTCATCTTTCTTCTACCGCTCTCGCCCTCCTTCATTACCTTCTGAACTGCAGGTACCATCATACCGAGCAGCTGGATGATAATTGAAGCGGTGATATAAGGCATAACTCCGAGTGCAAAGATTGCGGCATTAGCAAATGCACCACCAGAGAATACGTTGAGCAAGCCCAAGAGGCTATTGCTGTCCATCTGGTTTGCCAGTGCCGAGCCCTCACCAAGAAGGTTAGGGTCGATACCCGGAATTACTACATAACAGCCCAAACGATATACAAGAATAAGGAGGCAAGTGTAGATAAGACGCTTGCGAAGCTCCTCAATCTTGAATATGTTCTTAACTGTTTCTACAAGTTTCTTGTTGGTAGCGAGCAGTGCGATAATAACGAGAAGCAACGCACCAACAATCAGATAACTTTTCATTTTCTTTAGGTTTTAGCCTGTTTTACAATTTTACAACGCTACCACCAGCTGCTACGATAGCTGCCTCTGCGCTCTTTGAGAAAGCGTGTGCAGTTACTGTAAGAGCCTTAGTTAGAGTACCGTTGCCAAGAATCTTAACGCGGTCGTTGCCAGATACGAAACCTGCTGCAACAAGTGTGTCAAGATTTACCTCTGTAAGAGCGCTCTTTGTTGCGAGCTCCTCAAGAATTGAGAGGTTGATAGGCTTAAACTCTACTCTCTTCAGGTTGGTGAAACCAAACTTAGGAAGGCGACGCTGGAGTGGCATCTGACCACCCTCGAAGCCCAACTTGCGTGAGTAGCCAGAGCGTGACTGAGCACCCTTGTTACCACGTGTTGAGTAACCACCGTGTCCCGAACCTGCACCGCGACCAACGCGCTTGTCGTGGTGTGTAGAACCCTTTGCGGGTTTAAGGTTATTGAGTTCCATTTAAAATTCCTCCTTCTTATTCGTTAACTTCTTCAACTTTTACAAGGTGCTTTACGCGCTCAATCATACCGAGAATGATTGCAGAATCGCTATGCTTAACGCTCTGATTCATCTTTCTCAAGCCCAGAGCATCGAGATTCTTGCACTGCTGTGCAGTTGCACCAATGCGGCTCTTGATCTGTGTAATCTTCAATGTTGCCATAACTGTTCACAAATTAACCGTTAAACACCTGTTTGAGGGAGATACCACGAGTCTGAGCCACTGTGTATGCATCGCGCAACTCGCAAAGTGCTGCTACTGTAGCCTTTACAAGGTTGTGTGGGTTTGATGAGCCCTTGCTCTTTGCCAACACGTTCTTAACACCTACAGACTCAAGCACTGCACGCATTGCACCACCGGCGATAATACCGGTACCTGGAGCTGCTGGGCGAATCATCACCTCTGAGCCACCAAAGCGCATCTCCTGCTTGTGTGGAATTGTTCCGTTAATTACTGGAATCTTTACAAGATTCTTCTTTGCATCCTCTACACCCTTAGCGATGGCAGAGGTAACCTCGGCAGCCTTACCCAGACCGTAGCCTACTACGCCGTTCTCGTTACCAACCACAACAATTGCAGAGAAGCTGAATGTGCGACCACCCTTTGTTACCTTAGTAACTCGGTTGATTGCTACCAGACGATCCTTCAGTTCGCCGGTCTCGCTTGTGCGTACTTTGTTATTAATATTTGCCATAATCGCTTAGAATTTAAGGCCACCCTCACGAGCAGCATCAGCCAACATTTTTACTCGACCGTGGTAGAGGTAACCATTACGGTCAAAAGATACGGTTGCAATACCCTTCTCGATAGCCTTCTTGGCAGCAAGTGCGCCAACAAGAGCTGCAACCTCACACTTATTCTTTCCGGCAGTCTGGTCTGCAATCTCAAGTGAAGATGCAGTTGCTAAAGTAACGCCGGCAAGATCGTCGATAAACTGTACGTAGATCTGCTTGTTGCTACGGAATACAGTCATACGAGGACGCTCAGATGTGCCGCTTACAATCTTGCGGATACGCATCTTGATTCTCTCTCTTCTTTCAATCTTATTCAATGACATAACTTACTCTGTTTTACTATTTAGCATTTGCAGACTTACCTGCCTTACGACGAATTACCTCGCCTACGAACTTAATACCCTTGCCCTTATATGGCTCTGGCTTACGCAGTGAACGGAGCTTTGCTGCAACCTGACCGATAAGCTGCTTGTCACAGCTCTTCAGAGTTACAATTGGAGCACCCTTCTTCTCAGTTACAGCTGTTGCAGTAACCTCTGCTGGAAGACGGAGATATGTATCGTGTGAATAACCGAGGCTCATCTCAAGGACCTGACCCTTGACCTCAGCCTTAAATCCAACACCTACGAGCTCCTGCTTAATCTCGTAGCCCTTAGATACGCCGATAACCATATTGTTAATAAGTGCGCGGTACAGACCGTGCATAGAACGGTGGCGTGGCTGGTCGGTAGGACGGGATACAATCACTGCTGCTACCTCTGCACCATCCTTAGTAGTTGTAGTGCCGACAGTTACAGTGATATCCGAATCAACCTTCTGGCTAAGGTTACCAAGAGGACCTTTCACGCTTACCGTATTGTCAGCTGCTACCTCTACAGTAACGCCGGCAGGTAAGATTACAGGTAATTTACCAATTCTTGACATTTTTCTTTCGGTTTAATGATTAATAAACATAGCACAATACCTCGCCTCCAACGTTCTCACGGCAAGCCTGTGCACCTGTCATGATACCCTTAGAAGTAGATACGATTGCGATACCCAAACCGTTCTGTACACGTGGCATATCAGCTACAGATGAGTACTGACGAAGACCTGGACGTGATACACGCTTCAAATCCTTGATAGCGTTGGTCTTAGTTGCCGCGTTCCACTTGAGCGCAATCTTGATTACAGGATGACCCTTCTCATCCTTGTCGAACTTGTAAGCAAGGATGTAACCCTGCTCGTAGAGAATTTTAGTGATGGCCTCTTTAATTTTTGAGCCAGGAGCTTCAACCACCTTGTGGTTGGCTTTCACTGCGTTTCTAATTCTCGTGAGAAAATCCGCGATTGGATCAGTCATAATTGTAAGAATTAAAAGTTAAAAATTAAAAAATAGTTAATAAAATTTGTTTTGAGTCGGTATTTTACCCCCGCCTCTTATCGCACCAAAAGCGCAAGCCCTCCCTCTGCCAAATGTGCCCCACAGGCACTTCTGAGCAGGATTTGGGTGCGTTTCAACTGCAATTTTTGCATTTCAAATCGCGCAAAGATAGTGATTTTTTGTAAATTCTCCTAATTTTTTGAAAATTAATTGATTGAATACAACTCGGCACTATCTTTTCACGGTTGTTTGTAAGGGGTGTCTATGCGTATCACTGTGGTCAAAAAATCGACTAAAAAGGTCAACCTTTAACGCCTCATCTTCGCTCATCCACACTGACCCGCCATTTATATTGCCCCCTCCTTTAAAAGCCGATGTGGGGAGAGGTATAAAAGTTACCTCTCCCCTATCGGGTTTTTATTACCAGCTTGCCTTCTTTACGCCAGGGATAAGTCCAGCTGAAGCCATCTCACGGAACTGGATACGGCTGATACCGAACTGACGCATATAGCCCTTCGGACGACCTGTGAGCTTGCAACGGTTGTGCTGGCGGATTGGATTGGAGTTGCGTGGCAACTTTGACAGTGCAATCCAAGCCTCCTCGTGGTCAATCTCGCCTGCCTTGAGCTGAGCAGCAATCTGCTCACGCTTGTGTGCATAGCGGGCTGCAAGTTTCTCGCGCTTTACCTCGCGAGCCTTCATTGATTCCTTTGCCATAGACTATTGGTTCTTTTTAGCGTTTTTGAAAGGCAGACCGAACTCGCGGAGAAGTGCATAAGCCTCCTCGTCAGTCTTTGCCGATGTTACAAATGTAATCTCCATACCGAAGATCTTGGTAATCTTGTCGATGTCAATCTCAGGGAAGATAATCTGCTCGGTTACACCGAGGGTGTAGTTACCCTGGCCGTCGAAACGATCGTTGATACCCTTGAAGTCGCGGATACGAGGGAGAGCAACTGCGATAAGACGCTCCAAGAACTCGTACATACGATTCTGGCGAAGGGTTACTCTAACACCGATAGGCATGCCCTTACGGAGCTTAAAGTTAGAGATATCCTTACGAGAACGTGTTTGAACTGCCTTCTGACCAGCGATCACGGTAAGCTCCTCCTGCGCGATGTCGATAAGCTTCTTATCGGCAACTGCCTGACCCATACCCTGGTTGATCACGATCTTCTCGAGCTTAGGACACTGCATAACGCTGCTGTATCCAAACTCCTTCATAAGGGCAGGGACAATCTGCTCCTTATACTGTGTCTTGAGTGATGGAATGTATGCCATTATTTAATCTCCTCTCCCGATTTTTTAGCGAAACGAACTAATTTACCTTCTGCATTTGCACGACGGCCTACGCGAGTTGGCTTGCCACTCTGTGGGTCGAGCAACTGCAGGTTAGAGATGTGAATCGGAGCCTCCTGCTCTACGATACCACCCTGTGGGTTCTGTGCGTTAGGCTTTGTAGCCTTCTTGACGAGGTTTACACCCTCGACAATTGCGCGCTGCTTTGACACCTCAACCTTCAGGACTTTGCCCTGCTGGCCCTTGTTGTCACCTGCGATTACGCAAACGGTATCCCCTTTCTTAATATGCAATTTAACTGACATATTTCTACCTGTTTTTAATATTACAATACTTCAGGGGCAAGGGAGATAATCTTCATATACTGGTCACGAAGCTCACGAGCTACTGGACCAAAGATACGAGTACCACGCATTTCGCCCTGGTTGTTGAGGAGTACTACGGCGTTGTCATCGAAACGAATGTACGAACCGTTGGCACGACGAATCTCCTTCTTTGTTCTTACTACGACTGCCTTTGAAACAGCACCCTTCTTCACGTCTCCGGATGGGGATGCGCTCTTAACAGCCACTACGATTTTATCGCCGATAGATGCATAGCGGCGCTTTGTGCCACCAAGCACGCGGATACAAAGAACCTCCTTTGCGCCGCTGTTATCAGCTACTACGAGTCTGCTTTCTTGCTGTATCATAACTACTTCGCTCTTTCAATGATTTGTACTAATCTCCAACGCTTCGTCTTGCTCAACGGGCGGGTCTCCATAATGCGTACTGTATCACCCTCGCGTACGGTCTCGTCCAGACACTCTGCTACAAACTTGGTAGTCTTGTTTACGAACTTACCGTAGATTGGATGCTTTACCTTACGAGCGACAGCTACTACGATGGTCTTCTCCATCTTGGTGCTGACAACTACGCCGATACGCTCTTTTCTAAGATTTCTTTCCATAATCGTCTCTTACTTTTGATGCAGAATTGTCAGCATACGAGCTATATCTCTGCGAGTTTTCTTAATGTTAGAAGGATTTTCAACCGGAGATACGGCGTGTTGTACCTTCATTGAAGCGAGGTTTGCCTTCTCGGCTGCAATACGCTCCTGCAAGTCCTGTGCGGACATCTCTTTAATTTCAGCTGCTTTCATATTAAATCCTCCTTTTTACAATGCAGTTGCCTCGTCGTAGTCACGGCGAACAATGAACTTTGTTGTAATTGGCAGCTTCTGTGCGCCAAGACGCAGTGCCTCCTGAGCTACTGCCATTGGTACACCCTCTGCCTCAAACAGAATACGACCTGGGGTTACAGGTGCTACGAATCCCTCTGGATTACCCTTACCCTTACCCATACGTACCTCGGCTGGCTTCTTGGTAATTGGCTTATCAGGGAAGATGCGGATCCAAATCTGACCCTCACGCTTCATATAACGGGTAATAGCCTGACGGGCTGCCTCAATCTGGCGACCGGTAATCCATGAAGACTCCAGCGCCTTGATGCCGAATGAACCGTATGCAAGTTGGTTACCTCTCTGAGCAACACCCTTCATACGACCCTTTTGCATTCTTCTAAACTTGGTCTTTTTTGGCTGTAACATAATTGTTATTTGCTTTTAAAAGGTACTACTTGTTGTTATTTCTTCTTTTCTTTGGTCCGTTACCACGACGACCACCCTGCTGCTGGTTTCCACCCTGCTGTGATGCTGCGCCTGCAATCTCAAAGAGATCACGCTTGCCATATACAGTACCGTGACAGATCCATGTCTTGATACCCAGAACACCTACCTTGGTGATTGCCTCTGCCAAGTGGTAGTCTACATCTGCACGGAATGTGTGAAGTGGAATACGACCATCCTTTATAGTCTCTGAGCGGGCCATCTCGGCGCCACCAACACGACCTGAAATCTGAATCTTGATACCCTCAGCGCCGTTACGCATTGCGTTACCGATAGCGGTCTTGATTGCGCGGCGGTGTGATACACGACCCTCAAGCTGGCGTGCGATAGACTGACCTACGATAGTAGCGTCAATATCTGGACGCTTTACCTCAAAGATGTTGATCTGAATCTCCTTACGGAACAGCTTCTTGAGCTCCTCCTTAAGCTTATCAACCTCTGCGCCACCCTTACCAATGATAAAACCTGGGCGTGCAGTTGAGATAGTTACTGTTACGAGCTTGAGTGTACGCTCAATGATAATCTTCGAAATACTTGCCTTAGCCAAGCGGACATTCAAGTACTTACGAATCTTTGCGTCTTCAACCAATTTCTCTGAGAAATCTTTACCACCAAACCAGTTGGAATCCCAACCGCGAATGATGCCGAGACGGTTTGCTATTGGATTAACTTTCTGTCCCATTGTCTACTTATTTTCTTCGGTTACCATTTTGTCTACTACGATCGTAACGTGGTTGGAGCGCTTACGGATGCGGTGTGCACGACCCTGTGGAGCTGGCTGGATACGCTTAAGCATACGGCCACAGTCTACAGTAATCTGGCTAACGCAGAGAGTTACATCCTCAAGACGAACACCCTCGTTCTTTGCCTCCCAGTTTGCGATAGCTGACTTAAGCAGCTTCTCCAATCTGATAGATGCCTCCTTCTTTGAATAGCGAAGGATTCCAAGTGCCTTATTGATCTCTACACCGCGAATGATGTCTGCTACAAGACGCATCTTGCGTGGAGAGGTTGGGCAGTCACGCATAATGGCGATAGCCTTCTGCTTCTTCTCAGCCTTTAATTTCTCGGCTCTTATTGCTTTTCTTGATCCCATTGTCTACCTACTATTTTTTCTTGTTACCTGCGTGACCACGGAAGTTACGTGTAGGAGCAAACTCACCAAGCTTGTGACCTACCATATTCTCAGTTACATAAACTGGAATGAACTTGTTTCCGTTGTGTACAGCGATTGTCTGACCTACGAAGTCAGGCGAAATCATACTTGCTCGTGACCAAGTCTTAATTACAGACTTCTTATTGCCTTCTGCCTGTGCAACAACCTTTGCCTCAAGCTTTGGGTCAATGAATGGTCCTTTTTTTAATGAACGGCTCATTATGTACTCTTTTTAATTATTTTTTGCGCTTTGAAATAATAAACTTAGCCGAAGTCTTCTTTGGATTACGGGTCTTCTTACCCTTAGCCAACAGACCCTTGCGTGAGCGTGGGTGACCTCCTGAAGCACGACCTTCACCACCACCCATTGGGTGATCTACTGGGTTCATTACAACACCACGGTTGTGAGGACGGCGACCGAGCCAACGCTTACGACCAGCCTTACCTGACGACTCAAGGTTGTGATCAACATTTGATACAACGCCTACAGTCGCACGGCATGTTACGAGTACCATACGAGTCTCACCAGAAGGCAACTTGATGATAGCAAACTTGCCCTCACGTGCCAACAGCTGAGCGTATGAACCGGCAGAACGCGCCATCTGCGCACCCTGACCTGGGTAGAGTTCAATGTTGTGGATCAATGTACCGAGTGGAATCTCTGCAAGTGGAAGAGCGTTTCCTACCTCTGGTGCTACGCCAGATCCGCTGATTACGGTCTGACCTACCTGAAGACCATTTGGTGCAAGGATATAGCTCTTCTGGCCATCTGCATAGACTACAAGTGCAATACGAGCTGTACGATTTGGATCGTACTCGATTGTCTTTACAGTCGCAGCAACGCCATCCTTAACACGCTTGAAGTCAACCAAACGATACATCTGCTTGTGACCTCCGCCGATATAGCGTACGGTCATCTTACCGGAATTATTACGACCACCAGTGCTCTTCTTTGCCTCAAGCAAAGACTTCTCTGGCTTGGAAGTTGTTACCTCATCGAAGGTACCGATAATCTTATGTCTTGTACCGGGAGTAACCGGCTTAAACTTTCTTACTGCCATCTCTGTTAGATATTACTGTAAAAATCAATCTGATCTCCATCCTTCAAGGTAACAATTGCTTTCTTGAAGTTGTTTGCGCGGCCCTCAAGCAAACCAGCCTTTGTATAGCGGCTCTTAAGTTTACCCATGTAACGAATTGTGTTTACATCTGTAACCACTACGTTGTACATCTGCTCAACGGCGTTGCGAATCTGCAACTTGTTAGCCCTTACGTCAACGATAAAACCGTAGCGATTCAACTTTTCGCCCTGAATCGTCATCTTCTCGGTTAAAATAGGCTTAATAATTACTTCCATTTTCTTTCCGATTTTTAAGCTAACATTACATTTAATACATTTTCTGCACCCTCAACCATAACTACTGCAGATGCGTTCATAACCTCATAAGTGTTAAGATTCTCTGCGAGGATAGTCTTTACGTAAGGGAGATTGCGGCAAGAGAGAGCGAGGTTAACATTGGTCTCCGGCAGGACTACCAACACCTTCTTGTCTGCTACCTTGAGAGCTGAAGCAAGTGCAACTACACTCTTTGTCTTTGGAGCATCGAGAGCGATGTTCTCAACAACAGTGATTGCGCCAGCCTGTGCCTTGTAAGTAAGAGCGCTACGACGAGCGAGTCTCTTAAGCTTCTTGTTGAGCTTGAAGCTGTAGTCGCGTGGTACTGGACCAAAAATACGACCACCTCCTGGGAACAGAGGACTCTTAATGCTACCGCAACGAGCACCACCAGTACCCTTCTGTCTCTTCAACTTACGGGTAGAACCTGCAACCTCATTACGCTGCTTTGACTTGTGAGTACCCTGACGCTGATCTGCAAGATACTGCTTTACATCAAGGTAGATAGCGTGGTCATTAGCCTCCACGCCGAATACTGCGTCAGAAAGAACAACGGTACGACCTGTCTGCTGACCCTGTGCGTTCAATACTGCTAATTCCATACTACTTCTCAATTGTTAAATAAGAACCCTTTGCACCTGGAATTGAACCCTTTACAAGAATAAGGTTGTTCTCAGGTATTACCTTTAATACTTTCAAGTTAAGAATCTTAACCTGAACACCACCCATCTGACCAGGCAAACGCTTACCCTTGAAGACGCGTGATGGATAAGATGATGCACCAAGTGAACCTGGCTTACGCTGACGGTTGTGCTGACCGTGAGTCTGACCACCCACGCCGGCAAAGCCGTGACGCTTTACAACACCCTGAAAGCCTCGACCCTTGCTGATCCCGGTTACGTCTACCCAGTCCTCCTCAGAGAATAGGTCTACGGTAAGTACATCGCCAAGGTTCACCTCTGGCATACCCTGAAATTCAGCCATCTTGCGTTTTGGGGTAGTGCCGGCTTTCTTGAAGTGACCTAACAAACTGTTGCTGGTGTGCTTTTCACTCTTGTCGTCATAGGCAATCTGAACTGCCTCGTAAGAATCCTTCTCGACAGTCTTGATTTGCGTAACTACACACGGACCAGCCTCAATTACAGTGCATGGAATATTTTTTCCCTCGGCACTGTACACGGAAGTCATTCCGATTTTCTTTCCAATTAGTCCTGACATTTTTTCTGTCTAATTACGGTTTGTTAATAAATAAGTGAATTTTGTATGTTATACCTATATAAAATGTATACGCGGTAAACTCCTTAGTGCAGCTGGCAGTTGCCTACCTGCTGCACTTCAGGAATATGTATCTAACGCTGTCTATCTCAGACGCTTAGCACTTGATATCTACCTCAACACCTGAAGGAAGCTCAAGCTTCATCAGAGCGTCAATAGTCTTTGGAGTAGATGAGTAGATGTCAATGATACGCTTGAAAGTGCAGAGCTGGAACTGCTCACGTGCCTTCTTGTTTACGAAGGTTGAACGGTTTACAGTGTAGATCTGCTTGCGAGTTGGGAGTGGCACTGGACCGCTAACAACTGCATCTGTGCTACGTACTGCCTTAACAATCTTCTCAGCTGACTTATCTACCAAGTTGTGGTCAAAAGACTTCAGCTTAATTCTAATTTTCTGGCTCATATTCTTTACTTTTACTCTAAATCCTTCTTTTTACCCGATTTCTCAATAATCTCCTTTGCAAGGTTTGCTGGAACCTCCTCAAAGTGAGAGAACTCCATTGATGAAGTTGCACGACCTGAAGAGATTGTACGGAGTACGGTTACATAACCGAACATCTCTGACAGTGGCACCTTAGCCTTCACAACGCGAGCGGTACCCTTAGACTCCATACCCTGAATCTGACCGCGACGCTTGTTAAGGTCACCGATGATATCACCCATGCTCTCCTCTGGAGTTACAACCTCAACTGACATAATAGGCTCCATGATTACAGAACCTGCCTTTGGAGCAGCCTGACGGAAACCGTTACGAGCACAGATCTCAAATGAGAGCTGGTCTGAGTCAACTGGGTGGAATGAACCATCCTTGAGGGTAACCTTCATAGAGTCAATAGTGTAACCTGCGAGTGCACCGTTAGCCATTGCTGACTCAAAGCCCTTCTGAACAGCTGGGATGAACTCCTTAGGTACGTTACCACCCTTAACCTCGTCAACGAATGTAAGACCTGGCTTATCGTCATCTGCAGGACCAATCTCAAAGATGATATCTGCAAACTTACCACGACCACCGGTCTGCTTCTTGAATACCTCACGGTGCTGAACGGTAGCAGTAAGAGCCTCCTTGTAGTTCACCTGTGGAGCACCCTGGTTAATCTCTACGCCGAACTCACGACGAAGACGGTCAACGATGATGTCAAGGTGAAGCTCACCCATACCGCTGATGATTGTCTGACCGCTCTCCTCATCTGTACGAACAGTGAAGGTTGGGTCCTCCTCAGCCAGCTTAGCAAGTGCGATACCGAGCTTATCAAGATCCTTCTGAGTCTTTGGCTCAACAGCAAGACCGATAACAGGCTCTGGGAATGTCATCTGCTCAAGGATGATAGGTGCGTTCTCAGCGCAAAGGGTATCACCTGTGTGAATCTCCTTGAAACCTACTGCAGCGCAGATATCACCAGCAGTTACACTCTCCATAGGGTTCTGCTTGTTTGCGTGCATCTGGTAGATACGGCTGATACGCTCACGCTTGCCACTACGAGCGTTGTATACGTAAGAACCAGCATCAAGCTTACCTGAGTAAACGCGCACGAATGCCAGACGACCTACGAATGGGTCGGTTGCGATCTTAAAGGCAAGACCACAGAATGGATCGTTCTCATCTGCATTACGAACCTCAGTCTCCTCTGTCTTAGGGTTGATACCCTCAACAGCAGGAACGTCGAGTGGAGATGGAAGGAATGCCATGATGTAGTCAAGGAGCTTCTGAACGCCCTTGTTGTGGAATGACGAACCGCAGAGCATTGGTACCAGCGTCATGTTCATAGTAGCTGTACGGATAGCTGCGATAAGCTCATCTGGAGTGATTGAGTTAGGGTCCTCAAAGAACTTCTCCATCAGCGCATCGTCAGTAGCAGCAACCTCCTCAATGAGCTTGTTACGCCACTCCTCAGCCTCAGCCTTCATGTGGTCAGGAATCTCGCGGAGCTCAAAGTTATCACGAACAGTCTTGTCGTCGTAATAGTAGATCGCGTTATTATAAATAAGATCAATAAGACCCTCAAACTTATCCTCAACACCGATTGGAAGAACTACTGGAAGAGCAGTTGTACCAAAGTGCTCCTTAATCTGAGAGCAAACGGCGAAGAAGTCAGCACCTGTACGGTCCATCTTGTTTACATAACCGATACGAGGTACATTGTACTTATCAGCCTGACGCCAAACGGTCTCAGACTGAGGCTCAACACCACCTACAGCACAGAATGTTGCCACTGCGCCGTCAAGAACACGGAGAGAACGCTCTACCTCAACAGTAAAGTCAACGTGTCCTGGGGTGTCGATAAGGTTAATCTGATACTGGTGATCCTTGTAGTGCCAGAAAGCTGTTGTAGCAGCAGAAGTAATGGTAATACCGCGCTCCTGCTCCTGAACCATCCAGTCCATAGTAGCGGCACCCTCGTGGGTCTCGCCAATCTTGTGGGTTTTACCCGTATAGAAGAGAATACGCTCGGATGTAGTAGTCTTACCGGCATCAATGTGAGCCATGATACAGATGTTTCTTGTGTATTTAAGATCTCTTGCAGCCATTGTCTGTCTCTCCTATAAATTAAAATCTGAAGTGTGCAAATGCCTTGTTTGCCTCTGCCATACGGTGCATCTCCTCCTTACGCTTGAAGGCAGCACCCATAGAGTTGTAAGCATCTACTATCTCTGCAGCAAGCTTCTCTGCCATAGTCTTACCGGAACGCTTACGTGCAAAGAGTACAAGGTTTTTCATCGAAATAGAAATCTTGCGCTCCGGACGAACCTCCATTGGTACCTGGAATGTCGCACCACCGATACGCTTAGATTTTACCTCAACCTGCGGAGTGACATTCTCAAGGGCTTGTTTCCAAACCTCAAGTGGAGATTTATCAGCATCCTTCATCTTCTTGCCCACCAACTCCAAAGCATTGTAGAAAATGGTGTAGGCAATACTCTTCTTGCCATCCAACATCAAGTTGTTCACGAAGCGGGTTACAGCCACGTCGTTGAACTTTGGATCAGGAAGTAGAGTGTGCTTCTTTGGCTTAGCTTTTCTCATTGTTTTCGCTTTTCTTAGTAAATTGTTAATCGTTTAAGGCTTATTTCTTAGCACCTGCCTTAGGGCGCTTTGCACCGTACTTAGAACGACGCTGACGACGACCGTCTACACCTGCTGAATCGAGTGCACCTCGAACAAGGTGATAACGAACACCTGGAAGGTCCTTAACACGACCTCCACGAACAAGCACAATTGAGTGCTCCTGCAAGTTGTGGCCCTCTCCTGGGATGTAGGCGTTGACCTCCTTGCCATTGGTCAATCTTACACGTGCTACCTTACGCATAGCCGAGTTTGGCTTCTTAGGTGTGGTGGTGTACACACGAGTACAAACGCCACGACGCTGAGGGCACGCTGCCAGAGCTGGAGACTTAGACTTGTCCTCCATCTTTGCTCTGCCGTTTCTTACTAGCTGTTGAATTGTAGGCATCTAAAAAAACCTTTAAATTTTGTTAAACTTGCGGGGGACTCGCCCCCAATTTCTATTTCGTTTTTGCCGTTAGGCGGGTGCAAAGTTAATCAAAAATTTTAATTCACACTATATATATGTCAAAAACAGACCCCAAAATCGGGTGATTTCGGGGCATTTTCGTCGGTTTGCTTATTCTTTTTTCTTATGATTTTTCAAACAAAATAATATTTTATTTATATGCCATTTTTTAATGCCTTGATTTACAATGTGTTATATATTGCACATTTTGAAAAAAAGCAGGGTCTGTAAAAATTTTTAAAAAATTGTGATTTAGAGTGAAAAATTCTTCTCAAAGTACGATTTTTTAGGCACTTACGGGGCATAAACCGACCTAAATCGGTGGGTTAAACGGCGTGTTAAAATTTATCGTTTTACGATATGGTTATTAGCTGTTAGCCGTTGGCCATTGGCCATTGGCTTGCTACGCAGAACGGCTAACGCAGAACAGAGAGTTTAGGGAGGTTAAGGAAGTTAGCGAATTTAGGGAAAATTCTCCTTAAACTCACTAATTTCCTTAATCTCCCTACTGTGTCTACTTTGCCAATGGCCAATGGCTAATGGCTAATAGCGAACTGCCATTGGCAGTTCCAACTACTTCTCTACAGGAAACGAGAATCCAAGGATTAGAGGCAGGGCTTCGCGCCAGAATTTCCAGTCGTGGACGCCATCGCGGACGCGGAACTCAACGTTCACTTTTGCGCGCTTCATCTCGCTATAAAAATCGAGGTTTGTCTGTATCAGAGAGTCGTCATCTCCGCAATCCAACATCCAGCGAACAGTGTGCAATTTTTCAATCTCCGCAGCTGTTGCGTGGCGCAAAAATTCAACTGGTGAGGTATGAGCCACAGACCATAGCCACTCAATCTCATCAACCTTCGTAGGCACTACGCGGTAGCGGTGGTCAAGCAGTCCGCTTGTAGAGTAGCAGGCGCTGAACATCTCTGGGTGGTGTTGTGCGTAGACTACAGAGCCTCCGCCACCCATTGAAAGGCCTGCTATTGCACGACCCTCCTTAGTAGCTATAGTCCTGAAAGTCTTGTCAATATGAGGGATAAACTCCTGGAAGAAGAAGTCTTCGTAAGCCCAGTTGCTAACATTAAAATACCCCATATTTTTACCACCTCGGCGCTCGCCTATACCAGTTGCATCGGGCATTACGACAATCATCTTCACGGCCTCTCCCTTAGCGATTTGCTCATCTGTAATACGGGGTTGCTCGCCACCGCCAGTGCGATTCCAAGACTTGTGGTTTCCCCACGCACCGTGAAGAAGATAGAGAACTGGATAACGCTCCGCAGAGGTGTCGTAACCATCAGGAAGATAGACCGAATATGCCTTCTCTACGCCCAAAATTTCACTCTTTACAGTCAGATGCTCAAGGCGACTCTGCGCCTGCGATGTTGCACCTACAGCGAGGCACAACAGTGCTAAAACAATAAACTTTTTCATATGGTTAGGTTATTTGATTGACAACACTGGATGCTCATTTGCGCCATAAAACATATTGAGCACCGTACACTGCATAGGCTTGCCAACTTTTGCAGTAACAATAGTGGAGCTGAGCGGGCGCAAAACAACGGGATTGCCCTTACCAAAGCGAAGCGTGTAAGGCAGTGATGTTGTGTTAGTTATCATCACTCGCTGACTCTTTTTTTTCTTGTCTACAGAGAGCTTTTTTACAGTTATTGAGGCCTCAAAAAACTCCTTGAGAAGTCTCTCTTCGCCGCCGATAGTGCCAAACGAGTAGCAGAGTGTGCGGTGAGCCTCTAATGCCTCACGAATACTCTCCAAAGTAGACTCTTTGGCGAAGATGATTGTCATATTGCGAAGATGTCCATTCTCTCGGTACTGCGCAGCTGTTGTGGCGTGAATATCTGTGTTTGAGGTCATAAAGAGATTGTGTCTCTTGGCTGTCTCAAAAGCTCCGGGGTAGAAGTAGGCTCCATTCATCAACTCAATGCCGTCAATAAGACCCTCGGCGTATGTAGCCTTCTCAAAATCGGTCATCTCAAGCGTTGAGTGTCGCCAACCTGGGTGGTTGTGCATAATGAGCGCGCCCTGCTGGCGAGCGTTACGGATAGCCTGCATAGCGTCGTAGTCGTACAACACGCTGTTGTCGGTCGTAAAGAGAGCATTGAAGTGTCCCTGCGTCTTGGCATCGCCCGTAAGCTCCACACCCGGAATAACGAGCAGACCAAAGTCGTCGGCAATCTTCGTTGCACTCTCAACAGCCTTTGTGGCAGCCTTGCTCCTCTTGAGTTTTGCACTCTCTGGAGTCGCCTGACCCTCCTTGTCCGCTACAGGTCTAATGGACATATGCTCTGTGGCTGCAAGGATATCCAATCCATCGCTCCACGCCTCCTCCATACGGCCTTTGATGTTTACCACACCATCGGTAAGGGTGCTGTGCATATGCAAATCCGCCTTGTACGGGTTGTAACCATTAACTGTCGGCAGAAAAATCTCACGGCGCGATAGACGCACATAACCAGTTGGCAGAAGAGTTTGTGGCTCGGTAACACTCTGATAGCGAGTAGTATACTCCTGCGCCAGAGCTGACACAGCCACAAACAATGCCGAGATAAAAAGCAGTGTTCTTTTCATATTTTAAGTCGTTTTTAGGTTGTTGTATCTTGCTGTATGCCCACATTAGGCACAATACAAAGGTAGTCAACAAAAATCAAAAACACAAATTAGAGGCGATGCTACAGACCGCAGAGGTTGAGAAAATCTTGATTTAGTGTGCCATTTTTCCATTAAAATTTACTATCTTTGCAAATCAGACACACGCGTATGCGATGCGCGAGCGCGTAAGGGACTGATAGACAGCGGAAAACAACAAAGAAAAAAATCATAAAGCTATGGATTACAATTTTAGAGAGATTGAGGCCAAATGGCAAAAAGAGTGGAGAGAGCGTGACATCTACCGCGTGGAGGTAGACCCTTCACGCCCAAAGTTCTATGTTCTTGATATGTTCCCATACCCATCTGGTGCGGGTCTACATGTGGGTCACCCGCTGGGATATATCGCATCAGATATCTACTCACGCTACAAGCGTCTTTGTGGATACAATGTCCTCCACCCTATGGGATACGACGCCTTTGGTCTACCTGCAGAGCAGTATGCTATCCAGACTGGTCAGCACCCTGCAGTAACTACCGAGAAGAATATTGCCCGCTACCGCGAGCAGCTTGACAAGATTGGCTTCTGCTACGACTGGAACCGCGAGGTGCGCACCTGCGACCCAGAGTACTACAAGTGGACTCAGTGGGCTTTCCTCAAGATGTTTGCTCACTACTACGACCGCAAGGAGCAGAAGGCAATGCCTATAGAGAGCCTTGTTTCTCACTTTGAGGCACACGGAACAGATGGTGTAGATGCCGCTTGCAGCAGCGAGATGACTTTTACTGCCGAGCAGTGGGCTGCAATGAACGAGGAGCAGAAGGAGCAGACCCTGCAGAACTATCGCCTCGCCTTCCGTGCCGATACAATGGTAAACTGGTGTCCAAAATTGGGTACTGTGCTTGCCAATGACGAGGTTAAGGATGGGCTCTCTGTTCGTGGTGGTTACCCAGTAGAGCAGCGCAAGATGAAGCAGTGGTCGCTGCGCGTAACAGCCTACGCACAGCGTATGCTTGACGGTCTTGAGAGCCTTGAGTGGAGCGAGTCACTGAAGGAGATTCAGCGCAACTGGATTGGCCGCTCGGAGGGTGCGCAGGTATTCTTTGATGCGCAGATGGCAGACGGCACTCTTCGCAAGCTTGAGATATTTACAACACGCCCTGATACTATCTTCGGCGTTACATTTATGGTTGTTGCTCCAGAGCACGAGTGGCTTGACGACATGACCACCCCAGAGCAGAAGGCTGCTGTTGAGGAGTATATCGCTCAGACCAAGAAGCGCTCAGAGCGCGAGCGAATCTCTGACACAAAGCGTGTGAGTGGAGTCTTTACTGGCGCTTATGCCGTAAACCCATTCACTGGCAAGCAGATTCCTATCTACGCATCGGACTATGTGCTTGCAGGCTACGGCACAGGCGCAATTATGGCCGTTCCTGCCCACGACTCGCGCGACTACGCCTTTGCTCGCCACTTCGGACTTGAGATTATCCCAGTGGTTGAGGGTGGAGACCTTTCTGTGGCTTCATACGATGCCAAGGAGGGTGCAATGATTAACTCCGACTTCCTCAATGGCACTGATGTTAAGGAGGCTATCTACAAGATGTTTGAAGAGGTTGAGCGTCGCGGTCTTGGTAAGCGACTTGTAAACTACCGCCTGCGTGATGCTATCTTCTCTCGCCAGAGATACTGGGGCGAGCCGTTCCCAATTCGCTATGAGGGCAATATTGCCCGCCCAGCAGATATGAGCGAGCTTCCTATCACCCTGCCAGCAATTGAGAACTTCGGCCCTACAGAGCAGGGCGAGCCACCTTTGGCTCGCGTAGAGGGCTGGGAGTTTGAGCTCTCAACAATGCCGGGCTTTGCAGGCTCATCGGCATACTTCCTCCGCTATATGGACCCACATAACTCTGAGGCTCTTGTGTCAAAGGATGCAAACGAGTACTGGAGAAATGTAGACCTCTATATCGGCGGTATTGAGCATGCAACGGGTCACCTTATGTACTCCCGCTTCTGGAATATGTTCCTCTACGACCTTGGCTATGTATGCGAGAGTGAGCCGTTCAAGAAGTTGGTAAATCAGGGTATGATTCAGGGACGCTCTAACTTCGTATACCGCGTCGTTGGTACCAATAAGTTTGTGTCGTACAACCTGCGCGAGCAGTACCAGACACAGAAGATTCATGTAGATGTGAATATCGTCAAGAATGATGTTCTTGACCTTGAGGCGTTCCGCAACTGGATGCCAGAGTTCCAGAGCGCAGAGTTTATCCTTGAGGATGGCCAGTATATCTGCGGCTGGGAGATTGAGAAGATGTCAAAGTCTATGTTCAATGTGGTAAACCCAGACTATATTGTTGAGCAGTATGGCGCTGACACACTGCGTATGTACGAGATGTTCCTCGGCCCACTTGAGCAGGCAAAGCCTTGGGATACAAACGGTATTGACGGTGTGCATAAGTTCCTGCGCCGCTTCTGGCGTCTGTTCCACGACCGCAATGGAGAGTGGGCTGTGACCGACGAGAAGGCTACAGAGAAGGAGCTTAAGAGCCTGCACAAGACTATCAAGAAGATTCGTGAGGATATCGAAAACTTCTCGTTCAACACCTCTGTGGCAGCCTTTATGATTTGTGTCAACGAGCTGGGTGAGTGTCACAAGCGCGAGATTATTGAGCCATTAGCAGTGCTCCTCGCTCCATTTGCACCACATATTACCGAGCAGCTGTGGAGTATGCTTGGTCACGAGGATACAATCTTCAACGCCGCATACCCAGTTTGCAATGAGCAGTACCTTGTTGAGAGTAGCTTTGAGTACCCAGTGATGATTAACGGCAAGCTGCGCCACAAGCAGGTCTATCCGCTCAACGCTACACCAGCCGAGCTACAGGCCGACATCGTAACCAAGCCAGAGGTACAACGTTGGCTTGAGGGTGCAACGCCAAAGAAGATTATCGTTGTACCTGGAAAGATTATCAACATCGTTAAGTAATGAAACAGAGACTCACCATACTCCTCTCTTTGGCCGTAACGCTCACTGTTACGGCCCAGAAGAGGGTTGTCGTAACGCCAGAGCAGAGTGGTGCCGATGAGATTGTCCACTACTGGGATAACTCTTCTGCGCCACACTCAAATGGCATTACCGACGACGAGACGATAGACAGCAAGCTCAACATGAGCCAGACCACATCTACCGACTTCTACCTCTACAAGGCAGACCCCGCAAAGGCTACAGATCAGGGCGTAGTTGTTGTGCCTGGCGGTGGCTACTACAAGCTCTCTATGCAGTACGACGGCTTTAAGATTGCCCAGTATCTGCGCTCTATAGGCGTTACGGCTATCGTTGTAAAGTACCGTCTGCCAAATGGTGTGCGTGAGGTGGTCCTTGAGGATACTATTGCCGCTCTGCACTATATGCGCGAGCAGGCTAATGAGCTGGGAATTGACCCACAGCAGGTAGGTATGCTCGGCTGCTCGGCAGGTGGACACCTTGCCGCCCTTGCTACCCATACCCTTGCCGTTGAGGAGCGACCAAAGTTCAACATCCTTATCTACCCATCTACGGGTGGCGATGTGTGGTCAAATTACCGTCTGCAAAACTGCTTTGAGCGTCTGCTTGGCAAGTGGCGCACACAAGTAGATATTGAGAACAACTCGTGCGAGAATCTTGTCACGCCAGAGACTCCACCGACACTGCTGATGCACACAGATGAGGATACTACCGTGCCGTCAACAATCACAACGACCTACTACAAGGCTCTCAAGCGTCACGGTGTTCGCTCGGCGCTCTACCTCTTCCCTGCGGGAGCGCACGGCTGGGCAGGTCACGACGAGTGGCACTATGCCGAGCCTGCAAAGCGCGCCATTGCCGACTGGTTAGCCATTGAGAGAGACCGAAAATAGCAAAAACCTAAAACCTATGAAACGATTTCTGACCTTAACACTTTTAGCGGGTATAATACTCTCCGCCACAGCCCAAAAGAGGGTTGTCGTATCGCTTGAGGATAGCGGTGCTGACGAGATTGTCCACTACTGGGATAACTCTTCTGCGCCACACTCAAACGAGATTGCTGAAGATGAGCAGATGAACAAAAAGTTTGATATGAGACTCACTTCATCTACCGACTTCTACATCTATAAGGCAGACCCCGCAAAGGCGACAGGTCAGGGCGTAGTAATTGTACCTGGAGGTGGCTACTACAAGCTCTCAATGAAGTATGACGGCTTTATGATTGGACAGTACCTGCGTTCTATAGGCGTAAGTGCCATAGTCGTAAAGTACCGTCTGCCAAATGGACACCGCGAAGTGCCATTAGAGGATGCGCAGGCTGCCCTCAGATATATGCGCACCGAGGGTGCAACGTGGGGTGTAGACCCAAATCAAGTGGGCATTCTTGGCAGTTCTGCGGGTGGATACCTTGCAGGTCACACCTCAAATGTGACTCCAGATAGCGAGAAGCCAGCCTTCTCAATCCTTATATACTCTGTTGTAGATGGTACTAAGCGCAGTGCTGATCGTGGTACCTTTGGCCTTATGCTCGGAACTAACCGCACAGATGCCGAGCAAGAGAGCTACTCACTGCACAACCTTGTCAGTCCAACAACCCCACCAGCACTGCTACTGCTTGCTGATGACGATGTAAGGGTAATGCCAGAACACTCTATGGCCTACTACAAGGCACTCAAACACTACGGCATCCCTGCCGCTATGCACGTCTTCCCATCGGGAGGGCACGGCTGGGCAGGTCACGATGAGTGGCGCTATGCCGAGCCTTGCAAGAGGGTTATAAAGGATTGGCTACAGATTATGCAAAACCTAAAAACCAAATAACTATGAAGCGATTTTTGTTATTAACCCTCGCCCTCTGCGCGCTATACTCCGCTACTGCGCAGGAGACTATTACCGTAACAGATTCGGATGCAGACGAGATTGTACACCTCTGGGACAACAGCACAGCCAAATACTCCAACAATATGGAGAAGGATGAGCTTGTCAAGAAGAAGTTCAAGGTATACAACACCTCCTCGGCAGACCTCTATATCTTTACCCCTCCAAAGGAGAAGGCTACAGGCTACTCTGTAGTAATCTACCCTGGTGGTGGCTATGGATATTTAAGTTTTCCAAACTCATTCCCCGTATGGTTGCGCGAGAAGGGTATTACTGCCGTTGTGGTAAAGTACCGTCTGCCAAACTATGGGCATATGGATGCTATGCTTGAGGATGCAGTGGGTGCTATTGACTACCTCAGAGCAAATGCCGAGAAGTATAACATTGACCCGCAGAGGGTGGGCGTGTGTGGCAACTCGGCAGGTGGACACCTCGCAGCGTGGATATCTAACTATCTGCCTGATGGTCAGAAGCCAGCCTTTGCAATCCTTGTCTACGGAGCTATGGAGCGCAACCGCTACTACAACACCTATACAGCAAACTGCCGTCTGTCTGGTAAGAGTGTAACTACAGCCGATGCCGAGGCACTCTCTGTATCCACTATGGTTACGCCATCAACCCCTCCGACAATTATGTTCCTCTCGGATGATGACGATGTAGTGGCACCATATAGCTCTACAATCTACTACAAAGCGCTCAAACAGTATGGCGTGAAGGCCTCTATGCACATCTACCCAAGTGGTGGTCACGGATGGTCTGGCAGATTGAAGTGGCCTTATCGTCAGCAGTGGCTTGATGCTATTGAGGATTGGATTGAGGTTATTGATAAGAACAACAAAAAGTAGATAGACTATGAAAAAATTACTAATTCTTGCTACTGCACTGGCCTTTGCCACTACAGCAACAGCTCAATCTCTTGCAGCAGAGAGTGGCGCAGACGAGGTTATCCGCTACTGGGATAACTCTACAGCACCTCACTCAAACTGCGACAGCAAGCCAGAGAAGATTAACAGAGGCAAAAGCACCTACAAGGTCGCTCACACGACCGAGACTCTCTTCTACATCTTCAAGGCTAAGCAGAGTAAAGGACAGAGCCTAATTATCTTCCCAGGTGGCGGTTATAAGACCGTAAACCTCAACTTTGGACTTGGTCGTTGGCTTGCAGAGAACGGTATTACCACTATGGTCGTAAAGTACCGTCTGCCAAATGGACACGCCGAGGTACCTCTTGAGGATGCTGCGGCAGCAGTTGAGTATATGCGCACCAACGCAGAGAGACTGGGCATTGACCCACAGAAAGTCGGCGTTAGCGGTAGCAGCGCGGGCGGTCACCTTGCAGCGTGGTCGTCAGTGGTGCTTACTGGCAACCAGAAGCCTAACTTCGCCGTGCTCTACTACCCCGTTATCAGCGGACATATCTGGACCAATAAGCCACAGTGGAGCACCTTTGAGGAGCTACTGGGCAAGTGGCGCACACCAGAAGAGGTTAATAACCACTCTGTAGACCTGCTGGTAAACAGCAATACCCCGCCAACACTCATCCTGCACTGCGACGATGATTTGCTGGCACCAACATTCAACTCTACCCTCTACTACAAGGCGCTCAAGCATCACGGCGTAAAGGCATCCTACCACATCTTCCCAAGTGGCGGACATAGCTGGAAGGACTACAAGACACAGTGGCTTGAGGCTACAAAAGAGTGGGTACTATCGTTCTAAATTGCTAATAATCAATAAATCTTAATACTATGAAAAAGTTTTTTATTATGATTGCCACAGCAGCAATCGCCCTTAGTGCTTCAGCACAGAAGACCATCACCCTTAGCCTTGAGCAGAGCGGTGCAGATGAGATTATCACAAACTTCTGGAACAACGACAAGGCTCCACACTCAAACTATGAGACTCGCGATGAGAAGATTAACGAGCGCCTGCACTTCTCGCAGACCTCACAGACCGACTTCTACATCTACAAGGCAGACCCTGCAAAGGCTACCGGTCAGGGTATTGTAGTTCTCCCTGGTGGTGGATATAGCAAGGTTTGTATCGCTCACGAGGGTTTCGCTATTGCAAAGTTCTACCGCGACCTTGGTATCTCTTGTGTAGTGGTTAAGTACCGTCTGCCAAACCTCGGACATAAGGAGATTCCTCTTGAGGATGCACAGGCAGCCCTTAAGTATATGCGTACAAAGGGTAAGAAGTGGGGCGTAGACCCAGCTCAGGTAGGTATTTGCGGTAGTAGCGCAGGTGGTCACCTCGCTGCTTACACCTCAAACTTTACCGAGGATAAGGATAAGCCTGCATTCTCTATTCTGTTCTACCCAGTTATCACTGGTACAACTTGGGCTACACACCAGAACACATTTATGTACCTTCTTGGTAAGAACCGTACACAGAACGAGCAGCACTACTACTCGCTGGAGAACCGCGTGACAACAACAACTCCTCCAACAATCCTTCTGCTCTCTGACGACGACCTTACAGTGCCACCAATCAGCTCAATCCTCTACTACGAGGCTCTGAAGGCTAATGGTGTCCCTGCAACAATGCACATCTACCCTTCTGGCGGTCACGGCTGGTGCGGTCACGACGAGTTCAAGTACGCTAAGGAGTACAAAGAGGCCCTTATTGACTTCCTGAAGATTCAGAGCAAGAGGGCTGCAGATGCAAAGTCAAAGAAGTAATTTCGTAGACATTTAAACAGCTTCTAATAATAAATTTATAAAACACACCTAATGGCAGAAAATTCAATATTGATGCGCCTTGATGGTCTGAAGATTAAATACGAGGAGCTGGGTCAGAAACTCACTGACCCAGACGTAATTGCAGACGTCAAGGCATTTGTACAGTACAACAAGGAGTACCGCGAGCTTGAGCCTATTATTGAGGCGGCAGATCGCTACCGCAAGGCTCTGGCGGACCTTGCCAATGCAAAGGATATCCTTGCAACAGAGAAGGATGAGGAGTTCCGCGAGATGGCTCGTATGGAGATTGCGGAGCTTGAGCCTATGATTTCTCAACTTGAAGAGGAGATTAAGCTGCTGCTTATCCCTAAAGACCCACAGGATGCAAAGAATGCTGTTCTTGAGATTCGTGGTGGTACTGGTGGCGACGAGGCGGCTCTATTTGCGGGCGATTTGATGCGTATGTACACCAAGTACATTGAGTCTAAGGGTTGGAAGTATGAGATTACATCCTTCTCTGACGGCGCAGTGGGCGGATACAAAGAGGTTATTATGAAGGTTACGGGCAACAATGTATACGGCACGCTCAAGTATGAGTCTGGCGTACACCGTGTGCAGCGCGTACCTCAGACCGAGACTCAGGGTCGTGTACACACCTCGGCAGCTTCTGTAGCGGTGCTTCCAGAGGCGGACGAGTTTGATGTTGAGGTATCGTGGAACGATATTCGCAAGGATATCTTCTGTGCTTCGGGCCCTGGTGGTCAGAGTGTGAACACTACATACTCGGCTATCCGTCTGACACACATCCCTACAGGTATTGTTGTTCAGTGTCAGGACCAGAAGTCGCAGATTAAGAATACCGAGAAGGCCTTTGAGGAGCTTCGTACCCGAATCTTCAACCTTGAGTACCAGAAGTATCTGGATGAGATTGCCTCAAAGCGTAAGACACTTGTATCCACAGGCGACCGCTCGGCAAAGATTCGCACCTACAACTACCCACAGGGCCGAATTACCGACCACCGCATCAACTACACCATTTACAACCTCAGCGCATTTATGGATGGCGATATTCAGGACTGCATTGACCACCTGATTGTAGCCGAGAATGCCGAGAGACTTAAGGAGCAGGAGCTCGGATAGTATTATGCTACGACTGCTATATTTTTTGGGTTTTTGTCTGCTGTGGCATAACGCTGCAGCAGAGGGCAGTCGTGAGCCTCTGTATATCGTAAATGGAGCAGTCCGCACAACCGTTTCTGATATTCCAGAGAAGAATATCGAAAAGATTGAGACCCTGCCTGCCGACGAGACTACAGTCGCCAAGTACGGCGAGAAGGCCAATAACGGAGTGGTTATCATAACCCTCTGCTACGACCAGGCGGCAGTGTTCTCGGCAGCGGATAGCTTCTCGGAGTATATCGCAACGAAGGTCAAGTGGACTGAAAACGACCCTGCGGCGCGATTTGTTATGCGCTTTACCGTTGAAACGGATGGAACGGTTACTGAGGGAAACATCCTGCACTCTACCGACAAGCGATTTGCCAAGCGAGTAAGGGCGGCCTTTAGCGCTGCGCCCGCTTGGAGACCCGCCACAAAGAGCGGAGTGGCCGTTGCAAGCGAGCATCTGCTTGTAGTGCAACTACCAAAGGGCAAGCCTCTTCCGCGTGAGCCGTATATCATAATGCTATGAGAGAGTCTTTTACCCTATACGAGTTACAGCGCATAATAGGCTGTGCGGTGGAGCAGTTTCTGCCCCGCCCCGTATGGGTTAGTGCCGAGATTTCGGAGCTAAAGGTAAACGCCTCAGGCCACTGTTATATGGAGCTTGTTGAGCGCGAGCAGAATAGCACCTCTGGCTCGGCAGCAAAGGCGCAAGCGAGGGCTGTGATATGGAAAAACCGTTTTCCACACCTTGCGGCGAAGTTTGAGAGTGCCACAGGAAGGCGACTTGCGGCGGCGATGAAGGTTCTTGTTGAGGTCTCTGTAACGCACCACCCACTCTATGGGCTGAGCCTGCAGATTACAGACATAGACCCGACATACACCATCGGCGAGGCGGAGCGGCAGAAGCAGATAACCATTGCTCGGCTTAAGGAGGATGGCGTTTGGGATATGAATCGCGGCGTTGATATTCCACTGATAGTTCAGCGCGTAGCTGTTGTCTCAAGTGCTACGGCGGCGGGCTATCGCGACTTTATGCAGGAGATAGCCAGCAGTCCCTACAACATCACAACCACCCTCTTTGAGGCGGCGATGCAGGGTGAGAGTAGCGAGCAGAGCATTACCACTGCCTTGCAGGCTATTGCACTGCGCGAGGAGGAGTTTGACGCTGTGGCGATAATTCGCGGTGGAGGGTCGGTTTCTGACCTTGAGTGCTTCAACGCCTACCTTACGGCGGCATGTGTGGCTCAATTTCCGCTACCAGTACTCTCAGGCATAGGCCACGACAAGGATACAAGCGTGGTGGATATGGTTGCGGCAGTGCATCTAAAGACCCCTACGGCCGTAGCGGCGTGGATATGCGACCGCGCGGCGGCATTTGATGGCCAGTTAGAGTACTACGCCGTACTTCTGCAGCAGTATTGCACCAAGGCTACGCAGAGGGCAGAACTGCGCCTTACGCAGCAGTTTGAACTGCTCAACCGCGCTGTAAAAACAGCCCTAACGCGCCAGCAGGACAAACTTACTGCCTATGCGATGATAGTAGAGAACTTTGCCCCATCAAGGCTTCTGAAGCTCGGCTTTGCAGTGGCGAGGGGCGAGAGTGGAGCGGTTATTCGTAGTGTTAATGAGTGTGCTGTAGGTAGTAAAATAACAATAGAGGTTGCGGATGGAGATCTTGTAACCAAAGTGATAGCAAGAGATGGCAAAGAAGAGTAATATTTCGTATAGCGAGGCGATGGCTGAGATAGAGACTATCCTTAGCCAGTTGCAGAGCGAGAAGTGCGACATTGAGAGCCTTGCAGAGAGGGTCAAACGAGCATCAACCCTTATTGAGCTCTGCCGAACAAAACTACGCAAGGCAGAGAGCGATGTAGAAAAACTTTTTGAGTAATGTCAATTGTAGGCAGAACAATCCGTTGGGTGTTAAACACCATTCCACGCACCGCACTTCAGCGCGTGGCAGGGTGGGCTGTGCCCGTACTGGGAATTTTCTACGCTGGCAAGGGGCGTGAATGCCCAATTTGCGGCGGCAAGAAGCGAAAGTTTCTTCCTTACGGATATGGGCCAGTGCGCGAGGATGCGCTCTGCCCAAAGTGCCTCTCGCTTGAGCGTCACCGACTGCTGTGGCACTACCTCACAACTGTGGAGGCGGAGAGGCTCAAAGGTCTACCGACAATACTACACATTGCTCCAGAGGTATGCCTGATGCGTAAGTTTAGGCAGATGTACAGCAACAAGCCAGAGGGGTACATTACTGCTGACCTTTGCAGCCCACTTGCCGATATGCACTTTGATGTGCAAGATATCCCAATGGAGGATAACAGCGTGGATATTATTATCTGCAACCACATCTTGGAGCATGTAGAGAGTGATATCCGTGCACTAAAAGAGATGCACCGCATAATGCGACCAGGGGGGTTAGGCGTTATGCTTGTGCCTGTGGACTACTCGCGAGAGACGACCTTTGAGGATGACACAATTACAGACCCCCGTCAGCGCGCCGAGGTATTTGGTCAGTACGACCACCGTCGCGTATATGGAAAGGATTACCCTCAACGCCTATCTGCTGCGGGCTTTGAGGCGGTAGAGATTGATTACGCAGCACAGTTTACCGAACAAGAGCGCACAAAGTACAGCTTTGGGTGCGACCACATATATATAGTTAGAAAGGGATAGATTATGAGCGATGTTTTAGTTAGGTATGCCGATTTTCGCAAGACCATAGCGGGTATGTTCTCTACCGTTACGCAGACAATGGTAGATGCCGCACTGCACTATGCAAACAAGCACCTTGAGGGGCAAACACGCTACGATGGAACGCCGATGCTTGACCACGCCGTCGCAGTGGCGCGCATAGTTGCCACAGAGGTGGGCTTGGGTCGTAACTCTACGGTCTCGGCAATTATCCACGATGTAGTGCGCCTTGCGGCAAAGAGTGAGGATGAGCAGAGACTTGAAACTACCCTTGCCCAGTGCAAAAAGCTCTTTGGCGAGGAGGTTGTAGGCATTGTAAGTGGACTGGCAAATATCTCGGAGCTGAAGTTCAACACCCACAAGGAGCAGGCTTCGTCTTTCCGCGATATGATTGTCGCCTACTCCGAGGACCCGCGCGTAATTCTTATAAAACTTGCTGACCGATTAGAGGTTATGCGCTCAATTACTATCTTCCCAGAGTCAAAGCGCAAGAAGAAGAGCTGGGAGAGTATGAACCTCTATGCGCAGATTGCTCACAAGCTCGGACTGTACAACATCAAGAGCGAGCTTGAGGACCTCGCCCTCTCACAACTTGAGAGCAAGGACTACAAGCACATTGTAGGCAAACTTGCCGAGAGTGAGGCTGAGCGACTTGCATTTATAGAGCGATTTCTTGAGCCTATACGCAAGGCCCTGGATGCGGCAGGTATAAAGTACCACATCAAGAGCCGCACAAAGTCCGTCTACTCTATCTGGAACAAGATGCGCAAGCAGCAGGTGGACTTTGAGGGTGTCTACGATATCTTCGCCCTGCGAATAATCATTGACTGTCCAAAGGAGCAGGAGAAGGCGCAGTGCTGGCTCGTCTACTCAATAGTGAGCGACTTCTACACCCCAAATACTGACCGTATGCGCGACTGGATAACCATTCCAAAGTCAAATGGTTATGAGAGTCTGCATACGACAGTCTCTGCGGGCGAAGGTAAGTGGGTAGAGATTCAGATTCGTACGGAGCGTATGGATGATATTGCCGAGTTAGGTATTGCAGCCCACTGGCGATACAAGGGCGTTAATCAGGGTGCGCAGACATCCGAGCTGTGGCTACAGCGACTGCGCGAGCTGATGGATGAGACCAAAGAGGATATTGCCGAGCGCTTTGATGCCAAGCCAGCCTCAGGCGAGATATTTGTCTTTACGCCAAATGGAGATATCCGCAAACTGCCAGAGGGTGCGACAATTCTTGACTTCGCCTTTGATATACACACAAACCTCGGCTCTACATGCTCAGGCGGTAAGGTCAATGGTCGTGCAGTGCCTATTCGTGAGACACTCAAAAATGGAGATATCGTAGAGATTATCACGCAGAAGAATCAGCAGCCAAAGGCGGACTGGCTCAACTTTGTCGTCACCTCAAAGGCTCGTCAGCGTATCAAGGCCTTTATTCGTGAGGAGCAGGCAAAAAATGCCAAGTTGGGTCGCGAGGAGCTTGAGCGCAAGCTGAAGAACTGGAAACTAACGAGCAAGAGCATTGATGAGGTTGTGGCATACCTCTGCAAGTACTACAAGCAGCGCACAGGCACGGCTCTCTATGAGCTTATAGCGACAGAGAAGATAGACCTTGCCGTAGTTAAGGATGTTATCAGCCGTTGGCTCTCTGGCGAGGCAGACGAGGAGCGCAGGGCAGCAGAGGCAGCAGCAGAGGCGGCTCGCCGACAGTCACAGAGTGCTGCAAAACCGACTACATCAACCGATGCTCTGATTATTGACGAGGGGATAAACAACATCGTCTACAAACTTGCCAAATGCTGCAATCCGATAAAGGGAGATGATATCTTCGGCTTTGTTACAATCAACGCCGGCATTACTATCCACCGCTGTGACTGCCCAAATGCAAAGCACATCCGCAAGAACTACCCATACCGCATTATGGAGGCCAAGTGGCGTGAGCAGGCTCAAGGCTCGTTCCGTGTCACTATAGCAATAACTGCGCAGGACTCGGCAGGCCTTGTAAACCAGATTACCGAGGTTGTCAGTCGCGACCTAAAGCTCAACATCCGCACCATAAACATCTCCTCACGAGGCGATGGCACGGGCGTGGGAACAATAAGCGTAGAGGTGCCTTCAACATCTGTGGTAGATATGCTCCTGCACGCAATTATGCGAATAAAGGGTGTGCAACGAGCAGTGAGAGTGAACAATTAAACCTAACAATATGAAACGAACCTTAAACCTAATCATCATGCTTCTTGTTGCCGTAACCGTGTCGGCACAAAGCAACTTCACCTCAACCCTTAAAGCAAAGCCAAAGAGGGGGGCGACTCTCTACGGCACTGTTGAGTGCGAGGGCAGACCTGTTGTTGGTGTGCCCGTATCGGACGGCTACCAGATTGTGTTGACAAATAAGAAGGGGCAGTATAACATTGTCTCTGAGAAGAGAAACGGCACAGTTTTTATCACTATTCCTCGCGGATATGAGGCTGTGACCGAAGGGGCAGATGTTGTCCCGCAGTTCTGGGCAGAGCTCACGGCAGATGCTGCGACAGCCGAGCGCCACGACTTTAACTTGCGCGCAGTAGACAACGACCGCCATGTTATTGCCGCTGTAGCCGACATCCACATTGCCAACCACCACGACGATTTGAGCAACTTCCGCGACATCTTTGTACCACAGCTCAGAGCCGAGATTGAGCAGTATCGTAAGGCTGGCATTCCTGTCTACACCCTCTGCCTTGGCGACAGCACACACGAGATTTACTGGTACGACTACCTCTACGACATAGGCGATTTCCGTCGTACACTCGCAGATATCGGCTATCCGACACAGCTCTTTAACACTATGGGCAACCACGACAACGATGGCGCGACACCGTGTGATGAGAATACCGACTGGAACGCTACGGCAAAGTACCGCAAGGCCTTTGGCCCGACCTACTACTCTATTAATATAGGTAAGGTGCACTATGTAATGCTTGACAACATCCGATATATCAACAAGCCGGGTGGTAAGAAGGCAAAGGGCATTGTCGGCTCACGCAACTACGAATATACAATCTCGCCAGAGCAGCTGGCGTGGCTTGAGAAGGACCTTGCGCTTGTAACTGACAAAACAACCCCGATAGTTATTGGCGTACACAGCCCAATATACCGATACAAGAACGGTATGAATGGCAAAATTAATATCAATCTCAAGGAGCCAAGTGCTACGGAGCTCACACGACTCCTGCAGCCATTTAGCAATGTTCACATCGTCTCTGGTCACGCCCACCGCAACCGCGTAACCTACGGAAAGACGGATACTTCGCAGCCAGAGTTGCAGAATATCATTGACCACAACATCGTGGCTGTATCTGGCTCACTGTGGTACTCGTCTGGCTTTGGAGGCCCTATGCTCGGCTCAATGGGCGAGCCTGCAGGCTGTAAAATCTTTACTGTTGATAACACCGACATAGAGTGGTACTTCAAGCCTACACAGTTCCCTGCATCGGAGCAGTTCCGCTGCTTTGATATGAATGCTGTGCGCGACTACTTTGCAAAAAATGGCGAGGTAAAGGTCTTTCTTGACCACTTCCCTGCTCGCACAAACTTCGCAGAGTGGGAGACGGATAATAGCGTTATGATTCACGTGTGGGACTGGGCGCCAGATTGGAAGATTGAGGTTACCGAGAACGGAAAGCCGCTGGAGGTTAAGCGACGAAAGACCGAGAATCCGCAGATGATTGTAGGCCTTGATATTCCAAACACCCTCTGGCTGATAAAGTTTGACAAGAAGAACAACAAGCGTAAGCTACACCCTCATATGTTCCACGCTGTGGCCTCTGCGCCAGATACTCCTATTGAGGTTACCGTAACCGACTCCTTTGGCAACAAGTACCGCCAGACTATGGAGCGACCAAAGCCATTTAGTGTTCATATGAAATAAAACCTACCCTATATGAAGAAGATTCTAACCTTAACCCTATCACTGATTTTAGCCCTTACAGCCACCGCTCAAAGCACCTTTGTCTCTACCCTAAAGGCAAAAGCATCAAAGGGGGCAACACTTTACGGCACTGTAGAGTGCAACGGTACACCTCTTGAGGGGGTTGTAGTTTCTGACGGCGTAGAGGTTGTAAAGACCGACAAAAAGGGAGTGTACAACATCCCATCACAGAAGAAGACGGGATATGTCTTTATCTCTATACCAAGCGGATATGAGGCTATGACCGAAGGGAGTGATGTTGTGCCACAACTCTGGGCAGTGCTTACTGCAGAGCCACAAACAGTTGAGCGACACGACTTTAACCTTCGCAAAGTGGATAACGACAAACATATTATCGTTGCCGTTGCCGACATCCACCTTGCAAATAAGCTCAACGATGTAGCCACATTTACAAACTCCTTTATTCCGAGCCTCAAGGCGGAGATTGAGCAGTACAAGAGCGCGGGTATACCTGTCTACACCCTCTGTATGGGCGACAGCAGCTTTGACACCTACTGGTACGACTACCTCTACGACATTACCGACTTCCGCAAAACGCTTCAGGATGTAGCCTACCCAACACAGTTCTTCAACACTATGGGTAACCACGACAATGACGGAGCAACACCGTGTGACGAGAATACCGACTGGAACGCCTCGGCAAAGTATCGCAAGGCCTTTGGCCCGACATACTACTCGTTTAACATCGGCCGCATCCACTACATTATGCTTGACGACCAGATATACCACAACGAGCCACATCCAGATGCAAAGATGGGCAAGGGTATTGTCGGCTCACGCAACCACACAACGGCACTTACCCGCGCACAGCTTGACTGGCTTGCAAAGGATTTGGCAACTGTGACGGACAAAAACACACCTATCGTTATCGGTGTTCACAGCCCAATTTTCCGCTATAAGGATTATATGTACCCTCCTGTAGATTGCCGCCTGCCAGCCGAGCAGCGAGATGAGTTTGTGGCTCTGTTTAAGGAGTTTCCGACAGTTCATATCCTCTCTGGACATACACACCGCAACCGCTGCTGCTATGGTCGCGACGATGCCGCTCAGCCAGATATTGCAAACTTTACAGAGCATACTGTAGCCGCTGTATCGGGCACTCGTTGGCATACATCAGCCTTTGGAGGCCCGCAGATTGCCGTTACGGGCGAGCCTGCAGGCTGTAAGATTTTCAAGATTGCCGACCGCGATATCAAGTGGTACTTCAAGGCGACAGAATTCTCTGCCGACACGCAATTCCGCTGCTTTGATATGAATGGCGTGAGCGACTTCTACCGCACATCGGGTCAGATGCGCGTATTCCTTGACCACTTCCCAAAGCGCACAGACTACAGTAAGGATAAGTTCCGCGACAAGGTTATGATTCACGTCTGGGACTGGGCAAATGACTGGAAGATAGAGGTTACCGAGAATGGCAAACCACTTGAGGTTGTCCGCCAGAAGGCCGAGAATCCGCAGTATGTACTCTCGTACGAGATTCCAAAGCGACTGTGGATGTTCAACCTTAACTCCGCATCGAGCCGCAAGAAGATTCGCCATCCGCATATGTTCCACGTCTCGCCTCTCTCGCCAACATCTACCCTTGAGGTTACCGTTACCGACTGTTTTGGCAATAAGTACCACCAGACTATGGAGCGACCAAAGCCTTTCCATCTACATATGAAATAACCGACTATGAAACGAGCAATTCTTACAATTCTTGCCCTAACTGCCAGCTTCTCACTCTCGGCACAGAGCACCTTTGTCTCTACCCTGAAGGCAAAAGCCCAAAAGGGGGCGACAATTTATGGCACTGTTGAGTGCAACGGCACACCACTGGAGGGTGTAGCCGTATCGGACGGATTTACGATTGTCAAGACCGACAAAAAGGGTCTCTACAACCTTGTATCAGAGAAAAAAAATGGCAATGTCTTTATAACCATTCCGAGTGGATATGAGGCGACTGTTGCCGCAGGCGATGTTCAGCCTCAATATTGGGCAGCCCTTACAGCTGATAAGGGGAGTGCCGAGCGTCACGACTTCTGCCTTAAAAAGGTTGATAACGACAAGCATATTATGCTGGCAATCACAGATATCCACCTCTCTAATCAGCTTGGAGATATTGAGCAGCTCAAGACAATCGTTATGCCTCGCATAAAGGAGGAGGTAGAGAAGTATCGCCAGCAGGGCATCCCTGTCTATACGATGTGTATGGGCGACAGTAGCTTTGACCTCTTCTGGTACGACTTCCTCTTTGACATTAAGGATTTCCGCACGACAATCGGCAAAATTGGCTACCCGACACCTATCTTCCACACTATGGGCAACCACGACAACGATGGTGCGACAGAGCCAAATGCCGATACAGACTTTAACGCAACAAAAAAGTACCGCGACACCTTTGGCCCGACATACTACTCCTTTAACATAGGCAAGGTGCACTATATTATGCTTGACAATCTGCGCTATCGCAACGAGAAGCGCGAGAATATGAAGCCGGGCAAAAATATGGCGGGCGCACGAAACTACGACCATATTGTCGTGGAACAGCAGATGGAGTGGCTACGCAAAGACCTTGCGATGATTGAGGATAAAACTACGCCGATTGTTGTAGGTATGCACTGCCCAGTCTACCGAATGCTCTCTGAGCATAACTCCACAGAGCTATATAGCTACTTTACAGACGAGAAGGGTGGTCGCTCACTGCCCCCTGCGCTCTACTTCTCGGAGGCTTTCAAGGAGTTTAAGGATGTGCACTACCTTACGGGCCATACCCACAAACTTATCACGACACACTGCAAGTACAGCACTGCCTATCCGCAGTTAGCCAATACCATAGACCACAATGTGAGCGCCATTTGCGGTGCGTGGTGGTTTACGGCGGCACACGGAGGCCCACACCTTGCCCCAGATGGCTCTCCTGCAGGATTTACGGTCTTCCCAGTTGACGGCAAGAGTATTGAGTGGTACTTTACCTCTGCCGATTGTGGTGCAGATGTTCAGTTCCGAACTTTTGACCTCAACACTGTGCGCGACTACTACAAAGCCTCTGGCGAGATGCGCGTATTTCTGGAGAACAACCCACAGCGAACAGACTTTGCAACAGTGGCTGACAACCGCGTGTCGATACATGTTTGGGATTGGGCTCCTGACTGGAAGATTACCGTCACAGAGAACGGCAAGCCGCTGAAGGTAACCCACGAGCCAATGGAGAATCCGCAGTACACTGTTGCCTACTGCATTCCAAAGTCGGTTTGGCGTCGTGACCTTACTGCAAACAAATATAAGGCCGACCCTACGGCTCATATGTTCCACGTCACAGCCTCTGCACCAGATACGACTCTTGAGATAACCGTTACTGATAGTTTCGGCAGAAGATACACCGAGACTATGGTGCGCCCAAAAGAGTTTTCAAAAAATATGAGATAACCTAAAACAACTACTTATATGAAAGATTTTGTAATCGGCTTAGACTATGGTACTGACTCGGCTCGTGCCATACTTGTCAATGCTCACACTGGCGAGCAGATTGCCGAAGCTGTACACAACTACGCCCGCTGGTCGCGTGGTGAGTACTGCAATGCCCTTGAGAGCCGCTTCCGTCAGCACCCGCTTGACTATATTGAGGCGCTGAAGAGCGTGCTGCACGGAGTGTTAGACGGCAATAAGGAGATTGCCCCTTATGTTCGCGCGATTGCTGTAGATACTACTGCCAGCACACCGTGCCTTACAGATGAGCACCTACAGCCACTCTCGCTGAAGGAGGAGTACAAGGATAACCCTGATGCAATGTTCGTTCTGTGGAAGGACCATACGGGCGTTGCCGAGGCTGCCGCTATTGAAGAGGCTTGCCATAGTAGCGAGACGGACTACACACAGGTATCGGGCTACCACTACTCTGCCGAGTGCTTCTGGGCGAAGGTTATGCACCTGCTCGGCACAAATGCCGATATGCGCCGCGATGCTCGCTCGGTAATTGAGTGTAGCGACTTTATCACTGCAACCCTTACAGGTACTACCGACCCAAAACTGGCTCGTATGGGACACTGCAACGCTGCGCAGAAGATGTTCTGGAGCGAGGATTGGGGAGGCTTCCCACCAGAGAGTTTCTTTGAGGCTCTTGACCCCGCCCTTGTGCCTATTCTGCGTACGCTAAATGCAAATAAGTATACCTGCGACAAGCCTTATGGCACAATTAGCAAAGTGTGGGCAGAGGAGTTAGGTCTTAACAGCGATGTTATTATCGGCTGCGGAAATGTAGACTCTCATCAGGGAGCTATAGGCGCAGGTGTGGCATATAAGACGGCGATGATTAACCTCGGAACATCGGGCTGCTGTATGTTTGTAATCCCTAACGAGATTCTTAAGGGTAGAATTATTGACGGCGTATTTGGTCAGGCAGATAGTTGTATCATCCCAGGTCTTGTGGGCTTTGAGGTTGGACTGTCGGCCTTCGGTGATGCCTATGCGTGGTTGCGCAGAACGCTTGCATACCCTACCGTAGAGATTCTTGCAAAGAGCAGCAAGATTGACCCAGCGACTCGTCAGACTCTTGTAGACGAGGTGCTTGACAACATCCTTATAAAACTTGGCGAGGATGCGGCAAAGATTACTCCGCGCCTTGATGCCCCATTTGCAACCGACTGGTTCAATGGCCGTCGCTCACCAGATCCAAACCAGATGTTGTGGGGCTCGCTGATGGGCTTAAGACTATCTACAACCGCGCCAGAGCTATATTATGCTATTGTTGAGGCTACGGCATTAGCGATGAAGACCATCGTAGACCATCTTGCCGAGCGAGGTATTGTATTTGATGCCTTTATCGGAGTTGGTGGTATTGCGCAGAAGGCTCCATTTGTGATGCAGATGCTCGCCGATGCCATTGGCAAGGATATCCGCGTGTCACAAACAAAGCAGTCGTGCGCCCTCGGCTCTGCAATATGTGCATCAGTTGTAGCGGGCATATACCCAACTATTGAGGCGGCACAGGCGGCACTCTGCCAGCCAATTCTCCGCACTTATACGCCTAATGCCGAGCGTCGCGCCCTGCTACAGAAGCGTCACGAGATGTACCGCGCAGCAGGTAAATTTACAGAGAGTTTATTATAATTTTAATACAAAATAGAATATGAAAACTATTATGGAACCAGCACGCGAATTGAAGGTGCGTGCAGAGGTAGATGTTCTTGTAGTTGGTGCAGGTCCTGCAGGTATTATTGCAGCCGAGGCGGCAGCAAAGGATAAGAATTTGAAGGTTATGCTCATTGAGCAGCGTGGCTATATGGGCGGAAACCTAACGATTGGTCTGCCAATACTCTCATTCCTCGGCCCTAAGGGCAATCAGGTTGTTAAGGGTGCTGCGCAGAAGTTTATTGACCGTATGACAGCAAAGGGTGCTGCATCTGCACACTACCCTTGCAAGAACCATATGTCCTTTACAATTATTGACCCAGATCAGGTTAAGACCGTTGCCTGGGAGATGATGGACGATGCTGGCGTAGAAGTACTTCTCTATGTCTTTGTTGCTGACACCATTGTTGAGAATGGAGTGGTCAAGGGTGTAATTATTGAGAGCAAGGCGGGTCGCGAGGTTATCCTTGCAAAGACCGTTATTGACTGTACTGGCGATGGCGATGTAGCCTTCCGCGCAGGCGTTGAGTGCAACAAGGGCGACGAGAATGGCGGTATGCAGCCACCAACACTTATGTTCCTTATGCGTGGCGTAGAGACACAGAAGCTCCGCGATGCAATTTGCAACGAGCCAGAGAAGTACGACATGGATGTTATGCCTACATCGCAGTTCCGCAAGGATAAGTTCATTACCGTAGGTCTTCGCGGCAGAATTGTTGAGGCACAGCAGAAGGGTTACAAGGTTCCTGTAGCCCGCACAATCCTTATTACTGGCCTTGAGGAGGACCAGATTTGGGTAAATATGACCCGCGTATCGGGCGTAGATAGTACAGACCCAGTAAGCTACACAAAGGGCGAGCACGATGCACGAGTGCAGATGTACGAGGTTATAGCCTACCTTAAGGACTTTGTACCAGGCTTTGAGAAGGCTTGGCTTGAGCACAGCGCAGCCTTTGTAGGTATTCGCGAGAGCCGCGTTATTGTTGGTAAGTATGTTATGACAGCGCAGGATATCCTTGAGCAGAAGCCTTTTGAGGATGCTATTGCTGTTGCTGGTTACCCAGTAGATATCCACCACGCAAAGGGTGGCGACTGCACAATGCTCTTCTGCGAGGATGCATATCAGATTCCTTATGGCGTGCTTGTGCCACAGACAATCAAGGGTCTGCTTGTTGCAGGCCGCTGCTCGGCTATGGACCACGAGGCTATGGCTGCAACGCGTGTAATGAGTACCTGTATGGCTCTTGGCGAGGCGGCAGGTGTTGCAGCGCGCATTGCTGCGGCCGACGGCGTTGAGGTTGGCGATGTAGATATAACAAAGGTTCAACAGGCTCTGCTTGAGAATGGAGCATATTTAGGATAGTGCTATGAAGACATATTTAGAACCAGCTCGCGAGGTAAAAGTTCGTGCAAAGGTAGATATCCTTGTTGTAGGTGGTGGCCCTGCAGGAATTATGGCTGCCGAGGCTGCTGCAAAGAGTGGCAAGGCAAAGGTTATGCTGCTTGAGCAGCGCGGATTTTTGGGCGGAAACCTTACGCTTGGACTGCCAATTCTATCAATGCTTGACAAGGATGGCAACCAGATTATCAAAGGTGCAACGGGAAAGTTTGTAGAGCGTCTTCAGCAGCGCGGAATGGCTACTGGACATAAGCGTTGCAAGCTCCACATATCCCTTACAATGGTAGACCCAGAGGCCGTAAAGACCCTCTGCTGGCAGATTATGGATGAGACGGGCGTTGAGGTACTGATGTACATTAATGTTGTAGATACCATTGTTGAGAATGGAGCGGTTAAGGGCGTAATTATTGAGAGCAAGGCGGGTCGTGAGGCTATTCTTGCCAAGACAATTATTGACTGCTCTGGCGATGGCGATGTAGCCTTCCGCGCCGGTGTTGAGTGCAACAAGGGCGACGAGAAGGGCCGTATGCAGCCTCCGACACTGATGTTCTCTATGCGCGGTGTTGATATTGACAAGGTGCGCGACAATGTTGTAAACCACTCTGACAAGTATGGTATGGATATTATGCCACCAGAGCAGTTCCGCACTGGCAACTTTACTATGGTTGGCTACCGCGACCAGCTGAGCGACGCCATCTCGCGCGGCTTTAACATCACTGTTGCCCGCACAATCTTTATGACCGGCCTTAAGGATGACGAGCTGTGGGTAAATATGACTCGCGTATCGGGTGGCGATGCTACTGACCCTGCCAGCTATACGGCTGTAGAGCGTGAGTGCCGCCGACAGATGTACGACGTGGCTCGCTACCTTAAGGAGTACATCCCTGGCTTTGAGAATGCGTGGATAGAGACCGTACCTCCATTTACGGGCATTCGCGAGACACGCGTTATCGTTGGTAAGTATGTGATGACATCGGAGGACCTTCTTGAGGCTCGCCAGTTTGACGACGCCATTGCTGTAGCAAGCTACCCTATTGACCTTCACCACGAGGAGGGTGGCGACTGCACCCTTATCTACGGCAAAGGCTCGTACGACATCCCATACCGCACACTCGTACCACAGACTATTGAGGGATTGCTTGTTGCAGGTCGCTGTTCATCTATGGATCACGGCGCTATGGCTGCTACCCGCGTAATGTCAACTGTTATGGCTATGGGCGAGGCTGCAGGTACTGCCGCTCGCATTGCCCTTGAGAGTGGTGTACTGCCATCAGAGGTTGATGTTAAGGCTGTGCAGCAGGCTCTACTTGAAAATGGTGGCTACCTTCGTTAGAGTATGAAAAGATTTGTTATTCTTCTACTTACACTCGCCACTTTCGGTGCTCTGGAGGCGAAAAATCCTCCCGTGCACCGAGTGATGAGTGCCAATATCCGCATTACAGGACTTGATGCGGACAAAAATACAATACACGAGTGGGATAACCGCAAGCACTATATGATAGATGTTATCCGCAGCTATAAGCCCGATGTGATTATGATGCAGGAGGTTATCTACGACTCGTACAACTTCTGCCGCAAAGAGCTAAAGGAGTATACAACCTTTGGCTTTGAGGGGCCAGAGATGGACCCTTATACAGATGGCTACCACCTTATCGGCAAGAATGTTATCTTCCTGCGCAAGTCGCGCTATGAAATAGTCAGCGCAGGGTGTTACTGGCTCTCGGACGACCCGACAATAGCGGGCAGCATCTGCTGGGAGACTAACCGCGCCCGCCACGCCAACTGGGTCCGTGTGCTTGACAAAAAGACGGGCAAGCAGATGCGACTGATTGACATCCACCTTGACCATAAGTCAAAGCTCGCCAAGGTAAACCAAGCACGGATGATTGTCCGCGAGGCGGCTCAATATCAGGACTCCTTCCCGCAGATTATCTGTGCCGATATGAACTCTCGCAAGTACGAGGAGCAGGTAAAACACTTTACCCAAAATGGCTGGACAGACTGCTACGATGCTCTGCACGACGGTGTTGAGTTTGGACATACAGCCCACGCCTTTGAGGGGCATAAACGAGTTCAGCGACCAGGCAAGGGGCGTATAGACTACATCCTTACAAAGGGAGCTGCCAAGGCCATAAGTTGTGAGGTTATCACCGACCACAAGGGCGAACAGTACCCCTCTGACCACTACTTTATGATTGCCGAGATAGTTGTTGAGTAGGCAAAAGGTGATATAATTCTCATAAAAAATTTGTATTTTAACAAAATATTTCTTATCTTTGTTCAAAGTGCAGAGTGTAGCGTTGTAGCTTTTCTGCCCAACTGCCTATGATTGAACGATTTATTGAGTACATAAGTTCAGAGCGACGTTATTCAGAGCTGACAGTACGAAATTATCGGAGGGACATAGAGAACTTTACTTCTTGGTTTTGTCAGCAGCGGGGGCTTGAGGCTTTTGATGTGACAGCGGTCACGGCGCAGGATGTGAGCGACTGGATGATTTTTCGCTTAGATACGGCAAAGCTCGGTGCATCAACGATGAATAGAGAGCTCTCAAGCATTAAGAGTCTCTTTCGTTTCCTTCGTAAAAAGGGGGTTGTGCAGGGCGACATTCTAAAGCGTATAGGTTCTTTGAAGGCTCCAAAGGTTTTGCCAGTCTTTGTACCGCAGAGCCGTATGGAGGAGATTTTAGAGCACACCAAGGAGCAGAGCTATGAGCGCGACTTTCACAGTCAGCGTGACAGCATTATCGTATCGCTGCTCTACGGCTGTGGCATACGACTTGCCGAGTTGCTCAGTATAAAGGTCGGCGACATTAGCGGTGGTGCGGTAAAGATTCTGGGTAAGGGTGATAAGCATCGCTTAGTACCCCTTCTGCCAGAGCTTATGGAGAGGATTGAACGCTACAAGAGCTACTGCCGAGAGTGTGGAATTGAGTTTCGGAGTGACTCTCCTCTTATTGTCGGCAGCAAGGGTAAGCCTCTGTCGCGTAGCACCGTTCAGCGCATAGTTGCTCAGCAGATGCAGCAGGCGGGAGTTCAGGGGCGCAAGAGCCCGCACGTGCTTCGCCACACCTTTGCCACAGACCTACTGCGCGAGGGGGTGGATATGCGCCAGATACAGGAACTGATGGGCCACAGCTCGCTGCGTAGCACACAGCACTATACCCACACCTCCATTGCCCAGTTGCAGGAGGTGTACGACAAGGCCCACCCACATAAGTAGCAAAAGGTGCAATAATTGAGGGGCTAAAGTCGTTGGATAATTGATAAGTCGGGGCAAATTCGTAATGAAGCGAACCCCCTTAACCATAAATATTACAGCTATGGATGTTAATATTCAATCGTTGAAATTCGATGCCAGCAAGCAGCTAATCGAGTTTATTGAGAAAAAGATGGCAAGACTTGAGCGTTTTGCAGACCGTCCGACCGGTGTAGATGTCGTTCTCAAATTGGAAAAAGATGACGAAAAGGGAAATAAAGTAGCACAAGTAACACTCCACGTTCCCGGAGGGGATATACTCACCGAGCAGCGTGCCAGAACATTCGAGGAGGCTGTGGACGAGGCTTTAGATGCTATTAAACGACAGATTGAAAAACGCAAAGATAAATAGTTTAAACAGCAAGGTGCTCCTCCATAACAGAGGAGCTCTTTTTTTCTAACCAAACTTATGAAGACAAATGTAGAAATTAGGGCTCTCGCCCTTGACCAGATGAAGGGAAACTGGAGAGCTGGCGTAATTATCACACTAATCTATGTAGCCATTGAGGCCGTTGCCTCTGGTTCGGGATTGATTGACCAGACAGTTGGCGCTACGGCCTACTCGCTCATATACATCCTTGGACTATATCCGCTGGCATTTGGTTTCTATACAACTTTTCTCAGCCTCTGTAGAGATAGCAAGCCGTTGGCTGTAGAGAGCTTCTTTGAGGGCTTTACAAGAAAGTATTTTGCCAAAGCCATTGTTGTGCAACTGCTTGTTGCTATTTTTGTTGCACTGTGGTCTTTGCTGCTGATTGTTCCGGGCATTATTAAGGCCTGCGCATACCTTTTAGCGCCATTTATCGTTGCTGAGAACCCAAACACTACAGCTATGGAGGCTATACAGTTGAGCGAGAAGATGATGGATGGCCACAAGATGGACCTGTTCCGCATTATACTTGGAATGCTTGGTTGCGTTGTTCTCTCCGTGCTACTTCTCGGCATTCCGTTGCTCTGGTTAGTACCTTACTATATGGCGGTATACACAAACTTCTACCTTGAGGTAAAAAAAGAGTACAACACTTAGTTGTACTCTTACCTTGTTAAAACCTTATTTTGCGGAGTAGAATATTTGCCAATGTGCGAGGCGACAAAGTCGCGGTCTATCTCTACAACCTTAGGATTAGACTCTGTTGTCACAGCGCAGAGGTTATAGTAGAGGCTATTCATACACTGGGAGAGTATTGTCTTGACATTTCTAAATCCCATACCAGAGTTGTATGCCTGATTGGCGATATATCGCAGCGCATCGTCCGAGAACTTAAGCTCAACATTGTATCGCTTGCAGTATTTTATATGCTCGCCAAGGATATTCTCCTTTGCCGAGAGCATAATCTGATAAATAGTCTGCTCCGAGAGCGGATTAAGAGCGCAGAATGTTCCGATACGACCAACAAGCTCTGGCGGATATCCCCACGCAACCATATCCTCGGCAGTCACCTGTCTGAGGATATTCTCCTCTTCTGTGCTACCCCTGCTACATCCATAGCCAAGCATAGAGCCACTATTTAGGCGGCGCTTGATAATATCGTCCATACCATAGAACGCACCATCAAAGACAATAAGCAGATTGTCTATCGGTAGCTGGCAAGCATTGACCGACATATCAGAGTTATATCCATTCTCAAGGTGCAGGCTGTGACCCGTCTCATGTAGTCGCATGATATCGCGAATCATATCTACATCTATATCCTCACTGCCTACTTTACGCATTGAGTGGTGAGTGAGCTTGTCCGCCTCATGGAAAATCAGCACCGCATAGCGCAGTTGGTCTATAGAGTACTCGGTAAGCAAGCGGGCAATAACATCTGTAATATGGAGACCCTTCCATGCTGATGGCACCACCTCATTGCTGTTTATACGGATAACGGGGCAGCCTGCCTTGCGGGCAATATCGCCAAAGCGGCGCAGAATCTCACTCTTACCAATGCCCGTAGGCCCCATAATTATCGCCGAGCTCTTCACAGGACAGGTATACCCTTGGCGGAAGCTCTCAATATGCTGGAAGAATGGCACGCTGAGCATATCTATAGCCTCATCCTGACCCACGATATACTCTTTTACCATATCAGAGAGCTCGCGGGCAGAGTTTATCTCTAAGCAGTCAAGCATCGGTATAATATCCTCTATAAGGTCAATATCGTACTTCTCTTCAAAGTACATCAGCTCGTCAAATCGCGGTCTAGCGTAGGATGCTGTCCACTGCTTGAGCTGCTTGAGCATATATTTATTTAGGACTCCCTCTATAAGTTTCTGCGTCAGCAGTTCCTCAACCTTACGGCCATTGTTTTCCATCCACTCCTTATAGTCATACTCTCCATTCTGCAAACACTCTGCCACAAAGGGTGCTAAAGCCACTTGGTCTGACCTAAACTGTATAAACATATAGGTCATCGCACGCAGCAAATCAACCTCCTCTTTGTAGTGGTCTACCTCAACACCAAAAATTACTGTTTTCATCTCATCGCTTATTTAGTTCCACAATATATAGAGCGCAAGTTGAACAAAATATTGCAAAATCGGATTGTTTTTAGTATGTTTGTAATAATTTTATACCTTGTCGCTCTATACATATAGTTAAAACATTTACACTATGGGAAATATGCTGACACAACCATCGCCAAACCAGATATGGTACACCTCTTCAGACGGAGCTGTTATAAACCCTACTGCGCTCTACTTCAGTGCCAAAATCGTCTCTAACTCGTACGACGAAGGGTGGGGTATTATCACCTTTAACCGACCAGTGACAGAGATTGGCTGGAATGCCTTTTTGGAGAACAAAAAACTTACAAGCATTGTCTTTCCAAGTGGTGTAACAGAGATTGCTGATGGTGCTTGTCAAGGCTGTACCGCCCTACAGAAGGTTGTTATGCCCGATAGCGTGACAAAGATTGGCGCAAGAGCCTTTGCGGGCTGCTCTGAGCTCAAAACCATATCTATCCCACACTCCTGCACAAATGTTGGGCAGGATGCATTTGACAGCACTACCACAGTGACCCTTCGCGCCAAGGCCCTGCCCGCAACCGATGAGATTTGGTATACCAGCTTAGAGAATAGCGAGGTTGAGTTTAGAAGCCTCCTTGCTAATGGTACTGTGGTGTCAAATGTCTACCAAAATGGTCGCGGAGTAATCAAGTTTGACACCGAGATTACACAGCTTAGCAAAAACGCCTTCTACGACTGCACTACCCTTACAAGTATAACCCTGCCAGCCAGAGTAGAGAGCATTGGCGATTACGCCTTCTCTGGTTGCGTGGCTCTTAACAGCGTAACTCTACCCGACAGCCTGCAAAGTATCGGCATCTGCGCCTTTGAGGGGTGCTCGGCGCTCAAGATTATAGATTTCGGACAGAGCCTAAAGAGCATAGGCCAGTACGCCTTTGCCCGTTGCACAGCACTGAAGAGCTTTACCGTTCCTCAGGGTATAAAGATAATTTCTGAGGGTCTACTCTCTGGTTGTCAAGGTATTACAAAGCTATATATGGGAAGCGATGTTGAGCAGATTGAGCCGTACGCCTTTGAGCATTGCAATATTGTTGCTCTATACCTTCAGAGCCTTACCCCGAAGTTTGGCGCCGAGTCTCTACGCGTTACGATGGGAATGAAGATTTACGTACCACAAGCAGCCTTAGAGAGATATAAGGAGTACGAGGGCTGGCAACAATACACCGAGAGAATACACGGATACTCTGCTGTAGAGTGATATGTATCGGCGAGCCTTTATACTACCCCTATTGTTACTGCTCACGCTCTGCGCCACAGGTCAGAGTGCTGAGCAGTATCGCATCTATAAGCAGTTTGAGGATGAGAGTATTGAGGATGCGACCGACCAAACCTTAGCCGCAGAGAGAGAAGAGCAAGCTATTGACACGCCGCACTACAGAAGCCTCTTTAACCAGAGTTCAGTCGTTATCAACCACTATCGTGGCACAAGTTACTTCCAGCAGAGCGAGTGGTTTGAGGGTCTGCTACTCCCTAAACTCAACCATAGTCGCGCAAGGCGTCTGGGCTTACGCAGAGCAGAGATTAGTACACTCTCTGCGGCCTACTACTGTCAAGATAGCGCCACCGTAAAGCGCACCGATGTGGGCATAAGCCTCGCCTCGCGAAGTTATCTGGGTGGACTAACAGCCTCAACAGTTCAGGATATAGGCAACTGGCGACTCTTCTGCGACCTTAGCCTGCGCACGGGCAGGGATAGCCACATAAAGGGCGTATTTACAAACGAGGCTACACTAAACCTCAGCGCCACAACGACGCTAAAAGATGATAGCCGACTCTTTTTTGCCCTGCTCTTCACACCCTCGGAGCGGGGACTGCGCAAGGCCTCCTTTGCAGAGGCTTTTGCTCTGACCTCGGACCACTACTACAACCCCGCGTGGGGATATCAAGCGGGCAAGGTCAGAAATGCAAACACCATTACCACCATACAGCCCACAGCCCTTGCCTCATATAGTCGTAAGATAGGCTCTTCTCGCAATCTGAACATAGCCCTTGCCACAACTCTCGGCTCGCGCGCCTACAGTGGGCTGGATTGGCTCGGTAGCGCCACACCACTGCCAGACAACTACCGCTACCTGCCAAGCTACTATACAGACACAACAACTGCCGAAGCGGTAAAAAGCGCGTGGACAAATGGTGACAGCAGATACACCCAGATAAACTTTGACGAATTGCACCGTCGCAACCGCCTACAGAGTCAGAGCATCTACATTATCAACAACCGCATAACAAGGCGCACAAATCTGCAACTTACAGCCTCTATAGAGCGCTCATTCAGCCCCTCGCTAACGCTAAAATATGGTCTTCGCGCAGTGATTGACCGCCAGCGCAACTTCAAGCGCGCCGCAGATCTACTCTCTGGAGGCGACTTTGAAGATATAGACTTCTTCCTTATTGACGACGACACCCAGAGCAATATGCTGCTCAACGACCTAAATAGTCCTGGGCGAAAGGTCGGCAAATCAGAGCGCTACGGATATGACTATGCGCTAACAGAGAGCAGTGTTTCGCTATTCTCTGCGCTCAACTACACCACAGAGGTGTTCAAGGTTGATGGCTATCTACGTCTCGGCAGTAGCACCGCCCGCCGACGAGGATACTACCGCAAAGAGCTATTTGCAGCAAACTCCTACGGACAATCTAAACTTCTAACCTTTGCCGACTGCGCTGCCTACATCTGTCTGCAGTATGCCCCAAATCGCAAACACCACATAACAGCATCTGCTGCGGCACTTTTTACCCCCGCTGAGGCTCAAAATCTATTTCTACAGAGCGAGTACAACAACCTCACTGTAAACAACCCTCGCCTATCGGCACTGCTTTGTGCAGCAGCCTCTTACCACCTGACTCTAAACAGCTTTTCGCTCCACGCCTCGCTCTTTGCACGTTACCACGCTCGGCAGACAGATGTGTCACACTCATACTACGATGTTGAGTCAGAGTATGCAGATATTGTAACCACAGACCTTGCAACCCTTGCCACTGGCGTAGAGGTTGAGGCGCAGTACAGCATCAACAACCACCTCACTATTGCAGCAGGCGCAACCTATGGCCGTTACCGCTACGCTGGCTCGCCAACAGTTACTGTATATGCCGACAAGGACAACCGCCTGCTATCTACAGACCAAATAGATAACCTCTACGACCTACGCACGGGCACTACGCCAGAGCTTAGCGCACTGGTTAGCCTTAGCTACTACAATCGTGGCTGGGGTGCAAACCTTGATGCAGAGTACCACGCACAGCGCTATGTTATCCCTTCGCTTGTTCGTCGCACAGAGAGCATTCTATGCCACACAACCACCACAGAGCAACGCACAGCCCTTATCGCTCAAGAGCGACTGCCAGATGTCTTTTGCCTAAATCTAACACTCTCAAAGAGCTTCTATCTGAAGAGCCGAAAGGTGTATGCCAATAGCGCTGCACCAACATTTTTGCAGCGACATCCAAAGTCTAAGGTTACTCTTTTCATTGCCGTAAACAACCTGCTGGGTAACCGTAACATCATCTTCCGAGGCTACGAGACATCGCGCATCCGCAAACAATACAAATGGGATGACTTTACCGCCACCCCATTTGCCTCTTACCTCCTCTACGCCTACCCTCGCACCTACTTCTTGCAGGTAAAGTTCAGCTTTTAGTGACCCATATTCTCTGACAAAAAATTTGTCAGCTCAATATTGCTTCCATAGAGCAGAACGAGCGTCGCCGCCGCCTCTGACCTAATAAAAATTATAAGGTGAGTAATACTCTTTGATGCGCTATTGCGACTGTAGATAGAGATGCTCTTGCCATCGTTAAGGAACGACATCAACACCTTGTAGTGAGAGATAAGAGACTTTGTATCTGCACAAAAATCTGCAACCTTCTCTCTATCCTCAACCGAAACAGCATACATACTCTCTATACCATCGCCCACGCCCATCGTTTTAAGCAACTGCTCTGATAGCTCAACAGTCGTAAAGCCCTTCTGCCCAGAGTACTTCTTAACAAAGCCCAAAAACACACTATCTTGCGCAACAGCTGTTAGTGGCAGCAGCAAAAAAAGTATTGTAATAAGTCGTTTCATAGCCTCACCATTTTAGAAAAACAGACCCACACCTACAGACATACGATTTGCCGAAATCTCTGTGCTCTTTTTGTACATATTGAGCAGCGAGTAGTTTGCAAAGGCGTATATCCTGCGCCAACCTATGCGCGCTGTAACACCCACCTGCACGGGATTAAGCGGCAGCTTGCCCTCAATAGTCGTCTTTGGCCTCTTGTATGAGAGCTTAGAGCCCATAAGAATATCTAACTGGCCACCTGCAGAGACAAAGAAACCCTTGCGAATGTTCCAGTCAAAGAGCAGCGGGATGTGGATGTAATTGATATTAATCTTTGACTTTTTTATGCTCTCGTCCAACTGGATAATGTCAAAACAGCCACCCTCATACTTTAGCGTCACCTTGTCGGCAAAGGTATAGTTCTCCATCGCAAAGCCAAAGCCCATAGTAAAACCGAGTGTGCGCTTTGGATTTAGTGGTACATTCATCGTCATAAGGTTTATGGTGCAACATATTGACTTGTGGTTGCTGAAGTTAAGCGCATCTCGCACCGCTCCGTCATACTTATCAAAGTAGTTGTTTACCGTAAAGTTTGTGCCAATCTCCAACAGAGCCAAGTGGTTGTTCTTTGCCATACTCACGCCCCCGAAGGTGTAATTTACCTTTTGGGTGGTTTTGCTCTCACTTTTGCTCTCCGTCTTCTTCTGACCGCCAAAGGAGAAGTTCATACCGGCAATGCTCAAATCAAGTTTGCCATCCTTTGCCGCAACACTACTCTCGCCCTTGCTATCAAGGGGGATTATTTGCTGGGCAGTAGTTGTAGTAAATAGTATTGCAAGTAGTGAAAAAAGTGTAAAAAATCGTCTCATAGTTATCGCTTGTTAAAAATATTAATCTTCTCTATCTGTGCCATTGCTTGGCTTACATCCGCCGCCGCATCGGCAAGTATCCTTTCGGCCTCTGCCAGGGCAATGTCGCTATCTGTAACCTCTACGCCATCTACATAGCATACTAAATCTGTTGTTCCATCCTGCGGCTTCCCGCTCCAGAGGAATACCCCCAACACTACACACGCCGCTGCTGAGAGTGAGGCCGCTACTCCCCATATAATTTTCCAACTGCGGCGAGGATTCTGGACCTTTGGCTCAACAGTAGTTGTAACCACTTTTGCCGTAGCAAAGGCTGCAAAAATCGCCTTGTAAGGCAACAGCTCTGCAGGAATATCCTCACAGGTCAAGAAGTAGGCGGAGAGTTGTCGCTCCTGCTCCAATGTCGTCTGACCCTCAAAATATAGCTCTAACAGAGCCTTAACTTCACTTCTCTCCATAGTTTATAGCCTTTAAAACCTCTTCTCTAACTCTTTTACGCGCCCTTGAGATATTCATCCTCACGCTCGCGGCATCACACTCAAGCACTGTTGCTATCTCCTCTATCTCATACCCTTCAACATCTCTCATCTCTATTGCTACTCGTTGTCGCTCTGGCAGTGAGGCGATAACCCGCCGTGTAAATTGCGCCATATCTCTTATCGCTAACTCCCTATCTCCATCTGTATATCCGCCCCACTCTTGGTCTACACTCTCTTTCCGCGCCCGAAGCCTATCTATCGCTAAGTTGCGAGTCATACGGCAGACATACGCCCTCGGATAGGGCTCTGCGAGCACCTTGTCCCGCGCCCTCCATACCCTTTCGTATATATCCTGCACAATATCCTCCGCCTCCACACTACTCCCCACAAGGCTCAACGCCAAGCGAAAAAGAGTATCCTTGACCGAAAGAATAAATTGCGTATATCTCTCCGAAGCACTATTCACAACTCAAAAATATTCTCTTGCACAAATATAACGAATATATAGTACGATTTGTAACATCGCTACCCAAAAAATATTTGGTAAATTTGTTTTTGGAAAATATCTCTATCCAAGAAAAATGCACTATCTTTGTGATAGAAGTAAAGTGTATAATATTTCTTTGGTACAGAAGCCGCCATTCAACACCTTGTGAGATTATGACAACCAGTGACTTTAACTATATGAAGGAGGCTATTGCTGCCGATTTAGCAGAGTTGCTGACACAAGACTTTGAGATGAGTATTGCAGAGGCTCTTGATACGTTGTACGAATCTGAAACATACTCCAAATTGTGTGACCCTGCAACAGGCCTATATTTTCAGAGCACTCAATATATATATTCGTTCTTGAAGAACGAATTAGCCACAGGACAACTTGCTTAAAATAGCAAATTTGGGCACAACTATCTATATTGTGGCTAATTGTTTGCAAAAGTGGATTGTTGCGTATACATTTGTGTAGCTAAACAAAAAAGTAATGCAACAGGTTAGTAGTGGAGCTGTAAGGCTCTGGCATGGGCGT
>JAGBAX010000021.1 GCA_017938765.1 Alistipes sp. | reverse complement strand
TATTCACAAATGGTATGAATCACGATGTATTTATAAGCTACTCAAGTAAAAACTCGGCGGCTGCGCAGGCAATATGTCATGAGCTTGAAGATAATAATATCAAGTGTTGGATGGCTCCGCGAGATATTCCCGTAGGCGCAAAGTATGCTTCGGTTATCACTCAAGCCATTAAGGAGTGCAAGGCTGTTGTGCTTGTCTTTTCGGAGTATTCGGCAATCTCTCCGTGGGTAGAGAGCGAGATAAATATCGCCTTTTCAAACCGCAGACCAATTGTTCCATATAAGATAGACACAACCCCTCTTGAGAACTACGACGAGTTCTATCTAATGCTCAACAACCGCCACTGGATTGAGGCTTACCCAGACTTTAAAACGCGGTTTGCAGATTTGGTTACTGTCATCTCAAGTCTTGTAGGTGCTAAAAGCTCAAATGTTACCAAGCCGACCCCAGCCCCTGCCAAGACCTACAAAGTTGGCGACTACTACAACGATGGTGTGCGCGAGGGTGTTGTCTTTGAGGTCAGCGCTGACGGCCGTCATGGCAAGATTGTCAGTATGATGCAGTCCGCAGAGCGTTTGCAATGGTCTTATGATGGTGCAGAACAAGACCGCCTAATTGGTGCCAATAGCGAAACGAATGGTGCGTATAATATGGCAAAAGTCAAGGCTATCTCTGGTTGGGAGGCGAAATATCCCGCTTTCAAGTGGTGCGCAGACCTTGGCGAGTGTTGGTATCTGCCGTCAAAAGAGGAACTTAAAACCTTTACTCTTAACGATGCTGTTCACGACGCTGTTAATCGTACACTCATAGCAAGAGGTGGTACAAATTTGTATGATAGAGGCGAATGGATGGGGTACTGGTCGTCAACAGAGGATAATCGCAAAGTTTTATTTGGCGAGATCTGCGCGTGGGTTGTCGATATGGACCTTGGCTACATCAACTACGACAATAAGAGCATCTACTACTATGTGCGCGCCGTGTCCGCTTTTTAGGAGCAAAGCGACTATTTAGGTTTTTTGCTTTAATCTTTGCGCCCGACGAAAAGTCGGGCGCTTTGTTGATAGTAGTGAAATTAAGGAGTTTAGTGTTTTTCGCTAACTTCCCTAAATTCCTTAACTTCATTAAATTCTCTGTACTGCGTTAGCAAGCCAATAGCTAATGGCTAATAGCCAATAGTGTTTTTTCTCCTCTTTCTTGCTAATCTGACAAAAAGTTTCTAACTTTGTGTATTAAATACAACAATGGTATGGGAAATAAAATCAATGATCCTATTGCGCGACTGATGGGTTTGCGTTATAAGTCGCACCCTTGGCACGGTATTGAGGTGGGCGAGGCTGCACCCAATGTAATTACCGCCTTTATTGAGATGGTGCCGACAGATACTGTTAAGTACGAGCTGGACAAGGTGAGCGGTTATCTGAAGATTGACCGTCCGCAGAAGTACTCAAATGTGGTCCCTGCGCTCTATGGTTTTGTGCCGCAGAGCTTCTGTGGCGACAAGGTGGCGGACTACTGTATGCAGCAGAGCAATCGTACAGACATCGTTGGAGACGGCGACCCTCTGGATATCTGTGTGCTGACTGAGCGCGACATTGTTCACGGAGATATTATCTGCGAGGTGCGCCCAATAGGTGGCTTCCGTATGCTTGACGGCAACGAGGCTGACGACAAGATTATCGCAGTCCTTACCCACGATGTGACCTACAGCAGCTACAACGACATCTCCGAGCTGCCAAAGGGCGTTGTAAACCGTCTGAAGCACTACTTCCTCACCTATAAGGATATGCCTGACAGCGAGAAAGCCAAAAAAGTTGAAATCGTAGACATCTATGGTCGCGAGGAGGCTCAGGAGATTATCAACCGCTCTCTTGAGGATTATAAGTGCCATTTTGATGGGTTGGATGAGATACTTCGCCACGTCTAATTTTGTCGCCAAAACACGGCTACCTACTTCCGCTAACAAAAATCCCAGCAATGGCTGTACGCTTTAGTACTATCCATCGCTGGGATTTTTGCCGAGCGTCGTATCTACCGCGTTTTGGCGACAAAATGGGGCGGTGCTATAATTGAACTGTGCCGAGCGTCGTATCTACCGCGTTCTGACGGCAAAATGGGGTGGTACTCTAATTGAACCGTGCCGAGCGTTGTATCTACCGCGTTTTGACAACAAATGCCATTTAGTCATTGACTCTGTACTCTGTACTCTGTACTCTGTACTCTGTTCTCTGTACTCTGTACTCTTTGGCTAATAGCCAATAGCTATTTAACAAAAATTCCCTATCTTTGCAGAAAATATGGAATATGAAGCGAAAGTATATATTTTTTGATATAGATGGCACGTTGGTGGCGGGTGGATACAACAAGACTTATGTGCCTGAGTCGGCGAAGGTTGCCCTTAAGAAGCTCCGCGAGGCGGGTCATTTTCTGGCTATAGCGACGGGTCGCTCACAGGCGATGGCGCTGGGTTATATGCGCGAGTTAGGCTTTGAGAATATGGTTAGCGATGGCGGTTATGGCGTAACGATAAATGGCGAACTGGTAGATATCACTCCGCTAAACAAACAGGATGTTATTCGTGTTATTGACGAGTGCAAGGAGAAGAATATCCCTTGGGCGTTGCAGGTAGATAACTCTGTGGTGCGCAGTGCTCCAGATAACCGTTTTCAGGACTTTACAAACGATGTCTATATGCAGACTGAGGTTGTTGAGGGTCTTGATCCTGCCAACTACGATAAGATTTACAAGGCCTACATCGCCTGCTATGAGCCTACGGAGTACACGCTTGAGAGTCTAAAAAGTGTGCCTTGGGGTCGCTTTCTGAAGGAGTATATCTTTGTTGAGCCGTCGGATAAGGCATTTGGCATTCGTCGCATTATGGACCACTTTGGAGCAGAAACAAGCGATGTCGTTGTCTTTGGCGATGCGGCAAACGATTTATCTATGTTCGTAGATGGCTGGACAAAGGTGGCTATGGGTAATGCTATTGATGAGCTCAAACAGCGTGCAGATTACGTTACAACCGATGTAGACAAAGACGGAATATACAACGCTTGTGTGGCATTGGGACTCTTTTAGCCCCGCTTTGTCAGCTTGTTGATATCCCTAACCTCAATAATAGGCTTGTCGTAGCCGTCACGGGTGCAGATAACCATCGCATCGGTCACTTGCTCAATGGTGTTTGCAAATCCCGGAATCCAAGTAAAAAGCCAGTGATACTTACCCCACCCCTGCAGTCGGCGCTGTCCCTTTACGGGCTTCATACCCGCAGGGCGGAAGCCATATGCCGCCTTAAATCCAATAGTTTGTAGGTCGGCCTCTGTTTTAGCCTTTGTGCGCGACCAGAATTGCAGTGAGCGGCTGCTTGTTCCCGCACCGCTGAGGTAGATAAAGACGAAGTCTGGATTAGCACCTATAGCGGCTGCAAAGTGAAGTGTTATCTCGTATGAGAGGTGGTAGTACTCCTTGCGCGACATCCCAAAATTGCTCTTGCCTGCGCAGAAGAAGCAGGCATCGTATCCCTGCAACTTCGGATCGTTAGCAGGTAAATTCATAAAGTCAGCAACGATATACTCCTCCAACTTCGGATGGTTAATCTCGCACGGCCTACGGCTCACGCTGAGCACTTTCTCAATATCTGTTCTCTGTAACAGAGCCAGTAGTACACCCTCGCCGACAAATCCTGTTGCTCCTGTAAGTATAACTCTCATATCTTTAGGCTTTTACGCTGTAAAGGTAGTAAATTTTCCCAAAACTGATATATTTTTGCTGTAGTCTCCTCTATAAATGTGAACCAAAAAATCGGAAGCTATGAAGAAGAGAATTTTTAACCTAATTATTATTGATGAGAGCGGCTCAATGATTTGTATCAAGAAGGAGGCCATTGATAGTGTAAACGAAACTATCCAGACCATCCGTGCTGCGCAAGAAGAGCATGCCGACCAAGAGCATTTTGTGACTCTTGTTACATTTAACGATAAGGTAAAGAGTGTTTACAACTGCGTTCCCGTAGCCGAGGTTAAGGAGCTGACCGATGAGAGCTATCAGCCAAATTGTTGCACAGCACTCTACGATGCAATGGGTATGTCACTTACGGCACTGCGTGAGAGTGTGGCAAATAACGATGCTGTACTTGTTACGGTTGTCACTGATGGTGAAGAGAATGCTTCAAAGGAGTATAACCATAAGGCTATTAAGTCCCTTGTAGAGGAGCTGAAGGCTAAAGGTTGGGTATTTGCGTATATCGGTGCAAATCAGGATGTTGAGGCTGTCGCTGCGACAATCTCTATTACCAACGTGCTGAACTGGGAGGCTTCAAGTGTAGGCACAGCAGAGATGAGCCGTAAGCTCAGTGAGTCTCGTGCGCGTCACTTTAGTCGTATATCCAGTAACGACTACTCGGCAGAGGAGGCAAATAGCGACTTCTTTGATGAGGATTAGTAGGGTAGTGAGCAATTATAAAGCGTTGGCAGAAATTTCTGTCAACGCTTCTTTTTCCGCTCTATTTTGTCGCCACAATAGGCCTTGCGTTTGCAGTTTTTGCAGTGCTCGCCCGTCCAGACTGAGTTAAAATGCTCTGCCGCAGCATCTACAAGTGTTAGAGAATCTGTAAGTATTCCCGCCTCAAAGTTGCGCTTGCCGTCCGACTTCATACCAATGCCTGCACCCGTAAGGTTTGCAGAGCCTATGTAGGCTGTTTCGCAGTCAAAAATAATCATCTTGAAGTGTACCCTTGGGCAGAGCCTGCGCTGTAGGCGTTTGATAAGCATAGGGTAGCGGTCAAAATCCTCCTGAAAGGCGGGCCCTGGCTCTTTGGCGTGTAGCAGCCTTACCTCCACACCACGACGAACAAGTGCATCAAGCACCGCTAAGAACGGCTGGCTATCTCCCCCAGCACTTACATATAAATCTTTGATATCAGCAGTGCCAATAACAAGCGAATGCTTTACATTTGCCACCCTTGAAAGCACACTGTTGTAATGTTCTATGTCAGAGATATATGTGGTCATAGTATAATATTTACAGTTCCATTATGTACGCCCTGCGACGCTTGTGCTGTATATGGTCAAAAGGCAGGAAGTTGGCTATGTTTTTGCTGTTGCTTTCAAGGATAGATGTTGTCTCAACGCGCTGTATGCCATATTTAGCAAAGTATGGGGTCATCTCGTTGAAGATTAGCGCATTTACGCCTTTGTCCTGATAGTCTGGTCGCACGGCAATGAGCAGTAGGTCAAAGTCGGTCATCTTTTTGGCCTTCAGAGCCTTGATAAGATGATACCAGCCAAATGGGAATAGGCGCCCCTGACACTTGCGTAGCGCATCAGAGAGCGATGGCATACCGAGTCCTACGGCAACAATTTCATCCTTCTCGTTTGTAACCATAGTCACAAAATCGTAGTTGATAAGCGGAAAGTACATATTGCAGTAGTACATCTTCTGCCTGTCGGTCATCGGCTGATAGTTGTATAGCTTCTGGTAAGCCTCATCAAGCACATCAAAGTACGAGTATCCATATCTCTTCTTCAGCTCCCGCGAGTTCTTAACCTTCACAACTCGCAGGTTGTGCCGCTTCTCAACTATCTGGGCAATCCTCTGTATTCGCTCAGGTGCCTCTGTGGGTGGCTGAATCTGGAACTCAATCCAGTCCGCCTCCTTTTTAAGTCCATAGCGCTCGTAGTGAGCTATGTAGTAGGGGTGGGTGTATAGACTTGCCATAGGAGCGTTGTAGTCAAAGCCCTCAATAAGAAGTCCCTCCTTGTCAAAGTCCGTAAAACCTACGGGCCCATTTAGATGTGTCATACCGTGACTACGACCCCACTGGGCTACGGCGTCAATAAGAGCCTTGAACACATCGTAGTCATCTATAAAATCAAACCATCCAAAGCGGCACTTCTTTACTCTCCAAGCCTCGTTGGCGCGATGGTTTATAATTCCTACTATGCGCCCCACAATCTTGCCGTTGCGGTATGCAAGATAGAGAACAAAGTCGCAAACTTCAAGGGCGGGATTGCTCTTTGTGTCAAAGGTGTTTAGCTCATCAAAGAATATCGGCGGACAGTAGTATGGATTACCTTTGTAGAGGTCATTTCCAAACTGCACAAATCGTCGCAAATCTCGCCGTTTTGTTATCTGCTTAATTGTAATTTCGTTTTGGTTAGTAGTCATATATAGTTTAGGTTTGGGTCAGGGCTATGCGAAGATAATACTTTTTGCTACTTTATAGTGTGATTGGCTATCTCTGCTTTTGTTTCAGGGGTTATGTGTGACCATCTGCCGACAATGTTGCCATTGCCGTCAATGAGGATAAAGCAGGGGATTAGCTCTATATCGTATGCTAAAGTAATGTCGGCCTGCTCTGGAAAGTAGTAGTTATCAGCATCGCTTGCTCTTTGTGCTATAAGCTGTGGCCACTGCGTAAGGTTGTGTTGAGTCACTGCTTCGTGCCACTCTACAATATCCTCGTCAGCAGATATGCTTAGTATCTGCAACTTGTCGCCATAGAGTTTATGAATCTCTCGCAGTTTTGGTATCTCGTAAATGCACGGAACGCACCAATTTGCCCAAAAGTCAAGTAGAACATACCCCTTTTGATAGCACTCCGAGAGCGTTACACTGCCTCCATCAATAGTGCCGAGGGTAAAATCAAGAGCTTTGCTGCCAACCTTTCCACCATTAAGTTTAGATATCTCGTGGCGCACATCCATAAGAGAGCCAAGAGTACTTTGCTGTTGGTCTACAGTGAGCGCATCTATAAGAGGCTCTATTGTCTGTTCGTCGCACCCAAAACTAATTAGCCTATCAATGATATTTGGCACAAGGGCACTGTTAGGATGAGATTTTACGAACTCAATAGCCATTTTCTGCCACCTATTGTTCATTGCGCGATGCTCAGCAACCATTTCATAAAACTGAGCTAAAAGGTTGTTTGCGCTATCTAAACCCGCCTCTGTTGCTGCTAACCAATCACTATTTTTGAGCAAAACTTCGTGATTTTTCTCATACACCGCCCTGTCATACTCGGCAAAAGCTTGACGATACTGCTTAAGGTCATCGCCTATGCTTAGTCCCGACAAAGTGTAGTCGTATAACGCGCTACGCTTGGCACTAAACTTGAGTCTTGATGGCTCTAAATATAACTGCGCACAATCCAAATTACGAAAAGTTATCTCTGCTGGCACAACTCCATCAACACAACCTCGGAATTGAAACTTTCCGTTGTCAAGGTATGCTGTGTCACACTGCTTGTACCATATCTCCCCACGCCCCACGGGATAAGATAGACATATCATCTCGCCATCTTCGGCATTTGCGATTGTGCCAGTTAATCTAAAGTCGCTGCTGCTATTGCAAGAAACAAGCAGCGCGATAACTGTCAGTATCAGAACTCTTTTCATAGTTAGATGCTATTATTTGATGCAGATTTTTACTTGTTCTGCATTAAATCCTACGGTTTTGAGTACAACTGTTCCACTTTTGTCTATAACAAAGCAGGTTGGAGTGGACTGTACGCCATACTTTATCTTAAATGGTGAGTAATCTGGCATCAATTCAGATATAAACATATAGTCATCGGAATATTGATTGCGAAATTCTTTCAGCTCATCAAGTGTGCTAACAGGGTAGTAGACAACTATTGCAAGGTTGTCCTTTGCATACTCCTCGCGCAAGGCTGCAAGTTCTCTACGACCAGAGCGCCCCATACATCCCAAACCTCCGTAGATAAGCAGTATGTTTTTATTGCTGTGTTCATCCCAAACAAATTTGTTTCCATCTGCATCTACAACATCAATCGGAACGAATTTCATACCTGCTTCAATCTGATGTGTCGCAATATGCTCTTTGATTGCCTCTGCACACTGTGACCTACGAAGGTCGCGAGGAAGATTAGACAAAATATCTTTCAGGGTATCCTTCTCAATATCTAATCTAAGCATAAAACAGCGTCTCAGTCCACTTGGTGTGGCTGAATACTCAAGAGCAAGTTCCTTATTTCTTCTATCTGCGTAGGTCTCTAATTCTACTGCCTTTATGTATAAAGAGTCCTCTTTTTCGGCGTATAATTCGGCTAATCTTTCGCCCTCAATTTCATACTCAGCCCATAAAATGCTATCGGCCTTTATGTACTCTTGTTCGCGCTTCACACTATGAAACTTGGGTGCGCACTGAACGAGTACCAAACTGCAAAGAGTGAAAAATAAAAATGTTTTGTTCATATTAAAAGCTATTTTCCGATACAAAACGAGGAGAAAATTGACTGGAGTATCGTGTCCGAAGTAATGCTACCTGTAATCTCGCCTATGTGGTTGATAGCCACGCGGATATCCTCGCTAAGTAGTTCGGTTGATATGTTGTTTGCAAGGGCTGTTTGGGCAGATGTGAGTGCTGCGTAGGCGGCAGAGAGAGCCTCGTAGTGGCGAAGATTAGAGACTACCGCTTCACCGCGATAAACGGCCGTAGTGTCAACACTCTCTCGCAGGGCAGCACGAAGTGTGTCAATACCCATATTCTCGCGGGCGGAGATATAAATTGCATCAGTAAAGTTGCGCTCTTGGGTAGTATCTGTCTTATTTACCACGCGGATAAGGGTTTGGTTTTCACTGAGCTCTACTCTCTCAAAGCCTCCCGTTGGCTCGGCCATACTTACAACAATTTGCGCCTTTTTGACTGCCGCTATTGTGCGCTCAATACCCATCTTCTCAAGGGTGTCGTCTGTTGTGCGAATGCCCGCCGTGTCAATAAATCGGAAGCGGATGCCGTCAATAACTACGCTCTCCTCAATAGTATCTCGCGTAGTACCCGCGATGTCCGAAACCATAGCCCTCTGCTCGCCCACAAGGCGGTTGAGCAGGGTACTCTTACCCACATTTGGCGCGCCGATAATCGCTACGCCAACGCCATTGCGGATAGCATTGCCTGTGTGGAATGAGTTTTTGAGCTGGCTGACAACATCTATTGTCGCGGTGAGCATCTGCTGTAGGCGGCTGCGGTCGGCAAAAACTACATCCTCCTCTCCAAAGTCAAGCTCCAACTCAAGAAGCGATGTCAGCTCTATAAGTCTATCTCTCAAATTGTTAAGCGTGTCGGAATATCCGCCTCGCATCTGCGTGGAGGCGACAATATGTGCCGCTTGAGAGTCTGCTGCGATAATATCAGCCACAGCCTCCGCCTGCGAGAGGTCTATGCGACCAGCAGCAAAGGCACGAGCAGAGAACTCGCCTGGTTCGGCAAGCCTTGCACCCTGACGGCAGATTAGGGAGATAATCGTTGAGACGATATACCGTGAGCCGTGTGTAGAAATCTCTACACTCTGCTCGCCCGTATATGAGTGTGGGGCGTGAAACACAGACACAAGCACATCGTCAATAACACGATTATCATCTACGATATTGCCGTAGTGGAGAGTATGTGTAGCGGCCTCGGATAGGGGTTTGCGACCGCGAAAAACCTTGTCGCACAGCGCGATACAACCTTCACCGCTTATGCGGATAACTGCAATGGCACCACCTGTGGCACTTGCTGGAGCAACAATAATCCCTTGACTAAACATTATGAGCGTGGTTTAGGACGGTTAATTCTTAACTTCTGACCTGGGCGAATAACTGTTGATTTGAGCTTATTCCAGCGCATAATCTCCTTAACGGTGCAGCGGTTACGCTTGGCAATGATTCCCAGATTGTCTCCGTTGCGAACAGTGTAGGTATATCCCAGACCCTCGGCACGCTTCTTATCAAGATTGGCAGGGTTGATGTACTCCTTTAGATATAGCGAGTCCTTAGAGTATATCTCCTCCTGATGCTCAATAAACTGAGTAATATAATTTGTCGGCAGTCGCAGTGAGTATGGCTTGCGAGCGGCAGGGATGATGTCAATCTTATACTGCGGATTGAGAAACTTGAGCGTCTCAATAGGAATGCCAAGCGTTGATGCCACCTGCCCAAGATGCATGGTGCGGTGGATGGTTACTGTGTCCGAAGCAATGCACTCTGGCGTAGCGCTCGGAGTAATGCCGTGCTGATTGTGGTAAGTGTAGGCATATGCTGTGGCGATAAACTTCGGCACATATCCTCTGGTCTCGGCGTTCAGATCGTAGTAGATATCCCAGTAGGTCTTTGCACCGCCCGACCTTGCAAGGGCACGACTGATTCTGCCAGGGCCTGCGTTGTATGCAGCCAGAGCCAATGCCCAGTCTCCAAAGGTGTCGTAGAGGTGCTTGAGGAACTTGCAGGCAGCGCGTGTTGAGAGGATGATGTCGCAGCGCTCGTCTACAAGCGAGTTAATCTCAAGACCTAAATTCTTACCCGTGCTTGGCATAAACTGCCACAGGCCTACTGCACCAGCGCGTGAGGTGATGGTAGGGTTGAGGTTTGATTCAATAATCGCTAAATAGCGCAACTCTACTGGAAGACCTGCATTGATAAGCTCCTGCTCAAAAATTGGAAAGTAGAACTTTGACAGACCAATCATACGGCTCATCGGGCTCCACTTATTCTCAAGGTAGTAGTCAATGTACTTGCGTACGGCACTATTATATGGCAGATGCACTGGCGATACCATATCCATTAGGCGCATCTTGTAGAGGCTGTCCTTTGGAAGGTTACACTCCTCGGTAAGGTCCGCAGAGAACTGCTCAAAGTAGTTGTCGTGGCTCTCTGTAATGCTCATAGTTTGCCAGACGTGGAGCAGAGAGTCTATCTGCGTTGGGGTGAGGGTGTGACAGAGCGTATCTATCCTCGGAGCGGGCTTAGGCTCTACGCGAATAGTGTCTGTTACAACCACGCGCACGGTGTCGTAGAGAGTGACAACATTCTGTGTTTTAGGTCTCTTCTTGAGGATGTTTAGGCGAACTGGTCCCGCCACAGAGCTTGATAGACATAGTGTGGCGAGAATAAATATAGTGAGTTTTTTCATGCTTAGAAAGTAAATGTGAGGTTCATACCCATAGTGGCAGTTGTTCCAAGTCCAGGCTGATAGGCGTAGTTAATCATTGGAGTTACCTCTACGCTCAAATCGTCGGAGATGTCATAGTCTCGCAGATGGGCATCCACATGGGCATCCACAATCTGGAGAACATATATTCCTGCCGTAAGAATTATACAGAGGTCGCGATTTCGGCGATAACTATTTCTCAAATTCTTGAGGAACGACGAGGCATAGCGACCACCAAACTCATCCTGCGAGCCATTTGGGTATAGCTCTGGGTGTTCGTCGTAGTCAAAACGCAGACGGTATGCCTTCTTAAATCGCTGATAGCCTCGATTGTTCCAGTCTATACAGTAGATTGTCGTTGCAAAACCTCCAATAACGATAGGTACGCGCCAGTAGCTCTTGTTGTAGACCTGACCAGCACCAGGACAGATTGTTGAAAGAGTAGTAGCTCGTGCTACAGAAGAGACATCGTTTGTTGCATAACATACAGCAGCATCGCCGATAAAGTAGATATACGAGGCGACAGTAGTAAACATAAATGTCTGCTTGAGGGTGTTATGCTTAATCATCTCACGCTGCAGGGCGTTCATCTCCTCGGTACGCTTCATGCTTTGGTCAGTCATCACCTCAAACTGTTGCTTGAGTGGCTTGTACTTGCTCTGCTGATGAGCCCACATACCGATAGATGTACCTAAGGTGGTGTAGAGTATTGGTAGCTTCCAATACTGCTTGTTGTATATCTGTCCAAATCCAGGGAGTACGGCAGAGGCAAAGCTAACCTTGCGCAGTGACATTGAGTCACTGATAAATGGCTGCCTGCCATCGCGCTTCTCGGCACGACGACGGAGTTTTTCGGCCTTTGCCAGTGAGTCGCGCTTGTCGCCAATAACTGAGTCGGCAAATATTACTCGTCGTAGAGAGTCTGGCAGTGCCATACGCAGAGAGTCGGAGACAACAACAAGGGAGTCTTTTGGTAGTGTTCTGAGTGAGTCGGCAAGGTTATGCACGCGAATAGAGTCACGACGAGCAATAGCCGCCGAGTCAATCTTCTCAAGCATACCGCCACTGACTACTCTCTTCTCGCCACGTAGTGCCCTTGCGTATGGATTGACCTGTGCAAAACAGAGCGTTGTGACAAGTAGCGTTGCCACAATGGTAAGGAGTGTTTTTGTGTAACTCTTTGCCATACTACTGCTTAGAAAACTTCTCTATAAAACGATCAATGTCGCTGTCGTTGTCAAAACCAATGGTAATCTTGCCGCCACCGCTCTTGGTGCGCTTGATAGATATATTCTCAGAGAAGAACTGCTCAAGGTACTCAACAAGGCGAGTGTAACTCTCTGGGTACTCCTCGTCTACAGTTGTTGTGCTCTTGCTCTTGCCCTCAATAAGTAGGCGAACATAATCCTCGGCCTGACGAACAGAGAGGTTGGCCTTGATAATCTTCTTGAGCACTGCCACCTGCTGCTTTTCGCTCTGTGCTGATGCTATTGCCTTGGCGTGACCCATAGATATCACACCCTCCTTCACAGCGAGCTGAACAGGGTCTGCAAGACGGAGCAGACGCATATAGTTGGCAATTGTTGAACGACGCTTGCCCACCTTCTCAGCCAGTGCATCCTGAGTAAGACCACACTCGTCAATAAGACGCTGCATACCAAGTGCAATCTCTATTGCATTGAGGTCCTGACGCTGGATGTTCTCAACAAGAGCCATAGCGTGCAGATTCTCATCGTCTACATTGCGGATATACGCTGGTAGAGTCTCAAGCCCTGCAAGCTGTGCAGCACGCCAACGACGCTCTCCGCTGATAATAAGGTACTTATCGTCCTGCTTGCGGACAGTTATTGGTTGTATAAGACCAAGTGTACGCAGTGAGTCTGCAAGCTCTTCAAGAGCTGTTTCGTCAAAAGTACGACGAGGCTGTGTAGGGTTAGGGATACACTCCATAACCTTGATTTCTGCCATCTCTGACATCGGCTTTGCCTTAATATCTATCGCCTCGCTTCCGAAAATCGCGCCTAAGCCGCGACCTAAACCTTTCTGTTTTGCCATCTATATAATTTGTTTTATTTTCTCATCTTTCTATTTCTCTTCAAAAACTCCTTTGCCAGAGTTAGGTATGCCACAGCGCCAGCTGCAGATGCATCATAGAGCATTATCGGCTTGCCGTGTGACGGAGCCTCGCCCAGACGGATATTGCGCTGAATGATTGTGTCGTATGCAAGTTCGCCAAAGTACTCGCGAACCTCCGAGACAACCTGATTGTTCAGACGGTTGCGCATATACATCGTCATTACAAAGCCCTCAATCTCAAGGTTTGGATTAAGTCCACTCTTGACTCTGTTGTATGTGTTGAGCAGCTTGCTCAGTCCCTCAAGGGCAAGATACTCGCACTGCACAGGGATAAGTATTGAGTCAGCAGCAGTAAGAATGTTCACAGTCGTAAAACCTAAAGAGGGGGAGCAGTCAATAAAGATATAGTCGTACTTCTCCTTCACTGAGTCTACAATGCTCTTAACTACAAAGTGGCTATTCTCCATATTCGGAAGTTCGGTCTCAGCGGCAACCAACTCAATGCTTGAAGGGAGTACCCACAGATTCTTAACATCCTCGCTCTTAAGAATAACATCCTCAGCATTACACTGGCCAGTGATACACTCATAGATACCGTTGAGGTTAATCTCAAAGCCAAGGCCAGATGTGGCATTTGCCTGTGGGTCGGCATCAAGAAGTAGCACCTTCTTGCCAAGTAGCGCAATAGAGGCTGCTAAATTTATCGCTGTGGTGGTCTTTCCTACGCCACCCTTTTGGTTTGCTAAAGCTATAACTTTTCCCATATGTACGGTTTAAGTGTCGAAATATCGTGCAAATTTAATAAAATTAAATCGAAATGCCATAGAAATTCTCAAAATTGATTATCTTTGTAGTCAAAATCTACACTATGGCAGAAGAGAATGTAAATACTGGTTTTGAGAGTGATGATGATAATCTGCTTGAGCAACACGGATTTGAGAAGGTGGCGCATAAGGGAGACTTTCCAACAATGTTTGATCTTCTGGTAATGCTGATTATTGTGGTCTTGTCGCAGCTTGTGGTCTCTGTGATTGGCGTGGCACTGGGACTGCCTATGCCAGATATGCTGAGCGGTGAGATAATTGATATTGAGCAGTTTATAGGCGTTCAGGTGGTTAGGGGAGAGAGCTTTGCGGTTATCTATCCACTGTCAATGATTATGGCTTGCGGACTGCTCTATTGCTATATAAGATTTAGAGATGGAAGGGGTCGTGTTGCTCGCGCTTCAACTCGCGGATTTAATCCGAATGTTATTCTTGGTGGCCTTATTTGGTTAATTGCTGTACAGGTGGTTGTTGAGCCTCTTTCGCTGCTTTTACCTAAAGTAGAACAGGGCTCTGGACAGGGCTTTTGGGCGATAGTTACGGCGGTTGTCTTTGCTCCAGTTTTTGAGGAGTTGCTATTTAGGGGTTTGATACTTGAATCATTGCTACGACGCCATAGAAGGTCGCTTTCGGTGGTTGTGTCATCCGCAATTTTTGCTATTGTTCACTTTGAGCCGTCGGTGATGTTTGCTGCCTTTGTGTCGGGGCTTGTTTTGGGTACAATATATCTACATACAAACTCTATATTTTCTACCATAATTCTGCATTCTATTAACAATGCAATAGCATATTCGCTTATTACACTTAATCTGGATAATTTCTCATATTATCACATACTTGGAGGCGGGTCACTATACTACTCAGTTTATGGGGTTTGTTTTGTGATTTGTGTTATTGCGACCGTTGAGACTTGGCGTCGTAGGAAGCGAAAAATACTCTCGGTTTAGTTGAGTTTGTTCGTCGTTTGAGAGAGAAAAGTGGTTTAAAGGCTATTTTTCTCTCTTTTTTGCAATATTATTACGTAGTAATACGTTGTTTTACGGCGAAAAATTGTATATTTGCAGGTTGAATATGAGATTTTGGAATTACATATTGGTTTTGTGTGTTGTATGCTTTGCGATTTCGTGTCGCGATGCCTCAACATTTTTCGGATATGATACTGTAGCTAAGGCGGGAAAAAATAGCCTTACAGCCACAGAAATTTCTGCTGCTGTGCCAAAGGGTCTTACTGGTGCAGATTCTGTTAGTTATGTAGACTCTTACATTGACAAGTGGATTATCCGTCAGTTGAAATTACAAGAGGCTGAGCTTATCTTCTCATCTTCTGAGGCTGATATTGATCGTATGGTTGAGGAGTATCGTCAGTCGCTGCTAATTCGTAAGATTGAGCAGTACTATCTTGATAAGGATACAGATTTTCAAATTACAGATAGCGATATAGAGGCATACTACAATAATCACAAGAGTGATTTTCGCCTTTCGTCGCCTGTTGTTAAGGGTTATGTAGTAACAATCCCAGAGAAGTATCGCCGTCGTGACTGGCTGGTGCAGATGATGCGCTCGCCAAAGAGTGAGAAATTTGCTGAGGCAGAGCAAATATGTCTGAAGAATAACTTTAGGCTTGTAAAGTATGGCGAGTGGGTGGACTACGCTGAGTTTTTGGCACACCTGCCACTTCTCCGCTCGGCAAACTATGATAAGCTACTATCGGAGCGTGACCTTCAGCAGATTCACCATCAGACGTCATACTACTATTTCCGTGTGACAGATATGCTCAAGGCGGGTGAGACTATGCCACTTTTTATGGCTAAGGATAAGATTGTAAGGATTTTGACAAATCGTCGTCAGGGCGAGATTATTCGCAACAATGAGGAGCGCATTCGTCAAAATGCAGATAATAACGGACTGGTAAAAGTTTACAGAGATTCATTGAAAATAAATTAAACAGAAGATATGAAGAAAGTATTGATTACAGCATTAGCTGTTGTGCTGGCAGGTGCCGGAATCTATGCGCAGAAGAGATTTGTGATGCTTGACAAGGTGGTTGCCGTAGTGGGAAACTCCTCTATCTTACACTCTGAGGTGGAGCAGACCGCTCAGCAACTTGTGGAGGCTCGTCGTGCTGAGGGTTATACATCGGACCGCGACCCTAAGAGCGAGGCGTTAGAGCAGCTTATGATGCAGAAACTACTCTACAATCAGGCGCTTATCGACTCTGTAGAGGTAAGTACAGGAGATATCGTGCAGCGTGTAGAGGCGCAGGTACAGAGTATGACAGATGAGGCTGGCTCGGTTGTTGAGCTTGAGCGTAAAAGCCATATGCCTATTTACCATATCCGAGAGCTTGTGCGTCGTCAAGTTGAGGAGCAGACCTACGCCTCTGCTATGCAGAATGATGTAATTGGCAAGGTTAAGGTTGTTCCAGGCGAGGTAGAGGCATTCTATAACAGCACAAACAAGGAGGATTTGCCTATTATTGCTGAGCAGTATGTCTACGCACATATTACAAAGTATCCAAAGGGTATGGAGGCGGCAAAGCGTCGTACTCGTGAGCGTCTACTTGATATGCGCGAGAGAATTGTTACTGGTAAGGCTCAATTTGCAACCCTTGCCCGTATGTACTCTATTGACGGAGCCGCTATTCGTGGTGGAGAGCTTGAGCCTACAACACTCAATGGTTGGGTAAAGCCATTCGCAGATGCTGTTGAGGAGCTTAAGCCTGGTCAGGTGTCGGAGGTTGTTGAGACCCAGTTTGGTCTGCATATTATCCAGATGATTGACAAGCGTGGCAACCTCTATCACTGCCGTCATATTGTGCTTCGTCCGACATATACTACAGATGAGATTGTAGCCCCTATGCTTGAGCTTGATAGTATTGCAAATCTTATCCGCAAGGATTCTCTTACTTTTGAGGCTGCGGCACTTGCTCACTCGGATGATAAGCACTCAAAACAGAATGGTGGTATTGTTACAAACCACGACCTTCTGGAGCACTACTCAGCTTTTGATGCGAAGCTAACAGCAACAAAGTTCCTCAAGGAGGACTTCGGCGTTGGTGGCGGAAAGAGTATTGACGACTACAACACAATTCGCTATATGAAGGTGGGTGATATCTCTACTGCTTTCCGTACATCTGATATGAATGGAAATGAGATGTGTAAGATTATCAAGCTGGTAGATATTATCCCATCACATAAGGCTACACTTGATGAGGACTACCTCAGATTAGAGCAGATTGCCCTGCAGGAGAAGCAGCAGAAGGTGTTCCAGCAGTGGCTTGATAAGAAGATTGAGTCAATGTACGTATACATCAGTCCAGAGTATCGCAATGGCGACTTCTTGAATAAGAGTTGGGTTAAAAAGGAGATGAAGTAGTGCGCAAAACATTAGTAACCATATCGGCGCTTTTGGTGGCTACTGCGAGCATTGTCTTTGCGGGCAGTACGGGTATGCCTCGTCTGCCAGAACCGCAAAGCAGGGAGCAGGACGAGAAGTCTGAGAAATCCGATAAGTATGTGGACATGAAGTCCGATGCAGGTCGCCAGACACAGATAGGAGGTCGTAAGATTCTTATTGCTGTTGGTAACTTTGCTGCGCACCATAATGGTACTGTCATTACTTGTGACAGTACTGTTCGTTATTCAGACTCTCACCTTGAGTGCTTCGGCAATGTGCTGATAAATAAGGGTACAACATTTATCTACGGCGATAGGGCAGAGTATGATGGCGAGAAGAACGAGGCCCGTATCTATTCCGATATTATCAAGGTCGTTGATGGTACAACGACGATGTACACCTACAATTTTACCTTCAACACAAAGAGCAATGTCGGAACATTTACCGGCGGTGGTGTGGTTGTAGATGATAATAATCGCCTTGAGTCCGATAAAGGATACTACAATGCTGATACAAAGGATATTATCTGTGTAGAGCGTGTAGAGATGCGCGATGATAAATACCAGATGAAGGGCGACTCGGTAATCTATAATATGGATACCAACAACGCTCGCTTTTTCCGCAATACTAATATCTGGAATCAAGAGAATAACGAGTATCTGTATGCCGACTGCGGTGAGTTTCGCGACTCAGAGGATTTGTATCGCTTGACTGAAAATGGATATATCCTTACCGAGGAGCAGGAGTTGTGGAGCGATAGCTTGGACTACTATCGTGAGCGAGGTTATGCTCTTCTGCGCAACAATATCCAAATTGACGACAATAAGAACAAGATATTAGCCTTTGGCGACTGGGGTGAGTATTGGAAAGAGCCAGGAGATGCCTTTCTTACAAAAGACCCGTCTATGGTTAGCTACGATGCAGAGCAGGGCGATTCGCTCTTTATCCGTTCTGACTCAATGTACCTGTTTACTAAAGACCCTGTTGCTGAGCGTCTTGAGCGCGAGCGAATTGCAAAACACCGCGCAGACTCTATCGCTCTTGCGGACTCTCTGGCTAAGGTGGCAAAGGAGGCTGAGATGGCAAAAAACGCTCCTAACTCTTCAACAAAGGGCGAGGAGCATGGCGAGATTGAGGTTGAGCAGCCATCAACCCCTATGACTAATCAGCAACGTCGTGAGCAGGCTCTTGCGGCTCTTGATAAGGCGAAAAAGGGTAGTAACAGAAATAGGGGTAACCTGCAAAAGGATGCCAAGACAGAGCAGGCTGTTGATAAGTCGCCAGTAGATAGCACAGCTGTGTTAGTTAAGGATTCGCTTGCCAAGGATTCGCTTGCGGTAGACTCCCTTCTCCCAGATAGCCTTAAAAATCCGCTTGATACGCTAACTGTTAAAGAGCGCAAGGCTCTTGAGAGGGCTGCCGCAAAGGCTCTTAAGCAGCAACTTCGTGACTCTGTAAAGAGGGTTAAAGCAGATAGCTTGCGTGTAAAACTGGACTCTATCGCTGCCCGTCGTCAGGCAAAGCGTACGGCATACTATAAGAAACTTGAGCGTCAGGACTCTATACTGAAGGCTAAGGCTCGTGAACGCGCCGACAAGAAGCTCCGTAGGCGTGTTATGCGACTTGAGCGCAAGGGTATAGTTATTCAGCCTGTACATGACTCTGTATTTAGACAGATTGACTCAATTATCTATGCCGATTCGGTGCCACACGACTCTCTTGTGCGCCATATGCTTGACTCGATTATTGCAAAGCACTTCCCGCGCAAGGAGAAGGTAGACACTACGGCAGTGGCTACAGATACTATTGCTGTGGACTCCACCTTTAAGCTTATTATGGCACTGCGCAATGTGCGTATGTTCCGTAGTGATGCGCAGATGGTCTGCGACTCGCTCATATCGCGTAGTACAGACTCTGTAATTCATCTCTATAAGAGTCCAGTGCTGTGGAACGAGGAGAATCAGATTACGGCAGATAGTATGCACATCTATAGTAGAGCAGGTAGACTCTCAAAAGCTCTGTTTGAGGGACATCCAATGACTGTCGCTGAGATTGATACAGCTCACTATAATCAGGTTGCGGGTAAGGAGATGATTTCTTACTTCAATGAGAATAACGAGCTCTATCGTAACGATGTAAACGGTAATGTGCAGACCATATATTATATGCAGGAGGAGAACTCGCCTCAGATTACCATGATGGCATATATTGAGAGTGGCGATATGACGGCATACCTTGAAAATCGTCAGCTTAAGGGTATCACATATCGTACAAATCCGACATACTTCTTCTATCCGATTGATAAGATTCCAGAGGATAGAGAGACAAAACTCAAAGGATTTACGTGGGAGGCACATCGCCGACCTAATCGTGACAGTGTTATGACTCGTACTATCCGACCATCGGAGAGAGAGGATAGAGGCAACCTTCCACGACCAAACTTCCCAATAGAGAGGGCAATGGAACTTCGTAAAAAGCGCCTGCTTGACCAAGGTCGTTGGCGCGATAGAACAGATACACTATCTATTGAGACTATTGAGTGGGTGGAGTCTGTGAAGGAGTAGAGAGATTTAGAAAATAGTTTAAACATTATAGCAATGTGGAATAAGAAGAACCTTAGATTTGAGACCCGTCAGATACATGGTGGATACAATGTAGATCAGACCGGCTCACGTGGTGTGGCTATATACCCAACAGCGGCTTACCACTTTAAGAGTTGTGACTATGCGGCAAACCTCTTTGAGCTTAGCGAGCCTGGAAATATCTATACCAGACTACATAACCCAACTACAGCAGCATACGAGCAGCGTATAGCTTCACTCTATAATGCAGTTGGTGCGCTGGCAGTCTCTTCTGGTATGGCGGCAATATTTATTACCGTTACAGCACTTGCAGAGGCGGGCGATAATATCGTAGCAGCACCATTCCTCTATGGTGGTACATATAATCAGTTTAGAGTATCACTGCGCAAGCTCGGTATAGAGGTGCGTATTGCGGCTTCGGAGGCTATAGAGGACTTTGAGGCGCTTATAGATGGCAATACTAAGATGATATATGTAGAGAGTATGGGCAACCCTACTTGTGAAGTGGCAGACCTTGAGGCTCTTAGTAAGTTGGCTACAGCATACGACGTCCCTTTTGTTGTTGATAACACCTTTGGCGCTGCGGGATATCTGTGTAACCCATTTGATTGGGGTGCAAATATCGTTGTTGATTCGGCTACAAAGTGGATTAACGGACATGGAACGGCTATGGGCGGAATAATTGTAGATGGTGGCAACTATAACTGGGGTAATGGTAAGTTCCCACAGATTGATGGTCCGTCAGAGGGATATCATGGACTTAATATCTACGAGACCTTCGGTAATCAGGCATTTATTGTTAAGTGCCGTGTAGATGGTCTGCGTGATTTTGGTTGCTCTCCTTCGCCATTTGACTCTTACCTTATGATGCTCGGTCTTGAGACCCTCTCGCTGCGTGTTGCTCACGAGGTTGAGAGTTGCCGTACGCTGGCTGAGTATTGCCGTGAGCATCCAAGGGTTGCTCGCGTAAGCTATGTTGGTTTTGAGGACCATCCAGGATATAAAAATGCACAGAAGTACTACCGTTTTGGTGCATCAGCTGTGATGAATATTGAACTTAATGGAACACTTGAGAGTACCGTGAAGTTTGTTGAGTCACTCAAGCTGATGGGTAATATGACAATGATTGGTGACAGTATTAGCGTTGTCACTCACCCCGCTTCAACAACGCATAAGCAGCTCTCGGATGAGGATTTGGCTGCTGCAGGTGTAACACCTACACTTCTGCGCATATCTTTAGGACTGGAGAATGTTGAGGATATTATTGACGATTTTGAACAGGCTTTTGAGAGTATAGATGAGTAGAGTATATCACTATCCACACCCATTTACTACAGAGGGTGGTTTTACATTCCCTTCGCTTGACATCGCATATGATACATATGGTCAGATGAACGAGGCGAAGAGCAATGTCATCTGGGTCTGCCACGCACTTACGGCAAATTCGGATGTTGCTGATTGGTGGCCTCATACCGTTGAAGAGGGGTGCTTTCTTGACCCTGCAAAGTACTTTACTGTCTGCGCAAACTTCCTCGGCTCTCACTATGGCACTACGGGCCCACACTCTATAAATCCAGCTACTGGCGAGAAGTGGTACTCCGACTTTCCGCTTATAACAGTAAGGGATATGGTGCGTGTGCATCAGTTGCTGGCAGAGCATCTGGGTATTAAGCGCGTAAAACTGCTTATAGGTAGCTCTATTGGTGGTTTCCAGTGTCTCGAGTGGGCAGTTATGCAGCCAGATTTTGCACAGAAGGCTGCCTTTATCGCAACAACACCTCGCACCCTTGCGTGGGCATCAGGCTTTAACGAGTCGCAGCGTATGGCTATTGAGTGTGACCCTACATTCGGCCAGCGAACAGATGAGGCGGGACTTACGGGTATGGCTGTTGCGCGAAGCATTGCTCTACTGAGCTATCGTGGTGGTATGGCGTATAATATCTCGCAGGAGGACTCTGACCCAGATAACGCCTCGTTTAACCGCCGAGTGCTTAGTTATCAGCGCTATCAGGGTGAGAAGTTGCGCCGTAGGTTTAACGCATACTCCTACTATCGCCTCTCGCAGGCTGTAGACTCGCATAATCTTGGTCGTGAGCGTGGTAGGGTAGAGGATGTGCTGAAGGGTATTAAGGCAAAGAGCCTTGTGGTTGCTATAACCTCGGATATTATCTTCCCGCCAGAGGACCACGATATACTTGTGAAGAATATCCCCGATGTGACCTATCGCACTATAGATTCAGTCTTTGGGCACGATGGATTTTTAGTAGAACATAAACTTTTGAATGAGATAATTTTAGACTTTATAAAAGATGAATAGTAAGAAATTACAGATTGGACTCTTTGGCTTTGGTACTGTTGGCAAGGGTCTGTATGATGTTCTGAAGCGTATTGGCGCAACCAATGTGGAGATTCGCCGTATCTGCGTGCGCGACATTACAAAACCTCGCTCTATTGAGGCAAACTTTACTGATAACCCTGACGAGATTTTCTCTGACCCAGAGGTAAACTTTATCGTTGAGCTTATAGATGATGCGGATGCTGCATATACTATCGTAAAAACAGCCCTGATGAAGCGCCTGCCAGTGGTTTCGGGAAATAAAAAGATGCTTGCCTACCATATTGAGGAGCTTATGGAGCTTCAGCAGCAGTATAACACTGCACTGCTATATGACGCATCGGCTTGTGGCTCTATCCCAGTTATCCGTAACCTTGAGGAGTACTACGATAACGACCTGCTTACATCTGTAAAGGGTATCCTTAACGGCTCGTCAAACTTCATCCTCAGTAAGATTTTTAATGAGAAGATGTCCTACCCAGATGCACTTAAGCTGGCGCAGGATTTGGGCTTTGCCGAGAGTAACCCTTCACTCGATATTGACGGCTGGGACTCACTCTTTAAGCTTATTATCATTACCGTTCACGCCTTTGGTCTCTATGTGGCTCCAGAGAAGATTTTTACATACGGAATCTCAAATATGAACGACAACGATATCCGCTTTGCTACTGAGAAGGAGCGCCGCTTTAAGCTCGTTGCTCATGTAGAAAAGCTCGCTGATAACCGCCTGATTATGAGCGTTATGCCACAGCTTATCTCTCGCAATAAGTATATCTATAGTGTTGAGGATGAGTTCAATGGTGTGGTTATCAAGGGTCTTTTCTACGATAAGCAGTTTATGTTCGGTCGCGGAGCTGGTGGCTATCCAACTGGCTCGGCAGTACTGAGCGATATTACCGCTTGCCTCTATAACTATAAGTACGAGTATAAGAAGCGCAACGACTCACAGCTGCCTACTTATACCACCGACCAGACTTTCCGCATTTACTATCGTTATACCGATGCAGAGGATTTGGCCCTGCTTAACTTTGACTCTATTAGCGAGAATTACATCTCTGACAACTATAAGTATGTCGTAGGTAACATCTCCCTCACCGAGTTACACCGTAATCAGGAGGAGCTGCGAGAGCGTAATGTGTTTATCGCTGCTTACCCTCGTGATTAATTTGTCGTGAAAATAGGTGGTGGTACTCTAATTGGGCTAATGGCCAATTGCTAACAGCCAACAGCCGAACAAAAAAACTGAAAGCGATTTGCTTTCAGTTTTTTGTTTATGATAGTGCTATGAGTGCAAGTATCTGTGCTGTAAAGATTCTGAGGAACATCGTCAGCGGGTAGACCGTTGCATAGGCTACTGCCGAGCGGTCGTTTGTAGAGACCGAGTTAGCGTATGCTAATGCTGGTGGGTCGGTCATAGCACCAGACATAAGTCCCATAATTGAGAAGTAGTCTAATTTGAAGACCTTGCGAGCAAGAATACCAGTGATAAGCAGTGGTAGCACAGTGATTGCCACGCCGTAGAGAATCCACCAATATCCGCCATCAGCAATCGCATCAACGAAGCCCTCACCCGCGCCAAGACCTACAGCAGCGAGGAATAGAGAGATACCAATCTCGCGAATCATCATATTTGCGCTGTTTGTTGTAAAGGTCACGAGCTTATAGTTTGGACCATAGCGAGCCATAAGTATCGCCACAACGAGCGGACCACCTGCAAGACCGAGCTTTACTGGCAGCGGTACACCCGGTAGCATAATCGGAATAGAGCCGAGAAGCACGCCGAGGAAGATACCTATAAAAATAGGTAAGAGGTTTGGGTGGTCAAGGCGACGAACAGAGTTGCCCAGTATTGCTGCTACCTGATCAAGGTCGTTCTTACGGCCGACAACCACAACGACGTCTCCCATCTGTAGTCGCAGCTCATATGTAGCCACCAGCTCAATACCAGCACGAACTACGCGAGTGATAGTTACATTATAGCTCTCGCGGATGTGCAGGTCTGAGATGTGCTTACCGTTAATACCCGACTTAGTGACAAGGATTCGGCGCTTCTCAAGGTTTGAGGCTGATGTCTGCCACTCCTTGTCGTCAAGCTGTACGCTCTCGCCAATAAGCGACTCTACAAGCTCTACATCGCGGTTGCTGATAACAACACGCATAATATCGCCCTCGCGAAGTTCTGTATCGCCAGAGGCAATCTCCTGCTTACCGTCGCGAATCATACGAGCAACGACAAACTTACTGCGTGTAATGTGAGCGATATCCTCAATTTTCTTGCCTATAATACCCTTGTTAGATACCTTGAGGTCTATGCGGACAGTCTTTGGTGCATTACTACGCTCGGCAAGCACCTTCTCGCGGTCAAGCTTTATACGGAAGAGGTAGCGAATAAGAAGCATTGAAACGATAATACCCACAACACCAAGCGGATAGGCAACAGCATAAGCCGTTGCAAGGCGGTTTGTGGTCTCTGCGCTATCTGCTATGGTATCGGAAATAGTCTGCTGTGCTGCACCAAGACCCGGAGTGTTTGTAACAGCGCCAGAGAGTACACCAATCATTGTTGTAAGGTCCTCGCCCGTGATAAGGTGTATTGTGTAGCAAGTAACGCAGCCGAGCAGAATAATCAGCACCGCAAGCGAGTTGAGCGTCACGCCTCCCTCTTTGAGCGATGAGAAGAATCCCGGACCAACTTGCAGACCAATGGAGTAGACAAAAAGAATAAGTCCAAACTCCTTTACAAAGTGGCAAATCTCAGGGTCAATACCCAATCCGAAGTGCGACAGCACAATACCTACAAAGAGCACCCAAGTAATGCCGAGCGATACCGAGCCAAACTTAATGCGACCCAGTAGCAGTCCTAAGGCAATCGTAAGACCCAAAATAAGTACTGCGTGGGCAATGGAGTTTGCTGTAAATAGATTCACTAACCAATCCATACCTTAATTATTTATAACCTAATACAGCGCAAAGGTAGCATTTTATGGCGATTAAGCCAAGTATTTTATAAAATATTTTACTAAATGTGCGATAATAGGCCGCTTATAAATCCAAGGTGTTTACAAGACATTCTATATCTTTATCTGTTGTTGCCCAACCAGTGACAAAGCGCACAGTTGTCTGCTCCTCTCCGCGTGTTCCCCAAGTTTCAAAGCTAATGTTGTTACTCCTCAAGTGGTCTATAAGAGCGTTAGGTAGCAGGAAGAACTGTTGATTTGTTGGCGAGTCTACAACGGCTGTATAACCCCTTGAGACAAAGGCCTGCTTTATTGCAAGAGCCTGCTGAACAGCCTTTTGTCCAATCTCAAAGTATAGGCCATCTCTAAATAGAGCCTCAAACTGAACACCAAGCAGTCGCCCCTTTGCCATAAGCGCGCCGTGCTGCTTAATAAGTGGTGTAAAGTGGTGCAGCAGCTTTGGATTTGTCACTACCACAGCCTCGCCAAACAGTGCACCGACCTTTGTGCCACCGATGTAGAATATATCTGCCAGACGGGCAATATCTCGTAGCGTGACATCTCCCTCTGTAGCCGCCAGACCATAGGCCAATCGCGCACCGTCTATATATAAAGGTATGTCAGCCTTATGGCATGCTGCACTCAAATCCTCAAGCTCCTTGAGAGTGTATACAGTGCCATACTCAGTTGGAAATGAGATATATAACATACCTGGAGCAACCATATGTTCATAGGTTTCATCGCGGTAGAACTCATCTATAAACGCGCTGACATCCTCCGCCTTAACCTTGCCCTGATAATGAGGTAGGGTAAGCACCTTATGCCCGCAAGCCTCTATAGCTCCCGACTCGTGAACGGCAATATGTCCGCTCTGGGCAGCAAGTACGCCCTCGTGGCGGGCAAGCACTCCGTCAATAACAGTTGCATTTGTCTGCGTGCCACCAACAAGTAGGTAGACCCTTGCACTGGTCAGTCCACAGGCAGAAAGGATAAGCTGTTTAGCTCTCTCAGTATAGCTGTCGCAACCGTAGCCTACGGTATGCTCGCCATTTGTAACACAAAGTGCCTCAAGTACTTTAGGATGAGCACCTGCTGTGTAGTCTGAATCAAAGTATATCATAATTGTACTATTATTTGTCTGTCTCAATGCCAAGAAGTGCCGCAATAGCCACGCCGTAGTTTGTCATAGCCACGCCTTGAGACTTTGCCTGAGCAATGCGCGAGAGAACATATCGGCGAGTAAACATACAGGCTCCGCAGTGGATAACAATGTCGTAAGGGGTGAGGTCTGTGGGAAAATCAGCACCCGAAACGGTCTCTATTCTAATCTCATCGCCTAACTTCTTACGCAGCAGACGAGGTAGTTTTACGCGGCCGATATCCTCATTTTGTGGGGTGTGGCTACACGCCTCGGCAATGAGTATCCTTGCGGTTGGAGGTAGTGTTAGCAGATGCTTTGCACCCTCTCTAAATAATTCAATATCACCCTTGTAAGCAGCAAATAGTATAGAGAAAGATGTTAGTCGCACACCCTGCGGAACAAGTGGTTTTACTGTTGCAAAAGCTGACGAGTCGGCGATTACCACCTGCGGAGGTTTTGCAAGCGAAGATAGGGTATGAGCAAGCCTATCTGGCTGACAGCATATAGCACTGCACCCTCTATCCAACAACTCACGGATAACCTCTACTTGAGGTTTTATCAGTCTACCTTTTGGTGCGGAACTATCTTGTGGCATAACGAGCACGACGGTATCGCCACTACTGCACACCCCTTCTGTAATAAGTCGGCTACTTTGCTCACAACTACCAGCAATAGCAGTGATTAGAGAGTCAATTCCCTTGCCCGTAGTTGCGCTTACGGCGATAGAGTCCTTGTAGACCTCTGTCGCAATATCGGCTTTAGGCGTAACCTGAATAACTGGTATTTCAAGGGCGCGAATTTGAGCCAAAAACTTATCCTCTACGGGCAGTAGCACTATGGCTATATCTGTCTGCATCAGTGCTTTACGGCTCTGCTCAGAGCGTAGCGTTCCAAGAGCCGTATTGTCGTCAAGTCCTGGAGTATCTATAAGTAGTGCCGCGCCAACATTTGGTAGCTCTACAGCGCGCTTGACAAGGTCTGTAGTTGTTCCCGCAACATCGGAGACAATGGCTGTCTGCTCGCCAGTAATAGCATTTATGAGCGACGACTTGCCGCTGTTGCAGTTGCCAAAAATGGCGATATGTACTCTCTCAGAATTTGGGGTCTTCATAGCTAAAAACGAAAATCGCGTTCTCCGTTAATAATCTGTTCTATGCGCTGCAGGGTTATCTGCTTTACGCGCTCTGAAGGAATCTTCGCAATTTCTTGATTGATAATGCCTTGCGCGGACTTCTTGGTGTTATCCGATGCGTAGTCGCAAAGGTACTCCATAAGGGTCATCAGTGCATTTGGCGCGCAGCAGTTGCCTATAGTTCCAGCCTTGGCAAGGCTCATAAAGCGGTCACCCGTTCTACCCTCGCGATAGCAAGCTGTACAGAAGCTCGGAATATACCCAAGCTCAAGTAGCCAGCCGACAATCTGGTCAAGTGTGCGGTGGTCGCTGATGTCAAACTGTTCCGAACCCTCGCTCTGCTCTGCTTCGGCATATCCGCCTACAGTGGTCTTAGAGCCACCACTAATTTGCGATACGCCAACATCCAAAACCTCTTTGCGAGATTCTGCGCTCTCGCGTGTGGAGATAATCATACCCGTATATGGCACAGCGATGCGCAGTATGGCAACGATGCGTTTGAAAACATCGTCTGTAACCGCATTAGGGAACTGGCTAATATCTATATCGTCTGCTGGGCGTATTCTTGGAACGCTAATAGTGTGCGGGCCAACACCATATACTGCCTCAAGGTGCTCAGCGTGCATAAGTAGGCCGACAAGGTCATAGCGGTAGTCGGTAAGTCCAAAGAGTGCGCCTATGCCTACATCGTCAATACCGCCCTGAATAGCCCTATCCATAGCCTCGGTGTGGTACGCCCAGTCGCTCTTTGGCCCAGATGGGTGCAGGCGACTGTAGACCTCGCGGTTGTAGGTCTCCTCAAAAAGTATGTATGTTCCAATGCCTGCATCGTGCAGTCGGCGGTAGGCATCTACTGTTGTGGCGGCAATATTTACATTTGCTCGGCGAATAGCTCCATTGCGGTGGCGAACAGAGTAAATAGTCTCTATAGACTCAAGAATATACTCCAATGGCGCGAGCGTAGGGTGTTCGCCCGCCTCTATTGCAATGCGCTTGTGTCCCATATCTTGCAGAGCGATAACCTCGGCAGCAATCTGCTCTTGCGTAAGCTTACGGCGTGGGATTGTGCGGTTTGTGGCGTGGTATGGGCAATATGTACAGCCATTTATGCAGTGGTTAGAGAGGTATAGTGGCGCAAACATCACTATGCGGTTGCCATATATACGCTGTTTAATATCGCGGGCAATGGCAAATATGCGCTCAATCGTCTCTCTGTCGCTGCACTCCATCAGTACTGCCGCCTCCCTGTGCGTAAGTCCACGCCCCTCCGTAGCCTTTGCAAGGATATCCTCAATAAGAGGCTTGTCTGCTTGGTGAGACTTGGCATACTCAAGCACCTCAAGGATGCGGGTGTGCGAGATAAACTGCTCAGCTACTGCCGAATGTGGGTTATATTGTGTCATTGTAATCTGCTTTTGCGTAGTTTATTGTGTATCCTATTGCGCTAATCTCTGCCTCCAGAGTCTTTATGCCCTCAACAGCCTCTGTGCCAGTGGCGGCCTTGCCTGCGTAGATAGCATACTTACTGCGAACATCTGCGGGCGAGAGGTTGGGCATAATAACATTTGCGCCTGCCAGAATACCTAATCGGTGACCCTCTGCCGAGAGGGTAGATAGCGCCGTTGTAGCAGGTATTAGAGCATTGGGTAGCAGTAGGCGAGTAATAGCCACTGCATTTAGCACCTTGTCAATATCCCCAGCAGGATGTTTGGCATATGGTGTTGCAGGGTGCGGAATAAATGGCCCTATGCCGACCATCTGCGGGCGTAGGGTAGCGATAAGTTGTAGGTCATCTACTATGTCGTCATCCGTCTGCCCTGGCACACCAATCATCATCCCCATGCCCGTCTGATAGCCTATCTGCATAAGGTTTTTTATCGCCTCTATGCGGTTGTTGTAGGACATATCTGTGGTGTGTATAGCCTCGTAGAGAGTCTGGTTTGCCGCCTCGTGGCGTAACAAATAGCGAGTAGCACCTGCGTCGTACAGAGCCTTGTAGGACTCTGCACTGCGCTCGCCAAGCGAGAGGGTTATCGCTACATCAGGATATGTAGTGGCAATTTGTTTGATAAGTGGCACAAGTCTACTATCGCTCCAGTAGCTATCCTCGCCACCTTGAAGAACAAAAGTACGAAGCCCCGCTTGGTAGCCAACCTTGCAACAATCTAAAATTTGAGACTCGGTCAGACGATATCGCTCGGCCGAACTGTTGTCGCGCCGAAGACCACAGTAGAGGCAGTTGTTGCGGCAGTAGCTACTTGTTTCTATTAGTCCACGAAGGAAAATGGCACGCCCGAACAGCTCCTCGGAGGTTCGGGCGGCACAATCTCTCAAATATTGAGCCTCCTCGCCCCGACTGCATAGTAGCGACTTTAGTGTGTCGCGGTTGGTAGGGGAGAGTTTAGACTTCATTATCGCTTTGCAAGCTCGGTTGTAAAAATCTTCTTACCACTGTCGTATGAGGTGTGGGTGCTTGGGCCCGATATACAGCCGCCCTCGCAGGCCATAACCTCTATAAACTGTGCTGGTGCTTTGCTGGTCTTGGCGTATGCCTTGAGCAGGGCAACATTCTTCTTCGTAAGGTTTGCAATCTGCAGCGTTGTGTAGTTGAAACCCTCGCCAATATGCTCCTTTACGGCTGTAGTCACACCGCCACCCTGTGCAAAGCCGTGTGCCGCACGAATGGCACTCTGCTCTACGGTGTAGTGTTGCTGCTGCTCAATCTCTATCTTCATACCGAGGAAAATTGCGTGAAGCTCCTCAAAGGTAAGCACATAGTCAACCATATCGTCTCGGCGAGCCTCCTTGCGCTTTGCGATACAAGGACCTACAAAGACAAGCTTTGCATCTGGATACTTCTCGCGTGCAATCTGCGCGGTATAGTACATTGGCGAGCGGGTGTCGGAGATATACTTCTTCAGGTAAGGTACGTGCTTCTCTGCCATCTCAATGTACGATGGACAGCACGATGTGGTCATAAATGGCTGACCCTCCTCAATCTTCTCGGCAAGCTCCTTTGCCTCGCGCTCGGTAGTTATCATCGCTCCCTGCGCAACCTCTACAATGTCGCTAAAACCTACGGCTTTGATAGCTCCGTAAACCTGCTCTGTTGGGGCAGAGTACTGGGCTAAAAATGCTGGGGCAACCATAGCCACAACCTTCTCGCCACGACGTATAGATTGCAGAATATCAAATACTTGCGAAATTTCAAAGATAGCACCAAAAGGACAGCTATTCACGCACTTACCACAGTAGATACACTTTGTTTCGTCAATATGCTCAACACCATTATCGTCCTTTGTAATCGCACCTACTGGACAAGCCTCCTCGCAAGGAACTGGAATATGCACAATGGCGTGATATGGGCAGTTGTCGTAACACTTACCACAGCTAATGCACATTGACTTGTGGATGCGCCCCTGACTCGTCTCTGGGTCAAACTCTATAGCTCCCTTTGGACAAGATGCAGCGCACGAGCGAGCAACACAACCACGACAGAGGTTTGTAATCTGATAGTTTGTCCTCACGCACGATGAGCAGGCCTCATCTACAACGCACATAATGTTCTGCTTGAGTGTCTCACGCTTCAGTGCAGCTGCTGCATAGGCAGACAGTGGTGTAAGCTCGTCTGTTTCGTCGCTCATATCAAAGCCCAAGAGTGGAAGTGACTTGTATTTGTTTACAGCTCTCTCTTTGTGAATACAACAACGACCAACGGGCGTAGCATTTCGTGGACTTAACTCCAACGGTAGTCGGTCAATTTTTTCTACCAACTCACCCGCGTTCCACATCTCAATTAACCTTGTCAGAAGCGTCTGACGCACAATCATCACATTGTTCCTAATAGCCATATCGTTTGGGTTTATTGTGCAAAGGTAATGTTTTTTGTTATATGTACAAAACAATTGAAAGTTTTGTTATTTGCACACATATATAATAAAAAAGATGACCCAATTTTGGGCCATCTTTCTATCCTTGAGGCAGGTGCTACTCCAATGAGATAGCCTCTGAAGGACAAACGCCTGCGCAAGCACCACACTCGATGCACTTGTCAGGGTCAATTACATAGATGTCACCTGCCGAAATTGCTTCAACAGGACACTCGTCGATACATGTACCACATGCAACGCAAGAATCTGAAATTTTGTAAGCCATAAAAATTTTGTTTTTTAATGTCCTGCAAAAATACAACTTTAATATGAATTATCCAAAAATTTGTATCTTTGTAGGCGTATTTGATACGAAAAAAGTATATTTACAGCCACAAAGAGTAATATATTATGTCTACAAAGTGTGTTCTAACTCTTCTTGGAACAGGAACTTCGCAGGGCGTGCCAGTAATTGGATGCCGCTGTCCAGTATGCCTCTCCACAGACCCACGAGACAATCGTCTGCGCACATCGGCAATGGTTGAGATTGCTGGTTGCAGATTTGTCATTGATGCAGGGCCAGATTTTAGAATGCAGTTGCTTCGTGAGGGCGTGAGTCATATAACCGCCATATTACTAACTCATAAGCATAAGGACCACATAGGTGGTATTGACGATGTTCGTGCGCTCAACTTTGTAGATTATCCGCAGATTCATACGGTGGATATCTACGCCACAGCCTCCACGCTTGACTGCGTCAGAAAGGATTACGATTACGCCTTTTTTACAGAAAGATATCGCGGTGTGCCAGAGATAAAACTACACGCTATTGACCCTGAGCAATCGTTTAATATTGGTGGCGTAGAGATTACTCCGATTCGTGGTCGTCATGCCCATTTTGAGGTAACGGGTTACCGTTTTGGCGATGTGGCGTATTTGACAGATTTTAAAGAGATTGACAATAGCGAGATAGAGAAACTTAAAGGTGTCAAAGTTCTTGTAATCAACGCATTGAGATTTACACCGCACGACTCTCACTTTTCAGTCTCAGATGCCCTTGCCGTGATTGAAAAGGTGGCTCCTCTAAGGGCTTATTTGACTCATATGTCCCATGAGATAGGACTTCACACTGAGGCACAAAAGCAGCTACCTGAGGGTGTATACTTTGCATACGATAGATTAAAAATAGAGATATGAAAAACGCATTAAAATCAAAGAGAGTAGTAATTACCGGTGCTTCGTCTGGAATTGGCGAGGCTATGGCAAAAGTTTATGCTGCAATGGGCGCAAAGGTAGTACTCGGCGCGCGCAGTGAGGAGAAACTCAAGGCTCTTGCCGAGAAGATTATAGCCGACGGAGGGCAGGCAGCATATTGTGCTACGGATGTTACAGTGGCAGAGGATTGTAAAAAGTTGATTGATAAGGCTGTGGAGACTTTTGGTGGTATAGATGTGCTTATTTGCAACGCAGGTATCTCTATGCGCGCAATTTTTGACGATGTAGACCTTAGTGTGCTACATAGACTTATGGACGTGAACTTCTGGGGAACAGTCTATTGTGCGAAGTATGCTCTCCCTTATCTCCAGGCTTCTAAGGGCTCGCTTGTCGGCATATCATCTGTTGCGGGACTGCACGGCCTGCCAGGAAGAACAGGATACTCGGCATCAAAGTATGCTATGACTGGTCTACTTGAGACAATCCGCATTGAGAATATAAAGAAGGGTCTGCACGTGATGGTTGCTTGTCCAGGCTTCACTGCTTCAAATGTGCGCTTCTCGGCACTCGTAGCTGATGGCTCGCAGCAGGGCTCAACGCCACGCGAGGAGGGAAAGATGATGACTCCAGAGGAGGTGGCTCGCATAGTGGCACGAGGAATTGCAAAGCGAAAGAGACTCTGTCTTATGGAGGCTGAGGGTCGCGCAACCCATTTTGTGAAGAAATTTGCACCTGCATTTTTGGACCGAATGTTCTACTGGGTGATGTCAAAAGAGCCTGATTCTCCGTTTAAGTAAAATACTTAGTAAAAATCTTTAAAAAAGTTTGCGCTCTAATTTGCTGATATATTGTCACTTGCAAAACAGACTAAAAAAAAGTGCTGAAAAAAGTGTAAAAAATTTTGCAGATTAAAAAAAAGAGCGTACTTTTGTGCCTGGAGAGATGGCAGAGTGGTCGATTGCGGCGGTCTTGAAAACCGTTGAGCTGCGAGGCTCCGGGGGTTCGAATCCCTCTCTCTCCGCCACAAGAAAAGTTTTACCGAGGGTTGTGATTTATCACAACCCTTTTTCATTGAAGATGGGACGCTGGCAAATGAATTTGCTGACTTCCCATCTTCAATGAAAAAGTATCGTGGCGTGCGCCACACTCGGTAATATCTTTTCTTGCAAATCAAGGAGTATAGGGATGGGCGACTGTAAGGAGCCAATCCCTATACTAACGGTTTTTAAGTACCGCCTGTTGGCGAGATTGATGAAGATTGAGGCTTGACCCCAATCTTCATCTACCTCAGGCTCCGCCTTCGGTTGCGGCGGTAGTGTTTCCTGTGAGCAAGCTCTCGTAACGCTCCCAAAACAAAACATCGTCCAGCAAGCTGTCCGTCTGCTTTGTGGCGGGGAGAGAGGGATTTTCTAACGGTTTTCAAGTACCGCCTGTAGGCGATATTGATGAAGATTGAGGCTTGACCCCAATCTTCATCTACCTCAGGCTCCGCCGTCGGTTGCGGCGGTCGTGTTTGTAAATATCATTTTTTTGTGTTATATTTGTGAAAACCAACTTAATATGAATATGAAAGCGGAAATTTTAGTTACGGCAGATAAACTTGTTAGTTCCCTGATGAAGGAGTTTAATGAGGTATTTAGTTATCTTAGGTTACGTTTGTATACATCGGAGGCGAGGCTATACATTGGAGTTGATACACTCACCCCGTATCGTGTGGATATAGACAAGCCGATTGGTCAAGCGAGGGTCAAGAGTGGTTGCGATGGCGTTGTTTCTATAGATGGTAGTAAAACAATCGGCGAGCTTGAGGCTGAGTTCTATAATGTTTTTGGACTTGTTGCGCAAGTTTGCTACACAACGGCCGATGGTAGTAATACATATACCTACAAAAAGGAGCAGGATATGATGACCTTGGAGCAGTTTAATGCCCAGTGTGAGGCCGATGGCTGCATTAAAGGTGAGTGGAGGTAGTTATATGTATAAAAAATATGGGACTGGCAGTTGTCAGTCCCATACTCTATTGTTAGTGCCTACTTGCGTTGAAGTGCCTCGGAAATGTTAATCATAAAGTCGCCCATACGCTCAATCTCAGAGATGATGTCTAAGTAGTAGACACTGCTCTGGTATTCGGAGCTATTCTCCTCAATCTTGAGAATCTCAGCTTCACGTAAGGTGTTGCGCATATCGTTAATTTCAATCTCGCAGTCAACAGCGCAACGAAGGTTGTCACTTGTATTCTCTGTTGTCTCAAGATTGTTAATCATAATCTTATAAGCCTTATCTACAAGCGAGAGCATAGTATCAATCTTCTCAATATGTTGCTCAGTGAATTGCTTGTTATGTATATTGCGGCGTGATAGTATGCGGCTGATGCTCTCGCCAGAGTCGCCAAGACTCTCAAGCTCGCCGATAATCTTATACATAGCCTTGACCTTCTGGCGGGTATCCTCGCTGATGCTCTCCTGTGGCAGAGAATTGAGGAATGAGGCAATCTCGTACTCTATACGGTCTGCAATCTCCTCATACTTAACCAGTTTCTTGCGATATGTCTCAAACTCGTTTTCATCTTTAGCGTGGATAGCCGAGCGAATATATCCCAGTCCATTGTGGCAAATCTGAGCAAAGTGGATGGTCTCCTTCTTAGCCTCAACAATAGCCAACTCGGCAGTTCCCATAGGGCCAGCGTTGATAAATTTAAGGCGGACGGTCTGCTCCTCATCCTCTGGCTTATTCTTAATAGCCCATGTGACAAAGCGGACAATGAGAGGGATAAACCAGATAAGAATAAAGGTGTTGATAGTATTAAAGAGGGTGTGGAGCATTGAGACACCATACAGTGCGGCTGTAGACTCTACTGAGCCAGCCTCAATGCCTGCTGCGTAGTTGATAAGTGTAGGGTTTGGATAGCCCAGCCAAGTGATAATAATGCCGACAAGCGAGAGGAACGGACGGAAAAGAATTAATGCCCAGATAACACCGAAGATGTTGAAGAACGTATGCGCAAGAGCGGCACGGCGGGCGTTTGGATTACCTACAGCTGCGGCAATGTTGGCTGTAATAGTAGTACCGATATTTTCTCCGAGCACCATTGCTGCAGCCATATCAAATGGTATCCAGCCAAGGCTCATCATAATGAGTGTCAGAGCCATTGTTGCACTTGAGGACTGGAGAATGAGGGTTAGTATTGTTCCAAAGATAAGGAAGATAATCACAGAGCCAAAGCCGTAGCCTGTCCACTGCTGGATAAAGCTCAGAATCTCTGGAGTCTCACGCAAGTCAGGTACAGAGCTCTTCATCAGTGATAGACCAAGGAAGAGCAGTGAGAAACCGATGATAAACTCACTGATGTTTTTGTACTTCTCGCTCTTTGCGATGCTCATAATAAAGCCTACAGCCATAAGAGGCACTGCGAGTACAGAGATATCCATCTTAAAGCCGAGCAGTGAGATGAACCAAGCGGTTACAGTTGTACCGATGTTAGCTCCCATAATCACGCCGATAGCCTGATTAAGTGTTAGCAGAGCGGCGTTGACAAAACCTACGACCATAACCGTCGTAGCACTTGATGACTGAATGATAGATGTAATACCGAGTCCAGTCATTACTCCCTTAAAGGAGTTTGAGGTCATTGCAGATAGCAGGTTACGCAGTCGGTTTCCTGCTGCCTTCTGAAGTCCGGAGCTCATCATATTCATTCCGTAGAGGAACATACCCAAGGCTCCGAGAAGTGTTAAAAGTTGTAAAAACATAATGGAAATAATTTATGTTATAAAGTTTGAGTGTAAATTAGATATATGTTGTATGCCACAAAACTGGTTAGCATAATAGCTCCCTCTGTGCGAGAGATTTTGTTGTTTAGACTAAATATCAGTAGTAATACGGCAGCTGCAATCATCACGCCGTAATCTACAATCGTTATGCCACTGCCTGAGAGTGGTGTTATCTGAGAGCTGACACCCAGAATAAATGCTATGTTAAAGATATTTGAGCCAACGACATTACCTAAAGCCAACTCTGTGTTTCGCTTGGCTGCCGCAGCCACTGAGGCAGCAAGCTCTGGAAGCGATGTTCCGCATGCAATAAGTGTGATAGATATAAATGCCTCGTTCACACCCCACTCTGTGGCAATATTTACTGCGCTCTCAACGAAAAAGTCGCAACCTACGATAAGCACGGCTAAACCAATAATGGTGCGAAGTGATGCCTTGAGTAGGCTTTGAGGTGCGGCAACAGGCTTGTTAGAAACCGGAGTAATCTTGCTCTTTTTACGGTCGCGCAGGAATGATATATAAATATAGGTAACAAAAATGGCGAGTAACAACAATCCGTCAACTCTGCCGATTACTATATCGCTACCACAGAAGAAGTTAAACGCGAGGAGTGTTACAAATATAGATGCTCCGATACATAGTGGAAGCTCAAAGCGGTTGTTCTCGCTTTTTACTGCTACTGGATGCAGTAGGGCAGTAACACCTAAAATTCCTAAAATGTTAAAGATATTTGAGCCAACGACATTGCCTATTGCAACATCAACTTTGCCATCTAAAGCTCCCATACTGCTGACAATAAGCTCTGGGAATGATGTTCCGACGCCAACGATGATGGCTCCAATTACAAAGTCGGAAATTTTAAATCGGCGTGCTATATCGGCTGAGCCGCTGACAAGATTGTCCGCGCCAAGCACCACAGCCACAAGGGCTATGATAAGTATAATATAATCCATAGTTATTTGAGTTTATGTTTGTTAGATTGATAATATAGGGCGTCGCTCGCTATATCCTTATATTACGCAATCTAAACACCAAACTCAAAGATGTCTGCTGTATGAAATTATAGAAGAAATTGATGTCAACGTGCTGAATCGCAATGTTAAGACTCATCGCTCCACCATACAGCCTACTGTGCTTGCTCTCTGAGTGGATGCGGCGAACTGTTGGGGTAGAGGAGTTTTGACGAGATGCGATTACATTGAGTAATGAAGAGGGAAAACTCTCAGATAACTCTGTTACAATGTGATGCGCTTTAGTTGGCTTTGCCGTCTGCTGGTCAGAGGAGCTGTTCAGTACAACAAGCAGAGTACCGAAGATTAATAATGCCAGTATATTTACAAAGCGTTTCATATCCAGCACAAAGATATTAAAATAATTTTGGTTGGTAGCGTTTATCGTAAAAATTAACCATTATTTAATGTTTGCGCTCTAAAGTTTTATTCAACAGAATAGATAAAATAGGGAGTTGAGAGAGATAAAAGGTATTATTTTATTATTAAGCATATTTGATACTGAGAAAAATTTTCATTTTATTCGCAAAATATTTGATATTAAAAAAATATTACTATCTTTGCAAATAGATAATGTGATGCAAGAAAAAATAATTGTGTGATTTATAACTTATATAACTATTTAAAGATTTATGAGACAGTCTTGCCCAAAATCTTGCCCGTCGGCTAAGGATCCGTTTTCTGGTTTTTATCAGAGAAATTTAAATGCTGGTGAGTCTTTTATAATTGAGCCAGATGATGTTAACCATCTCGTTTTTGTAATTTCAGGAGAGCTTGCTGTAAGTTCTGAGGAGCGTAGAGATTACAGAGTTGCTGAGGGCTCGTTCTTCTTCTGCTATAATTGTGGACACTATACTATTGAGGCAAAGAGTGATATTGAGATTATTGTTGCATTCTTTGCTCGTCCTGGTGCTGCTTGTGATATCGCATCACTTCTACAGTTTGCTAAGTCGCAGGAGGGATTTCAGTATAATTTTGAGGCGGTACCGATTAATGCTGAGCTAAATCAACTGCTGGATATGCTTCGTCGTTTCCTCAATGATGATGTGCCTTGTGCGCATATGCACGAGTCTATGATTGAGTTGCTGTTTGTAGTCTTCCGCTTCTACTATGATGTAGAGGTGCTGGCAAATCTCTTCTTCAACCTCTTTGACCACGCAGTCTCTTTCCGTACAATGGTTGAGGGAAATCGTGTCAAGGCTCGCAATCTTAACCACCTTGCAGAATTGTGTGGTTATGATATCAACACCTTTAATGTTGTATTCCGCCGCCACTATCCAGGCTATACTCCTGGTGTGTGGATGCAAATCCAGCGTAAGGATGAGATTCTTGCTGACCTTGTAGAGACAGATGCACCGATTTATCATATTTCAAAAAAATACGGTTTTTCATCATCAAGCCACTTGGGCGAGTATTGTAAAAAGTACCTTGGTGATACACCAACAAGAGTGAGGTCTAAATTTAGAAAGAAGAAGAGGTAATTAGTTATAAAAGTTTTATTTGTGATTGTACCGAGAGTTTTTACAGCTGTCGGTACATTTTTTTTGCATTAATTTACAGTAAATTGTGAAATAATTTAGGTGTAAGTGTAAATTTTTTAGAGATTTATTTGTTATGCTTTTGTATAGGAAAACAGAAAGTGGTACAAAAATACACATTTATGATATCAAAAATATTGTATACTATTCACCTCAAGACAAATTGCGCAGTGAGTGAGGATGTTGTTCGTGTAGCATCTAACAACACGATGAGTAACTCAGCACTGCCTGTGGGTGGAGGTGGTACACCACTGCCTTATACTGGTCAGAGTTATCGCTCGGTAATTTTTGAGTTGGCAAACTACCGCCCGTTCCACTTTGCGGCACTTGTTAATGGTCAGGGCGAGTATGAGCGCTATGAGGTTGCGGAGAAAGTAAGCAACCTTGAGTGGAGCTATGTGCCAAATCAGGATGTAGACATCTCGTTTGAGATTACATCGTTCAAGGGTAGTGACAATAAGAGTGTTGATCCGTTTGGAGAGGAGTTTGAGGTGATTATTGATGCGCCAATGCTTGACCTTGATTTGACTCGCCTGGCTGCATACAACCTCAATAATACAAAGATTACTCGTCGTGCAGATGGTAAGTTTGTCTATACTGTCGCAGCTAATAGAGAGGCTGAGCGTGCATTTGGATATGGCACTGTGCTCAATGCTGACGAGATGGGCGTAGACCAGACTGGAGAGCGTAAGACCATCCCATTCAAGACTAATACTATTACCAGTGCAGGAACGATTACTATCAGCTCAAATAAGGAGCAGGTAGTATTCTATGACAAGCAGTTTAAGGTTACTAATAGTCAGATTTCTGGTACAATACAGTATACGGACGATGGCGTGACGATGATAGATGTTCCGCAGTACGACTTTGTAGCATTTGCTCGTACATCGGATGGAACTCGTATTGGTAGTGTGAATGTGGGTGCAAATGGTGCATATTCCCTAAATCTCAGAAAGGAGTATAGCTTTAACTGGTACACAGATGCGATAGAGTTTGACTATATCCACCCTGTGACTAAGAAGGTGTATGAGGCAAAGGTGACAAGTCTCAATTCTCTGTTTGCATCTCCGAATGTGGTTTTAGCGCAGCCATAAAATAAAGGTAGTTAGGTTGATAGTAGTTGATAGGGTAGGCAAACGTTTTTTTTGTCTACTCTATCTCTTTTTTGTTATTGGTAAAATTGATTTGCTATTTTGGCAAATGTTTGTTACCTTTGTGGAATAACATTTGTTATTCACTGTACTATGAGAGATAAAATTCAGAATTTTGGGCGCGCGTTGAGTGCTATGGTTATGCCTAACATCGGCGCCTTTATTGCGTGGGGACTTATCACAGCACTCTTTATTCCAACGGGATGGTTTCCAAATGAACATCTTGCAAAGTTAGTATCTCCAATGCTGACATATATGTTGCCGCTACTTATTGGTTATACGGCGGGACATAATGTATCTGGTGTTCGTGGTGGAGTGATTGGTGCTATTGCTACTGCGGGAGTTATTGTGGGAACAGATGTGCCGATGTTTATTGGTGCAATGATTATGGGACCACTTGCTGCCTGGATTATCAAGAAGTTTGATAAGGCTGTAGAGGGTAAGATTCGTGCGGGCTTTGAGATGCTTGTCAATAACTTCTCGCTCGGTATTATCGGTATGCTGCTCGCTATTGCAGGCTTCCTTACTATCGGTGGCGCTATCTCGTGGATTACAGAGCTTTTTGAGAGTGGTATTGTCTACCTTAAGGATCACAATATGTTGCCACTTGTCTCAATATTTATTGAGCCGGCAAAGGTTATGTTCCTTAATAATGCTATCAATCACGGTATTCTCACTCCGCTCGGTACTGCTCAGGTGGCAGAGTTTGGAGAGTCTATAATCTTCTTCCTTGAGTCTAATCCAGGACCTGGTTTCGGTCTGCTGATGGCTTACTGGATATTTGGTAAGGGCGCTGCAAAGAGTTCTGCTCCAGGTGCGGTGCTAATTCAGTTTGTGGGAGGTATTCACGAGATTTACTATCCATATGTGCTCTCTCGTCCGATACTTATTCTGCCGATGATTCTGGGAGCTTCATCAAGTATCTTCTTCCTTACTGTTGTTGGTGCAGGACTTGTGGGACCTATCTCTCCAGGAAGTATTATCTCGGTAATTCTTATGGCTCCAAAGGGTAAGACGCTGTTGCTTGTAGGCGCTGTGCTTATTGCTGCCACAGTAACCTTTATTACTTCAGCACTTATTATCCGTCGCACCTCAAAGGAGGATGATACCCTGCCAGAGAATCGCTTCAAACCAAAGTATAAGCGTGATGCTGCGGCTGATGTGGCGAAGGCTCGCCATATTGTCTTTGCATGTGATGCTGGTATGGGTAGTAGCGCACTTGGCGCAACACGTTTCCGTAAGCGTATTGAGGCGCTGGCTCTTGACCTCAAGGTGACCAATAGCTCGGTAAACTCTATCCCAGAGGATGCAGATATCGTTGTCTGTCAGCAGGGTCTTGCGTCACGAGCAAAGGGTAATGCACCAAAGGTGAGAATAGTCGCAATTAAGAACTTCCTTGAAGACCCTGCCCTTGATTCGCTCTATGATGAGCTGTCAAAGCGTAGCGATAAGGCTGCGGAGGCTGAGGATGATGTAGTAACTGGTGGAGCGCACACCTCTGTGCTCCAACTCTCAAGTATCAAGGTTGGACAAAAGGCTGCTGATAAGTGGGAGGCTATTGCTGAGACTGGAAATCTGCTTGTTAAGGGTGGATATGTGTCAATGGAGTATGTTGATGCTATGATGGAGCGCGAGCGCATAACAACAACATACCTCGGTATGGGCATTGCCATTCCGCACGGAACGGAGAGTGCAAAGAAGAATGTGATTCGTACGGGTATCAGCGTGGTTCAGTATCCAGAGGGTGTTGAGTTTGACGGCGAGAAGGCATATCTTGTTATCGGCATTGCTGGTGTGGGCGATGAGCATCTTGAGCTCTTGGCGCGCGTGAGCGAGGCGTTAGAGGATGAGGATGTGCTTGAAAAGCTCAAGACAACAACCGATGCAGAGGAGATTTATAAGGTATTAAACGCTTAAAGTTGTATTATATATGGTAAGTGAAAAGGTTATTCTTACAGCACCAAATGGTATGCACGCTCGTCCTGCAGGCGAGTTAGTAAAATTAGCAAAGGGACTTGATGGCAAGGTTACACTTGCTACTGCCGTTAAGACAGTGAGTGCAACAAGTATGCTGGGTGTGTTGTCTTTAGGCCTTAAGTCGGGTGCGGAGATTACCGTTACGGCTGATGGTGGCGATGAGGTGGCAAATCTGAGTGCTGTGGTTGATTTTATTGCAAATATTGTTGATTAATGAAATCTCTCCAAACATCTGTTCGCGCGTCGGACACTATTGCTATTGGTCGTGCATTTGTGGTTACACGGCAGAGCACTACTGTGGTTGCAAACTGTGGTAGCGAGGCTGAGGAGATAGAGCGTTTTACGACAGCTCTTGATAGTAGCATCGCTCAGTTAGAAGTGCTTGCTGAGAGTAACGACATTTTTGCTGCGCACCTTGAGATAGCGTCAGATGAGATGCTTAGAGACTCTGTATTGGAGTATATCGGTTCTGGAAGCAGTGCAATGGAGGCATGTCAGAGTGCCTGTAGCGACCTTGTGGCGATGTTTGCGGCGATGGATGATGAGTATCTCAGCGCCAGAGCAGATGATATAAAGGATATCTTTGCTCGCATTGAGGCAAACCTATCGGGTGGGGTTGTAAACCCATTTGAGGGAGTCAAGCAGGGCGATATTATCGTTGCTAAGGAGCTTTTGCCGTCAGATATGGCGCTCGTTGACCTTGGTGCTATTCGTGGCTTTGTAACGGCTCTGGGAAGTACAACAAGTCATGTCTGCATTATGGCGCGTAACCACTCGCTTGCGGCAGTGGTAGGACTTGGAGAACAGATAAACCAGATTGCTACGGGCGAAATGCTGATTGTCGATAGTATGGAGGGTTTGGTTGTCATCAATCCAGATAGCCAGACTTTAGATAGCTATCTTGTGCGAGAATTAAACCTTGAGGCACTTCGTAAAGAGCAGCAGACGGTAGCACAACAAACGGTTGAGTATCAGGGCGAAAAGGTCGCTGTGATGGCTAATGCTGGTAGCGTTGAGGATGTGGCAAAGGCTATAGAGGCAGGGGCAGATGGTATTGGACTCTTCCGCAGTGAGTTCCTCTATCTCAATAGTTCAGTAGAGCCAACAGAGGAGCAGCAGTATGAGGTGTATAGCGCAGCAGCAAGGGCTTGCGAAGGTCGTCCGCTGACTATCCGCACACTTGATATCGGAGGCGATAAGGCAGTGCCTTACCTTGGCTTTGAGAGCGAAGAGAATCCATTCTTGGGTTGGAGGGCCATTCGCGTGTCGCTTGATATGGAGCAGATGTTCTGCCGTCAGTTAAGGGCGATTCTTCGTGCAAGTAGTGTGGGCGATGTTCGTGTGATGTTCCCGATGGTTACGACCCTTGAGGAGCTTACAGAGGCTAAGCAAGTGCTTGAGAAGTGCAAGGCTGAGCTTAAGGCAGAGGGCGTTGCGCATAATGAGAATATCAGGGTGGGCGTTATGATTGAGACCCCTGCAGCGGTGCTTATTGCTGATAGTTTGGCAGAGCAGTGCGACTTCTTTAGCATCGGCACAAACGACCTCGTGCAGTATATTATGGCTGCCGATAGGGCAAATATAAAGGTTAGCCACCTCTACAACCCATATTCAGCGGCTGTGGTTAAGGCTATAAAGATGACGATAGATAGCGCAGTGAAGGCTGGCGTCGAGTGCAGTATGTGCGGCGAGCTTGCATCAGATAGCTCGGCTGTTGAGATGCTCCTTGAGGCGGGACTGCGTAAGTTTAGCGTAAATACAGGTTCAGTAGCAAAGATTAAATATACTATAACCAAAACTAAAACGAACTAAAATGAAAGAGAGAGTATCTCAAAAATTTGCGGAGCTTTATGGAGATGGCGCTATTTTGTTTACATCTCCAGGCCGTATTAACCTAATTGGCGAGCATACAGACTATAACGGTGGTTTCGTCTTCCCAGGTGCTGTTGATAAGGGTATTGTAGCGGCAATTCGTCTCAATGGCACTGACTCTGTTCGCGCCTTTGCGCTTGACCTTAATGAGTCGGCAGAGTTTGGCCTCAATGAGGAGGATAAGCCTGCTCAGAGCTGGGCTTGCTACATCTTTGGTGTGTGTCGCGAGATTCAGAAACGCGGTGGCAAAATTGGTGGCTTTGATACTGTATTTGCAGGCGATGTGCCTCTGGGTGCAGGTATGAGTTCATCTGCGGCTCTGGAGAGCACATTTGCCTTTGCACTCAACGACCTCTACAATCTCGGTATTGAGAAGTTTGAGCTTGCTCGCATTGGTCAATCTACAGAGCACAACTACTGCGGTGTGAAGTGCGGTATTATGGACCAGTTTGCCTCTGTACACGGTAAGGCAGGGCATCTGATGCGTCTTGACTGCCGCTCTATGGAGTTCAACTACTTCCCATTTGACCCTACAAGGTATGGCTACCGTTTGGTGCTTGTAAACTCATGCGTAAAGCACGAGCTTGTAGGCTCTCCATATAACGACCGTCGTGCATCGTGTGAGCGAGTGGCAGCTGTTTTAGGACAAGAGTTCCTGCGTGGCGCTACTATGGAGCAGCTTGAGGCTATCAAGGATAAGATTTCAGAGGAGGACTACCTTCGTGCTCGTTACGTGATTGGCGAGGAGCAGCGTGTGCTAGATGTCTGCGAGGCTCTTGAGAAGGGCGACTATGAGACAGTCGGCGAGCGTATGTATCAGACTCACTGGGGTATGTCTCGTGACTATGAGGTAAGTTGTGAGGAGCTTGACTTCCTTGCTACTGTTGCCAAAGAGTGTGGTGTAACTGGCTCACGCATTATGGGCGGAGGCTTTGGCGGTTGCACTATCAACCTTGTCAAGGAGGAGCTCTATGACAGCTTTATCGCTACTGTTACCTCTGCTTTTGCAGAGAAGTATGGCCACGAGCCAAAGATTTACCCTGTAGTTATCTCAGATGGCTCTCGTCGCTTGTAGGAGTCGGCGTGAGTAGAAAAAGTCACCCTGCGGGGTGATTTTTTTTGTCTCTATATGTAAGATTTTGTCAGCAAGGCGCTCTATATAGTAAAGTTTAACAACTAAAACAGATTAAATATGATTATCACAGAGAGTAGAAGAGTTATTGAGAAGATGGCAGAGGAGCTGCTGCAGGGTACGCAAAACTTGGTAACTATTGATATGCAGGATATTGAGAAGGTGTTGCAGTATCAGAGTGTAAAGTCGCTATACATTGACGGCACAATGGAGCGAGTTATCGCTACGCTTGACTCTCTATCAGCCGAATTTGCGGATGCAAAAATTGCAGTTGTGCAGATATCTACACCAACAGAACAGGACCTTAAGATGCAAGATGTTGAGGATTTATTAGGCGCAATGCGCAAGGATGAGGGTAGACATTTTGATATCATCTGGGGTACAAGTGTCAAGTCAGAGATTCCACAGGGCAAGGCCACAATATTTATAGTCTATGCAGCAGATTAAGCCAGAGAATAATATTGAGCGCTTTGTAGAGGCTCAGCAGTGCCGTTGGGCTGGCTATGACAGGGCCTTGCGAGAGATTGCAGATGGGAGAAAGGTCTCGCACTGGATGTGGTACATCTTTCCGCAAGTGCGAGGTTTAGGGCATAGCAATATGTCCTACTTCTACGGCATCTCAGGGTATGATGAGGCTCAGGAGTACTACCGCCATCCGGTACTTGGACCGAGATTGCGTGAGATAACGGGTGTGCTTTTGACTCACAAGGGCAAGAGTGCCGAGCAGATATTCGGCCCTATAGATGCTATAAAACTGCGCTCGTCAATGACACTCTTCCATAATGCTACTGGAGATTTCCAGTTTAATATGGTGCTATATCACTTCTTTGATGAACAGAGGTGCGAAAAGACAATTGCTATTTTGGCTGAAGAACGACGAAAGGCACTATCATCTCTTCCATAGAGATACCTCCGTGCTGGAAGGTGTCACGATAGTAGCGGATGTGGCGATTTGCATCGTTGTTGTAGACAAAGAAGTCGTGGTTATAGGCAAAAATATAACTTGAAGTGAGGTTTGACGATGGTAACTGAATCTGCTCAGGTTTGGTTATCTCGTAGACCTCCTTGTGGTTATATGCCAGGTTGCGACCAGTCTTGTATCTGAGGTTTGACGATGTTTGTTTATCGCCCTGCACGCGGATAGGGTTATCTACGCGCACTGTTCCATGATCGGAGGTGATGATGACCGTGTGTCCTCGCTCGGAGAGCATCTTGAGTAGCTCAAAGAGCTCAGAGTGCTCAAACCACGAGCGGGTCAGAGAGCGGAACGAAGCATCATCCTCAGTAAGTTGTCGGATAATCTCAGTCTCGGTGCGGGCGTGAGAGAGAATGTCAAGGAAGTTGTAGACGATAACCGAGAAGTCGGCATCGTATACGCGGCTGATATTATCTATCAGCTTGCGGCCAGCCTCAGGGCGTACAAGTTTATCAAAGGTGGTACGGTAGTTCTTGCCAGATTGTTGGAGCTGACGGCGTAGGAACTGCTCCTCGTACATATTCTTGCCTCCCTCCTCATTGTCGTTGAGCCACTGGTTTGGCATCAACTTATCAATAGCCAGCGGCATAAGGCCTGCGAAAATTGCATTGCGGGCATACTGTGTCGCTGTCGGAAGAATGGCGCAGTAGCACTCGTCAGTGGCTGTATTGTAGTAGTTGTGAAGCATCGGGCTAATAGTCCTCCACTGGTCGTAACGGAAGTTATCTATCAGCAGTAGGGTAGTCTTACGATTTGCATCAACAACGGGGAAAATCTTGGAGCGCATAAGTGTGTGAGACATAACAGGCGTCTCACTGTCTCGGTTGTTTATCCACTCTTGGTAGTTTCGGCGAACAAAGCGGCAAAAGGCCTGATTTGCCTCATTCTTTTGATACTGAAGCACCTCTTTAATGCTGCTGTCAGAGGATTGTGACAGCTCAATCTCCCAGTTTATCAGCTTGCGGTAGATGCTGTTCCACTGGTTGAAGGTGTCGGCGCTATCAACCATCTGCGAGATGCGACCAAACTCGGCGCGGTAGTCGGCTGTAGTCTGCTCGGCAACAAGTTGGTGTGAGTGGATATGCTTCTTTACGAGCAACAGAATCTGGCTTGGATTTACTGGCTTGATGATATAATCGGCAATCTTACTGCCGATAGCCTTATCCATAATATCCTCCTCCTCGGACTTAGTGACCATAATCACTGGCGTGGTAGGGCGGATATCCTTTATTAGAGGCAGGGTCTCAAGGCCTGTCATACCGGGCATCATCTCGTCAAGGATAATCATATCGTAGGAGTGCTCGGTAACCATATCTATAGCATCGTAACCGTTGTTGCAGGTATCAACCACGCAACCGCGATTTTGGAGCGTGAGAATATGTGGCTTGAGTAGCTCTATCTCGTCGTCTACCCAAAGGATTTTAGCGTCTGTGTTCGTATTCATAAACTATCTCTCTTATAGTGGGATAACTATTTGTCATACACTCTATTCTCTTCTCTCTATCGGCCCATACGGCAAGGACAATATCCTCATCGGTTTGGGGCGTGGTAGATGAACTGTGACAGCTAAAGGCAAACCAGTGTGTTAGCTTCAGCTCCCACTTACCATAAACGTTATAGGCGTGCAGAGTATTGCCTATTTGTGCTACAAAATTAAGACCAACAACGCCTGTCTCCTCGGCTATCTCACGAATGGCAGCCGACAGTGCATCCTCGCCCGCATCTATATGCCCCTTGGGAAGGTCCCATCGCTCACGACGGTAGATAAGAAGCATCTCGCCCAATTCGTTCTCAACAATGCCACCCGCCGCCTCAACAGCCACGAAGCGAGAGGCAAAACGGCGGAAAGCAGCATCCCAATCGGCCGAGAGAACGACAATGCTGTTGCAAAAATCAAATAAATTGTCTAAATTCGCACTCGTTACCTCGCTCTCTGTGAGCAGTGTCTCGCCAGCCTTGGGAGTATAATCCTCTGGCGCAAAGGTCAGGCTGTTATCAGTGAAGTAGATGGTAATCATACTGCAAATTTAGTAAAAATATCGATATGAAAAAAAGTTTTCTTATTATGGCAACATTGGCTCTTGGCCTGACAAGTTGTTCAGAGCCTGCAAAGCCGCTAACTATTGACAACGCTCTTACTGAGGCGGAGGTCTCTGCGGCAAGATTGACTCCAGAGGTTATGTGGAAGATGCGCCGCATAGGTAGCGCAGAGGTTAGTGCGGATGGCACAACGGTGCTTTATACCGTAACGGACTACTCTATGGCAGAGAATCGTGGCGTGAGTCGTATATACACGCTTAGTACTGATACGGGCGAGACAGTAGAACTTACAGATACCTCGTCAAACAACAACTCTGCCGTTTGGGGTGGAGATGGTAGAGTGTGGTTCCTCTCAAATCGCAGCGGAAATATGCAGGTGTGGGCTATGGATAGCGATGGACAAAACCCTGTGCAGATAACAGATGTAGAGGGTGGTGTTGAAGGTTTTGGGGTGAATGTCGACTGCACGGCTCTGCACTACATTAAGGGTGTGCATGTCAAGGATATTCGCTCGGCAGATGTGCATAAGGATATGGATAAGTCAAAGGCGCGAATCTATGACGACCTTATGGTACGCCACTGGGACTACTGGGATGAGGGCGAGTACCGCCATATCTTCGTAGCACCACTCAAGGGTAATGTTATTGGCGAGGCTCGCGATATTACTGGCGCGGAGGCGGCTTGGGATACTCCGCTTGCACCATACTTTGACGGGGCAGAGATTGCTTGGAGTCCTGACGGAGGCAAGATTGCATACACCTGCAAGCCTCTGACTGGCAAGGCTTATGCCGTTTCTACAGACTCGGATATCTATGTTTACGACATCGCAACAGATACGACAGTAAACATCTGCAAGCAGGCTGCTGAGCGTCTTAAACTCAATGGAAAGGCTACTTGTGAGGCATTTGTGGGTTACGACAAGTACCCAGTGTGGAGTCCAGATGGCAGTAAGATTGCCTTCCGCAGTCAGCGCCGTGCGGGTAATGAGGCGGACAAGGAGAGACTCTTTGTTTATGACACTGTAAGCGGTGAGATGTCAGAGCTGACAGCCAACTTTGACTACCACGCAAATAATGTCGTGTGGGCAGATAACAGCACGCTATACTTTATTGCCCCTATAGAGGCTACGCATCAGATTTGTCGTGTGACTACTGCTGGTAACGATGTTGAGGTTGTAACATCTGGCGACCACGATATTACATCCTTTACTCTGGGTGCAGATAAGTGCGTGGCAACTATGCAGAGCATTTCTATGGCTACTGAGATTTTCGGTGTAGACCTGTCAAATGGCTCTATGACGCAGCTCTCGGCGGTAAATAAGCACATCTACGACAATATTACTATGGGTCGTGTAGAGAAGCGTTGGGTGACAACGACAGACAACAAGAAGATGCTCGTCTGGGTAATTCTTCCGCCAGACTTTGACCCAGCGAAGAAGTACCCTACATTGCTCTACTGTCAGGGTGGCCCACAGAGCGTTGTCTCTCAATTCTGGAGCTACCGCTGGAACTTCCAGCTCATGGCTGCGCAGGGATATGTCGTTGTGGCTCCAAACCGTCGTGGTTTGCCTTCTTTCGGTCAGCAGTGGCTTGACCAGATTTCAGGCGACTACTCTGGTCAGAATATCCGCGACTACCTCTCGGCTATAGACGATGTGGCTCGTGAGAGTTGGTGCGATAAGGATAGACTCGGTTGCGTGGGTGCTTCATATGGCGGTTACTCTGTATTCTACCTCGCAGGACACCACCAGAAGCGATTTAAGGCCTTTATCGCCCACTGCGGAATCTTCAACTTTGACTCTATGTATGGCGAGACAGAGGAGCTATTCTTCGTAAATAACGACTATGGTGGCTCATACTGGGATAAGACAAATAAAACAGCTATGCGCTCGTACGCTAACTCGCCTCATAAGTCTGTGGATAAGTGGGATACGCCAATCCTTATCTTTACGGGCGAGTACGACTTCCGTATCCCTTATACTCAATCCCTGCAGGCCTTTACAGCGGCAAAGATGCGAGGCCTTGACGCCCGACTTGTGGAGTTTGAGAACGAGGCACATCAGGTCTTCAAACCGCAAAACTCAATGGTCTGGAACCGCGAGTTCTTCAGCTGGCTTGATAAGTATCTGAAGTAAAAAAGAGTCCTTCGGGACTCTTTTTTTGCTATTAGCCGTTAGCCATTAGCCATTGGCTATTAGGGTGTTTAAGGAACAATCTATCTTTGCTCTCTGTACTCTGTACTCTGTACTCTGTTATCTTTCCCAGTAGTGCTTATAGCCTGAGAGTTTCTGCCAACCGCCACGAGTGAAGTCAGGAATAGCAACAGGTGCTGAGTTATGCTTGATAGATACTGCGCTCAGCTCAATAGGGCAGCACCACTCGGCAAGGTCGTAGACATCCATATCAAGTGGAAGACCGTTTCTCAGGCAGTAGACAAGGCGGTAGTCCATCGTGTAGTCCATACCTCCGTGTCCGCCGACCTTGGCTGCCATAACTTCTGTATGGGCAGTTACGGGGTGCTTGTATCTCTCCATCAACTCTTTGCGAACATCGTCGCTTACGCATCGGTGGCTGTTCAGATTCTCAATATCAACCTCGCCGACGGTATTGTTTCCAAGCAGGATTGACTGCACGGGGTACTTTGCTGCGTAGCCCGTAGTGCCGACAAGGGTATAGTCGCGCGAGTATGGGCGTGGGGTCATCACATTGTGGTGGAGCTGGATGACCTTGCCATTCTCGGTGCGGATAAGGGTTGTGGTCTGGTCGCCATTAGCAAAGGCTGTGCACTGCTCACCCTTGACCTTTTTCCAGTACTCAGCGCCCAAGACGGACTTGGTATCCATAGCCACAAGTCTCTTCAATCTATCGCCTCGGTGGATATTCAGCACCTGACAGATAGGGCCGATGCCGTGAGTAGGGTAGACATCGCCACGATTGTGGAGGTTGTAGTCTAATCGCCAGTTGTTGTAGTACTTACTCCAGAACTCATCAAGGCAGTGAACATATGCCCCCTCGGTGTGCAGAATCTCGCCAAAGAGTCCCTGCTGTGCCATATTGAGGCAGGTAATCTCAAAGCGGTCGTAGACGCAGTTCTCAAGCTGTATGCAGTGCTTGCGGGTGCGCTCGGAGGTGTCAATGAGCGCCCAAATCTCATCCATAGTCATCGCTGCAGGGACCTCTATAGCCACGTGCTTGCCGCACTCCATAGCATAGAGAGCCATCGGAGCGTGGTTTTTCCAGTCGGTCATAATGTAGACAAGGTCTATGTCGGTGCGCTCACAGAGCTCTCGCCACGCACTCTCGCCAAGATACTCAGCCGCCCTCTCTCGGCCTGCTGCCGTAAGGTAGTTCTGCGATTTGTCAATGCCCTGCTGGTTAATGTCGCATAGGGCAACAATCTTTGTTCCCTCAATCTGACTCCAACGCCTTACAGCACCCGGACCACGCATACCAAGGCCGATAAATCCTACTCGGACAGTATCTATAGGCTCGGCAGCAAAGGCTATCATATCGCTCTGACCTGCTGGACGAGCGGGGGTGTTGTAGACTATAGTACCGTCAACGATGCGGTACTTCTCAGAGCTGTTGCAACCAGTAAAGAGCAGACAGCATAGCGTTAGTAGTGTAAAAATCTGTTTCATACTACAAAGGTAGCAAAATTTTGTATACTTTCGCTACATTTTGTTATCTTTGCACCTATGAAAGTGGCTTTTACAGGACATAGAAACTACCCAGAGGTAAAGAACGAACAACTACGCAAAGTTGTTGAACAGTTTATCAGTGAGGGTTATACCACTTTTCTCTGTGGTATGGCTGAGGGGTTTGATATAGCAGCTGCGGAGGTTGTCCTCTCGCTTAAGACCGACTATCCGCAGTTACGGTTACTCTCAGTAATCCCCTTTGAGGGACACGATATGGCAATGCCTAATGCCGAGTGGGCGGAGCGTTATAGGAGGATTGTTGAGGCGGCAGACGGGGTGGTGACGATAAGTCAGTCATACAATGTTAATATATACCGTCTGCGCAACGACTACCTTGTAGATAATGCCGATGCTATTATCTGCTACTACTCAGGCAATGTGCGCACTGGCACGGGTTATACAGTGCGCAGGGCTATGAAAAAGTGCCTTCGGATGGTAAATCTCTATGCTGATAGCTATCAAATACAATTTTTCGGCTAATTTATGCTACAACCAATCAAAAAAAGTGTTATCTTTGAACGGTTTTTTGAGTACTTTATCATTTAAATAATAAAAACACTATGAAACAAGCAATTGCAATTCTCACAGGTGGTGGTCCAGCACCAGGTATGAACACTGTTGTAGGTAGCGTGGCAAAGACTTTCCTTGCCAAGGGTTATCGCGTTATTGGTCTACACTATGGCTACTCAGGCCTGTTCAACCCAACTCCACGTTATGAGGACCTTGATTTCTTCAAGGCTGACTATATCTTCAATCAGGGTGGCTCTTACCTTACTATGAGCCGCTTCAAGCCAAAGGATTCAGACTTTGAGAACAACTTTAACCTCAGCTTCTTTACTGAGAACAACATCAAGTTGCTCGTAACAGTTGGTGGTGATGACACTGCATCTACTGCAAACCGCATCGCTAAGTTCCTTGAGGCTAAGCAGTACCCAATCTCAAACATCCACGTTCCAAAGACTATTGACAACGACCTGCCACTGCCTGCTGGCTCGCCTACTTTCGGCTACCAGAGCGCAAAGGAGGGTGGTACTGTTATCGGTCGCGCAGTCTATAACGATGCTCGCACATCTGCAAACTGGTTTGTCGTTGCTGCTATGGGTCGTAGCGCTGGTCACCTCGCATTCGGTATCGGTTCGGCTTGCCACTACCCAATGATTGTTATCCCAGAGATGTTCAACAAGACTACAATCACTGTTGAGAAGATTGTAAACCTCGTTGTATCATCAATTATCAAGCGCAAGCTGATGGGTATTGAGTATGGTGTTGCAATGATTTCTGAGGGTGTGTTCCACAGCCTCTCTGACGAGGAGATTGCAAAGTCTGGCGTACACTTCTCTTATGACGATCACGGTCACCCAGAGCTCGGTAAGGTATCAAAGGCTCACATCTTCAATGAGATGCTTGAGAAGAAGCTCGTAGAGCTCGGCCTTAAGGTTAAGTCTCGCCCAGTAGAGATTGGCTACGAGGTACGCTGCCAGACCCCTATCGCATACGACCTTGTATACTGCTCACAGCTCGGTATGGGTGTCTACAAGCTCTTTAGCGAGGGTAAGACTGGCTGTATGGTATATATCAGCCAGGATGGCTATGTGTCACCTCTCTACCTGAAGGACCTTCAGAACGAGGCAGGCAAGATTCCACCACGCTTGGTAGATATCAACTCTGATAAGATTCAGCAGATTATCAACAATATGATGCACTACATCACCCCTGAGGACTACGAGGCTGCAAAGCAGTATGTAGCTAACCCAGAGGCTTACGACTTTAAGAAGATTCTTGAGTGGTAGTCTGATGTAGAGAATTAATATTTTATTATTTAAGGTATTCAGTTGTCGGACTTGGCTCTTGCAACTGAGTACCTTTTGTTTTAACAGAATATCATAGCTATGACAAAGAACAATAGCCCAGCACCAGAGCAACCTCAGTATCAAAACGCAATTATTTATGGCGGCATAACAAGTATAATTGTTGCAGTTGTGCTTACAGCACTGGCTATTCTGTTTGAGTATGAACTCGACTTGTTTGTTGCTATCGGTGCTGCTGCAGTGGGGTTTGTTATTGCCAGACACTTACCTCATAAAACAGTGTTAGGTGCAGTTATAGGGGCTGTATTGTGCCCTGCGACATATCTTTTATATCAGCTGTTTCTGGCGATGTTCGGTTACTACTATGCTGAGGATGGAGATTTGATTTTCTGGGCAATGCTCGTGGCGATGATTATCCTCGGAGCGCATCTGGGTTACAATAAAAAAGAGGAGAAGTAGCCTGCGACTTACCTTCTGATAAGCAATGACCGACTGACCAAATATTTGGTCAGTCGGTCTCTCTATAAATATAGGTATAGAGCAAAATAAGCGAGAAAGTGTTGTTTTTTTACAAAAAAACTGCAAAAATATTTGCAAAATTCATTTTGTTTGTCGTATCTTTGTGATATCAAAATGATATCAGTTTACAAACCTTAAAACATTACAGTTATGACAAACGGAAATTACACCTATTCGGGTTGGAAGATGAATGGTTTTCTGGCACTTGCCATTAACCTTGCACTGGTTGGCGTTGCGGTATGGCTCTTTGTTGAGTTGATAAACCGTGACGAGTTTAACGGACTACTCTTTGCGGGGGTATGGGTGGCGGTTATTGCTGCTATTATTATGGCGTGTGGCTACAAGATGCTTGAGCCTAACGAGGCGCGAGTGCTGCTCTTTTTTGGTAACTATCGCGGTACTTTCTATCAGACAGGTTACTGGTGGATTAACCCATTTATGAGTGCCAAGAAGCTCTCGCTGCGTGCTCGTAACCTCAATGTAGACCCTATAAAGGTCAATGACAAGGCGGGAAACCCTATCCTTATTGGTCTTGTCCTTGTGTGGAAAATCAAGAACGATGGTGCATATAAGGCTGTCTTTGAGATTGATGCACCAGTAGAGGCAACGGCAACAGTATCTTCGTCTACAACACGAATGAACATCCTTGAGAACTTCGTTGCAGTACAGTCTGACTCTGCATTGCGTCAGGTGGCAGGTATGTACGCATATGACGAGAACTCAAATGCCGAGGGAGAGCTTACACTGCGCTCTGGTGGCGATGAGATTAACGACCGATTGACAGATGAGCTGAATGAGCGACTGGCAATGGCTGGTATTGAGGTTATTGAGGCGAGAATCAACTACCTTGCCTATGCACCAGAGATTGCAGCAGCAATGCTTCGCCGTCAGCAGGCAGATGCAATTATCTCCGCTCGTGAGAAGATTGTTGAGGGCGCTGTGTCAATGGTTAAAATCGCCCTTGAGCGTCTCTCTACAGAGGATGTTGTAGAGCTTGACGAGGAGCGCAAGGCGGCTATGGTAAGCAACCTGCTTGTTGTCCTTTGTGCTGATGAGGCTGCACAGCCAGTTGTAAATACAGGTACGCTACACAATTAGTGCTGACATAAAGAACTACCGTATGGCAGCAAAGGATAATAATACGCGTAGCTTTATACTGCGCATTGATGCCGAGACTATGGAGGCTATTGAGAAGTGGGCAGCCGATGAGTTTCGTAGCACCAATGGTCAGCTGCAGTGGATTATTGCCGAGGCTCTGCGCAAAGCTGGGCGCAAGCCTCGCGCAAAAAAGAGTAAAACATCAAACGAGGAGCAACAATGAGAATGAGGTTTAGCCTATTTAAGTTTTCGCTGGGTCGTCTGAAGCGTAAGACAATGGCCGATGTTGAGAAGGATATGGACTTTAGTTTCACAAAGGGCGAGATTATGGCCAGCGTATGCTTTGTGCTACTGCTTGCAGCCTACTTTGTGCCAAATGAAGTCGTTAGCGGAGTGCTTGCTCTAATTGCAGTTGTGATGTATGTCGTGGCGACGATTATTGACTGCTTCCGCTATAGCCCTGTTACCCGTTGGCGCCACGCATCTGTCAAGACTGCGCTCTACGGAACAGTGTGGACAGTGCTGCCGATAGTCCTCTACCTTACAGAGGTTGAGAACCGCGAGGATATGATACCGATTGCAATCAGTTCTGTGGCAATGTGGATTGGCTTTGCTGTAAGCCTCTACTTGTTCCTTGCAGCTCGCCGTGAGGCACGCGCTCGCGCGGCTATTATGGATATGAAGATTCGCACACGACGCAAAACGGCTATTGGCTATTAGCCGTTGGCTCGCCTTTGGCGACCCTTCACCGCTCCGCCTCGGCAAAGCCTGCAAGCAGTCTCTGCTCTCGGCTTAATCGCGGCGTTAGCCTTTTTAGAGTACAGATAACAGTCAGAACAAATTGATACTTGCTATGAAACGCAGTGGTAAATTCTTTGGTTGGGGTAATAAGGGGCGTAGACTCTCCAAGCCCGACCCTGATAGTGGAAAACTCAGTTGGGCAGATTTGATGCTCTGTCTTGCCACGATAATGGTTGTCAGAGCTGATAAGTTCAGTTGGGTTGCCGACTTTCCCTATAAGGAGGAGGTTATTACCTCTGTTGCTATAGTGCTGATTATCTGTAGCTTCTACCGATACTATCACAAGCTATGTCCTATGTCTCGCTGGAGCCGTTCTGCCTGGGCAACGGGGATGACAGCCGTTACGTGGACTGCTACACCGATGATACTATACCTTACGGGCATAAATAGCAACTGGGAGCGCATGTGGCACATCTGCGCGTGGTCAGCAGTGATGTGGATTGTGTTTCTGTTCTGTAGCTACAAACTCTACCGAGTCAAACAACAGACAAAGGCGCAGATAGCAATAATTGATATGCGCAAAAAGAGCCGCCGAGCAGTGACAGAGTAACTTACAAAGAGAATTTAATGAGATTAGGGAGTTTAATGAGGTTGGAGATTGACTCTAACTTCACTAAACTCCCTAAATTCTCTGTTCTGCGTTATCCTACCAGACCTCAGTCGTCTTATACTCCTTTGGGGCAGCGAGGCTATAGTCGGCATTTTCAATGACATAGTCGCAGGTATACTTGCGGCCCTTGTCGTCGGTGGCTACAACCTTAACCTTCGCGTTAGGGTTTTTGAGCGTATAGATATACATATGGTGGCAAGGTACGCAGTAGTTCTTACGGGTGCTACCCTTCTTATGTCCGCGACCAACAACGCCCGTATGGTAGCCGATAGCCCACCAGTCCTTGCTTGACTCAAGGCTTGGGTGTTCATCACCGCGAAATGGAGATGGCTTCATCTTCTTCATCTCGCCCGACAGCTTGCCATCCTCATAAAGCTCTACCTTCCAATCCTTATCTGCAAACCACACATTGGCAAGAATCTTATCAGCACCAAATGGCAGTGTAGGCTGCTCGTGCTTGCCTCCAAAGGTCGCATTTCCGCGATAGAGGCGCAGCTGGTAGTCAATATCAAAGCCTGTACCCTTATAGCGGTGGTCTGCAAGGCGGCCATCCTTGATATCAAAGATGCCGTAGCCGTTAGGTGTTCCGTCGCCATTGTTACGGCTCCACCACCAGCAGCCAGATGCAGCACCGAGGATATACTCGTGGATGCCATTCTTGTGGGTATAGCGGCGGGTGTAGTGGGTGTGTCCCGACATAATCTTACACTCGGCATACTCCGAGAGCATCTTCAGCACAGCCTGCACGCGAGGAGATTTGCGCATATGCTCTAATGGGATGTGTACGCAGAAGACAACCATCTTATCCTTTGACACATAGCTCAAATCCTTACGCAGCCACTCTACCTGCTTGTCGGTAAAGTCGCCGTGATACTTCTTGAAGTTGTTGATATCGTCGTAGACAATGTCGTTCATACTCACGATATGCACATTACCACGATTCCAAGAGTAGTCTATAGGACCAAAGGTAGCCTCAAACATACGCTGCAGGCGCACTGTAGGGGTAGAGTTGCGCTTGCCCGTAGCCACTGGCTCATAGTCGCAGTCGTGGTTACCAATGGTCTGGAACATCGGCATACCGATATTCTCGGCTCTCATCTCCTCCTTAATCATCGGCATAAGGTAGTTAGCATTGCGAGGACCCTCAGAGTAGACAATATCGCCTAATGAGACAGCGTAGCAAGGGGTCTTGCTCTTCTTGGCAGTCTTGCGCAAATCTGGCGCGGTCTCGGAGTGGAAACGGTATACATGGCGCAGATTCTGACACTGCGGGTCGGCAACCATAATAAGGCGGAAGTCCTTTTCTGCTCCGCCCTTAAGTGGATGGAGAACAAAGTCGTAGACCTTGTCGTCAGTGAGCTTCTTGTAGAAGCAAGGGTGACCCTGACGAAGTGGTACGCGATACTCTGCAGGGATAGAGTAGTAGACATAGGCAGCCTCCTCGTGTCGGTTGAAGGAGTACTTACCCTCGGCATCGGTTGCTGTTACGGTATATCCGTCTGTTACGACAACACCCGAGATAGGAGTGCCTGCTGTGGTGCGGATAGTACCCGATACATCGGCAGTCTGTGCTGTAGCGTAGGCAGTTATGCCCAAAATGGCTACAAGTGAAGTGATTAGTTTTCTCATTTTAGTATATTTTTAAGTTTCTCGTACTCTTTACGGCTCACTATGCGGTAGTGGGGTGCATAGGCGGCGTTATAGTGACAGCTGTGGTGCATAACATACTTGCCCTCGGATAGTAACTGCGCTATAGCCTTGCTATCTTCCTCAAGACCCTCAAGGGTAGGGTAGATGCCGCGTACGCAACTCTCAATCCTCTGCCACTCGCACTTCCACGCCTCCAAGTCGGCCTCTGTAACCTCAATAGCACTCGCTATAAAGGCATCGGCGAGGGTCTCGGCCGAGATTTTACCTTCAGCAACAGCCTTGAGGTTTATGCGGACAAAGTTACCGCGCCAGCCACACGGCTCTGCATAGTCGGTCTCAAAGGTTACAGCACTCTCGGTCTCACGCTTGATATACTCAACAACACGCTCTCTATCTGTCAGTGCGTGTGCTACACCAAAGCGGTCCTGAAAGCAACTCTTGTAGATATCCTGCAGCGTAGCCTTGGGATGTGACTCAACGATGCGTGTAACGGCTGCCCGTTGTGCTATTCAGTCAATATTTACCAGCTCGTACTGCTTTGAGCCAAGGCCTATTTGCTCGGCGTAGTCAACGATGTGAGTACCGTGCTTTGAGGCGATGCGCTCAAGCAGTGGGCCGTTGTCGTTACCCTCAGTAGGCTCAATGTTGAAGACAATGTCAAGGCAAGCCTTATCAAGAGCCACTGGGTCTGTAGATGCAAGGATACCTACATCCTTGAGCAGTGGGTCTGCAGGGTGTGAGTCGCAGTCGCAGTCAATAGACATATTGTTCATCACATTGATGTAGATAATGCGCTCGCCATTACCAAAGTAGTCGTGAACAGACTGTGCTGCAGCAGCCATAGACTCAAGGAAGCCAATCTGGTCGTCAGTGAACTTCCAAATCTTTGCCACCTCCTCATTGCGACCCGCAGAGTGGATGTACGCCTTACCGCGAGAGGATGCGTTGCCGATAGACTGATTCTTCAGCACGCCACCAAAGCCTCCCATAGCGTGACCCTTGAAGTGCGCAAGGTTAATCATAAAGTCGTAAGAAGCCAAGTTCTTACCCACGATGTTGTACTTGATGTGGGTTGTATCCTTGACAGGAATCTTAATCTCCCCCTCGGCATCCATAATGTCTACATTGGCAATGTCAAAGAATCCGTGCTCACGAGCAGCCTCAAGGTGCGCCTCGGTAGTGTTGCGGCGACCTGCATAGGCTGTGTTACACTCAACGATAGTGCCGCCAACCTTCTGAACAAGGTCCTTGATAAGAGCTGGCTTGAGGTAGTTCTTACCACCAGGCTCGCCTGTGCTAATCTTTACGGCTACCTTGCCAGTAGCCTCAACACCAAGTGCCTCGTATACACGCACAAGACCCTCGGCTGAAATATCGGTGGTCATATAGACCTTTGCAGGGGTTGCCTCACTCTTTGGAGTAGATGCACAACCAAACATCGCTGCTGTTGCCATAATTGCAAGTATTAACTTTTTCATATTTTTAGGTTGTTATTTAGCTGCTCGTTTACGGTCTACTTCATTGAGGAGTATCTTTCGCAGGCGCATAGCCTTTGGTGTTACCTCAACATACTCATCCTCCTTGATATACTCAAGCGCCTCCTCAAGGGTAAAGACCTTCGGTGGAGCGATAGAGGCCTTCTCGTCAGAGCCTGATGCGCGCATATTGGTCAGCTGCTTGGACTTGGTGACATTGACTGTAATGTCGTTGCCACGAGTATGCTCGCCGATAACCTGACCCATATAGACCTCCTCCATAGGAGAGATGAAGAAGCGACCTCGGTCCTGAAGTTTGTCAATAGAGTAGGCGTATGCCGTACCAGTCTCAGAAGCGATAATAGAGCCGTTTGTGCGCATCTCAATATCGCCAACATAGGGCTCAAAGCCCTTCAGACGGTGTGACATAATAGCCTCGCCAGCCGTTGCTGTAAGCATATTGGAGCGCAGACCGATAATGCCTCGTGAAGGGATGTCAAACTCAAGGCGTGTACGGCCGTTGTTAGACTCCATATTGGTAAGCACACCCTTGCGGCGTGTTGATAACTCAATAACTGTTCCTGCAACCTCATCTGGGCAGTCAATTGTCATCTCCTCAATAGGCTCGCACTTTTGTCCGTCAATCTGCTTGATAATTACCTTTGGCTGACCTACTTGCAGCTCATAGCCCTCACGGCGCATAGTCTCAATAAGCACTGAAAGGTGCAGCACACCACGACCGTAGACAACAAACGAGTCTGCATTCTGACCAGGCTCTACGCGCAGGGCGAGGTTCTTCTCAAGCTCGTGGTCAAGGCGCTCCTTGATGTGGCGCGAGGTGACATACTTACCATCCTTGCCAAAGAATGGGGAGTTGTTAATGGTAAAGAGCATAGACATTGTCGGCTCGTCAATCTTGATTGGTGGCAGTGGCTCTGGATTCTCCGCATCGCAGATAGTATCGCCAATCTCAAAGCCCTCAATGCCAACAAGGGCGCAAATCTCGCCACACTCTACTCTGTCAACCTTCTTCTTACCCAGTCCCTCAAAGACCATCAGCTCCTTAATCTTGGTCTTTACTCGTGTAACGCCATCGCGCTTTGCAAGAGTCACGGTCTGACCCGATACAAGGTTTCCGCGAGTGAGTTTACCTACAGCAATACGGCCGATATAGGATGAGTACTCAAGCGAGGTGATAAGCATCTGCGGTGTACCCTCGGCAGTTTGTGGCTCTGGTATCTCGTCAATGATAGCGTCAAGAAGCGGCTGAATAGAGTCGGTCTTCTCGTTCCACTTATGCGACATCCAGCCCTGCTTTGCCGAGCCGTAGATAGTCTTATAGTCAAGCTGCTCCTCTGTGGCATCAAGGGTAAACATAAGGTCAAAGACCTGCTCGTTTACAACCTCTGGGCGGCAGTTTGGCTTGTCTACCTTATTGATAACAACGATAGGCTTCTTGCCCAGCATAAGCGCCTTCTGAAGCACAAAGCGGGTCTGAGGCATAGTGCCCTCAAAGGCATCTACAAGCAGCAGCACACCGTCACACATATTGAGCACGCGCTCCACCTCGCCACCAAAGTCGGCGTGACCTGGGGTGTCAATGATATTGATTTTGTAATCCTTGTATATCACCGAGACATTCTTTGACAGAATGGTAATGCCTCGTTCACGCTCAATGTCGTTATTGTCCAGCACCAACTCGCCTGTCTTTGAGGCCTCGCGGAGCAGGTTGCCAGCCAGAATCATCTTGTCTACCAGCGTAGTCTTGCCGTGATCTACGTGGGCGATGATTGCGATATTTCTTAGTTTCTGCATAAAAAAAGATATTTAACGCGCAAAGTTAGCAATTTTCTATGAAAAATGTATTACTTTTGTCTATCATTTTAACCTCAACAGTTGCAAAAGTTATGGGTAGAATAGATAATAGCTATGTTTATGTCGGCAGGGCGGTAAATCTTCTCAAGGAACTGACGGCTGGTCGTAGGGTTATTGTTATTACGGACGAAAATCTCTGTGAGTGCTGTGGTGAGCTTATACAGCAGTATGAACATATCATTATAGGTACGGGCGAGAGGAACAAGAGCCTTGAGAGCGCAGAGCAGGTATACTGTGAGCTTATCAGTAGGGGTGCTGACCGTCATACGATGATTGTAGGCGTTGGTGGCGGCATAGTGACAGATATCACTGGCTTTGTAGCCTCAACATATATGCGCGGTGTGGAGTTTGGTTTTGTGGCAACAACGCTTCTGGCGCAGGTAGATGCAGCTATAGGTGGTAAGAACGGTGTCAATGTGGCTGGGTATAAGAATATGGTAGGCACTTTCTGCCAGCCGAAGTTTGTCGTTTGCGATGTACAGCTGCTCAAAACACTGCCCATAAGAGAGTTCTGCGCAGGCCTTGCCGAGATTATCAAGGCGGCAATTATCTGCGACCCGATGCTCTTTAAGGTGCTTGAGGATAAGAGTGTAGACTACTGGAGGGATAACCTACAGGCTCTTGAGGAGGTTGTAAGGAGGGCGGTAGAGATAAAACTTGATATTGTCTCAAAGGATGAGCGCGAGGCGGGTCTTCGTCGCGTGCTTAACCTCGGACATACTCTTGCTCACGCCATAGAGAGTAGGCCAGGGAACTACTACAATCACGGCGAGGCTGTGGCCTTTGGTACTGTTATGGTGGCGCGTATGGCTTGTAGCAATGGACTATTGAGTGGCAACGAAGCGGAGCGTATCGTAAGGCTTTTTGAGAGTTACGGCTTCAAGGTTGCCTTTCCATTTACTGCCGACCTTATGGAGGCTATAGGCAAGGATAAGAAGCGCGAGAATAGCACTCTGCACCTTATTGTGCCGACAGCTATCGGAGAGGTCAAGGATATGGCTGTGACATTGGTGGAGTTAGAAGAGATGTTTAATAAATAGTGAGATATGATTAAGGGACTTATTTTTGATATGGACGGCACGCTGATTCAGAATATGCCGTACCATATGAAGGCATTTGATACGCAGGCGGCGCGTCACGGCTATGAGCTGTTGCAGCCAGTGACAAACCGTTTCTACGGCCGTCATAACGACGAGATATTTCTCAATGTAGCCCCTCAGTGGGTTATAGATGAGTTTGGACTTCAGTACCTCTCGGAGGAGAAGGAGGCTATCTATCGTGAGCTCTATGCTGGTCATGTCGCCCTTACTGAGGGTCTGGACTTACTGCTTGCAGATGCTAAAGCAAAGGGCGTGAAGTGCTATGTAGGCTCTGCTGCACCTCGCGTAAATGCAGAGTTTGTCTGGTCTGAGGGTCAGCTTGATGCTAAACTTGATGGCTATGTCTGCGGTGATGATGTGGTGAACTTCAAGCCTCATCCAGAGATTTTCCTCACCTGCTGTGAGCGTATGGGACTTGCTCCAGAGGATTGTGTGGTCTTTGAGGATGCTATATCGGGCATCAAGGCGGGTCTTGCTGCTGGCTGTAAGGTGGTTGCACTATCAACATCCTCTATATCGCCAGAGGATTTGTCCGCTCTGGGAGATATAGCACTGCTGCCAAACTTTGAGGGCGTTACTATTGATAGCCTTGAGAAGATGTTGGGGTAGGGATTTTTGGCCATTGGCCGTTGGCCATTGGCTATTAGCCTTATAGAGGTGTCGGCTCCGCCGACGGTAGTCTATATTGTTCTCTAAAAAGCCAACGGCCTTACATAGGTGTCGGCATAGTCAACTTATATGAATAAACTACTTACTCAGTCGCTACTACTCATCGGCATAGTGCTGGTGGGTGTTCAGAGTGTTGCTGCCAAGGGTGTGAGCAGCAAAGACCTTACTGTATCGGCGCAGGGATGGTATGGTTATGATATTGAACAAAGCCGACCAAACCTCACCTCGTATGGCTATATGAACTACGAGGTGGCATTAGGTATACAGACATCTCCAGAGCGTGAGAATCCCTTTGCCGAGGCCTTTGGATTTCCACTGATAGATATAGGAGTGTCGGTGGCGCGAGTAGAAAACTTTCAGTTTAGCGACCAGACGCGCTTTGGCAATCTATACTCTGCCTATGGCTCTTTTGAGCGCTCGCTGTGGCGCACAAGGCGTTTCTCGGCAGGATATCTGCTAAACTTTGGCGTTACATACAACCCTGACAAGTATGACCCCGTGAATAACCCAGGTAACAACTGGCTCAGCTCGCCCTTTATGGCATACTTTGGTGCGGGAGTATTCGGCAAGGTGCATATCGGCAAGCGATGGGAGGTGGGTGCTAACTTTATGTTCCGCCACTTCTCAAATGGTCGTTTGAGCCTGCCTAATGAGGCCCTTAATGGTATGGGTGTGGGCGTTTTTGCCCGCTATAGAGTGGCAGATTATGACTACAAGAAGTACAAGACCAAGTACGGCTTTGAGCGTAACTACGACCGAGGTATGAACTATATGATTGTCGTGGGTGGTGGTCTGCACACCTGTATGGCAGAGTGGAACGCCTATGTTGAGAGTCAGGCCGACCCTGTAAAAAAACTTGAGGCAGCAGATAGGCTAAAGGCGCATCCGAAGTTCTCGCTCAGCTTTGACGCCCTCTACCGCTACTCAATGCGCTATGCTACTGGCTTGGGTGTGGACCTTTTCTACTCCTCCAATATGAAATCTCTTGAGGCGAGTGACAGAGTATTCTACGGCAACGAGGCGGTGGATAACAGCCCTGGATATAACCCTCTCTCTGTCGGTATTGCCGTTGTGCAGGAGGTCTACTGGGGTAACTTCGCTGTGCATGTGGCTGTAGGAGCATACCCGTACCGCCATAAGGGTGTCAATGGCGCTGAGGCAAAGGCTGCGGGCGACCGCGAGCGTGGCTGGCACTACGAGAAGGCGGGCTTCAGATACTACTTTCCAAAGCTGGGCGATACCTTTGTCGGCTTTGCCATCAAGTCGCATAGCATCAAGGCTGAATACCTTGAGTTCTCAATCGGAGTGAGGTTGTAGCTATTGGCTCGCCGTTGGCGACCCTTCACCGCTCCGCCTCGGCAAAGCCTGCAAGCAGTCTCTGCTCTCGGCTTAATCGCGGCGTTAGCCATTAGCCGTTGGCCATTAGCTGGCTGACGCAGAACAGGGAGTTTAAGGAATTTAGGGAATTTAGACTCTCTGTACTCTGTACTCTGTTATCTGTACTCTGTACTCTGTACTCTGTTATCTGTACTCTGTACTCTGTTATCTGTACTCTAAAACAGCTCTCCCTCTTTTGCTTCAGGCATCATACCGAGGTGCTTATAGGCAAGCTCCGTAACCTCACGACCACGCGGGGTGCGCTTGAGAAATCCCTCCTTGATAAGGAAAGGCTCGTAGACCTCCTCAAGAGTGCCAGCCTCCTCGCTTACGGCTGTGGCTATAGTGTTTAGTCCCACAGGTCCTCCGCCAAACTTGGCGATTATGGTTGAGAGAATCTTGTTGTCCATCTCGTCAAGACCGCGCGAGTCTATGTTGAGTGCACCCAGTGCCATACGGGTAATCTCAAGGTCTATATGTCCCTCGCCCTTGACCATTGCAAAGTCACGCACACGGCGTAGCAGCGCATTGGCAATACGCGGAGTGCCTCGTGAGCGCAGTGCAAGCTCTGTAGCTGCATCATCGTCTATAGATATACCCAAAATGGCTGCTGAACGCTTTACAATGCGACTTAACACCTTGCTGTCGTAGTACTCAAGGTGGCAGGTAATACCAAAGCGGGCGCGTAGAGGGGATGTAAGCAGTCCACTGCGTGTCGTTGCACCGATAAGGGTAAAGGGCGCAAGCTCAATCTGTATAGAGCGCGCAGAGGGGCCCTTGTCAAGCACAATATCTATCTTAAAGTCCTCCATAGCCGAGTAGAGGTACTCCTCAACAATAGGGCTGAGACGGTGTATCTCGTCTATAAATAGCACATCGCCCTCGCTGAGGTTTGTCAGCAACCCCGCAAGGTCGCCTGGCTTGTCAAGCACAGGGCCCGATGTGACCTTCATCTGCGCCCCCATCTCATTTGCGATAATATTTGCAAGTGTAGTCTTACCCAATCCTGGAGGGCCGTGTAACAACACATGGTCTAACGAATCTCCACGCATCAGCGCAGCCTTAATAAAGACCTTGAGGTTGTCTACGGTCTTCTCCTGACCCGCAAACTGCTCAAGCTCCTGCGGACGAATACGATTCTCAAACTCGCTATCCGACTCACTGCGCTTACCATTTCTATAGTCTGACATAGTGTAGGTGTATTAGTAGTACAAAGGTAGTAAAATTTTTGCGAAACGCAAAAATACCATTAGCCATTGGCCATTTCTCTGTCAAGAAGTGACGACCGACGAAAGTATAGGGGTTTCGTCAGTCGTCACTTGACCATTAGCCTTTTTAGAGTACAGATAACAGAGTACAGATAACAGAGTGTAACAATGTAACGCTGTCACAGGGGTGTGTAACCAGTGTTACAAGTGACAATGTGTTACATAATGTTACACCTGTTACAAGTGTTACACCGTTACAGCGTGATGATATCCGTTCGATATCACAAGCCTCGCCCTTTGATGATGACGATGTGCAGTATGACTACAGCGAGCCCTACGATGACGACGACTGTCCATTCTGATATGAGTTGAGAGGAGGTGACGACCGACGAAACCCCTATACTTTCGTCGGTCGTCACTCCTTGACAGAGAGTATAAGGAGTTAAATCTCTCTGTTCTCTGTACTCTGTTCTCTGTACTCTAAAAACATTTTTGCGTTTCGCAAAAATTTTACTACCTTTGCTTTTTGAAGCGATTGGTTCCGTAGTTCAATGGATAGAATATAAGATTCCGGTTCTTACGATAGCGGTTCGAATCCGCTCGGAACTGCTGAAAAGCTAATGGCTATTGTCCATTAGCAAATAGCAGGCGGTAAAAAGATAAAACCTTAAAAACTGATAGATATGATTATTAAGACCAAAGAGAGTGCGTCGTGGTTAATTGGCGCGGTGGCAGGAGTTTGTACAGCGGTGGCGATGCTGGCGGTAAAGGTAACATGGTGGATTGCACTGATTGCCTCGTTGCTTGTCTTTGTTGGTGTGTCGCTCTTTGCACTGTGGATGATTGTAAAGTATGTGGCTTACAAGTTGCGCCCGATATACTCTATGGTACTCTCGCGTGATATTCACACTGGCGATATTGCTACTGAGCTGAAGGATAAGAGGGTGGATGATGTCTCTGATGAGTTGAACTCTTGGGCGGAGGATAACGACCGCGAGATTGCACGACTCAAGGAGGCGGAGGCCTTCCGCAAGCAGTACCTTGGCAATGTGGCGCACGAGCTGAAGACTCCAATTTTCAATATTCAGGGTTACCTCTCAACGCTTCTTGACGGAGGTCTTGAGGATGAGGAGATTAACCGCAAGTACATTGAGCGTGCCGAGCGCAGTGTTGAGCGTATGATTAACATTCTGAATGACCTTGATACTATCTCTCGTCTGGACAGCAATATGAGTCAGATTCGCCCAGAGAGTTTTGATATGGTGGCTCTCTGTAAGGAGATTGCCGAGCAGGTTGAGCTTGAGGCTCAGAAGCGTAACATCAATATCGTTGTTAAGGGTGCAGACAACCTCCCTTCACGCTGTTGGGTAAGCGCCGACAAGTTCTACATCGGTCAGGTGCTTGAGAATCTTATTGTAAACTCTATCCGTTACGGTAAGGAGGGCGGTGAGACAAAGATTACCTGCCGCGATATGCTTGACAAGGTGCTTGTAGAGGTGGAGGATAACGGTATCGGCATTGCCAAGAGCGACCTTCCGAGAGTCTTTGAGCGCTTCTACCGCACCGATAAGGGCAGAAGCCGTGAGCAGGGCGGAACAGGCCTTGGTCTGGCTATCGTGAAGCATATTATTGAGAATCACGGCGAGAAGGTCTCTGTGCGCAGTGAACTGGGCAAGGGAAGTACATTTACATTTACACTTAGCAAGGTAGATTTATAATTATGGTAGAGCCATTGACAGTGGTCTGGGATTTTAATCCCGTGCTGGTGACAATTTTCGGTTTTGAGATTCGCTACTACAGCCTTATGTGGGCTGCGGCACTGCTTGTGGGTGCGTGGATATTCAGCTACTTCTGCAAGAGGGAGGGGAAGAGTCAAGAGCTTGCCGACTCGGCTTTCCTCTATATCGCTCTGGGTACGATGATTGGCGCACGAGTGGGTCACTGTCTGTTCTATGAGCCTGAGTACTACCTACTTAAGCCTTGGGCGATTATTACCGAAATTCGTGACGGAGGTCTTGCCAGTCACGGTGCTACGATAGGTATTATCCTTGCCATTTGGCTCTGCTCGCGCAAAAATCGTGTGCCAGTGATGTGGATGACCGACCGTCTGGGCGTTATTGCCCCGATTAGCGGTGCGCTCATTCGCTTTGGTAACCTCTTCAACTCCGAGATTATCGGTAATCAGACATCCCTTCCTTGGGGATTTAAGTTTATGCGCCTACATCGTGGTCTACCAGTTGAGCAGGTGCCCGCTTGCCACCCAACGCAACTCTATGAGGCTCTGTGCTATATCCTTACATTTATTCTGCTGTGGTGGATGTACAATAAGACCGATGCTCCGCGTCGTCGTGGACTGATGTTCGGTGTTGCGCTGATAGGTATCTTCCTGACGCGATTCTTTATTGAGTTTGTCAAGGTTGACCAAGTGGCCTTTGAGCAGGGTATGACGCTCAATATGGGTCAGTGGCTAAGCATTCCGTTTATTATTATAGGTATAGCCTCTGTGTGGTATGCTCTTAAGCACCCTGCAGTGGCTGATGATACAAAGAGGTCTAATCAAAAGAGAAAATAAACTATGATTACGCAGGTTAATAAGTTGATATACAACACCTTATGTAAGGGTAAGGATGTGTCAATGCCTACTATAGGCTCGCTTGTTGTTCGCCGTGAGGCTGCATCGGTAGATGGTAATGAGTTTGTGCCACCACAGCGCACTGTGACCTTTACGGGCGAGAAGCGCGGTGAGACTGTTCTTGAGCTTATCGCTGGTGCTGCGGGCGTTGATGCTGCTCGTGCGGAGGAGATTTACAACCAGTGGTTAGGCAGTGTAAGGGTGGCTGATAGGGTGGTTATTGATGGCGTAGGAACGCTTGAAAATCGTATTTTTACCCCTTCGGAGTCACTTCTGACGGTGCTAAATCCAGTATTTGAGGTTGCTGCCAAGCCAAAGAGCAAGGGTAATAGGACGGCTCTGATAGTGATTATCGTGGCGCTTGTTGTCGTAGCTGCGGTGGTGGGTGCGTACTTTATCCTCAGTGGCAGTAAGGCTGATAAGCCAGTGGTTGAAGAGCCAGTCGTTGAGACCGTTCAGCAGCCAGCCGTTGAACCAGAGCCAGTAGCACCCGTACCAGTTACTGAGCAGGGCGTTGAGCGTATGGAGCAGGGCGGAAACTACCTTGTCTACGGAGTATTTTCACAGAAGCAAAATGCTGAGAAGTATAAGCGCATTATTGAGAGAAAATATCCTGATATTCAGTGCGTTATCTATCATCATAAGGGGGATACGATGTACCTGCTTGCAGTCTGCAACCTCCCGTCTCGTAAGGCTTGTTTAGAGCGTATGTATGAGCTTCAGGAGCGTGACGGCATCTTTGACGATATGTGGATTTTCACAAATAGATAATGGGTTTAAGCTCGCTTATCACTCAGGCAATAGAGTGCCTTTATCTACCAGCCATACGGCAGAGAGTTGATATAAAACTCTTTCGCTATGGGGCTTGTGGTGCTATTAATATGGCGCTGGATGCGCTGTGGTACTTTGTTATCTATAACTTTATCGTTGCCAAGCAGTTTGTAGACCTCGGCTTTGTGGTTATCTCGCCACATATACTCTCGTTGGTTATTGTCTTTCCGATAACATTCTTTACGGGCTTTTGGCTCAATCGCTATGTCGCCTTTCGCACGACCCATATATCAGGTTGGGTGCAGTGCACAAAGTACCTGCTCTCTGTTGCCTGCTCTATAGTGCTAAACTATGTGCTGATGAAGTTGCTTGTTGAGACCGTCGCCCTCTGGCCTACACCGTCAAAGGTTGTAACGACAGTTATAACAGCGCTTTATAGCTACCTTATCGGCCGCTACTGGGTCTTTAGGGATTAGTGCAACAGCTTCTCCAGTTCCTGTATACGGTCGCGGAAACGCGCTGCGGCGAGGAAGTCAAGGCTCTTGGCGGCACGCTCCATATCTGCCTGTGCACGAGCAATCTCTGCGCGGATTTCTTCGGTGGTCTGAGGCTGAATAGTCTCGGTGACAGTCGCTACATCTATTTGATTATCAGTGTTTAACAGATTTTGAGCGTTACCACTCTTATTGGCCTGACGAGGCATAAGGTTGTGCTCCATGTTGTAGCGTATCTGCTTGTATCGGCGGCGGTTGCTCTGCTCAATAGACTCGCGCATAGTCTTTGTTACCTTGCCTGCGTACATAATCACAAGTCCATTCTCGTGGCGCGCTGCACGACCTGCTATCTGGGTTATAGCCCTCACATTGCGGAGCATACCCTCCATGTCGGCATCTATAATGGCTACGAGCGATACCTCTGGCAGGTCTAATCCCTCACGCAGCAGGTTTACTCCGATAAGCACATCAAACAGCCCTGCTCGTAAATCCTCAAGAATCTGCACTCGCTCAAGGGTATCCACATCGGAGTGGATATATCGGCAGCGGATGCTCATCTTCTCAAAGTAGGCGGCAAGTTCCTCGGCGCTGCGCTTTGTAAGGGTCGTAACGATAACCTTCTCATCGCGCTCCGTGCGCAGTGTTATCTGCTCAATGAGGTCAATAATCTGATTCTCGGAACTACGCACCTCAAGGGGTGGGTCAATAAGGGCTGTAGGGCGGATAATCTGCTCTATTACAGCACCATCCGAGCGAGCAATCTCATAGTCGGCAGGTGTAGCACTGACATAGAGAGTAGTGCCCGTAAGTGCCTCAAACTCCTCAAAGCGCAGTGGACGGTTGTCCCTTGCAGCAGGCAGGCGGAAGCCATACTCTACGAGATTCTCCTTGCGGGCTCTGTCGCCACCGAACATAGCTCTGACCTGCGGAATAGTCACGTGGCTCTCGTCCACGATAAGCAGAAAGTCCTCTGGGAAGTAGTCTAACAGACAGAATGGGCGTGTGCCAGCACTTCTGCCGTCAAAATATCGCGAGTAGTTCTCAATGCCAGGGCAGTAGCCCAGCTCCTTAATCATCTCAAGGTCGTACTCTGTGCGTTGCTGTATGCGCTTTGCCTCAGTTGGGCGACCCTCTCGCTCAAAGAAGGCGACCTGCTTACCCATATCTATATATATCTGACTGACGGCTTTGTCAATACGCTCCTTGGTGGTTACAAAGAGGTTGGCAGGGTAGATGCTCACCTCTGTAAGAGTCTCAAGACGAGCTCCTGAGAGTGGGTCTATGGAGTATATAGCCTCAATCTCGTCATCAAAGAAGAGTATGCGGTAACAACTGTTTCCAAAGGCTGACATAACATCTATCGTCTCACCCTTGACGCGGAAAGTGGCAGGAGAGAGTTCTATCTCCGTGCGGGTATAGAGTGCCTCCACAAGGCGATAGAGCATCTGCTTGTGAGAGATAATCTCGCCGACCTTCAGAGTGATTGTATTGGCGTGAAAATCAGCGGGGTTGCCAATACCATAGAGGCACGAAACGGAGCTGACAACCACAATGTCACGCCTACCTGAGAGTAGTGAGGCTGTCGTAGCAAGACGCATCTTCTCTATCTGGTCGTTGATAGATAGGTCCTTCTCTATGTAGGTGTCAGTTGCTGGTAGGTATGCCTCTGGCTGATAGTAGTCGTAGTAGGAGACGAAGTACTCAACGGCGTTGTTGGGAAAGAAGTTGCTGAACTCGCCATAGAGCTGTGCCGCAAGGGTCTTGTTGTGACTCAAGACCAGTGTCGGGCGGTTAAGTGCCGCGATGACATTAGCCATAGTAAAGGTCTTACCAGAGCCCGTTACACCCTGCAGTGTACAGCAGTTTACACCAGCAGTGAACGACTCAAGAATCTCCTGAATCGCCTGCGGCTGGTCTCCCGTAGGGGCATACTGCGAGGTGAGTTGAAAGTCCATTAGATTATCGTGCGACCTAAGTGGTTGGCTATCTGTACTTTGAGCTGGTTCATATGGTTGAGCTCCTTCAGATACTCAAGCATATCTTCTTCCGATGCCTCTGAGGCAAGTAGCGCATTTAGCTCAGCTATACGACCCATAATAATGCGCGACTTGTAGAGCCATATGAGCTTTGGAATGCCCTCAGCAAGCATATTTGACTGCGAGAGCGTGCGCATATCCTTCTGCGACCAGATGGCACTCTCGGTGTAGTTGTCGTCCATAGTAAGGATGTCCACCGCCACGCGACAAACCTCAGGGTCGGCGTTGTTTACTATCTCAGTCTGAGAAGGGTAGCGAGACTCGGAAAGTGCTGTGCGATAAATCGTTAGGATAGTGTCGTATGTAGGGTCGCGCATCACGATATCCATCTTGTCAAGCTCCTCAATAATCACCTCGGCAGTGTTAAGCTCAATGACCGTGCCACCCTCAAGGGTCTCAAAGTTACTCTGACCGAACTTGAGCAGGTAGTAGATTATCTCGCGCTCAAGAGTCTCTACCGAGGCACTCAAAGGCATCTCTCCGAAGCGTTGATTGACCTCCTGCTCATCTACTATCGGCTGGTAGCTGTTTTTACCCTTGCCGTAGTTCGTGTTGTAACGACTATTCTGCTGCTGTCGTGCCTGTCGGCGGATAAACTCCTCAGCCTCAGCGTCTCCAAGGTTGTGCATACGGTGGCGAGCAACCTCGCTGATGAGCATATTCTCGTCAGCATCCATCATCTGCGAACAATCCTTGATGAACATTGAGCGGGTGATAGGGTCTGAAATCTGCGCTATTGAAGTAATGATGCTTCGCGTAACCTCTCCGCGCTTTACAGGGTCACCACCCGTGTCGGCAAGAAGCAGTTTGGTCTTGAAGGTTATAAAGTTCTCAGCATTGGCCTTGATATACTCTTGCACCTGCACTGCGCTGTGGCTACGAGCGAAAGAGTCAGGGTCATCCCCCTCTGGTAGAAGCACTACACGCACATTCATACCCTCGTGCAGCACAAGGTCTATACCGCGTAGCGAGGCCTTGATTCCCGCAGCGTCAGAGTCGTAGATGATTGTCAGATTGTTGGTAAAACGGCGTATAAGGCGTATCTGGTCAACGGTAAGCGATGTTCCAGACGAGGCAACCACATTCTCAACGCCCGACTGGTGCATAGAGATTACATCAGTATAACCCTCCACCATAATGGCGTAATCCGCCTGCTGAATAGCCTTCTTGGCAAAGAAGAGTCCATATAGCTCGCGCGACTTGTTGTAAATCTCGCTCTCTGGGGAGTTCTGATACTTGGCAACGCTCTTATCGGTACGCATGGTACGGCCTCCAAAGCCTACGATACGACCCGAAATGTTGTGTATCGGGAACATCACACGCTCGCGGAAACGGTCGTAGAGACGGCCGTCACTCTCACGCTTGATAGTAAGACCTGTGGCTATCAAAAACTCCTCCTTGTAGCCAGCCTTAAGTGCATCGCGTGTCATCCTGTCGCCACCCGAAGGGCACATGCCAAGACCGAACTTCTCTATAGTCTTAGCGCTAAAGCCTCTGGCAGAGCTGAAATAACTCATACCCACAGGGATACCCTCCTCAGTGTCGCGATGGAGATAGTCGGTAAAGTACTTGGAGATGAAACTGTTGAGAGTGAACATACTCTCGCGGTTGTCGTTGCGCTTGACCTCCTCAGCAGTCATCTCCTTCTCCTTGACCTCTATGCCATAACGCTTTGCTACCGCCTTTAGAGCCTCAGGGTAGCTTATACCCTCGTGCTCCATTACAAAGGTCACAGCATTGCCAGCCTTACCGCAACCAAAGCACTTAAAGAGCCCTTTGGCAGGCGATACGACAAAAGATGGAGTCTTCTCGTTGTGGAACGGACAGCACGCCTGATAGTTGGCACCCGCACGCTTGAGTGTCACATAGTCGCTTACCACCTCAACGATATTGGCGGCCGACATAATTCTATCTACAACATCTCTGTCAATCATAGCAACACAAAGGTAGTAATATTTTTTGCTTTAGCAAAAATGGCTGTCAGCAATAGGTACTCTAACCCCCCCCCTCACACATTGTTCTACTGATAAATCTCGTTGAGAAGCATTGCAAGGCGAATACCTGCAGCGAGGATGCGATTCTCAATGTGCGGAGTGGCGTAGTTTAGATAGTAGTACCACAGCTTGGCACTCTTTGGCGATGCGAGGTAGATGTCAGTAGCCAACTTATGGCTCTCGCCCAGCCAATCCTCTGGCGTTCCCGATGCCAGTTGTGCCTTTCGCTCAGCGGTGCAGTGCTTGTCTAACTGCTGCTGCCACTCGGTGTAACTCCAGCGGTGGCAATCCTCTACGATATCTGTATCCCACAGTGCGTGGAGATTAATTTTATTGCCGAAGTACTTGACTATCACGCGGTTACCACCCAAGTCCGAGAGGTGTCCCGCGTGCATAGGGGCGTGAATGTCGCCTACAAGGTGAATCAGAAACTTAAGCTGTACAGCCTGCTGCTCTGCTGTTAGACGGTCGCTCTTGAGTGCCTTAACTATCTGATTTATAGCCACAACCACATCTCCCTTAGGATTTTTAGTCATCGTGGCGTATGTATACCCCTTGTCCACATTGGCGTAGTGCCAGGTCTTGGTGTAGCGATAAGCATCCGAGTTGCTGGCATTGTCCATCCAGTTGGCGTAGTAGACTAACGAGTGTCCACCGAGCAGTTTGACAACCTTCTGATAGACCTCTGGGCGGAGATTGCACTCAGCGATATAGGCGATAGCATCGTGACCCTTTTGTCCCCAACCAAAGGCTGTGAGGGTGGTGCAAAGCGTTAGTAGTGAGATTATTAGTCGTTTCATACTACTGATTCATTGTTGCGAGGAACTCCTCATTGCTTCTTGTCATACCCATCTGCTTCTGGAGGAACTCCATAGCCTCTACCGTTGTCATATCAGAGAGATACTTTCTCAGAATCCACGTGCGCTGCATAACCTCACGACTCAAGAGCATATCCTCGCGGCGAGTGCCCGATGCGATAACATCCACAGCAGGGTAGATACGCTTATTTGCTAATCGGCGGTCAAGCTGAAGCTCCATATTACCTGTACCCTTGAACTCCTCAAAGATAACCTCATCCATCTTTGAGCCAGTGTCAATAAGGGCAGTAGCGATGATTGTCAGCGAGCCCTTCTCCTCAGTATTTCGCGCGGCACCAAAGAAGCGCTTAGGTTTGTGGAGCGCATTGGCATCCACACCTCCAGATAGCACCTTACCCGATGCAGGCTGAACAGAGTTGTATGCTCGTGCAAGGCGGGTAATAGAGTCAAGAAGTATCACCACATCGTGTCCGCACTCAACCATGCGCTTTGCCTTCTCAAGCACCATCTCGGCTACCTTGACGTGGCGTGTTGCCTGCTCGTCAAATGTCGATGCAACAACCTCGGCCTTGACGTGGCGAGCCATCTCTGTAACCTCCTCTGGTCGCTCATCTATCAGCAGCACAATCATATATACCTCTGGATGGTTGTCCGCAATGGCGTTGGCAATGCTCTGCAACAGCATGGTCTTACCAGTCTTTGGTTGTGCAACAATCAGCGCACGCTGACCCTTACCGATAGGCGAGAATAGGTCCACAACGCGGTTTGATAGGTCATTGTGTCCATTGCCCGTGAGGTTGAACTTCTCATTTGGGAATAGGGGAGTCATATACTCAAACTGCACACGGTCACGCACTGCATTAGGCTCAAGTCCGTTAATCTCAAGCACTTGCACCAGTGGGAAGTACTTCTCACCCTCCTTCGGAGGACGGATAACGCCCGTCACAGTATCTCCAGCCTTGAGGCCAAAGAGCTTGATTTGCGATGGCGACACATAGATGTCATCTGGCGAATTGAGGTAGTTATAATCAGCCGAGCGCAAGAAACCGTAGCCCTCTGGGATAAGCTCCAACACACCCTCACCAATAACCTCAGCCGTAAAGTCATCCTTGGTAATCTCCTCAGTGGCAGGCTCTTGGTGTGCTATTTCAGCTACTGGCTCAGCAGCCTGCTCTATAACACTCTCCGTTGTAGTTTCAACCTTCCCTGCTGTGCGAGGCTTGCGACCACGACGCTTCTCACTCTTTACAGCCTTTGACTCCTCAGCCTGCACAACAGCCTCAGGCTCTTGCACTTGTGGCTCTACTGGCTCTGCTGACTCTGCAGTGGCAGTCTCTACCTTTTCAGCCTTGCGAGGCTTACGACCTCTGCGCTTAGGCTCAGTTGTTGGCTCTACAGGCTCTGCTGTAGGCTCGCTCTGAACTTGCTCTTGCTCCTGCTCCTCACTTCCACCGCCAGCGATAAGCTTTATAATAGTCCTCTTTGAGAGCTTGTCGCTCACAATACCAAATGCCTTTGCAATCTCACGCAACTCTTTGAGACTCTTGCTCTCAAGTGTAGCTAAATCTTCCATAATGTTTAAATTGATGATAATAGACCAGTCGGACGACTGACCAAAACGATAGTGCAAAGATAGTACAATTTTGTTAAAAACAAAAGTTTTGAGGAGTTTTAACCATTAGCTGCGGAACATAGTTCCTCGCCAATAGATACAAAAAGGGGAGAAGTAAATTTACTTCTCCCCTCTGCAGTACTCGAAGCCGGGATTGAAGTGCAGCGACGCAGTCGCAAACTCGCGCGGATACCTTGAGAACGCAGACCCAACGGGTCAAGTATAAACACCTATTATCCGCGCAACCGCCCTTAAGGAGAGCATTGCGGCATTGAGGTAACAATAGCGAGAGGATAGGCTTTAGTCGTGGATATATGATTGAGTAGTGCAAGCTTGCTTGCAGGTAACACAATCATATAGCCACATACCGCACCAGCGGTATCCTCTCGCTACAGAACAGATAAAAAAAAGGAGAAGCTTTCACTCCTCCCCTCTGTAGTACTCGAAGCCGGGATCGAACCGGCACGGACATTTCTGTCCACAGGATTTTAAGTCCGGCGTGTCTACCTATTCCACCATTCGAGCAACCGACTATTTGCGGTGCAAATGTACAAATTTATATCTTATTCTCCAAATTGTGCATCAATATATTTGATAATCGCCTGATAGTCAGCAGGTGCAAACCACGCTATCTGACTGTCGCGACGAAACCACGTCATCTGACGTTTTGCATAGTGGCGCGTGTTACGTTTAATAAGTTCAACAGCCTGAGCAAGTGTTGTCTTGCCATCAAAGTAGTCAAACATCTCGCTATAGCCCACAGTGTGCAGAGAGTTACAGTGGCGGTAAGGTAGCACAGACCGCGCTTCAGCCTCAAGCCCCGCCTCAATCATCATATCCACGCGACGATTGACCCTATCATACAGCACCTCACGAGGAATTTCTACACCAATCTTAACAATCTGAAAATCACGCTCTTTGCGCTCTCCCTTGCGTAGTTCTGAGTATTTCTTGCCACTTGCAAGGCACACCTCCAGTGCTCGCATAACACGCGCTGGGTTGCTTTTGTCCACCACCTGATAATACTCTGGGTCAAGTTCGCGCAACTGATTTGAAAGAGCCTCTACCCCCTCGTTTGCAAGGCGCGAAGAGAGTTCACTGCGCAACTGAGCATCTGCTTCTGGTAGAGCGTCCATACCCTCGCATAGCGCGCGAATATAGAGCCCTGAGCCACCGACAGCCACTACGGTGTTACTCCTCTCAAAGAGAGAATCAAGTCGCTCTAAAGCCCTTTTTTCGTACTCTCCGCAGTTAAAGTCTACGGTAAGTTCAAGTTCTGCAATAAAGTGATGCTCAACGCTTTGTAGTTGCTCCTCTGATGGATAGGCAGTACCTATTGGTAGCCCCTTATACACCTGACGAGAGTCTGTTGATAGTATCGGTGCATTATAATGTCGGGCAAGAGCGATGCTAAGATCAGTCTTGCCCGATGCTGTTGGACCAACAACGACAATCAGTCGCTTAGTACTCATCGTCATAGCTATCGTCACCGTCAAACTCCCCAAACTCGTCCATCATTTCATCAAAGATAGAGCCATCGTCTGCTGGCACAGCATCTGGGTCATACTGGTCTGGCACACGTGCATTCTCAAATGAAACGCGAGGATACTCAAGCTCTGGATTAGGTTGTGTAGCGCTGACTACCTCAAGGTAAAAGGCTCTGTCGGCAATCATATCAAACTGATAGATAAGACGGTTGCACTCTGAGACAACAAGCTCGGCAAGTGATACCTTCTCCATAGCCACTGGCGCACCCTCAAACTGCTCATCTCCAAGGTCCATTAGTGAGAACTCCTGCAGCGGCTGCCACTGCTCATCGGCAGTGTAGAAGGATGCCATACAGTCGTCATACTCAATAGAGGAGATGATAAAGTTGTGAAGCTCAAGGAGATTCATCTCGTGAGAGACCTCAAAATCGCGGACGAAGTTGTCATTCTCGTCGCTGAGCATTCTAAGTCTGAGTATCATAGGCTCATAATTTATTTAATCTTTACGCAACGAATTTGCAATGCATTGGCACGCTTTGTTGGGTAATTGAGGTTAAACTTGTTGATAGTACGGGTTGTAGTAAGGTCAAAGTACATACAAGTGCTCTGCTTGCCGTCAGTTGTAGAGCCTGCAGTCCAGTAGTAACCCTCCCAAGGTGCTGGCTGTGAAGGGTATACATCCTCCTTGAAATTCATATTGTGGATTACTCCGTCATAGTAATTTCTAAATCCACCAGCCAAGTAGAAGTAGCTGTTTGAGCCATCTGAGAGCATCCAGCCAAAACGACCGCGAGCATCCTCAAGAGCCATACCATCCTCCGCATCAGTTAGTTTGAGACAGTCAAAGTCTGATGCTGCAGGGACTCTCCAACCATATGGACATGGGTCATAGAGACTCTTTGTTGTTCCGCTCCAAAGAGTGCTATTAGCAGTGTGCATCCAGTCGCCAATACCGTCTCCATTCTCGCTATCTACACACGCTGGGTTGGTGATAAAGGTCGTTGGATGTGCAATAGTATACTCAACGGTGCCTGTTTCTGATGAAGTCTCAGCATACTCCACATATGTTGCGCTACCACTACCAGAGTATACATACTCATCCTCGCCACCTGCGCAATCGTGATAGTAAGGACGAAGGAATGGGTCTTTACGGCCCCACTGATAGTAGAGACCATAGCTATCAAGAATCTTCTTGCTACTATCTGTCGCACCATTGCTGTTACCAAATGCTCCGAGGTTAAAGTCCATAAAAGTAACGCCATTTGAGTATGTAGAGTAACACTCAAGTGGGTTTGCAGAGGCCTTTACAAGCCATAAATGCCAACTCCAGAGGATATTATCCTTAGCATCAGTAGCTGCTATAAGGGCATTTCCAGTACGCATAACATACTGACCATCCTCCTTGATATATACATCATCGTCATCCTCTTCTGTCTGAGCATTGACATAGAAAGATACTGTGTTATCCTTATCGTTGTACACAAGGTGCTCAATAAGCGAATTTTCACTCTGCCAAACAATCTTAGCACCACTAACACCTGCCAAAGGCTCTCCAGCACCATTACGAGATATGTCAAGCAGATATGCTGTCATAGGCTTTGACACCACGTAGCTATTAGCATATTTGCCATCGCTATTGAGAAGATTGAGTTTATCGCCTGTGATATAGCAGTCAATAGAGTAGGTTGTTGTATCTCCCTTCTTAGATGTGATTGTAAACATAATGTCGCAATCGCGCATCTTATCACGGTCGGCATCAGTCTCAGGCTCCGCTGGCGGAGTGATTGTCATTGTCTGTGCAGTCTGGTTAATATCGCACTTCCAACCGCTTGTAATACTCTTCACAGCTACTGAAGTGACATTTGTAGTGGTATAGCTGATTGTCTGAGGCTCTCCTCCCCACTGGAAATAGAGACCAGTGCTTGAGAACTCCATACCGTAGTCGTCACTATCAGAGCATGCTCCAAAGCAGATTATCGCGCAAAATGCTAACAGAATAAATTTCAATTTTCCCATATGTAGTTATACTATTTTACAAAAACACAAATATTGGTGCAAATGTACCAAAAAAGTTGCAAACAAACCAACCTTTAGTGCCCATTTCTGCAATTTATTGATAAAATTATCAATCTACTAACGATTTTGCCCTCTTTTTAGTATCACATAGCACAAAAAATACCCCCAATAGCTAATCTATCAGGGGTATACTTGACTTGTGTCTACTTTTTAGGTATTCCTCTCTCGCAAGGTACCTTGACTTGACATTTACCACAACCAAAACGAGGCGCATACTTGACCCTCAGCGTATGAACATAGGCGCTACACTTCTCGTGAGACTTTCCCTCTTCAAGGGTTATTGCGCCTGCAGGACAGCGCATACAAGCACCGCACTTGGTGCAGTACTCGTAGATATCCGTATATGGGCGAGGTGTAACCTCAAGTGGAGCATCAACAATCACGCTGCCAAAGCGACCAGCCACTCCACGCTCGGTAATAAGTCCCTTTGAGAGTCCGAATGTACCCATACCGCAGACAAAGGCCACATGGCGCTCGCTCCAGTTGCTTGTAAAGCTAAGAGTTTTATCCTCAATATCCTCACAACTTCCCGCCTCAAAGACATACTTAAACTCGTCGCTTGCATATGGCGATAGCGCCTTAACACCCTGACTGACGAACCACTGCTCAAGGAAGTGATTCATCTCTGTGAGGAATGCTTGACCCTCTACGCGGGCATACAGCCAACCGTTACCAACATCTACTCCGTCGGCACGATTACCCTCTACAACAAAGTCACTAAATGGCGCGAAGTAGCTCACTACTGTTTGCGCAGACGGCATCCACTCCTTTGGCGTGCGGAATAGCTGACCTACAGCCTGTGGAGCCTTTAGCTGTTCCCACAGTGGGTCTGTTGCCGAGCCAATTTTGATGATAGGGGAGTCGTATAACCGCTTGCCTATATCTGATGGGTCAAGAGCCATCTGCTCCGATACATAGTTGTGCTCTGAACAGCGAAAAGCCTCAGCCAAAGCCTCTGATATTTGGTTGATTGTAAGCATATTACTACTTCTTTGCACTGTCACCCTTTGGTGCTGATATAGACTCACGCATCTGTGTGTCAGCAATCATATTTTTCATGCGGTAGTAGTCCATAATGCCCAGATTGCCATTGCGGAACGCCTCTGCCATAGCCAGTGGCACCTCAGCCTCAGCAAGGATAACCTTTGCGCGAGCCTCTTGAGCCTTTGCCTTCATCTCCTGCTCAAGAGCTACAGCCATAGCACGACGCTCCTCAGCCTTTGCCTGAGCAATGTTCTTGTCAGCCTCTGCCTGATCCATCTGTAGCTGCGCACCGATGTTTTTACCAACATCAATATCAGCGATGTCAATAGATAGAATCTCAAAAGCGGTACCTGCATCCAGACCCTTCTCAAGCACCACGCGAGAGATGAAATCAGGATTCTCAAGCACTGACTTATGTGACATAGACGAGCCGATAGATGATACAATACCCTCGCCTACACGAGCAAGGACAGTCTCCTCGCCTGCACCTCCGACAAGCTGACGGATATTTGCACGAACAGTAACACGCGCCTTAGCAATTAGCTGGATACCATCCTTTGCCACAGCGGTCACAGGTGGGGTGTTGATAACCTTCGGATTAACTGACATCTGCACCGCCTCAAATACGTCACGACCTGCAAGGTCAATAGCCGTTGCCTCCTCAAAATTGAGGTTGATGCCAGCCTTTTGAGCAGAGACAAGGGCGTGAACTACATTGCGGAAGTTACCACCTGCAAGATAGTGTGCCTCAAGAGAGTTGGGATTGAGTTTAAGTCCCGCCTTTGTACCCTCAATCATTGATGAGACGATAGACGACACTGGAATCTTACGCCAGCGCATGAGTATCATCTGTAATAGAGAGATGTGCGCACCAGAAATAAGAGCTGTAAACCACAGGCCTACAGGCACAAAGTAGAAAATAACCCAAATAGCGATTAGCGACAGAACGCCAATAACAACAATAATTCCAAGATCCATAGTCTGTTAAGTTTTAATGTTTTATAACGATTACTTAAATTGAGCCTTTAGTTTTGTGATAAACTCTGCATCCACATGCCCAGACTTTTCTAACGCTGGTATACAAATCTCAAAACTCTTCTCATATCTGTCTAACCACTCAACGATACGCTCAGGGTACTCAACGATATAATTAGGTGTTTGAGAGACATTCATATACTCGTCTGGTAGAAGCGGATATGGGTCATAGCTAACCGCATAACGCTCCTTAAACTCTGGGGTAAGGGCCAAACAACGGTTGAAGATACCCTGCTTGCCATAGAGGCGAGGTTGATGCTTTTGAAGCTCCATATCAAATTCAAGCTCCACAACACACTCCTTGTCGCAATCACAAAGCTCAGTGTAGACAACTGGCGAGAGAGAGTATCCGTCATAACCCCACTGACCCTCCTTGGCATAGCGTGCGTAAGGAATCTCTACGCCATTGACCTTTACGACCTTTGCAGGCATCTGGCATGGGAAACGAAGTTCATATTTTCGCTGTGACGGCGCACCATTATAACCACCTTTGCGTGGAGAGATAACGACCTTTATTGTGTTTGCTGTACTACTCTTAACTATCTGTGTAGTAGCATATTGCTCAGCATAGTTCTTAGATAGTCCATCATCCTCATAGAGCGACAAACTGCTATCTGCACCAGGAACGAATGTCAGCACGAGGGTGTTGCACGGCTCCTGAAGACTCTTTACAGTCGCTGGATTCATCGGAATAATCGCTCCTGCACGAGCGTAGTATGGATTCTCAGCAACAGTATAGTTCAGTGTCAGAATCTTGTTTCCATCTATCAACTCTCCGCTAACCATATCGTACCACTGACCCTCTGGAAACCAGATAGTTCGCTCTGCAACGCCCGTAGTCTTATCCACAGGCTTCACTACAGCCGTCACAAGCAGATCATCGCCAAACATATGCTGTTCTTTCATATCGTAAGCCTCGTTGCACTCTGGATAGTAGTAGTACATCGGACGACACATTGATATACCAGTATCATAAGTCTGACGCGCTGCATTATATATATAAGGAGCAAGAGTATAGCGCAGTCTTATAGCATCGCGCATATAGAACATATGGTCTGGGAACTGCCATATACGACGCTCAATATTGCTATTCTTTGTGCAGTGAGTCTTAAAGATAGGTGTGAAGACTCCATACTGCAACCAACGCAAATATAGCTCTGGGTCGGTCTGTGAATTGCGAATCTTGAATGTGTGACCTCCAATATCATGCCCCCAATAGCCATAGCCCACATTTGAGGCTGTACTGGTAAACCAAGGCAGGAAACCGAGAGACTCCCAGTTAATCAGAATATCGCCTGAGAAACCCACCTGATAACGGTGTGAGCCAAGACCTCCCCAGCGGTGGTAAATCATAGGTCGTTCCGTCCCGCGCTCCTCTGCGTGTCTATTAAAAGTATAGTTGAGCCAGAACGTATTGCTCAAATCCTTTGTATACTTGCTAGATCTCCACTGCTGCCAGTCAAGCCACCAGAAGTCAACACCAACCTTCTCAAAAGGCGACAACACCGTATTAAAATATGCATCAGCCCACTTCTGCTCGTCAATCTTAAATGGCACGCTCTTGCCCTTCTCTGTCCAACCATAAGCCTCTGTAAATCGCTCATAAGGCTCCTCAAATGGCTGAATGCCCGATGCAGGGTGGAGATTTAGCGCAGTCTTGAGATTCTCTGAACGACACCACTCAAAAAAGTTTGCAGGTGATGGGAATAGCTGTTCCTTCCAAGTATAACCAGTCCAACCTATGCGCTGACCATACTCATCCTTTTTTGCTCCTGTACGACGCAGACCCCAAGTCTCGTGCCAATCCATATCTATAATCAGCACATCAATTGGAATATCAAGGCTACGCATCTTTCCGATAAGGTCTCGCAGTTCGTTATCCGAGTACTGCCAATATCTGCTCCACCAATATCCAAAGGCGTACTTTGGTGGCAACGGAATACGACCCGCAATGGTTATGTAGTCCTTGACAGCCTTCATATAGTCGTGGCCGTAAGCAAAGAGGTATAAATCCTGATAATCGCCCTCTGGACGGCACTCAACCCACTTCTGCCAGTGTGATGGGGTATCTACAAAGAGGTGGCGAGTACTATCATCAACAACGCTCCAACCGCCACGAGAGATTACTCCAGGCTCCATTGGGTCTTTTGGATTGAGTTTCCAACCGTCAGCCTTATCTAATGTGCGGGTTGTGCCCATAAGGTTTAGCGAGTCCTTGTCGCCATAGTGCCATACGACCTTTTTATCGCCAAGCATAAACTCTGCCGAGAGATTATCTGCTGAGAACTTCTCTCCCTTGCGATATGTAAGTGTTAGGGCAGAGGTACGAATAACCACCTTACTGCGACTATTTGTAACCTTGAACTGGGGCACTTCTGTTAGGCGATTAACAACTGTAAGCGTTGCTCTGTCCTCAAAACGTCCATTTTCACTCCACTCCATACGGATAAGTTGCGGAGTAAGCACAGTAAAACGAGCATTGCCAGCCTCTATAATGGCTCTTTGGTCTGCCTTCGGCTGTTCTGCTGCCACAACGTTAATAGGTAGCAATAGGGCTACAGCCGCTATCACTGACTGGATAATAGGTTTCATAGCTATATTGTTTGTTAGTTTACCTTTCTTACTATTACATTGAAGTTCTCAAAGCCAACAACTTCCACCTGCTCGCGCTGGTCAATAAAGACATCCGCAGACTTGGCTTCGTAGACCTTCCCGCCGATATTAACCTTACCCATAGGCGATAGACGAGAGATAGTTGTTCCTACTGCACCAATGCTGAGTTCTTTCTCTGGCTTAGGCATACTTGTAGAGTCAATTTGCTGCCTGAGGGCGAAATACTGCCAGGTCTTTGCTCTCAGTGAGAAGATAACAGAAATGAGCGAGACAACCAGCACCACAATAATGGTTATAATGCCAGCCGTAGTTCCCATAGACTCAAAGGCATACCATACAGCACCGCCATAGCAAGCCACAGCCAGAATAGCTCCGATAGACAATCCTGGAAATAGCAACAATTCAGCAATACAAAACAGAACGCCCAATAAAATCAATAAGATGATGTACCACATAATATAGTTTTTTAAGGTTCTACTTAACTGATTTAACCTCTACCTTGACACTACCATTCATAGCTACAACCTCCGAAGCAACTCTCTCAGCATCAGCTTTAGAGGCAAATGTGCCGACAATAAACGCTGTACCCACTCTTGAGAAGCGCGCCTGCTCGTTTCTTAAGCCTATATGCGTCTTAACATCATCTGGCAGGGTAGCAACACCTGTAATCTCAAGGTTGTATCCCAGATTCTTACTCTTCCACTCAGCTATGTTAGAGATATACTCTCCATCAACCCACATAACAAGCTGAGGGTCTTTAAATCCGAGTCTCTTAAGGTATGCAACTCCCTCCTGAGCCTCCTCCTCTGTGCGATATCCACCAACAAAGTATGCGTACTTGCCATTGTGATACTTGTCTGTATAAGATAGAGGTGTAATGCCGCGTAGTGCAGATAGATTTGGACGCTTGGTAAAGATGCCTATGCGAACACGATATACTGTTCCATAGTCGTATATTTTTGTGTGCGGAATAGGGTTCTTAGGATTGTAAATAGTAGGCTTAATGACCTTTATAGGTTCGTGCTCAATAAACGAGCGACGCACAATAGTAATAGCTGGCAGACGATAGCTATTCTCTTTCATTGCATTATTTACTCGCATCAAAGAGTCCTTTGCTAAGGCTAATTCCAGAGCCGTAGCAACTTTTGCTTCATAATCAAGCAACGCTTTTTTGCGATAGTAGTACTCTACCAATGCGGGCGATTCACAGTCAATAGACTTCTGGTCGCTTGAAATAAGTGCACTCGCGAGCGACTGTTCAGCGCCAGAGACAACATCCATCCTGCCACCCTTCTCCAGAAGCAGGTTGTAGATATAGACTTTATTGTCAAAAATCTCGTGCCACCTATTAGATATTACACTCTCAGTCGTTTTGGCCACATCTCTTACAGAGTCAAGTAGCCTTACAACGCTATCGGCTGCAATCTCAGTATCTACACGCTCGTACTCAAGTTGAAGGCTCGCCATTCTGTCATACATATGCAGATACTCTTTAATCTTTAACACCACTGCACTCTCTTTCTCCTGTGATGCTCTGAGAAGTTTTAAGTCTGATGATTCAAGAGTCTCGGATAAAACGCCGTTATAGACCAAATTAGCTCGCTTTGGATGAACTGTAGCAATAGATGAGGTATCCGCCGCTACATTATGCTCTGCAGGTACCTCTGTAGAGATAATTCTCTGAGCATACGATGTAAATTTCATTACCGCCTCATCATATTTGCGTTTAAGAGCAATCGCCTCAACCTCATATTCAGCAAGTTGTTTTGCTATTTGCTCACGTGACTCAGGCTCTGTAGCATAACGATTTCGCGCCTGACTAATTATAACATTGAGCGAGTCTACACTATTTTGCAGACTCTCCACTGTTTGTTCAAGTTTAGATGAATCAACCATTTGCTGTGCCACAGAGACCCCTGCGGCAATACAGAGCAACGCCAATATAGCTAACCTTCTCTTCATTATTTCCACCATTTAAGGAAAAACAACTGTATAAAACCAAAAATCTCCAGACGACCCATCAGCATCAAAAATGAGTCTTGTAGCTTAAGTATCGCTGGAATCTCTGCATAGTTTCCCATTGAGCCAACCTCACCAAAACCAGGACCGACATTGCCAAGACATGCCACAGATGATGTAAAAGCTGTCATAATGTCCTGCCCAAATAGGGTGTTAGTAAATGTTGCCATAAATATCAATGCTAAATAGGCGACAATAAACACCACCACGCTATTGAGTAAATCTGAGTCTTGAGCAACGCCATCTACACGAATGCGGATTACTGCATTTGGATGTTGCTGGCGACGTATTCTTGCCCATAGTATCTTGCAGAATATCAGCGCTCTGTCAATCTTTATACCACCAGAAGTTGAGCCAGCACAAGCGCAGATAATTGACACAAAAATCAGTATTACAATAGCAAAAGGTGGCCATAGATTGGTATCTGCAGTGGCATAACCTGTACTGGTGAATAACGACACTACTTGGAAGAACGAATATCTTAGAGACTCCCATACTGTAGGGAATATATCAGCTCCATATAGGCTTGTAGCAATAAATAGGGTAGATATTACCACGATGACAATATACGTTCTAACGACCTCCGAGCGGAAAATGTTATTTTTCTTACCCAAGAAAGTGGCATAAATCAATCCGAAGTGGATACTTGAAATAAGCATCGCACCAGCTAAAATCATCTCTACTATTGCGTTATCATAGAAGGCTATACTTGCATTTTTCGTGCTAAATCCTGCCGTAGCACAGGCCGACATAGCGTGGTTAAGTGCATCAAACCAACGCACACCCGCAGCTTTGAGAGCGAGGGTTGTCACTACAGTAAGACCGACATATACCACCAGCAATATTCGCACAATAACCTGTGTACGATAGCGATAATTATCTCTTGCAAGTGACGATAGCTCTACATTAGACAGTGACATACGGCTAGTACCTAATGATGGCAAAATAACCAACGCAAACATTACTACACCAACGCCTCCAATCCAGTTTGTTGATGTTCTGTAGAATAGCAGTCCCTGAGGTAGTTGCTCTATATCATTTAATATTGTTGCTCCAGTGGCAGTAAAACCAGAAACACTCTCAAACCAAGCGTTTATAAGCGTAAACTCACCTCCCCAGATAAGATATGGGAACATACCAACCACACTTGCAAGCACCCATGAGCCGACGACAATAGAGAAACCCTCCTTGTTAGAGATAGATGTTGCGCGAGGCACAAAGAGCATTGGGAAAGCCCCTAAAGTTAGAGTCAGAAGTGCCGATAGCAATAGCGGATAGAAGCCAGAGTCAATATTGTTTATATATGAGATAACCGCCGACACCAACATAAATGCCGACACACAGAGCATCACAGAGCCCACATATCTCAATATAACACTTGCTCGCATACTAACTATTCTTCAACCTTGAAATGCCAATTAACTTCTCAATGTTATCGGCGAGTTCCTTAAATTCATCCCTCAAATCAGCCTTTACGTTAAATGGTAGGCGATATGTCAAAAAATCACTTAGAGCTTGATTAGTCCTCACAATAGGATTGACGCAGTAGACCCTAATAAAGTAGTAGAACATAAGCACTATGGCAATCATCACTACCAGCGATATCAATACAGGAGCTACAGAGCGATACGCATTTTTGTTTAGCTGCTCTGCTCTTGGTGCCAATGAGCTATGTATGTGAGTCATAAAACTCTGAATCTGGTCTACCATATCATCGTATACAACCTTATACTGTTCGTTATACCATTTTTTACCGCTGGCCGCAAAACTATCATTGATAGCTATTGGTTTGCTAACTACCAGAGTGTCTGTAGTCAAGAGTGTAGGTGTAAATAGATAACTCTCTGAAACCTCTCTTAGACGAGTAACGCTAACGGAGAGAGAGTCTAGTCGAGAAGCGTCTAAAGCCTCATTACGTGCCGCAGCAAGTTTTCCCTCAAGGTCGCTCATCGCACGACGACAAACATCCCTTTGCGACTCATCGTCAAACAGAGCGATGTGAATTGTTGCTTGGCTATGCTCATGGGCACAACTAAGCATATCCTTTGCCAGTTCAAGATTGCGACGAGAAGTCGATAGAATGGTCTCTGTGTCGTTACTCAAATTTCCCAACTCAAATAGCGATATCACACCCGAAGCAAAGAGTAACACAACGATACTCAAAAATCCAATCGTAACTCTACTACCTATGCCTTTCATAACAAATAATAGTATCTCAATTACGCAAATATAATAATAATTTTGGAATTATTCTACAATTTGTCCAACAACATCGCAATTAGGTTCAATGCTCAGCAACCTAACATTTACTATCTGATTGATATACTTGCGGTTATAAGGAACTTTAACCTTGATGTAATTACCAGTAAATCCGGTCATAAAACCGCCCCTTTCGGTGCTTTCAAACAGTACAGAGGCTACAGAGCCGAGAGCTGCCGAGCAGAATTTGTGGTGCAGAGTCTCACTTAGCGCCTCCAACTCCTTTACACGAGCCGTAGATACAGAAGACTGCACCTTGTTTGGTAAATCTACCGCAGGTGTATTTGCTCGCTCCGAGAATGGGAAGATGTGCAGGAATGCAGGCTCAATACTTGCTAAAAAGTCGCGCGATGAAGCAAAATCCTCATCCGTTTCGCCTGGGAAACCCGTTATTACATCAATGCCGATAAAGGCATCTGGCATCGCCTTTTTGACAGCTGCAATGCGATCTGCAAACTTCTCAACAGTATACCTGCGACGCATCAGCGCAAGTATCTTATTTGAGCCGCACTGAATAGGAATATGGAAGTGATGCTGAAATTTAGATGACCGAGAGCAAATGTCTATTATCTCGTCAGTTAGCAAGTTTGGCTCAATTGAAGAAATGCGATACCTCTCAACACCCTCCACCTTATCTAACGCGCGTAGTAAATCAGCAAAACTCTCGCCTGTTGTACGACCAAAATCACCAGTATTAACACCAGTAATTACAATCTCTTTTTGTCCACCAGCAACTATTGCCTCTGCTTGTGCAACAACATCTGCGATCGGAATATTGCGACTGCTTCCGCGAGCGTTGTGAATTGTACAATAAGAGCAACAGTAATCACATCCATCTTGCACCTTTAGAAATGCTCTTGTCCTATCCCCACTTGAAAAGGCAGCAAAGAAGTTTGTTATCTGATCAGTTTCGCAACTATAGACCTCAGTTTTACCCTTTTTAGTGAGCTCAAGTACTCGTTGATATGTTTCGCCCTTATTGTTGTTACTCAATACGATATCCACACCCTCAATAGCCGCAATTTCGTATGGTTTGAGTTGTGCATAACAACCAGTAACAGCTATTATTGCATTAGGATTTCTGCGGTGCAATTTACGGATAAGATTACGACATTTTTTATCAGCGTGTTCAGTAACGGAACAGCTGTTGATAATGCAGATATCTGCTGCATCGGTAGGGGATACGCGCTCAAAACCACCGCTCTCAAATTGACGAGCGATAGTTGAACTTTCCGAGAAGTTTAGCTTGCAACCTAACGTATGAAAATTGACTTTTTTACTCATTATATACCAATTAATGTGCGAAGATACAAAAAAAGGCTGTTCATCTGGTGTGTTTCCAATAAAAAAAGTGTATTTTTGTCAGTTGAATTATGGAATTTTTCACAGACATATTTGAATACAACTACCTTTCAAATGCTGTTATAGCTTGTATACTGTCAGGCATAACATGCGGTATCATAGGTACTTATATTGTTGCTCGCAGGATGGTTTTTCTCTGCGGAGGTATTACACATGCATCATTTGGCGGGCTTGGTATAGCTTTTTACTTGGGGATTAATCCTATTGTTGGCGCTACATTATTTGCTGTGCTTTCGGCTTTGGGTATTGAGTTTGCGGCCAACAAGACGAAGATTCGTGAAGATTCGGCCATAGGCCTTATGTGGGGCATCGGTATGGCAGTGGGTGCTCTTTTTATGAGCCTTAGACCAGGGTACACTTCTGGAGATTTATCCAGTTTCCTCTTCGGAAATATCATATCGGTAACAAATAGCGATGTTGTTGCACTTGGTATTCTGACACTACTGTTAATCACTGGTGCTGCATTATGGTTGAAACCGGTTATGTATATGGCCTTTGACCGCGATTTTGCCAGTGCTGCAGGTGTGAGAACAACGCTTGTTGGATATGTAATGTCGGTTGTTACGGCAGTGACTATCGTGCTCTCTATCAGGGTTATGGGTATTGTGCTACTCGTCTCACTAATGACTATGCCAGTGGTAATAGTAAACTGTTTTACTAAGCAGTATGGCAAAATAGCTTTGTATGCCTCTGTGATTGCGGCATTAGCTGCTTTGGTGGGTGTAGTTGTAAGCTACTATTTTGAAGTTCCTTCGGGTCCAGCGATAATATTTGTGCTAACTATGGCGTTGATAATAGTAAAACTATTATCTTTGCACCCGAAAACAGTTGGTAATAGATAATGAAGACAATATACAAACTGATACTTAAGTCCTACATTGGTCCGATGTTCGCCACATTCTTTATCGTCATCTTTATTCTGATGATGAACTTCGTGTGGCGCTATATTGACGATTTGGTAGGTAAGGGATTGGATGCCGCTGTAATCATTGAGTTGATTATGTACGCAACGGTAAATATGATTCAGATGGGTCTGCCGCTTGCCGTACTGCTTGCAACGATTATGACGATGGGAAATCTGGGCGAGAACTACGAGTTGCTGGCTATGAAGTCGGCGGGTATGTCACTGCTGAAGATTGTCCGCCCTCTGGTCTTTGTTGTGCTTCTGATATCCATTGGCAGCTTCTTTATTATCAATAACTTAGCTCCATACTCAAATAAAAAGATGTTCAGTATTATCCACGATATTCAGCGTCAAAATCAGGCACTGGAGTTTCAAGATGGACTCTTTTTTAATGGTATTGACAATATGAGTATTCGTGTGGAGCATCAGAACCCAGAGTCAAAGCTTCTTACAGGTGTGCTGATATATGACAACCGCTCGTCTGGTGGTAATATGACCACGACTATTGCCGACTCTGGATATATTCGCCTTAGTGAGGATAAGAGATACCTGCTCGTGACACTCTTTAATGGCTCTACATACGAGCACACGCGCGGTAGCCAGTGGTATACAAAGAGTTCACTGCGCCGCCATACCTTTGAGCGTCAAGATGGCCAGATTCCAATGACGGGTTTTGACTTTGAGCGTTCAGACGAAAACCTCTTTAGTGGTAGTAGTCAGACTCTGAATATCAACGAGTTGCAACACAATATTGACTCGTTAGAGATGGCGGTAAACCGCACTACTACAATGGCTTACAACCCACTGTTGCGCGACCAGATTTTCATTAAGGACCCAGATGCAATTTCTCCGCCTGACAGCATTATTGTAGACCGCTCGGAGAAGGTTTATGCAAAGTATCTGCTTGACTCTGTGCCAACACTCTCTACGCGCCAGAAGCAGAAGGTATATTCAAATGCTCGCCAGAGTGCTATTTCGGCGCGAAATAGCTTCTCCTTTGACGAATCTACCTCCAAGGAGGCTCTAAACCAGCTCTACCGCAACAAGAACGAGTGGCACCGTAAGCTTGCCCTGCCAGTATCTATATTCATCTTCTTCCTTGTCGGCGCGCCACTGGGTGCAATTATCCGCAAGGGTGGATTAGGTACGCCAATTGTTATATCGGTAATCTTCTTTGTTATCTACTACATCATCAGTATGTCGGGCGAGAAGATGGCTAAGGAGGGTACTTGGAGTTCACTTCTCGGTATGTGGATTTCATCTATTGTGCTCTTCCCACTTGCCGTATACCTTACAAATAAGGCTACAAACGACTCTGCACTGCTTGACTTTGACTGGTATTTGGGTAAGTATAAGGTTTGCAAAGATTGGGTTGTGGCGAAGTTACCACAAAGGTGGCAGGATAAAATTAATAAGAAGTAGTATGAATCCAAAGGATATTCGTATCGTTTTTATGGGTACGCCAGAGTTTGCTGTGCCCTCACTTAAGGCCCTTGTAGAGGGTGGTTATAATGTCGTTGGCGTTGTTACAACACCAGATAGACAGGCGGGTCGCGGTCTGAAGGTGCACGAGTGCGATGTCAAGGTCGCTGCTCGCGAATTGGGCATACAGACCATTCTACAGCCGGAGAAACTGCGCGATGAGGAGTTTTTGGCGGCTCTCAGAGAGCTAAAACCAGACTTGGGTATCGTTATCGCCTTCCGTATGCTCCCAGAGGTTGTGTGGGCAATGCCTCGCTTCGGAACATTCAACCTCCACGCATCGCTACTGCCTCAGTATCGCGGTGCTGCACCAATAAACTGGGCGATTATCAATGGCGATACAGAGACGGGCGTTACAACATTTTTGCTCAACCACGAGATTGACAAGGGTGCAATAATAGGGCAGGTGCGCGAGCAAATTGCTGATAATGATACTGTTGGCTCTCTCTACGACCGACTGATGACCATTGGCGCTGACCTTGTTATTGACAGTGTAAACCGCATTGCCGAGGGTAATATCACACCAATAGAGCAGCCACAGAGTGATGAAAACCTTCGCCCAGCGCCAAAGATTTTTAAGGATGATTGCCTTATAGATTGGAGTATGAGCGGAGTGGATATAGTAAACTTCGTGCGCGGACTGTCTCCATATCCTGCGGCATGGAGTAGACTTACTAAAGATGGCGCAGAGGTGGGTAGTGCAAAGATTTTTGAGGTGCACTTTGAGCCTAAAAAGGGCATTACAGAGTGCGGTAGGGTGGTTACCGACGGTAAAAAGTATATGGGCGTGACCTGCGCGGACGGCATTGTCTATATTGACGACATCCAAATCGCTGGCAAAAAACGCCTCAAAATCCGCGAACTTATCCTCGGCCTCCGCAGCGCAGAGGAGTATGTCTTTGAGTAGCATCGTCTATAGCGTAAAATAATAGAATCGCCCCATATTGGAGCGATTCTATTATTATATATAAGGTATACTGCCCCTCAATCTAATCGTCAGAGTGTGGCAGATACAACGCTCGATGAAAAATCCCAGCGATGGATAGTACTAGGTACAGCCATTGCTGGGACTTTTTTATTAGCGGTAGTAGATGCCGCGCTATCACGATTAGATCTCAAGTGCGCCACCCTGACCAAACACCTTACCAACGAGGGTATCAAATGTCTGTGTACGCTTAGCGAGGTCGAAGAGGTTTACTCTCCAGCGCATAAGCTGTACGAAGTTGGTCATATTCTTCCACTGTGCGCGAGATACACCAATCTGCTCTGGAGCAACAGGTGCGCCTGCGGTTACAAAGAGGTCACGCATCTTCTCAAATGAGTAAACCTGATTGCGGAGCTTCTGGCTAAACTCTGGCCAAGTAGCCTTAACGCGGTTAAGCTGCTCGCGAACCTCCTCTGGGCTCTGCCACTTCTTGCCAATCTCAGTTGGACCGAGCTCTGGCACTGGGAAGTCCTTAAAGAGCTCTGTTGCGCGTGCAACCTCTGCCTCCTTTGTAGGCCAAGCAGCAACGCAAGCGTCTACATCAAGCTTTGAAAGGTCAAGCTTAAGCAGCTCGTCAAAGAATGCACACATAGTAACTGTACCAACTGAAACCTGGAAGCCGTGAAGTACCATACGATCCTCAAAAGTGTGGTGAGTCATATCAAGGTAGTGGCTAAAGAGGTGCTCAGCGCAAGAGAGCGGACGAGTGTCGTTTGCAATCTGCATAGCAACGCCAGAGAGGGTAAGACCTGCAAACACATTCTCAACAGCGCGTGGAGTACGGTCTGCAATACCCTGAGCGTCAGCAAGAACCTCTGGGAGCATATCGTGAATAACATGCCAAGCATCGTCACGGATAGGCTCTGTGCCGAAAAGGTCAGCAATCATCCACTCGCCACCTGCAGGAACCTTAGCAGCAAGGTCTGCATAACCGGCAGTAGTAAGACGAGCAGGAGCGTTACAGAGGACATTAGAGTCGCCGATGATTACCAGCGGAGCAGGGCAGGTAAAGGTCTGCTTTGCGCCATCCTTAACAATAGCTGAGCCTGAAGCTGAGTAGCCGTCAGCGGATGCAGCAGAGGCGATGCAGATATAGCGCTGACCCAGACGGTGAGAAGCGAGCTTACATACGTCGTTGATAACGCCAGAGCCTACAGCAATAGCGATAGCGTCGTACTGCTTCATAACCTCCTCAATCATCTCAACATACTTCCACTCTGCATGGAAGCTCTTGTCAGGGATAACGAACTTCTCGCACACTACGCCCTCAGCGTTCATGATGTTGTAAACATCCTCACCTGCGGCAGTCCAAACGAAGTGGTCAGTAATAACCACAGCCTTTCTGCCTGGGAAGAACTTCTTGAACAACACTGGAGTACTCTTCAGTGCACCCTGTGAAATCTCTGCGCCCTTGGTTTGGCCAGCCTTTTCAAGCGCCAAATCCATTCTTTGCTTAATTGTCATAGTCTTGTTTTATATTAAAGTGAAACATTTTCTTAATCCCTACAAAGATAGTTATTTTTTAAATATGGTGTACCGATTGGCCTATATTTATTTTTCAGACCATTTTTCTCCCTTTAGCACTACGCGCTCGGCTACAGAGCGAATGTAAGCTGCAATTTCTGGGTTTAGCTTGCAGTCTGCAGGGGCGTTTCCAAAAGGCTGCTTGTAAATTGTTAAGTATGCCACCGCTGCGGCGAGGTAAGAGCCGGCATAGGACTGGTGGTGGTTGTCGGTGTGGTAGAGGTTGATGTCTGGACGCTCGTGCATCACAATCTGCCACGCAAGACCTACAGGATTTATCAGCGCATCGTTGTGTGCTGCCTCGGCTGTCATAACATCAATAAGTCGCTGCTGCATAGCGTCGTAGGAAGAGTAGAAATGTGGGTACTTCTCAATGTACTTTTCGTACTTGCCGAAGTTGTTGTTGCCGAACTTTCTACCCCAAGTTATCTCAAGTAATACTTTAGCAGCTGGACTACTCTCTCTTACGCGAATAATCATCTTTGTCATCTGCATTGCAGAGCCGGCATCGTCTGCCGTGCCATTGAGGGTCGGAAGTATGCTCTGGTCCTGAAGCATAACATAGTCATAGCCGCCCTTGTCTACCTGCTCCATGCTGTGCGGATTTGCAAGGTGAGCCTTCATTGTGTAGCCGCCCGAAATAAAGATGTTGCAGTCGGCATAGTGTCCCTCGTGCCATGCAATCTCCTTGAATATAGCGGGGTAGGTGTGGTAGTAGGTGTAGCTGTTGCCGATAAAGAGCATGCGCAGCGTATCTTGCGGCACACGGTTGTCGTAGATAACCACCTGCGGACGCTGACCGCGAGGCGAGAGACACGCTATAGAGAAATCAACCTCGCTCTTGTCAGTCTGGCGCAGTCGCAGGGCTACCGAGCCTGCCTTTTTTATCGGGCGAGTGAGGCGTACTGACTTCCAGAGACGAATAGGGTGCTTGTGCGAGGTTGTTGAGAGGGTCGTTGTTGCCTCAACCCACTTTTTGCCGTCGCGATACTCAAGCACAAAGCTGTTTCTGCTGCCCGCAGTGCCAGTGTACGGCAGGAAAAGGTCCACTACAGTCCCCGCATCAAGAGCCTCTACGGGCACATTGATAAGCCAGTAGTCGCCCGCTACGGACTTGGCAGTAGGAAAGCCCTTTTCGTTTAGCAAAGCAGTTACACGCTTGCCTTTGTGGTAGAAACTTATCCCAGAGCCTTTTATTCCCTCAATATTTGGGAAAATACCCGTTTCTAAGTAAACCTTTGAGGGCTTAAACTTCTCACTTTTAGAAAATCGCCACTCTGCGCGGTTATTCATTCCATCTGCCAGAGCAAATAGTGGAAGCGCAAGAGTCAAGATAGAGAACAATAATTTTTTCATTTTACGGTTGTAGTTTTGATTAAATCTGCTAATTTTTTATAAAGGTAGAAATAATTCTTGAGAAAATGATGTTTTTAGGAGAAAAAATGCCGTAAATAGATAATTTTCACTATCTTTGTCGCTTAGTATAGCTAAATAGAACAAAACACAAACTTATCACAAACTAATAACTTATTTATTATGCAGAAAAAGACAATTTTATTTGAGCAGAGCTACGCAGCTCCGACTCTTGACCTCTACACAATTCCTGTAGAGAACGGCTTTGCGCAGAGCGTAGACGCCCTCGGCATCAACGATTGGACGAATGATGGTGATGGCTTAAATTTCTAATCAAACCTTAAAAAGAAAAGACTATGAGAAAGACTATTTTCACTTTGGGTTTGATGCTCGCAGCAGCACTATCCCTGACAAATTGTACTAAGAACGAGGAGGCAACCTTCACTCCAGAGGTTAAAGTTCCATTTGAGCTCTACGCTAATATGGACGACACTCGTACCACTAATGACGGTATTCATACCAATTGGGCAGCTAACGATGAAATCAATGTTTTCCACGCTGTAACAGGTGATATAGCGTATGAAAACAACGGTAGCTTCTCTACAGTGAATGGTGACGGTAAGTTCAAGGGTACTCTTTCAGAGACGTTGGATGCAGGTTCTTCTTACGACTGGTATGCTTTCTATCCTTACGTTAGCTATATTGAAACCCCTGCAAATGTTTCAAGCGGTTATACTGCTATTGGTAGCTCTTATAATGGAACTCAGACTCAGAATGGTAACGACAGTATGGCTCACATCGCAGGCGACTACTACCCACTCTATGGTGTAGCTAAGAACGTTGCTGCATCTGCTAAGCCATCAATCACGATGTCTCACGCATCAAGCCTTGTTGAGTTCGTTGTTAAGAACGGTACAGGTGATGACTTTGTTGTAGAGTCTATTGCATTTACAGCTCCAGAGGATATTGTAGGTACTTACTACATCAACTTCGCATCAGAGCCAGTGGTGTATACAAAATCTGGAGATGACTTCGTTTCAAGTACAGCAACTCTTACTGTAGATAGCGGAACTGATGTTTCAGCTACTGGCGCTAAGTTCTATATGGGTATTAAGCCATTTACTGCAGCTAAAAACTCAGAGCTTACAGTTAATATTGAAACAGATAAGGGCACTTTCGCTAAGACTATTACTCTTGCTAACGAAACAACCTTCAGTGCAGGTCTGATTAAGACTATCACAGTAAATGTTAATGAGTTGACAGGCCCAGATGAGCCAGAATCAAACGTGATTTCTACTATTGCTAATCTTACTGCCGGTCAGTACTATATGGCAGCATACCTTGTTTCATACAGTGATAATGATTGGACAGCTACTCCATACCACTTATGGACTGGTGAGGTTACTAGTGGAAGTAATGGAGACCTTGTTACTGTAGATTATAGCTTCAATGATAATGTACTTGAAACCTCTTCTAGTGATTCTGCTGCAGTTGTTACCCTTGAGGCTGTAGCTGGCAAGGCTAATACCTACTATGTTAAGTGCGGTGATGAGTATCTATACAGTACAGCATCAGAAACTAATCGTAAACTTGCTCTATCTGCTAACCCTGTTGAGTGGGTTGCAACTGACAACGCTAACGGTGGTATCACACTTTCAAGCAACAGTGTGTATCTTGGCACTGCTAACGCGGGCTCAAACCTTCTTCGTTCTTACAAGGGCGAAGGTACACTGAAGGCTGGTGTTTACTTCTTCGCTGTTGATGACGTTGTGCTAGTGCTTACTCCTTCTATCACTGCTGATAATATTAGCGGTGTGGCAGCTGAGGGTGTAACAAATGCAACTACTACATTTACAGCAGAGAATCTTACAGAGGCTATTACAGTGACTTGTGATGGTACTGTAGTAACTGCTGCTACTGTTGCTGAGTCTACTATCACCTACTCTGTAAGTGAGAATACAACAGAATTAACTCGTGAGGGTTGGATTAAACTTGCAGCAAATGGCGTTGAGAAAACTATTACCGTATCTCAGTTAGTTCCAATTTCAGGTGAGACCGCAACTTTTGTGTTTAATCAAGCAAGTGGAAGTGCTGCTGATACCATTACTCGTACTGATGGCCCTATCACTTGTGTTGTAGCAAAGGCTGGTGGATCATACGCTCCTAACGAGCACAACGATGGACATCTAAGATTCCAGGCTGGTAATACAATAACTATTTCCGGTGCTACAATTACCAATGTTCAATTTGAATTTACAGCTGCTGATTATAATAAAAATATTTCAGCAAATGTTGGAAATTATTCAAAAGGCACGACATCTTCTACTTGGACAGGTAGTGCATCAGAGGTGGTCTTTACAAATGACGATGGAGCTCAAGCACGTGTTGAATCTGTAACAGTGACATATGTTGCTACGGGCCAAGAGAAACAGACATTGTCGTTTGACCCAACTGAGAAGTCAGCTAATCTTGGAGAGCCGTTCACTGCTCCAACCTTAACTGGTGCAAAGACAACTGTTACCTACTCTTCAAGCAACGAGGCTGTTGCAACTGTTGATGAAAACACTGGTGCTGTTACCCTCGTTGGCGCAGGTATTACTACGATCACTGCAACTGCAGAAGCAACAGAAGACTATTTTAGCGCAACTGCAAGCTATACTCTGACAGTTATAGATCCAAATGCTACAGTAGATTATACGACTGAAAATACGAGCAACGTAACGCTGTCTACTACTGGTGGAACTAGTGCATCTACAGCCAAGGTAAAGGTTGATGGTCACGAATATGACGCAATTAAGCTTGGAGCTACTAAAACAGCCGGTGCTTGGAAGGTTACTGTTCCTGCTGGAACAACTAAACTGCACTTGCACTTGGCGGGATGGAATAATGAAACAGTTGTGGTAAGTGTAAGTGGGGCAACAGTAAATAAGTCTAGTTTGTCAGTGACATCAGACTCTGGTATAGCTAACAATTCGCCATTTATTCTTAGTACATCGGATTCAAGTTCATTCTATCATGAACTTACTCTGAGCAATGTAACAGCAGATGCAACTCTTACTTTCACAGCAACTTCCGGTAAGAGATTTGTAGTTTGGGGTGTAAATGCTGAGTGAAATACCGGCTCAGGGGAGAGCGTAACTAAAAAAGCGGCTTTCGGACAGTCGTGGGCAGAGTTGCCTGCGGCGTCCGAGGGTAGCGGTTACACAGAGAGTTACAGTAAGTGTGTTAGGCTGATAACCGATGCGCAGATGCAGAGTAACGGTTACTACCCAAGAAACTACTCTATCTGTTACGACACAGAGAATTATGTGGCCCGTTGGGTAGCCTATCCGATGCACAGCTACTACACAAGTGGAAGTAACAACAGCGAGACGTTTGTAGTAGACCCTAACTTTAGCACTTCAGAGCAGATTGGAAACACCTATGCCAACAGTGCTTACAATCGTGGGCATCAGATAGCCAAGGCGCAGCGCAAGGTAACAGCAGTAGCTCGTGAGCAGAGCAACTACTACACCAACATGACGCCGCAGAATGCGACACTAAATAGTGGCGAGTGGTTGGCTCTTGAGGAGAAGGAGCGCGGGGCGTGGATGTGTAGCGATACACTCTACATGGTTTCGGGATGTCACTTTGACAACTACAATACAAAGGTGGCAAACAACGACGGCAAGTCTTGTCCCGTACCAACGCACTACTTCAAGGTAATGCTCCGCACAAAGAGTGGCAACAGTGGCAAAAAGGTCTCTGAATGCTCGGCAGGTGAGCTACAGTGCGCCGCCTACCTTGTAGAGAACAGCGCAACGGCAACGCCACAGCTGATGAGCGTAGAGGCATTAGAGCAGAGAGTTGGATTTACATTCTTTGTCAATGTGCCAAACGCACCTAAAAGTACATACTCATCCTCTGATTGGGAGTAAAAATGATTAGCGCGTCAATTTGGCGCGCTAATTCTTTGACACAAAAGAGGTCAGCACTTGTGCGGTGCAGACCTCTCTCTTTTTGGTTGCACTACTTATGGTGTCCGCATTTACAGCCGTCGCCATCGTGATGCGCAAGCACCGTATGGGGAACGTGTCCATGACTGACAATCTGGATAGGGCAGTGATAGTTATCAAGCTGCTCCTGTGTGATGATGTTTGAGTCGTGGCTGTGCACTGTTCTATTAACGCAGACGATGCTCTTGACGGTGCTTGTGATAGTGCCTATATCGTGCGACACCATAACAATAGCCATCCTCTTGTTCAGCTCGCGCAGCAGGGCGTAGAGCTCCTTCTCAAAGTTATTATCAACGAAGTTTGTCGGCTCGTCAAGTATCAGCAGCTTCGGCTCCGAGATAATCGCCCTGCAGAGCAATGCGCGCTGCATCTGTCCGCCCGAAATCTCCCCGATAGCCTTCTCTGCAACATCGGCAATACCCACGCTCTCAAGCAGTTGCATAGCCCTCTGTCGCTCCGCACCTCTATATCTGCCCCAGAAGCCCTTCTCGCCCTGAAGCCCCGACATAACAACTTCTAACACCGAAATTGGAAAGGCGCGGTCAAAGTTAGACTGCTGTGGCAGGTAGCCGACAAGCCTCTCCGAGCCCCTGAATAGCTCCGCCGCAAAATCAACCTCTCCACTGTAATCTATCATCCCCAGAATGGCCTTTATTAGCGTTGTCTTACCGCCACCATTAGGGCCTATAATGCCGATAAAGTCATCTTGGTAGATACTGAGCGACGCATTCTCAATAGCTACAACGCTCTGGTAGCTTACCGTTACGCCCTTAAGTGAAACTATCGGATTCATATTTACTCGGTTATTAGTGCTGTAATATGGCGAAGATTCTCAAAGATATTCTCGCCTAACGGATTGATTTCCACCGCCTCAGCACCGATATCCTCGGCAACAACACCAACACTTGACTGCGGAAACTCGCTCTGATAAAAGACCCTCTTAACGCCACTCCTGCGACCACGCTCTATAATCTCAGCAATGCGCTTGGCACTCGGCTCCTTGCCCTCATTCTCAATAGCCACCTGCTCAAGGTTATAGTCCCTTGCAAGGTAGGTCAGCGCAGGGTGGTAGATAATAAAGTAGGGGAGTGCTGCGCTGCTACACATAGCCTCAACATCGCTATCCAGCTCGGCAATCTTCTCATTTAGAGCCGCATAGCTGTCGCGGTACTTCTTGCCCGATATCGTCGCACAAATTGCTGCGTAGGCATTCTGCGCCATTATCTTTATTGACTTCGGCGAGCACCAGATATGCGGATCTACGCCGTGATGACAGTGGCGGCCATGATGCGTGTGCGAGCAACTGCCAGCGATAGTCTCTATGCCGTTGCTAAGGTTTACAACCTTGCTCTGGTCGTGAATCCTCGCCAATAACGACTTCTCAAAGTCAAGCAGACCAGTGCCGAAGATAATCTTCGCCTCATTTAGGGCTATAAACTGCTTCGCCGTAGGCTCAAAAGTCTCTGGAGATGCCCCAGCCGGCACCAACACCTCAATAGCGTAATCATCGCCAACAATCCCCTCAACAATCGGCTTCAATGGAGCGATTGAGACATAAATCGTATTGGAATTTTGGCTCTTCTTGCCGCCACACGCGCATAGCACCGCAAACGCCGCTATATATATAAATAGGTATAAAATCTTTCTCATAGTCTAATTTGTTATAGTGCAAAGGTAGTGCTAATTTATCAAATCACCCAACGCACTCGCAAAAATCTACCCTATCAAATCTTTTCTCTTTCTTTATTTAACATAATATACATATTACATCAAAAATATAATTACCGAATTTAGATGCCCTATCATGTCAAATGAGCTCAAATTTGTGTAATTGCTTGATTATTAGTGCTCTTACGCATTGCAGCAACACAGTTAAACCCTCTGAGAATTTGATAAATGTCTCAATCTTGTGTGGTTGGTGGTAATTTTTCGTTGTAGAGCAGTTGCTTTTTACTTCTTGGGTGCAAAACTCTCAAAGCTCTTGTCCTTGTAGATGACAATCACTCGCTCAACCTCAGACGAGGAGAACGAACTGGCGACCGACGGTTGAGAACTCGTCGTCTCCGGAGTCGTCACCTCACTCGCAACCGAAGAGCCAAAGAGCGACTGCTCCTCAAAACGAGGAGCTGACTTTGGAAACTGTTGGTTACCTTGTCCAGCATCCGAAGCTTGTCCAGCCTCCGAAGTTGCAACTGTTGCGTGAGGATTATCAGTCAGCCCAAGCCACCAAAGAGGGGAGTAGTCCGAGAAGACACTGATAATTTTTGCAGTCAGCTTGTAGTTCGGCTGATTACGGCCGAGCAGTAGGTGTGAAATCACCGAAGCCTTCACATCTAACATTTTTGCAATCTGTCCAGAGCGCAAACCAGTCTGACTCATCAAATACTCCAATTTTGCCTTCATTTTCCCTATTTTTTACAAAGGTAAACAAATTTTACAAAATTGACAAATTTAACAACAAGAAATCGTAACACTAATAGTTATTAACATTGTTCACAACTGTATACAAAAGTAAAAATGTTAAATTAACACTATTTCTGTATATAAAGTAATACAATATATTAAACAGTGTAAAGCATTGAAAATCAACATAAAAACATCTAATCAACTATCCAATACCTTACAAATCATCAAAATCAAACAAACAACCACCCTAATATTAAACTAAACTTCTGTTAAATACTGTAAATAACTGATTATCAGCACTTATATAGTATAAAATACAATAACTGAACAGCATTTAAAACGTTGAAAAATTGATAACTTTTGACAGATGACAATCATAACATTTGTAATCATTGACAGCGATATTAACACACGGAAATAGTTGTTAAAGTGTACAAAAGTGAACATATCAGTCAGTTTTGTATTATACAAATGTGTACAATTATGCTGAATAGTTGGATTTTAGGGCAAATTTTAGATATTCTACACAGGTATTAGTCCTTATTTTGATAAATTATCCCTCGCCTACTATATTATGTTAAATTAGATTGTTAATAACTACTAAAAAAGTCCCTATATCTCTGGATATAAGGACTTTACATTTTGTAAACAACTACCCTATCGGCTCAACTCGGCAGCTATTTGAGAAAACTCTTCTGGGGTTAATTTGAGCTTTTCCTTGCGAAAATCGACATCGTTTTCAGTGTTCATCGGAATCAAATGGATGTGTGCATGAGGGACTTCCAGTCCTAAAACGACCATTGCAACCTTCTTGCAGCCTGTCATTTTCTGGATTTTTGATGCTATTTCTTTTGCAAAGACAACCATACCGCCAAGAGTCTGGTCATCAAGGTCAAAAATGTAGTCTGTTTCACACTTAGGAACTACTAATGTATGTCCTTTGGCGAGCGGATTGATGTCTAAAAACGCAAAATAATTGTCATTTTCAGCGACTTTATAGCATGGTATCTCCCCTGCTATGATTTTTGAGAATATTGTTGCCATTATTTACTAATATTATGTGTTAAAACTCTTCCTCTTTGAATTTAGGGCTTAAAATCTCTGAATAAATCACCGCTTTTTTTAGGTCAAACTCTTCCTGCATAGGCTCATTTAAGTCGTTATTTTGAGCGCTATTTGCGATTTGAGAACGGTTTTGGCTTGCAGGTGTAGGTTTGTTTGCCTTTGTTTGTGGCGATTTACACACTTGTGTAGGCATAGGACTTTGTGATGCTTTATGTAAAGTATCACTTGATATATCATGTGTATTATTATCGTTTTCAGGAGTATGCACCTCTTGTTGGGCTCTCTTTTTCTTGCTTAATTGAGAGAATGCTGTGGCCGCGATAATAAGAATTGTAGTGACGATGATTTGAAATAATTCCTCCATAATTTTACTCTTTGTGTTCTACGTCTCTTTTAACGCTCTCAATGCCCTTTATTCGTCTAAACTTATCCATCAGTGCGTTAAGTGAATCTGCATCCTGAACGTATATACTTAGATTACCCTCAAAAATGCCATCGTGGCTACGAATAGAGACCTCGCGTATGTTGATACTGAAATCCTCTGATACTATGCGAGATATCTCTAAAAGCAGTCCCATACGGTCTATTCCGCGTATCTCTATCGTAGATAAATAGGATACAGCCTTGTGCTGAGACCATCGTATTTGGTCTTTAATGATGTTTTTGCCGAATAGTGATGCGAGGCGATTGAGCTCATTGCAGGTGGATTTATGGACGATAATGCGCCCCGTCATAGGGTCTTTGAAGCCTACAACGCTGTCTCCTGGCAGTGGGTTGCAACAGCTGGCAATAGTGAACTTATCATCTTCTGTAGAGCTGTCAGTCTCAATAGTGGCGGCCTCTTCGGGGTCCTGCTCATTGCCAGAATCGCGCCATAACTTCCAGAATTTCAGTATTTTGCTTGCTGAACTGGATTTGATAATCTTCTCAATATTGTCAAGCGAAATAATACCAGCGCCTATTTTGCTATATAGCTCGTCTTTGTATTTACAGCCGTATGCGCGCATAACTTTGCGCAGCACGCTGCCACTAAGGGTGATATTGAACTGAGCGAGTTTTTCTTCAAAAATAGATAGTCCATGACTTATGTTGTCCTCTCGCTCGCGCTTTAGATAGCTTGCAATGGCTTGTTTGGCCTTGGTAGTAACCACGATATCAATCCATTCTGGCTTAGGCGAGGCGTTATCTGCGGTGATGATTTCAATCTGGTCTCCAGAGTTGATTTGCTTGGTTACAGGCTCAATCTTGTGGTTGATTTTTGCACCGATAGCCTTGTTGCCAATCTTGGTGTGGATATCGTACGCGAAGTCAAGAGCTGTAGCACCGAAAGGCAATTTGCGTTGTTCGCCCTTTGGCGTAAATACCGTAATTTCAGATGTATACAGCGATAACTTAAAGTTATCCAAGAACTCAACGGCATTCTCGGTAGAGCCACTCAGAGCATCACGAATCTTGCCTAACCAGTTGTCAAAGGCGTCCTCACTTTGGGTTGCCTGCTTATATTTCCAATGGGCAGCGAAACCATGATCTGCAATCTCCTCCATACGCTGTGTGCGTATCTGTACCTCTACCCAAATGCCGTCGTTGCCCATTACTGTAGAGTGTAGTGCCTCGTATCCATTGGCTTTGGGCATACTAATCCAGTCGCGCAGGCGGTCTGGTTTTGGTGTGTAAATATCTGTAATTGAGGAGTATATCTGCCAGCACTGTGTCTTTTCAGATGGAAATGGCAGGGGCTTGAAGACTATGCGGATAGCAAAGAGGTCGTAAATCTCCTCAAATGGTATCTGTTTGCGTTGCATCTTAGACCATATTGAGTAGACGCTTTTGACTCTCGCTGATAGTTCGTAGTCTATGTTATTCTGTTTAAGTATTGCGTGAATTGGTGCGCAGAACTTGTTGATATACTGCTGTCTCTCTGGTTCTGTCTCCTCAATTTTCTGCTGGATTTCGGCATACTCATTCGGGAAGCGATACTTCATGCACAAGTCTTCCAGTTCGCTCTTTATAGGGTACAGTCCGAGTCTGTATGCAAGCGGTGCGAAGAGGTGTATTGTTTCGCCTGTAATCTTGATTTGCTTGTCCTTCGGCATATAGCCGAGGGTGCGCATGTTGTGCAGTCGGTCTGCAATCTTAATGAGAATTACTCTTACGTCGTGCGAAAGAGTGAGTAGTACCTTGCGGAAGTACTCTGCTTGTGCTGATGTGTCGGCATTAAAAACGCCCGACATCTTTGTAAGTCCATCAACCATAGAGGCTATTTTCTGCCCGAAAATACGCTCTATATCCTCTACGGTGTACTCTGTGTCCTCCACAACATCGTGAAGAAGTGCTGCAACAACGGATTTAACACCCAGTCCAATCTCTTCAATTACTATCTTTGCTACAGCAATAGGATGCAGGAGGTATGGCTCTCCCGATCGGCGCCTTACCCCCTGATGTGCCTCCTTTGCCAAGAAGAATGCACGCTTGATGAAGTTCCAGTCATCTTCGCCCTTGCAAATCTTGCTGCAAGAGGCTGCTAAATCGTGCCACGCTTCATCAATAAGTTTCTCATCTTCCCTACTGTAGTCCATTTATTTAAAGTAATACTTTATTTAGCCATCATAGCCTCGCGGACCTTTGCCTCTACCTCGGCGCATACCTCCTCGTTGGCTACAAGGAAATCCTTCACGGCATCTCTACCCTGTCCAATCTTAGTGTCGCCATATGAGAACCAAGAGCCAGCCTTCTTAATAATGCCGTAGTCTACTGCAAGGTCAATAATCTCGCCAAGCTTTGAGATTCCCTCGCCAAACATGATGTCAAACTCAGCCTTCTTGAATGGAGGTGCTACCTTGTTCTTTACAACCTTTACGCGTGCGCGAGCGCCAAGCTGCTCCTCGCCGTCCTTGATAACTGATGTTCTGCGAATATCAATTCTTACGCTGGCGTAGAACTTAAGTGCATTACCACCAGTTGTGGTCTCTGGGTTGCCATAGACAACGCCAATCTTGTCACGCAGCTGGTTGATAAAGATACATACGGTCTTGGTCTTTGAGATGCTTGCGGTGAGCTTTCTAAGCGCCTGAGACATCAGTCGTGCCTGCAGACCCATCTTTGAGTCGCCCATCTCGCCCTCAATCTCCGCCTTTGGAGTAAGAGCCGCAACAGAGTCTATAACGATAATATCAATAGCGCTTGAGCGAATCAATGAGTCGGCAATCTCAAGTGCCTGCTCGCCATTGTCTGGCTGAGAGATAAGCAGATTTTCAACATCTACACCAAGTCTCTGCGCATAGTAGCTGTCAAAGGCGTGCTCGGCATCAATAAAGGCTGCAATACCGCCCTGCTTCTGTGCCTCGGCAATAGCGTGAATGGCAAGTGTGGTCTTACCAGATGACTCTGGACCGTAAATTTCAATAACACGACCCTTTGGATAACCACCAACACCGAGTGCGACATCAAGAGTGATAGAACCTGATGGAATAACAGGAATATCTGTAACCTGATCATTGCTCATTCGCATAATAGAGCCGCGACCAAAATCCTTTTCTATCTTCTCCATCACGGCCTTTAAAACTTTCAGTTTCTCTGGATTAACTTCTGCCATAACTTTATATTTTTAATATTTACTACTCAATTTCAAACATCTGCTTTGCTAATGTTAGAAGCAAAAGCGAGCTAAATAATACAACGAACAACATTTAGCACTCAAAGTTAAGATTTTTTTTTCAATTTACCAAGTCATAACTGTTTCTATCTGCTCCTCAAACTCCTCTTGAGTCTTATTGAGTTTTGTCCTGCAGCTTGGACAGAATATCGGAGCCTCTGTCTCAATGCTACACTCGCATCCTACACAGGCGCGAATCACGCCAAAGTCATCATCTGCAATGTGTAAAAACTCTGTTCCACAGTGCTTGCACTTAATCTTGTAACTTGCTCCCATAATTTTAAGGTTTTAATGGTTATACTTCTTGTTTCCGAGTGCAAAGTAACCACCCTTTTGTGACAGGTTGTGTCACAAGAATTTTTAATGCAAAAAAAATGTGCAACTTTTTTCTGTTGCACATCATTTTTGTTCTATTTGCTCTATATTTTAACGCTACTTTTTTCGCAGGGTAATATTGGTGTAGAGATGATTTGTGCTTGTGGCTATATCGGCATTATTGAAGTACTCGCCGTTCTCTTTACCGTCAATATCCTCAAAACGAACCCTTGTAGATGCTTCAAAATGGTGGGAAATATGGTACTTACCCTCGCTGTCTGTAGTTGTGCTGATGTCTAAAGTGGGTACGCTAACTTTAATGCCTGGTATGGGAGCATTTGTGTCACTGCCATATACCGCGCCACTGATGTCGTCAAAAGGAGATGGGTCTACCTCATAGTCTGCGGTTGGGACACCGTAGCAAGCTGTAAATAGAGGTGTTGCCGAGAAGCCGAGCATATATATCGCTGCTCGCTTGAGTTTGGATTTGAACGGCTCTTTCATCATTGTGTACTCTATGTTTCAATCACAAAACTAAATAAAAATCCCCTATAAAGCAAATTTTATAGGGGAATAGTGTAAAGTAAACTTTACTTTTCTATTTTGGCATTGAGGCCGCGCGGACTCTGAACCAGTTGGTATTTGCATCTGTACTCTCCCAGAGGCGGTACTCGGAGTGATTGCCCCAGCCTGCTGGGCGGTCCTTAATCTTTGTATCCTCATCCGTGTCGTTATCAACATAGCTGCCAATCATTGAGTGCCAGCCCTTTATGCGCGCGATAGATGTAGTGTAGTAGAAGTGTCCATTGCTACTGCATAGCTCCTTAAGAGCATCGATATATATCTTCTTATAGTCGTCAAACTGAAGAATCTTGGCAAGCAGAGGCGAAACATCGCTATTACCCCAATTGAGCGCATCGTGGCGGCCAGAGTCATTCTGAACACCGCAGTTGTGGCTTGTGCCGAGGGTGTTGTCGTAGTCGTACGGAATGAGGTAGAACTTATAGTTTGATGTATCTGTAGAGTTGAAGTAGATATAGAAGTTGTTGGTGTTGTTCCAGTAATCATCCCACATACCCACAGCAACATTTACCGCGTATGTGCGCAGAAGAAGGTTGATGTCAATAGCCTGACCTAACCAGTCGTGGAGCTGCTGACCCTTAAGGTCGCGCAACTGCTTCATAAAGTGCAGTAGCTGACTCTTGGCAGTGCCCAGGTCGCTATTTATCTCCTCTACCTCGTATACTGGGTCGTAGCTACCGTCACTCTCACCCATACTTGCGTTCTTATCGCGGTCATAGTTAAGAGATGCGCCGTAGTTGCACTTCCAGAGGTTGCCCTTGTGGCTACCGAATTTGTCCTTGCGCATCTTGAGATAGGTGTCATCAATGGTCTCATTCATCTCGTAAATGCCGTAGTATGCGGGCTTAGTATCGCCCTCTACGTGTATCCAGAGGCGGCAGTAGCAGTTCTCAATGGCTGTCCAAACACCAAAACGGCGGAAAAGGTCGTAACAATATATCTCGCGACAATATGCAGCATCGTCCTTAAACCACTTGAGATACATCTTGCGAATGCCACGAATAGTATGCTCCTCATCCTTGTTGTACTTGCGGAAGTTGAACTGGAAGTGGCAGTGCTGCCAATCGGCGTTGTCCTTAACATGGTTGCCATTACCATTCTCTGGGCGGCGACGAGATGTGTTACCCTTAAGGCGTACGCCCGCATCGGTTACAATGTGATTTTCGCCCTTAATCTTCATATCTACATCGCAGTGGAAGTACTCCTTGGTGTTGTTGTCCTTGTCGTACTCTGATAACATACGATTCCACTCATCAAGCGAGATTGTCATGCGAACTTCTGGCAGGGAGCTGAGGTCAAAGACATAACTACGCTCATCGCCCCACTCAATAGGCTTGTCTGTATTGCCTCCACCAGTATTGTCGCCGCCGGTATTGTCACCGCCTGTGTTGTCACTACCAGTGTTGTCATTGTTGTTCTCGTTGTCGCTGCCTGTGTTGTCGTTCTGCTCGCCTTTGTTTGGCGTGTTCTCGGCGCGATCAATATCATTCTTGCCACACGAAACACAAAAGAGTAGCAAGATAGTTAAAATTATTCGGTACATTATTTGAAGTATTGGTTTATATAATTTGTGATATATTGTTTGAGTTCAGGGGAGTTGCTAATATCTATATCGTCTAAAAGGCCAACTACAAAACGAGCAACGCCTTGTAGATTTGCCACCTTACACTCTAACTGCCAGTGGCTCTCATCTACCTGTGATATATACTTTTCTGAGAGGGGATACTCCTCAAGAATAAGGTTGTATGCAAGTCGCCCAAGTCGTATATTGATTGGTATTAACGCCGCCTCTGGCTGGGCAATCATTCTGAAGATGTCTATAAAACCCTCGCGGTGTTGCTCCTCAAATTGCCACGACTCGGCTGTGGTCTCTACTGAGTCAATGCGGGCAGTTTTGAAGATTTTGCAACGGTTGTCCTCAAGGTCGTAGCACCAGACATTGACATAGTTTGTTGTAAAGGCAAATGGCTCTACCCTACGGTCACGTATAGATCGTGAGGATTGGTAGTTGTGAAGCACTACTTGCTGCTTATTCTCCATCGCCTCAATAAGAGAGTGAACATTGCTTGAGTTGCGTCCCTTGACAATAGTGTCGGCAAGGGTGTGACTGTCATAGACGGAGTAGAGTTTGCGCTTGAGGTTCTGCTTGAGTAGGTTTGTGTCGTCAATACTCTCAATGGCGCGACGTAAAATTACAGCCTCCTCTTCGGTAAAGTGGACAAGTTGTGAAATATCCTTAAAGTGTGGAGACTCTTTATCAAGACGGATGCAACCTCGGCTCTTCTTGATAACAAAGCCCGCTTCGCGGAAACTGTCTATATAGCGGTAGATTGTACGACGTGACATATCAAGTCGCTCGGCGATATCATCTACCGAGTACTCAACATTTCCTGTTAATAGCTTCATCAGACGAAGAAGTCTCTCAAGTTTAGGCTGATCCATCGTGACAAAGATAATAAAAAATCGGCATATTGCTATGCCGATACTATTTTTTCAAGATCTTCCACCTGTAGTCTAAACGATTGATCTGTCTCCATAAGGTTTGTAATCGTTTTGCAGGAGTGAAGCACTGTAGCATGATTGCGTCCACCCAGCGCTAAACCAATGGCTGTTAGTGGCACTTTGGTTAGCTGCTTTGCAAGATACATTGCAATCTGGCGCGCTATAGCCACCTCGCGAGTTCTCTCTGCGGAGAGTAGGCGCTCCTTATCAACATTCATCTGCTCGCAGATGGTGTCAATAATATGGTCTATAGTTATCTCCTTCTGGTAGAGTGAGATATACCCCTTCAAAATTTCCTTTGCCAGCGAAATGGTTATCTTCTTACCCATAAATGAGGTGTTAGCAACAAGTGATGATATTGCACCCTCTATCTCGCGAATGTTAGCTGAGATATTGTCTGCAAGGTAGTTGATAACATCAGTCGGAATCTCAGCACCCAGACGAGCAGCCTTAGCCTTGATAATCTTAATCTTAGTCTGGTAGTCAGGAATGTGAATCTGTGCAGAGAGACCCCACTTAAAGCGAGTGAGCAGTCGCTCTTCAATATCCTTCAACTCTACTGGTGGCTTATCTGAGATAAGTACAAGCTGCTTTCCTGACATCTGTAGATGGTTGAAGATGTTAAAAAAGGCGTTCTGTGTGCCTGGTTTGCCGGATAGCTCCTGTATATCGTCAAGAATAAGCACGTCTACTCCCTGATAGAAGTGGATGAAGTTAGGTATATTCTTCTCAATAGTTGCAGCTTGGAACTGAGACTGGAATTTGCTCATTGCTACATAAAGCACCTGCAACTCTGGATGACGCAAACTAATCTCGTTACCGATAGCCTGCGCAACGTGAGTCTTTCCCAATCCTGAATCACCATATATATATAGTGGGTTGAAAGGGGTACTGTTGCCCGGATTTACAGCTACGGCCATACTTGCAGAGCGCACAAGGCGGTTGCACTCACCCTCAATAAATGTCTCAAAGGTGTAGTTGTGGTTTAGCTGCGGATCAAATCTTGGTGTAACTTTCTGCACAAGTCCTGGTATAATTAATCCAGGATTTTGTATATTTGCAGGGTCTATACGAGTTGGAATACTCTGTGTAGAGCTGTTTGTTGCTGACTGAATGGTCTGCTGCTCGTTCTTTGGCACCGCATAGCACAGACGAGTCTGATAACCAAATGTCTGGGCGATAAGGGGGCGCAATACGTTTATATAACGCTCCTCTATCTGGTCTACAAAAGATTTGCTCGGCACGCGCAGACGCAACCTTGAGCCATCGAACTCAAGAGGTACGATGGGAAGGAACCATTTGGCAAACTCCTCGGCAGAGGTTTGTGCCTGTATTTGACTCAGGCAGTTTTGCCAAGCGTCTTTGTATGCGACAGTTGTAGTGAGCATATATTTGGTAATCAGTCAGTTATCAATGTGGGTTGTGTGTCTTAAGAGACCTTTTATGTAAGGGCTTTGTTTTGACAATGCAAAGTTGTGAATAAATTTATATTAAAAAAAACCTCTCACCTATTGTTTATTTGATTTTTTATTTTATAGAAAAGCGTACTAAAAATTAGATGTAAAATTTAACTCGCTGATAATGAATAATAGAAAAATTTTCACTATATTTGCATTATGAGAAATTAAATATCAACAACTGTTTTGGTATAAGAAAAACCTATATTAAAAACTAAAATAACAAAAAAGCTAAAATGAGTAATTTAGATCAATTAGTACTGTCAAAGGCACAGGCGTGGCTTGATGGAGATTATGACGAGGCTACAAAAGCACAGGTGCGTAATCTTATGGAGAATGACCACAATGAGTTGGTAGAGAGCTTCTATAAGGATCTTGAGTTTGGAACTGGTGGACTACGCGGTATTATGGGTGTTGGTACAAACCGTATGAACAATTATACCGTTGGTTCTGCAACACAAGGACTTGCTAACTATTTGAAAATCAACTTCCCAGGCGAGGAGATTAAGGTTGCTATTGCGCACGATTCTCGTAATAACTCTCGCGCATTTGCAGAGCGTGTTGCCGATATCTTCGCTGCAAATGACTTTAAGGTATACCTTTTTGATGCACTGCGTCCAACTCCAGAGTTAAGCTTTGCTATTCGCGAGCTCGGTTGCCAGAGTGGTGTTATGGTTACTGCTTCTCACAATCCAAAGGAGTATAACGGATATAAGGCTTACTGGGCAGATGGTTCACAGGTAACTTCTCCTCACGATGTTAATATTATTAAAGAGGTTGAGAAGATTACAGAGGTAAGTCAGGTGCTTACTGGTGGTAATCCAGAGAATATCACAATTCTTGGCGAGGAGTTTGACAAGAAGTATCTTGCTGCTATCAAGGCTCTATCACTCTCTCCAGAGTGCGTGGCAAATAATGCCGATTTGAAGATTGTCTATACTCCACTTCACGGTGCTGGTGTAAACCTTGTTCCTGCTTCATTGGCAAATTATGGCTTTAAGAATGTTATTACCGTTAAAGAGCAGTGTGTTCTTGATGGCAACTTCCCTACTGTTGCCTCTCCAAACCCAGAGGAGCGTAAGACTATGCAGATGGCTATTGACCTTGCGCAGGCAGAGGGTGCAGACCTTGTTCTTGCGACTGACCCAGACTCAGACCGCCTTGGTGTTGCTCTGAGAACTGGTAAGGGGGACTATGTGCTTCTTAATGGTAATCAGACCCTTGTTCTTATTATGTGCTACCAGCTCACTCGTTGGGCAGAGCTCGGCCTTATTAAGGAGGGTGACTATGTAGTAAAGACTATCGTTACTTCTATGATGCCAGACGCTGTTGCTGCTCACTATGGTGTTAAGTGTTACAACTGTCTCACAGGCTTTAAGTATATCGCAAAGATTATCCGTGAGCAGGAGGGTAAGCACACCTATATCGGTGGTGGCGAGGAGTCATTTGGCTATCTCGCAGGCTCTTATGTACGCGATAAGGATGGCGTATCAGCTTGTTCACTCGCTGCTGAGGCTGCTGCTTGGTGCCGCGATACAAAGGGTATGACACTCTATGAGTGGCTTCAGGATCTGTATGTTAAGTTTGGCTTCTACCGCGAGAGCCTTGTAAATGTTGTTCGTAAGGGTAAGGATGGTGCAGAGCAGATTCAGAATATGATGGTTCAGTTCCGTGAGAATCCTCCAAAGACTATCCTTGGCTCACCAGTAGTTCAGGTATACGACTACAAGTCCCTTGAGGTGCTTGATACTCTATCTGGCGTTAAGTCGGCTATTGAGGGTATTGAGGATAAGAGCAATGTTCTTCAGTGGGTAACTGCTGATGGCACAAAGGTCTCTGTTCGTCCTTCAGGTACTGAGCCAAAGATTAAGTTCTACTTCGGTGTTAAGGCTACCCTACCTTCTGTAGATCAGTTTGATGAGGTTCAGGCTGCTCTTGATGCAAAGATGGAGGCTATCAAGGCTGAGCTAAACTTGTAATATTTTATCGTGATAACGCGGATACCTACTTCCGCTAGCAAAAAATCCCAGCAATGGCTGTACGCTTTAGTACTATCCATCGCTGGGATTTTTCACCGAGCGCTGGCTCGCCTTTGGCGACCCTTCACCGCTCCGCCTCGGCAAAGTCTGCAAGCCGTCTCTGCTCTCGGCTTAATCGCGGCGTTGTATATACCGCGTTTTGACAATAAAGTGGTGCAAGAATTCAGTGGCATGCAAGTAGTAAATAAAAAACATCCGCATTTCTGCGGATGTTGTGCTAACAGCCAAAAGCAAATGGCTACTTACTATTATATGGCCCGTGAATGGATTTGACGCGATACTCAAAATCGCTATCGTCAAGCATATAGACATAGAATATTTTGCCACCTGGTTTGACGCGCAGAACAATATGTCCATTGTATCCAGCTATTTTATCTATCAACTCTCTATTTGCAGCTGCAATATCGGGGTGAATGTTGGTTGCGAAGAAGCCTTGACAGTTTGCTAATACGCGGCTAAGAGGCTCAGGGTGTGGCTTTTTGGCTGTAAAACTGTGGTTTAGTACAACTTGAGGGTCAAAATTGAACTCCTGCATCATCACTTCCCAACTATTGTATGCTAAGTGATGGTGACATTTGAAGGCATCAAGATTGTTGTTGCCAACATAATCGCGAAAATAGAATGCTGTCATATTTTGAGATGTCCATGAGACGTCTCCACAAGCTATATAGTCAAAGTCGCCGTATCTTATATGAAAACCACAAGATGTTGGATTTCCGCCTCTGCGAGCCTTGCCTCCAATGAGCATTCCGTTACCATTGCTATCTTTACCCCACACAAAACCATTAGCGCAGATGTTGAAAACAGAGAAATTCTTATACTTCTTAGCTCTGTTAAGTAGTACAATCTGCTCTTTACCAGGAGTAAAACGGGCCGCTGTAAATTTCCCCTCTTTTACACCCCAAGTGACAAATGTAGCCCAATCTTTTGAGAGTTGGCCCTCCATTTTTGGTGTTACATCGTCTTCTGTATATGTAGGATAGGCGCGGTCAAGTATGTGTTTGTATGGTACATAGTCATAAAGTGCTAAAAGTCCCGACTTGCGATAACCTGCTGGAGATTTTCCGCTTACCATTTTAGTGCTACCAATATGGTCGGTGTGGAAATGCGATGGCGAGCAGTAATCTATGTCAGTTTTGCCAGTGGGTAGGAAGTTCTTGATATATTTGGCGTATGTAATAGTTGGCAGCGTTTGCCCATTTGGTCGTTGCGCAACTCCAATTTTACCCTTTGCAATCTCTCCAGCATCAACAAGTAGCGTAGTTCCGTCTGGGAGTATGTAGAAACAACACTCACCACGACCGCTATTGATAAAGTGTATATCTAAATAGCCCTCACTCCAAGCGGGCAGGGTTTTGCCAATCTTGGCATTGAGTGCATTGCCTCCGCTACTTGGTAAGTATAGCAATGCAAATACTGATATGAGAAATAGAACTCTTTTCATCGTTGTAGTTTATTATTTAGAGTGGTAAGGACCGCTGATGAACTTGACATTATACTCTAAATTGCTATCATCAAGCATATAAACGTAGAAGCTATTGCCTCCAGGGGTTACTCTGAGAACAATATGGCCATTGTATGCAGTTATTCGGTCGATTAGCTTATTTTGCTTAACTTCTGGGTTTTCAAAAATATCTGGGTGGATATTTGTTGCAAAGAAGCTCGTAATTGTAGGGAGTACTTGCTTAAGTTTCTCAACATCAGGCTTGTTGTTTGTAAAACAGTGGTTTAAAACTACATGCGGGTCAAAGTTGCAATTTTGCATCTGTGAGCCCCAGCTATTGTTAGCAAGGTGGTGATGGCACTTAAAGGCATCAAGGTTTCCGTTGCCGATAAAGTCGCGGAAGTAGTATGCTACTAAATTTTGAGGGGAGCTTGTTAAATCGCCACATGCAATGTAGTCAAACTTGCCATATCTGATATGAAAACCGCATGAAGAGGAGTTGCCGCCTGTCTGTTGTTTCTTGCCTGTAATGCCTACGCTGCCATCGCTGTTTTTACACACCACAAAGCCATTTGCGCAGATGTTGAGTAGAGAAAAGTCGCTGTATTTCTCTGCATTGTGTTGTAGAATAATCTGCTCCTTTCCTGGTGTGAATCGCTCGGCTGTAAACTTACCCTCCTTAACGCCCCAAGTGACAAATGTTGCCCAATCCCCAGCGAGCTCGCCGCTCAACGGCGCAGTTACGTCATCTTCGGTGTATGTTGGATATGCCCTATCAAGTATATGGTTGTAGGGAATTGCGTCATAGAGAGCCAGTAGTCCAGACTTGCGATAACCAGCCTCTGCCGTTTCGGTCACAGCATCGCTACTTCCTATATGGTCAATATGGAAATGAGACGGAGCGCAGTAGTCTATAGCCGTTTTACCAGCAGGGAGGAAGTGCTTGATGTAGTTTGCGTAGACTCTATGAGGTCTAATAAGAGCATTTGGGCGCTGAGTGACCGTAATATTACTATCAACAATCTCTCCAGCATCTACAAGCAGGGTTGTACCGTCAGGAAGTATGTAGAAGCAACACTCACCGCGACCAGTATTTATAAAATGGATATCAAGATAGCCTTCACTCCATGCAGGAAGAGTCTTGCCAAATGTCGGAGTTGTACTCGTGCTGTTATTGGATTGGATATCCTTCTCAGGGCTGTTGCTACATGTGATAGATAGCATAGCCATTGAGGTAAGTAGTAGAATGGCTTTTTTCATATTGTAGTTTTTAGGTTACGTTACACAAAAATATTTAATTTTAAGCAAAAGCAAATTATTCAAACGCCACAAACATATCCTCAAAGTTGAAGATAGCCCTCTTGAATTGCTTCAACAGACCCATACCAAGGCGTCCGTCGCGTGTTGAAGATACTGTGCCATTTGCAGGGACCGTCGCCGCTATTTCTTTGAAGTCAGCAGAAGCGTTGCCGATTGTCAATTTGTATTCAGGAACCTTTACAATCTGATTCTGAACTGTGCCACCATGTCCCCATGTGCGCTGAGTCTCTACAGGAAGTGCCGCTGTTATTTCTGTGTTCTTGCTAAACCAAAAATCCGATAGATTGTCTCCACTGGCTCCAGTGTCAAGTATGAATGTATATCTGTTTCCATTGGCATCAGAGGCTTCAACAACTGGAATATTAACCTCAAGAATAATATTCCTTCCATAGCGCGGAAGAGTTTTCTGCGCTGGAATAGTCAGAGCCATTGTAGAAGGGTTAATCTGAATCTCTCCGGCTCTTTTGATGAAGTCCATACCGAGCACAGCATCTACTTTGAGAGGGTCATCATCAGAGGGATTATCACTAACAAATGCAATGATATTCTTGAGTGATATAGGGCCTACATTCATATTCTCAATGAAGGCTCTCTGTCCATATCCACCAGTTGATTCGCCACCACCAACAAATACAGAATCACCGATAATCTTTGCTCCGATATCTTTTGCCAAGTCTTGGGATATCATCGTAAATGAGGCTCCAGTATCAAGAATGAAATCATATTTCTTGCCATTGATTACTACTGGAATCCACATTAATCCCGACTTCTCTGTTAGTGTAATATTGACATCTTCCGCAGGCTTTTCAAGGATTGGAGCTGGATATTCTCTGATAGTCTCATAGTATGCAAGGAGTTCAGACAATCCAGTTCCCTCCAAAGAACCAGTTGCAGCCTTTACAGCATCAGCGATAGCCTTTACCATATCAGCTGCCACCGCATAGTTTCCCTCATATCCTTCCACCATAGCTCCCATTACTGTCATGTTGCAGACATTCTCAAAGCCAAGTTCAGCCTGATACTCGGCAATAAATCTCTGAAGTTTCTCTCGTAGCTCTGCCGGACGGTTGAAGTTGGATGCAAGCATAACCTCGGCCATCTGCTTGAGCATTGGTGTCTCTACATCAGCCGCGATAGCAGGATATACTCTTTCAAGTTCAAACCAGTTGCTTGTATTGAGAAGCTCTCCAACTCTCTTATCTGCTTGCTGACCGAAGACAACAGATGAAGATAATAGTATAGTAGAAAAGATTGTTAAGAATCGTTTCATAGTAAAATATCAATTTTTCTATACAAATATAGCATATTCTACTGTGAAATACTATATTGTGTAAAAATAAATATCATAGAATAACGAGGTCACTGAAAAAATTTTTTCAGTGACCCCTCTCCGATGATATCTGCTTATATATAAGTAGGTATAACGACTATACGCAACCCTGTGCAATCATTGCCTCGGCAACTTTCATAAAGCCTCCGATATTTGCACCCTTAACATAGTTGATATAACCATCCTCCTCTTTGCCGTACTTGGTACATACCTCGTGGATGTTCTGCATAATGGAGTGCAGCTTCTCATCCACCTCCTCGGCTGTCCACTTTATGCGCATAGAGTTCTGTGACATCTCAAGACCTGAAGTGGCTACACCACCTGCATTTGATGCTTTGCCAGGAGCATAGAGGAGCTTGTTGCTTAAGAATACCTCAATTGCCTCTGGTGTAGATGGCATATTGGCACCCTCGGCAACGCAGAAGCAACCATTCTCTACAAGAGTTTGAGCCTCCTCTCCGTTGAGCTCATTCTGTGTTGCGCAAGGCAGTGCTATGTCACACTTAATACCCCATGGGCGCTCTCCAGCAAAGTATTGAGCTGTCGGATACTTATCAACATACTCTCTTATTCGTCCACGATATACGTTCTTTAGAAGCTTTACATACTGAATTTTCTCCTCTGTAAATCCATCTGGGTCGTATATGTAACCAGATGAGTCAGAGAGTGTTACAACCTTTGCACCAAGTCGCATAGCCTTCTCGGCAGCGTGCTGTGCAACGTTTCCAGAGCCTGATACGCAGACTGTTTTGCCCTCAAATGTCTCGCCGCGTGTAGCAAGCATCTGCTGAGTAAAGTAGCAAAGTCCGTAGCCTGTAGCCTCAGGGCGAAGTAGTGAGCCGCCCCAGCCAAGACCTTTGCCTGTAAAGGTACCAGTAAACTCGTCGCGCAGGCGTTTGTATTGACCAAACATATATCCAATCTCACGACCTCCAACGCCGATATCTCCCGCTGGAACATCTGTATCGTGACCTATGTGGCGATATAACTCGGTAATAAATGATTGGCAGAAGCGCATAACCTCATTGTCTGAACGACCCTTAGGGTTAAAATCAGAGCCACCCTTGCCACCACCCATTGGAAGGGTTGTAAGGCTATTCTTGAAGGTCTGCTCAAAGGCAAGGAACTTCATAATGCTCAGATTTACAGAGGCGTGGAAGCGAATACCTCCCTTGTATGGGCCAAGTGCGCTATTCATCTGCACACGGAACCCTCGGTTAATCTCAATCTCTCCACGGTCGTTAAGCCATGGTACACGGAAGATAATTACACGCTCAGGCTCAGCAATGCGCTCTAAAATTTTGAGTTGCTGAAGTGCTGGATCTGAAACAATGTAAGGGGCAAGAGACTCTGCAACCTCTCTTACGGCCTGATGAAACTCTGGCTCATTGGGATTTCTGGCGATAACCTGCGCCATGAAGCCCTCTACATACTTTTTTGCATCTGTTTCCATAACTAACCTAAATGTTCATTAGCACTGCAAAAATAGTGTTTTTTTAGATTGGTTGTAACGGTAAAACACTTTTTTATTGACAATTTATTGACCAATCTGCTTCTGAACAACTCTTAAACGCCATATTGTACCCTCAATAAAACTCGCCCAGATGTTGTCATTAGAGTCAATTCTAAGGTCGTTGGCTGTAGAGTTGGCAAACTTTCCAACACCCAATAGCTCTCCACTGCTGCTTACTGCAGCTACCTTGCCTCGGCGATTGGACATATATACAATATCGTCGCTAACAATAAGCGGGCAAAAGCTGTGATCATATCCCCAACCTGCATCTGTGCACCACAGCTCTGTGTAGAAGTTAGTATCCATTGGTACGGCAATCATTTGTCCATCCATAGTCTTGCTGTAGAATACTTTGCCGTCGCTACTTAAACCTGTACTTTCACGAACTTTACGCTCTTTTATTCTCCAAATTTGTTCTCCAGAGTTGAGGTCTATTGCGGTCATATATCTGTCTGGTGCAACTATCATTACCCTATCGTCAGCTACTCGTGCAACGACATTTCCAGGTGAAAAGAGTCGGTTTTTAGAGCCATTACTCCAACGCCATAACTCCTTGCCAGAGTTGCAATCAACGCAGTATAGGTTACAGTCCCACGCGCCGAATATTAATTTATCCCCTGTCACAGTTGGCCAAGCTTGTGGATGGGCCTCTCCGAAGGTGTAGCACCACGCTGTTTGTCCAGTGTTGCAGTTAATTTTATACATCTTTCCTCGCGCACCGATGTATATATAGCCATCATGGAGAGTTCCATTGCCAATAAAGGTGTTGCCGTCATTGTTTGTCCAAAGCCTCTTGCCACTATATCTATTTAGTGCCACAATGCCCTGCGAGAGTGTTGCTATAATAACTTTATCTTCTGTAACAATTGGTGTAGAGTATATTGGGTCGCGAAAACGATAAATCCACTTAAACCGTTTGCTATCAATACTATAGGCCTTTACTTCTCCTGCGGAATTGCCGTAGTAGAGAGTGTTGTCTACTCTTTGCGCTGCTGTGTATATTGCAGCATTGTCCGTTATAATACATTCCGCATCAAAATGGCTGTACTCCAATGGCTCTGTGGCAGGTGAGGGTGTAATGCTGTTGATGTGGCTGTCTGTCACTTGGCAGATTGTGTGGCGATGCTCAGTAGGTTTGCCAATAACTTTCTCTGCGATATGTATAGAGTCACCCCGAATTACAAGCTCTGTATAACCATAATTTCTGCCATCGCCAGTTGGGAGCATTAGGCTGCGGCCAACAATGCCTGGTAGAGAGTCAAAATTCATCAGCTGTGGTTTGTGATAATGTCCACATAGTGAGGCGCTTACTCCATATCTCTTCATTAGCGATGTTACCTGGTCTCGGTTAGTTAAATCGCCGTTAAGAGGATAGTGGCATATGGAGATAATTTTGCCACGCTCCCCTTTTTTTAGCTGATTTTCAACCCACTTTAGTCGCGCACTATCTTGTGCTGTACCGTCAGCCATCTTGACGTAAGGTCCAGCTGGAAAGGCAACAAAGAGATATTCGCCCACGCGAGCAGTAGTACAGCCATTATGTCCCCAAAGACGTTCAAAGTCCTTGCCGCCACTCTCGCTCCAAGTTGTCTCGTGGTTGCCGTGAGTGACTATCTGGCGATGTTTTATCTGTTTTAGATGGTTGTGTGCACACCTAAGTTCGTCGTAGCTGCCGATATTGGTCAAATCGCCCGCTACGATAACAAGGTCGTATTTGTTGCCGTTTATCTCCTCCACAAGAGAGGGCATAATCTTGTCATTGTCGTTGTTTGGGGTGATGTGTAGGTCGGCAAGAAGTGCGACCTTTATTGGCCTATCCTCTGCATAGACTGCAACAAGAGAGCATATTGCAGATATTATTAAAAGTAATCGTTTCATTATAGTGTACCTTTGCGATGTTCGATAATATCTCCAGGCTGACAGTCTAACGCCTCGCAAATAGCCTCAAGCGTTGAGAATCTCACGGCCTTTGCCTTGCCAGTCTTTAGAACGGAAAGATTGACAATAGAGACGCCTACCCTCTCGGATAATTCAGAAAGTGTCATCTTGCGCCTTGCAAGTATTACATCTAAATTGATAATTATCGGCATAGTGAATATGTGATTTAATGTTTATCGTTAACAAAGGTAGTAAAAGTTTGTCATTTTGCAAATTTTAGTTATCTTTGCGTGTGCGATATTTTGTAGAGTTAAGATACGACGGGGCTGCGTACTGTGGTTGGCAGCGACAGCCCGATATGCCATCAGTGCAGCAGACTATTGAGGAGGCACTGACAAAGTTGCTACGCACCCCTACAGAGATTGTGGGCGCAGGGCGTACAGATACGGGTGTAAATGCTTCATACTATGTTGCGCACTTTGATGCGGAGGTAGATGTGAATATTACCCAGATGCTCTATAAACTCAATATGATGCTACCAAAGGATATCGGTATATTCTCTATAACTCCTGTTGAGGCGACTGCGCACGCTCGTTTTGCCGCTATGGAGCGAGAGTATACCTACTTCATCAGTTCTGTGAAGAATCCATTCCGTCGCCACTCTGCTTGGTTGTACTATGTTCCATTAGATGTTGAGGCGATGAATCAGGCGGCTGCAAAGTTGCTCACCTATAGTGATTTTACATCATTCGCTAAACTCAATTCCAATAATAAAACCAATATCTGCCACATTATGGATGCGCACTGGAGTGTTGAGGAGGATGGCATTTTGCGCTTTACCATTCGCGCAGACCGTTTCTTGAGAAATATGGTGCGCTCTATTGTCGGCACACTTGTAGATGTAGGTCGTGGAAGATATACTGTTGATGAGTTCTGCAAAATCGTTGAGGCTAAAGACCTACGCCTCTCCAGCGCAGGAGCTCCCGCGCAAGGACTATTCCTCAGTGATGTGATATATAATGATACAACTTTTATAAAAACAACTAAATTGTAACACTCTAAAACATTTACAACTATGATTGCAACATTAATTGGTATCGTGTTTTTCTGCTGGGGCGTCTATTGCGTGTATGATCTTTTTACAAAGAAGCCTGCAACCGACTTGGTTGTTAAGATTTTGGTTACATTGCTTATTCTCTGTACAAACTTTGTAGGAACGCTTGTATACCACTTCTACCTTCGTAATAAGCTTCAGTAAGCCATTCACTGTACACAATAAAGGCTGCCTAACTGGGCAGCCTTTGTTGTGATATGAGAGGAGTCTATGCGTGTATTGCGCATCCAAGTGCTTGTTCTGCAGCCTCGGCAATGCCTTCATACATTGCAGGGTGTGCGTGAATTGTATGTGCAATCTGCTCGGCTGTGATACCCAGCTCTTTAGCAAGTGTTACCTCGCCTAACATCTCAACGATGTTTGCACCCACGATGTGCGCACCAATTACGCGCTTCTCACTGTCAAAGATAATCTTTACAAAGCCGTCACGGTCGCCCGCAGCCATAGCCTTTCCAGAGGCCGCAAACTGATATCTACCAATAGTATGCTCTATACCCTGCTCTACGGCCTGCTTCTCGGTAATACCTACAGAGGCAACCTCTGGAGTGGTAAAGATGCAAGAGGGGATTGTTGAGTAGTCAATAGCCTTTGGGCTAAGTCCGCAGATGCCCTCTACGCAACGAATAGCCTCTGTAGATGCGATATGCGCAAGTGCTGGTGTGGCAATAATATCTCCAACGGCATATACCGCAGGTATATTTGTGCGGAAATTGCTGTCAACCACAATCTTATCGCGCTCAACGGCAATACCAAGCTGCTCAAGTCCGATATTCTCAATATTTGACTTAATGCCCACTGCCGAGAGTACAACATCGGCAGTAAGGGTCTCTGTGCCCTTTTTGCCCTCAATCTCAATCTGGCACTTATCGTCCACAACAGCAACACTCTTGACAGTCGTTGAGGTCATCACGCCGATTCTTTGGCGGCGGAAGACGCGCTCCATTGTCTTTGCAACCTCCTCATCCTCAAGTGGCATAAGCTGTGGCATATACTCAATAACGGTAACTTTTACGCCGAGTGAAGCATAGAAAAATGCAAACTCGCTACCAATAGCTCCAGAGCCAACGACAACCATTGTCTGTGGTAGCTTTTCAAGCGACAGAGCATCTTTTGAGTTGATGATATGTGTGTGGTCAACGGGCATAAACGCCATCTCGCGTGGACGAGCGCCAGTGGCAAGAATGATGTTATCAGCCTGATATACAACCCCTTCAACATCCACCTCTGTAGGAGATACAAGGCGACCAAAGCCGTTCAAAATCTCAACATTATTGCGCTTGAGTAGTAGTTGCACACCCTTGTTCATATTCTGAGCTACGGTGCGTGAGCGAGCAACCATACGGCTAAGGTTTGCCTGAGGCTCGCACTCCATATCCACGCCATAGTTTGCTGCAGATTTACAGTATGAGTATACCTGCGCACTCTTGAGCAGTGCTTTGGTAGGTATGCAGCCCCAGTTTAGACAAGTGCCGCCAGCCTCTGCCTTCTCTACAAGAGCAACACTCTTGCCTAACTGTGATGCGCGAACTGCTGCTACATAACCAGCAGGACCGCTGCCGATGATTATCAAGTCGTACTTCATATAATAGCCCTATTTAGTTATTACTTAACAACTTCAAGAATTTTGCCATTATCAGCAGCAACAGCTCTCTTCCATTTCTCGCTGTATCCTGGTTGCTCAATCTTACCAGGGATATCCTTACCATTGCCGTTGTCAATAAAGCCGTTTGCATCCTCACCCTTGACATTGCCATCAATGTACTTTACCATCAGGTACTTATCAAGTTTTGCCCAAGTGTCAAAGAGCAGCTGTGCGCCCTCAAGAGTGAACTCTGTTGCTATCTGCGCCCTCTTCTTTGCCTTTGGAGTGTTGCCAATGGCGATGTCAATCTGCTTAACCTTCTCAAGCATTGCGTTCTCCCAAGCATCTACGCTCTCGCGCACCTTCTTACCGATTATGTCGTATCGGAGGTATGCAAACTGTGCTACGCGATTTGTAATCCAGAAAAGTGATGTGTCAGAGTACTTGAGCATAGAGCCATTATCCTCGCTTAGGCACCAAGGCACCTCTGTTGTATTTACATATATAGGTGTGAGGGCAGAAGTTGCAGCATCGTCTACGCCAAACCAGAGGATGCCGACCTTATCCTTACGAGCCTGACCGCAGAGCCAGAAACCTGTCTGCTGTGTAGCCGTAGCGCGCTCATTGCAGTACTCTACGCCATCTACGCTAAAGTACATCGGACGCCAACGATATGGTAGAGCGTGTCCACCTGCACCAATATCCTTTGTCATATCCATAGGTGTACCCTCATAGTGGTCGCGCATTGCGTCAAAGAGCTTTTTAGGGCTAATCTTCTCGGTTGGCTTAACCCATAGAGGCATCTTGTTCTGAGGATTTACACCCATAGCATAGTCTACATAGGCATCCATACCCTCTGTCACTGAACGGAAGAAGCTCCAAACGCGAGCCTCGCAGCCACGAAGAGCACCAAAGTCTGCTGGCGCATATGTGTCGCAGAAGCTGAAGTCCTTGTCATCGCCCTCAAAAAGACCCTCTTTGCGAGCAAAAGAGATTACATCCTCAGAGTAGAGACAGGTTGGGTCGTTCTTTGAAATGTTAGTAATTCGTGCCTGATTTGCGTGTGCAGAAACATATCCATCAGGAATCTGACGAGCCACCCAGACAATACCCTTGCGAGATGGGTCGTTTGTAGAGTCGCCCTTGCCGATAAGCTCCATAATCCACGCCTCGTCAGCGTCTGCAATAGAGAAACTCTCGCCCGATGAGGCATAGCCATAGGTATTTGCAAGCTCTACGATAGTTGCAATAGCCTCGCGAGCACTCTTTGCGCGCTGCAGAGTGATGTAGATAAGTGAACCATAGTCAATCTTGCCATTTGGGTCCTCAAGCTGCGGAAGACCACCCCAAGTAGTCTCGGTAATAATCAGCGAGTGCTCGTTCATATTACCAACGGTAGCATATGTTACAGGTGCTTGAGCAATATCTCCAAAATATTTACCTGAATCCCAGTCATATACGGGCATTGTTGCAGCTGGCTTCTTTGCTGGGTTGTACTTGTACAGAGCACCATAGAGCTGATGAGAGTCAGCTGCATAGGTTACCATTACCGAGCCGTCTGTTGAGGCTCCCTTAGTGACAATAAAGTTTGTGCAGGCGTAGGCAGATACTACTCCTACAGCAAGCGCGAGTGTTAGAATTAGTCGTTTCATTATTTTATTGATATTTCGTTAGTTATCTCTTCTCCTTCGGTGTTGATTATCTTGTAGGCAATCTTGTCGCTACTTACCACAACATCCATTCGTGTGCGGTTTGGGTTGCAGACAATAGGGAAATTACAGCCGTATGTTGTATCGCCAGCCTCGCTGAAGCGGTACTTGTGAATGTGTCCACATAGCATCAAATCAATATCTGCGCTGTTGAGGATTGGTACAAAGAGTCGCGCAATCTCAGCCTCGCCGTGCCAACCGCTACTCTTTGGCGGAATGTGAATTACGACGATTCTGGTCTGCGCGTTTTTGCACTCAGGGCTCTCAACGACACTCTGAAGCCACACTGCCTCCTGCTTGCGGTAGTTGTCATAGCGGACAAGGTCGTGATACTCAATGTCATTGTCGGGTTTATCCTCGCCACCGTCAAGAACGATGAAGAAGGTGTTGCCAACGCTAAATGTGTAGTATGGTGCGCCAGTTGAGGTTGGGAAGTAGTCGCTAAATGCTGTTGCACATGCTCCGCGAGTCTCGTGGTTTCCGCGCGCAACAAATAGTGGTACTTCTGTTGCAAACTGAGCCACAGATGGATTGAGAACGCTCAAAACAAGTCGCTGCTCGGTCTCAAACTTGCTAACCATATCGCCATTGTAGAGGACAAAGTCGTAGTTTTCTGGCGTGATAACATCCTTTGAGAATAGCTGCTCAAGTATCTCAGGCTTGTCGTGGAAGTCGTTTCCTACAGCAAAACGGAGGGTTTGAGCCTTGTCGCTCAGCGTACGCATACGGTATGGCTGACGACGGTAGACATCGCTACCCCTTCCCTCGCTGTAGTATGGACGGCCACTCTTGGGATTGAAGACAACGCCCTTATTTAGCACTCTGTAACGGTAAGTAGTGCCTGCATCAAGCCCCGTAACCTTAACAGTATGCCAACGACCTACAGCTCTGCGACCGTGAATGGTGTGGAAAAACTGCTCTCTGGCACTATTGTAGAAGTGCGTACCGTCATCTGGCGCAACCTCTACCCAGCTTACCGCATCGCAGTCGGTCTGCCAAACAACTGTAAACTCGTTCTGTCCACACGCCTGAATATATGGCCCTACAACAATCTTGGGTGCTTTAACACCCTCCGCCACTGCAAAAGAGGCGATGCAGAGCGCGAATATTGATATTAAAAATCGTCTCATAGCTACAAAGATAAGAAATTTATCTGAAAATCTTGCATTGGCGCACACTTTGAGCTATCTTTGTGTTGCAAAATATCGGAAATTATGTCTGTTACTTCAAATTTGCAAGACATACGCGCAACGCTGCCAGAGGGTGTTACCCTTGTGGCTGTCTCAAAGTTTCATCCAGCCCAGGCTATTGCAGAGGCCTATGAGGCGGGACAAAGAGTCTTTGGTGAGAGTCGTGTGCAGGAGCTTATGGCTAAACATCAGAGTCTACCTGCTGATATTGAGTGGCATATGATTGGCCACCTGCAGACCAATAAGGTTAGGGCTATAGCGCCTTTTATTTCGCTTATTCACTCGGTTGATAGCGCAAGGTTGCTGGAGTGTATCAATCGTGAGGCAGAGCGCTGTGGTAGAACTATAGAGTGTCTATTAGAGGTACATGTGGCAAGTGAGCAGACCAAGAGCGGTTGGGATGTTGAGCAGTTGCGGGAGTATGTCGCTTCGGGTGCGATTGGCGAGTTGAAGAGCATCCGCATTCGTGGAGTGATGGGTATGGCGACATTTACAGAGGATGTGGCTGTTGTAAGGTCAGACTTTGAGCGCCTTGCAGCTATCAAGCACGAACTTGAGCCGATGTTTGACAGTAGTTTTGATATCCTCTCAATGGGTATGTCGGACGACTACCCTATCGCCGTTCAGTGTGGCTCTACGATGGTTCGTGTAGGGTCAAGCATCTTTGGTCAGAGGGTCTATTAACAATAAAGGGCAGTACCACACAGCACTGCCCTTTATTGTTGTCGCATAACGCTATCGGATAATTGTCTCCTCGCGGTCTGGACCTACAGAGATAATCTTTACTGGAACACCACACTCAGCCTCAATAAAGGCTACATAATCCTTGAACTGCTGTGGGAACTCGTCGTAGTTACGGACATTGCAGATATCGCAATTCCAGCCAGGAAACTCTCGGTAAATAGGAACGATACTGTCGTCTGCCTCGTATGGGAAGTAGTCAACCTGCTTATCTCCAAGCTGGTAGCCTACAGCAACCTTGATAGTGTCAAAGTCGTTGAGGATATCTGACTTCATCATAATAAGAGCCGTAACGCCATTCATCATTACAGCATACTTAAGAGCTACAAGGTCAAGCCAACCGCAACGGCGAGGGCGACCTGTTGTAGCACCAAACTCGTTACCTACCTGACGCAGAGTCTCGCCTGTAGAGTCAAAGAGCTCTGTTGGGAATGGACCGCTACCTACGCGGGTGCAGTATGCCTTGAAGATACCATATACCTCGCCAATGCGGGTTGGAGCTACACCAAGACCAGTGCAGACACCTGCGCAGAGGGTGTTAGATGAGGTAACAAATGGATAGGTACCGAACTCAATATCAAGAAGTGAGCCCTGAGCGCCCTCAGCAAGGATTGTTGCATCCTTAGTAAGGTAGTCGTGAACAAGCATCTCGCTATCTACGAACTCAAAGCGCTTGAGTGACTCAATGCCTCGGAACCACTCCTGTTCGTAGGCATCAACATCTACCTGATAGTCGTACTGACGAAGCTGGAACAGGTGCTTCTCCTTCAGAGCCTGATAGCGCTCCATAAAGTCAGGAAGAAGAATGTCGCCTACGCGAAGACCATTACGGCCAGTCTTATCCATATAAGCAGGGCCGATACCCTTCAGAGTAGAGCCAATCTTGGTCTTGCCCTTTGCAGCCTCGCTGGCAGCATCAAGAGCACGGTGTGTTGGAAGGATAAGGTGTGCACGCTTTGAAACCTTAAGGTGAGAGACCATATCAATACCTGTAGACTCAATCTGAGCAATCTCCTCAGCAAGAATAACAGGGTCGATAACTACACCATTGCCGATGATGTTCATAGAGCCATCTCGGAAGATGCCAGAAGGAACTGTATGCAGAACGAACTTCTTACCGCCGAAGTGGAGAGAGTGTCCTGCATTTGGACCGCCCTGAAAACGAGCAATAACATCGTAATTTGGGGTCAATACATCAACCACCTTACCTTTACCCTCGTCTCCCCACTGGAGTCCGAGTACTACATCAACCTTTTTCATATATCAAGTTTAGATTTATTCGCTGCGTAAAGTTACGCCACTTTTTCTGAATAGCCAAATATAGTCTGCGTTTTTTTTAACAATTTATTCACACTCTTTACTTCACGCGAATAAGGTTTATGCCGTCGCGGATAGGTAGAATAACATTCTCTACGCGAGGGTCTGTCACTACCATATCGTTAAACTCAATGATGGCTTGGGTCTGCTTATCGCCCTTGGCAACCGTTTCAACAACCTTTCCATACCAGAGAATATTATCAGCCAAAATCCAGCTGCCACTATGCACTAAGTTGTTGTCAAAGAGCATATTGTAGTATGCTGTATACTCGCGCTTATCGCCATCAATAAAGACCATATCGTAGACCTCCCCCAGCGCTGGAGCTGTTTCAAGTGCCGAGCCGATGTGAAGGCGAATCTTACTGCGATGCTCTGAGCGGTCAAAGAAGCTGAGTATCATCTCCTCCAGCTCGTCGTCTACCTCGCAGGTGTCAATAAGCGCATCATCATCAAGGCCCGCAGCCATTGAGAGCGCTGAGTAGCCCGTAAAAGTGCCAATCTCAAGGACTCTCTTTGGGCGAATCATACGCACAAGCATCTCAAGGAGTTTGCCCTGCACGTGTCCAGATATCATTCGCGGGTTAATAACCCTGAGGTGAGTCTGTCGCTCAAGCTCCGCAAGCAGAGCATCCTCGGCAGTGGTATGGTCGGTGATGTATTGGTCTAAAGTGCTCATTTATAGAGTAGTGTTGAGTTGTTTACAAAAATTTCGTTTGCCACCTCAAGAATCTGGTCGGCAGTAACAGCATTAATCTTCTTAAAGGCTTGGTCAAGGGTATCAACCTCACCGTGAACAAGCATACTACGGCCAACGCCGAGCATATAGTTCTCGCTACCCTCAGTAGAGATAGTCATCTGGGCGATATACTGTCGCTTAGCCATTGATAGTTGGCGAGCGGTGAGCCTCTCGGTCTGCAGTTTGCGAATCTCAGAGTCAATAATCTCGCGGCACAGGTCGGCATTGCAGTGCTCAGAGCTGAAGTATATCAGCGCCATACCTGCATCGGAGTAAGGGGTATAGCTCGCCTCAATATTATACGACAGTCCCTTACGCTCACGAACAGTGATGTTGAGGCGTGAGTTAGCCGTAGGGCCACCTAATATATTAATAAGTAGCGAGAGTGGCAATCGCTTATCCTCTGTAATGCTATAGGCGCGATTACCTATGATGCAGTGCGCCTGATGAGTATGTTTTGTAACCTCGCGAGTAAAGGCCTTATATGGTTGAGGAACAGTTCGGGTATAAGACTTGGTAGAGGCAGGCTCGCAAGCGAAATAGCGAGAGGCAATCTGCTCTATGCGAGCATTAGAAATAGCGCCAATAGAGGCAAAGACCATCTGGTCGGTGGTGTATGTCCTATCAACAAAGCGGTGCATAGCTGCGCTATTATGGCGCATAAGGTCGGCTTTACGACCCAAAATATTATGCCCCAACTCAGACCCCTCAAAAATCATATCCTCAAAGGTGTCGTATATCATATCCATAGGAGAGTCCTTGTAGGTATTTATCTCATCTACAATAACTTCGCGCTCCTTGTCAAGCTCCTTATCGGGGAAGGTAGAGTGGAAAACCACATCAGAGATAAGTTCGGCAGCCTTGCTAAAGTCACTACGCAAGACCGTTGCGTGGAGTGTCGTATCCTCCTTTGTGGTAAAGGCGTTCAGCTCGCCACCAAGATTCTCAAGGCGACAATTTACCTGATAGGCCTTACGGCGTGCAGTGCCCTTGAATAGTCCGTGCTCAACAAAGTGTGCCAGACCATACTCGCCCTGCAGCTCATCGCGGCTACCTGCACCAATAATCAGCGCACAGCGAGCTGCTCCACTGCGGATATTGCGGTGGATACCCTTAATGCCGTTGGGCAGTGTGTATGTATAAAATTCCTCCTTTATCATTTTATGTGTTGCTTCAAATAATCGGCTGTATGGCTTGATGTAGAGCCAAGTAAGTCAGTAGGCGTTCCCTCAAAGACTACCCTACCGCCGTCATCGCCAGCCTCAGGTCCGAGGTCTATAATGTGGTCAGCGCACTTGATAATATCCATATTGTGCTCAACGATAACAACTGTATGGCCGTTATTCACAAGGGCATCAAAGGCCTTAAGCAGTCGCTTGATATCGTGGAAGTGCAGTCCCGTAGTAGGCTCGTCAAAGATAAAGAGTATACTGCCATTGCCCGTATCCTTTGTAAGGAACGATGCGAGCTTTACGCGCTGACTCTCTCCGCCCGAAAGCGTTGAGGAGCTCTGGCCGAGCTTGACATAGCCAAGTCCCACCTCCTGCAGGGGCTGTAGGCGCTCAACAATGCGACGGCAGGTGCTATTGCTCTGGCTCTCCTCGCCAAAGAAGGCTATAGCCTCGTCAATGCTCATATCCAGCACATCGCAGATATCTTTACCGCGATACTTGATATCAAGAATCTCCTGCTTAAATCGTCTACCGTCGCAGGCATCGCAGGTAAGGACAACATCGGCCATAAACTGCATACCAATCTTGATAGTTCCCTCGCCCTGACACTGCTCACAGCGACCTCCAACCATATTAAACGAGAAGTTAGAGGGCTGAATATTGGTGCGCTTGGCATACGGCTGGTCAGCAAAGAGTCGGCGAATTTCGTCGTAGGCCTTGATATAGGTCACTGGGTTAGAGCGTGACGACTTGCCGATAGGATTCTGGTCCACAAGCTCAACGCTACGCACCAATTTTATATCGCCACCCAGCGAGTCAAAGTCCCCAGGGTGGTCTCCAGTCTCGTGCAGAGTACGGCGCAGAGCTGGGTAGAGGATGCTCTTGACAAGGGAGCTCTTACCAGAGCCTGAAACGCCAGTAATGCAGGTCATTACGCCAAGGGGTATCTTGACAGAGATATTCTTCAGATTGTTTACCCTTGCACCATTGATAGTGATATAGTTGCTCCAAGGGCGCACAGTGCGAGGCATATCAATAGAGCGTCTGCCACACAGATAGTCGGCTGTAAGGCTTCGCTTGGCATTGCAGAGCTTGCTATACTCGCCACTATAGACCACCTCGCCACCATTCTCACCCGCCTCAGGGCCGATATCCACGATATAGTCCGCAGCGCGGATAATCTCCTCCTCGTGCTCAACGACAACGACAGTATTACCCAAATCTCTCAACTGCTTAAGCACCTTAATAAGGCGCGAAGTGTCGCGTGGATGCAGTCCAATGCTCGGCTCATCAAGGATATAGAGCGAGCCCGTCAGATTGCTACCCAGAGAGGTTGAGAGGTTTATGCGCTGGCTCTCGCCACCCGACAGCGTAGAGCTTAATCGGTCAAGGGTAAGGTAGCCCAAGCCTACATCGGCAAGGTACTGTAGGCGGTTGTGAATCTCGGTGAGGATTCGCTCGGCAGTAGTTCTATCGTGCTCGTCAAGCTCAAGGGTCTCAAAGAACTCAATAAGGCTATCAATATTCATATTCGCCAGCTCGGCAATATTTCGTCCGCCAACCTTGACATAGAGAGCCTCAGGGCGTAGTCGTGCTCCATTACAAGCGGGACAGAGGGTCTTACCCGTATAGCGAGCCTTGAGGATGCTAAACTGGGTCTTATGCTTCTTCTTCTCGCGCTCAAGGTAGTCAAAGAAGGCGTTGAGTCCCTCAAAGTACTCGTTACCCGTCCAGAGCAGTCGGCGTTGCGCCTCTGTGAGCTGATAGTATGGCGTATGTATCGGAAAATCAAACTTATAGGCGTTCTGCACGAGCTTATTGCGGAAGCGACTCATACTCTCGCCACGCCAGCAGGCAATGGCATTGTCAAAGATAGTCTTGGTCTTATCAGGCACAACAAGATTCTCGTCAATGCCCGTAACGCGACCAAAGCCCTCACAAACAGGGCAAGCACCAAGTGGATTATTAAAGCCAAACAGGTGCTCCGAAGGGTGCTCAAACTCAATCCCGTCCGTAGTCATCAGTGCCGAGAACTCGGTAGTGCTATCGTTGTGGATAATCACGCAACTATTTGTGCCATAGCCAAATGCGCCAGAGATAGACTCGCGCATACGGTTTAGAGTGTCGTCATCGTCGCTAACCCTTATACGGTCTACAACAACATAGACCCCCTCAGTAGTGGTTGTGCTCTCAACAGTAGGCATAAACTGATCAAGAAGCATCGTCTGCCCATCCTTATAGAGTCGCTGGATACCGTCAGAGAAGAGCTGTACAAGGCGGTCAATAATCGTCTGGTTTGGCTTTGTTGTCAGTGGTATAGCCACCATAATTCGCTCGCCAAGACCAAGCGAGAGGCAGTATTGCACCACATCGTCCGTCGTATAGCACTTAACCTCCATACCCGACACTGGCGAGAAGGTGCGACCTATGCGGGAGTAGAGCAGTCGGAGGTAGTCGTAAATCTCAGTGGTCGTGCCAACAGTAGAGCGAGGATTGCGCGTAGTGACCCTCTGCTCAATAGCAATGGCGGGAGCAATGCCAGTGATAATATCCACATCGGGCTTTGTCATTCGCCCCAAGAACTGGCGGGCGTATGACGACAGAGACTCCACATAGCGACGCTGACCCTCAGCAAAGATTGTATCAAAGGCGAGCGTACTCTTTCCAGAGCCACTCAGTCCTGTGACAACGGTAAGGCTATTGTGGGGTATGTCAAGCTCTATATTCTTGAGGTTGTGTACCCTTGCGCCCTTTATGTAGATAGATTTATAGCTCATTACTAATAACTTCTATAGTTGCACCGCTAACCTTACTCAGTTTGCCAAGTAGTTGCTCTGCCTTGCTCTGACGAATGGCAAGAGTGACAGTGCAGAGGTTGTCAAAAGTTTGCTCAACGACCTTCGGACTCTCATCCTTGATGATGCGCATAACATCGTTCATAACCATATATGAGAAGTCCACACGCACAACGGTATCTACCGTGCGCTCAACAACATCGGCACTATCCAGCACATCGGCAGCAGCCTCTCGGTATGCCTGAATAAGTCCCGACACGCCCAACTTCGTACCGCCAAAGTAGCGGACAACAACCACAAGGCAGTCGGTGATATCCTTTGAGAGCAACTGCCCCAGTATCGGTTTACCTGCTGTGCCTGAAGGCTCGCCATCGTCATTGGCGCGGAAGTGCTCCCCGTGAGGACCCAGCCTCCAAGCGTAGCAGTGATGTGTAGCGTCGTAGTACTGCTTATGCAGAGTGTCAAGGATATCCTTTATCTGCTCCTCAGAAGAGACAGGATAGGCATAAGAGAGGAACTTACTGCTCCGCTCTCGCATAGCGCACTCTGCTGGTGCAGAGATAGTTAGGTAGCTATCCTTGATATCCTCCATTAGCGTATCTTTCTAAACATTCTGTTCCAGCGGATACCCTCCTCGCCCGTAGAGAAGGCGATAAACGATGCCTTGCCAACAATATGGTCCTCAGGCACAAAGCCCCAGAAGCGACTATCGGCAGAGTTGTGGCGGTTGTCGCCCATCATCCAGTAGTAGTCCATCGCAAAGGTGTAGGTATCAACAGGCGCACCGTCAATATATATCACGCCATCAATAACCTCAAGCTCGTGCCCCTCATACTGCTCAATGATGCGCCTATAGAGCGGTAGTGTCTCAGTGGTCAGCGCAATAGTTGTGCCCCTCTGAGGCACCCACATCTCGCCAAAGTTATCCTGTGTCCACTTATACTCGGTGCTATGAGGGAAGAAGTCAAGCGAAGGCTCGGTGTTGTCATAGAGCACCACAGACTCAACAATAGCCATCTTCTCAACTGCCTTAGCCTCCTCAGCAGTCATCGTAAGGTAGTAGTATGGCGCAGAGCCTCCCCACTCGCGCACACCCGCCTTTGTCAGGGCGTAGGATGTCAGTGGAGCTGTGGTCTGCACGAAGTAGATGTGTTGCTCGGTGGCTGGAGCAGTGACCTCTACCCCATTGATAATAAGGCGAGTACCCTCAATCTTGAGTTTATCGCCAGGCAGAGCCACGCAGCGCTTGATGTAGTTCTCGCGCTTGTCTACTGGGTGGACATTAACATCGTAATCCTCATAGAGGTGGGCGCGACCCTCCCTCTCTCCGTAGGTAGAGATGTAGCTACGCAAAACATCGTAGTAGCTAACGCCTGGAGTGGCTTGTAATCGCTTGGTAATAAGCACTGTATCGCCCTCTGGGTAGTTGAAAACCACAACGTCGCCCCGCTCAATGCGCTTTGTGCCCTTCAGTCGGTGGTAGTCCCACTTCACAGCCTCACAGTAAGACTTTGTATTCTCCGTAAATGGCATAGTGTTGAAGACAAACGGCATAGAGATAGGCGTATTTGGCACCTGCGGGCCGTAGGCTATCTTGCTCACATAGATGTAGTCACCAATAAGGATTGTCTTCTCCATAGAGGATGTCGGCACCTTATAGAGCTGAAAGACAAACAGATGCAGCAGCGTAGCAGCAACTGTCGCCCACAGAATGGCATCAATCCAGCCCCAAATGCTCTTGTAGAGCGCAGAACGCTCACACAGCTCATCGTTGTAGTGCCACACATATTTATAAAAGAGGCGCGAGATGTAGAGGTCGTAGATAACAACCACTCCCAAGAGCATCCACAGATTGCCCGTCCACACCACCGCAAAAAGGGTGTAGAGAGCGGATACAACGCCAAACTTAAACCACTTATTTTTCAGTAACTGCCTCATAATCTACTCCTTAAATAGGTCATCCATAGTAAACACACCCACCTTGCCACTGATAAACTCCGCTGCAATAACCGCACCCGTAGCAAGCGCACTGCGAGACTTAAGGGTATGCTTAATCTCCAAAATGTCGTCATCAGAGTGGTAGCGAACAGTGTGAGTACCCGGTACACTGCCCTCGCGAAGTGATACAATCTCAATGCTACCCTCCTTATTATCAGACTCTTCCCCCTTCTGAGGCTCTATGCAGTGCCAAGATGTTTTGCGGTCAAGGCGAGAGATAATGTCAGAGGCGAGCGTAATGGCTGTGCCACTCGGAGCATCCTTCTTCTGCGTGTGGTGAATCTCCTCAATATCAACATCATAGACACTGTAAGGATTCATCAGCTCCGCTAAACGACGGTTGATGCGAAAGGCGATATTCACGCCCAAAGAGTAGTTTGAGCTGTACATAAACGCGCCACCACGCTGCTTGCACAACTCCTGTGCCTCAGCAAGACGCTCAATCCAGCCCGTTGTGCCACTGACAACCGCCACGCCCGCATTTATGCAGGTGCAGATATTGTCAAACGCCGTAGCAGGGGTGGTAAACTCTATAGCTACATCAATGCCCGCAAGTGACTGAGCATTAAGGTCTTGAGTGTTGTCATAATCAATCGTCAGAGCCACTCGGTGTCCCCTCTGCAGAAGCACACGCTCAATCTCGTGACCCATTTTTCCGTATCCAATAATCGCTACATTCATACTCTGTTGTTTTTAAAAAAACAAAGGTAGTAATTTTTTGCGATTATCGCAAAAAAAACATTAGCCATTGGCCATTGGCCATTGGCTACCGAACGAACGAACAAGGGCGTTCGTTCGGTTGTTCGGTGGAGTCCTTAAGTTTTCAGTTTTCCGTTTTCAGTTTTCAGTTCTCTAAAGAAAATTACTATCTTTGTGAAAACTTTACCGATATGACAAAGAAAAAGAAGAAGCCTGTTTTTGATGCGCCAGAGTGGAGCGTGTGTCACATAAGTGGTTGCACTGTTGCCTGCGACCCCGGTTGTCAGACCATTTCACCCTATCCGAAAAGCTATACCCGCGAGCAGATTAAGGAGGGTATGAATCTTACTGGATATTGCGAATATCTTATTAAAGTAAAGGTTAAAGAGATAGGTCCTAACTACTTGACACTCCAGTATTCAGGTGCTAACCATATCCTTGTGACTGGTGCCAGACTTGAAACCCCACGCCAGCCTCTGAGTTACGCCTACTCCGAGGTTGATATCCGCTTGGAGTAGAGTACAGATAAAAGAGTACAGAGAACAGAGAACAGAGTACAGAGTACAGAGTACAGAGTACAGATAACAGAGAGTAACGATGTAACGAGTGTAACAGCTGTGCACACCCCTGTTACAGCGTTACATTGTTACATTTCGGCTGTTAGCTGTGTAGATTCAAAAAAAATTACTATCTTTGCTCTCACTTTGCGGCAGTAGCTCAGTGGTAGAGCATCGGCTTCCCAAGCCGAGGGTCACGGGTTCGAATCCCGCTTGCCGCTCAAGGGGCAAAACAAACAGAACAAGGGTCACTTTCGTGGCCCTTGCTGTGTTGTATGGTGGTTGGTTATTTTTCCACCAACTTCTTGAGGGATGCGATGTTCTGCTCGTTATGGCGCATCTTGCCCTCGGCGGTGTATGCGTAGTCAATGCGAGAGCGGAAGTATGCCTCCACCTTGTTACGCACGACCTTCATAGTGCTGTTTACCAGTCCATTCTGCTCTGTGAAGTGCTCGTCCACGATAGCCAGCGCAGCAGGGAGCCAGCGGTCTGGGAACTCGTCGGCATACACGCCACCAGTGCGGTACTTCTCAACCTCGGCGTGCAGGATATCTGCTGCAGCCTTAGCCTTATCCTCTGCTGTAGCGACAGCCTCCTTCAGTGCATCGCCATTAGGCACGACAAGTGCAATGGTATAAGGGTTTTGGTTGTTGTAAATCATAATCTGGTCAATATATGGGCTCTTGTCTACCATAGCCTCCTCCATACCCTCTGGGCTGTACTTCTCGCCGTCAGAAGAGATTAGCAGACTCTTGAAGCGGCCAAGCACATAGAGGAAGCCGTCTGCCGCCATATAACCCATATCGCCAGTGTAGAGCCAGCCATCCTTGACAGTCTCGGCAGTAGCTGAAGGGTTTTTCCAGTAGCCCGCCATAACATTCTCGCCCTTGATGACAATCTCGCCCTTCTCGCCTACTGGCAGCTCACGACCCTCATCGTCAAGAATCTTGATGTCCAAAGGCTGGATGAGCTTACCCGATGAGCCGAAGCGGTGATTCTTCTCGCCGATAGAGTTTGTTGAGATAATCGGCGTAGCCTCGCTAAGGCCATAGCCCTGATACATAGGCATTCCCACAGCGTAGAAGAAGCGCTGAAGCTCCGAGTCAAGCAGTGCGCCACCGCCCACGAAGAACTGCAGGCAGCCACCAAAGCCCTCACGCACCTTGCTGTAGAGAATCTTGTCAAAGAGTGCCACGAGAGGCTTGAGGATAAATCTCCAACCACGACCCTTGCTATATCCGTCCTGGTTGTACTCATAGCTAACCTTGAGGGCGAAGTTAAAGAGCTTCTCTGTGGTCTTACCCTTGCTCTTGATGCTGCTCTCAATATTCTTGCGGAAGTTTTTAGCCAGAGCAGGTACTGAGAGCAGGAAGTGCGGTTTTACCTCGCGGATGTTTGTAGGGATGTTTCTCAGTGTCTGCATCGGCGTGCTACCCACCTGAGTAGTTGCTACAGCGGCGCCACAAGCAATCATAATATAGAATCCGCACACGTGCGCGAAACAGTGGTCAAGCGGAAGGATAATCAGCGTACGGTATGTTGAAGGTATTGAGATACGGGTCAGCGCCTGCTCAACATTGGCTGTATAGTTGCGGTGTGTCAGCACCACGCCCTTAGGGTCGGCAGTAGTACCCGATGTGTATGTGATAGTGGCATAGTCGTCGTTCTGCAGAGCTGCGCTGATAGCGAGGAACTGGTCACGATGCTCTGCAAGGTACTTATCGCCCGCCTCTTTTACGGCGTCAAGAGTTATCTCCTTCTCCTCCAGCTCAACATCGTTCTGGAAGACGATAATACGCTCTACCAAAGGCAGTTGCTCCTTGATTTTGCGAATCTTTGGCAGCTGATATTTTGATACGAAAACAGTCGTTACATCGGCATGTCGCAGACGGAACAGAAGGTCGTTAGCCTCCTCAAGCTTTATAGAGAGCGGTACAGAGATAGCACCTGCATAGAGCAGACCTAACTCCGAGATAATCCAGTTGTTGCAACCCTCGGCAAGGATTGATACGGTCTGCTTTGGAGCAACGCCCAGAGCGGCAAGGCCAGCGCCGATTCTCAGTGCCTCCACCTTTACTGCTGCATATGTTGTAGGCTCAAACTGCTTGTCGAGCTTCTCCAATAGGAATGTCTTGTCGCCATATTTGGCTACCGACTCCTCAAATAGGTCAATAATAGTTCTTTTACCCATATTGTTTATTGTAAATTGTGGTTATTAGTCCATCTTCAGTACTGCGAGGAATGCCGACTGAGGCACCTGCACCTGTCCAATCTGACGCATACGCTTCTTACCCGCCTTCTGCTTCTCCAGCAGCTTGCGCTTACGAGAGATATCTCCACCGTAACACTTGGCAGTCACATCCTTACGCACCGCCTTGACAGTTTCGCGAGCGATAATCTTGCTACCGATAGCCGCCTGAATGGCTATGTCAAACTGCTGACGCGGGATAAGCTCCTTGAGCTTCTCACACATTTTGCGACCGAAGTCGTAGGCGTGGTCGGCATAGATAAGGCTTGAGAGCGCATCCACAGGCTCGCCATTGAGAAGAATATCGAGCTTTGCGAGTTTACTTGCCTGATAACCAGTGCGATGATAGTCAAACGAGGCGTAACCCTTAGAGATACTCTTGAGCTTGTCGTAAAAGTCAAAGACAATCTCCGAGAGTGGCATCTCAAAGTTTACCTCCACACGGTCAGTAGTGATGTATGTCTGATTTTTCATCACTCCGCGCTTGTCAATGCAGAGCTTGAGTACATTTCCGAGAAAGTCGGTCTTGGTAATCACCTGCGCAAGGATATATGGCTCCTCAATCTTGGCAATCTTCGTCACCTCTGGCAGTCCCGATGGGTTGTGCACCTCCACAACATCGCCCGAAGTGGTTGTTATGCGGTACGAGACATTTGGCACAGTTGTGATAACATCCATGTTGAACTCACGATAGAGTCGCTCCTGAATAATCTCCATATGGAGCAGGCCGAGAAATCCGCAACGGAAACCGAAACCTAAGGCAAGCGAACTCTCTGGCTCAAAGGTGAGCGAAGCATCATTGAGCTGTAATTTCTCAAGCGATGCACGAAGGTCCTCATACTGGTCTGCCTCTACGGGATATACACCAGCAAAGACCATTGGTTTAACATCCTCAAAGCCTGCGATAGCCTCACTGCAAGGGTTTGATACTGAGGTAATTGTATCGCCTACCTTAATCTCTTTTGAGTTCTTGATGCCTGAGCAGATGTAGCCTACATCGCCCGCTTTAATCTCTGTGCGAGGCACCATCTTGAGCTTTAGCACTCCCACCTCATCAGCGTCATACTCGCTGCCGGTGTTGAAGAACTTGACATGCTCGCCCTTGTGAATAGAGCCATTGAATACGCGGAAGTAGGCAATCACGCCACGAAATGGGTTGAAGATCGAGTCAAAGATAAGCGCCTGTAGCGGTGCATTCTCGTCGCCCTTAGGGGCAGGTATGCGGTTTACGATAGCCTCAAGCACCTCCTCTACACCCTCGCCAGTCTTACCCGATGCGCAGAGTATGTCGTCATAGTCGCAGCCGAGCATATCTACCACCTGCTCCTTAACCTCGTCAATCATCGCCGACTCCATATCAATCTTGTTGAGCACTGGGATAATCTCAAGGTCGTTGCCAAGTGCTAAATAGAGGTTTGAGATTGTCTGCGCCTGAATGCCCTGCGTAGCATCTACTACAAGCAGTGCGCCCTCACACGAGGCAATAGCGCGCGATACTTCATACGAGAAGTCAACGTGTCCTGGGGTGTCAATCAGGTTGAGAGTGTATGTTTGACCGTCACGAGCCTTGTACTCCATCTGTATGGCGTGGCTCTTGATAGTAATACCCTTCTCGCGCTCCAGTTCCATATCGTCAAGCACCTGATTCTGCATTTCGCGCTGATTCAGTGTGCCTGTCATCTCAAGGAGTCGGTCAGCAAGGGTACTCTTGCCGTGATCTATATGTGCAATGATGCAAAAATTCCTAATATTCTTCATAACGGCGCGAAGATAGTAAAAATTTTTGAATTATACTACCTTGACCCTATATAAAGTAGTATAGCACCGATAAAAATCAGCAAAAGGTCAAAGGCTTTTGCCTTCAGGTTGCGCTCGTGGAAGAGCAATGCGCCACAGCTGAAGGATACCAATACACTTGAGCGACGTATCATTGAGACTACCGATATCATCGCATCTGGCTCTGATAGCGCAAAGAGATATGCCACATCGGCAGCCGAGAGAAAGAGTGAAATCAGAGGTATCGCCCACGACCAGTGGAAGGTATCACTGCTACCCTGCTTTTTTACCTTAAAAATGGTTAAAATAGCTATTGTAATGCTCATCAGCACAGCTTGATATAGTACATACCAACTCTGCACAAACATTGGCTCTAACGAGTGCATTATATGTCTATCGTAGAGGCCACAGCAGGCACCTGTTACGGCTGCTAATCCGACTAATAGAACACCGCGATTGTGGCGGAAATCTATACCCTCTCTCTTGCCAGAACGGCTGAGCATAAAGAGCGATGCAACGGCAAGCAGCACACCTGCCCACTGAGTGAGGTTGAGCCTCTCGCCGAAGATAATCATCGCACCGACAAGTGTCATTACGGGGCGCGTAGCGTGTATCGGCGCAGCGATAGTAAGTGGCAACTCCTTGAGACCAAAGTATCCGCAAATCCACGAAATAAGCACCAATACAGCCTTGATAAAGACTGCAATATGTGCATCTATATCTCCGAGCGTTACGGCAAAACGAGACCCCTCAAACCATCCTAAATCAAATACCGAGTTGAGTATTACTGGCGAGAATAAGAGGCTGGAGAAGAGAGTATTGAGTAGCAATACCTGAAGTACTGCATTAGCCTTCAGAGCCTGCTTTTTTGCTACGTCATAGAGTCCGAGTAGCGATGCTGAACAAAATGCTAAAATAATCCACATAGGCAACAAAATTGCGCAAAGATATAAATTTTTACTATCTTTGAGCATCTAAATATTGATTGTGATATGAAAAGAGGTCTCTTTTTTACTCTGTCTATGCTGTTGTCGGTGGCTGTAGCTGTTGCCGAGACAGTTCCGTTTAACGGACTGCTGTGTGATATTGATGGTCTGGGCATAAAGGCTCAGCTCTCTATTAAGGGCTCTGATAAGCGCACCGTTTCGGGTAAGGATGGCAAGTTTGGCTTTACCAATCTTAAGGCTGGAGATGTTATTGAGATTCGCTACAAGAGGTCTCGCCTTGAGGTTGCTGTAGAGGCTCGCCGCAGTGCTAAAATCGTGCTTACAGAGGACTACAAGCTACATTCTGTTACAGATGAGCAGTCGCTTGTGGATGCTGGTGAGGAGTATGTTACCCGCCGAGAGTTGCCTACTAAGGGTGGTGTTCTTACTGCCGAGATGATTGAGCGTGAGGGCTTTTCTAACCTTGCCGATGCACTGCGAGCAAAGGCCGCGAGCCTTGTTATTGACGGAGCAGGTAATGTGACTATTCGTGGTGTGAATAGCATTGGTAACCACGCCCCAGCGCTGATTGTTTGTGATGGTATGGAGGTCGGCTCAATAAACGCCATAAACATCTACGATGTGGCGAGTGTTGAGATTCAGCGAGACGGTACGCTCTACGGCTTTAGGGGCGTAGGCGGAGTGATAGTCATCAAGACCAAGTCGGGCGCAAAGCGTTAGCCGACAATCAGTTGCGCGATTGTGAATGTTGCAAGAGTGAGGCTTGCAATGCCATTGAGTGTGCCAAAAGCAATGCCGATACTTCTCTGTCGTGTTGGCGTTACGAGGATATGCTCAAGGATTATACAGCCGCAGAATAGCGCCTCGCCAATCCATAGCAACCACCCTTGAGGGCAGTACGATGCAAAGAGAAACAGTGCAGCGATGCTCACCGCGTGTAGGGCTATGCTGATATATAACGCCCCGCGAACACCAAAGCGCACTGGTATGCTGTGCAATCCCTGACTGCGGTCAAACTCAACATCCTGCAGAGCATAGATGATGTCAAAACCTCCGCACCAAGTAAGCACTAATAGTGAGAGCAGACAAGGTGCAAAAGTGAGCGTTCCCGTAACAGCAATATAGGCAGCCGAGGGTGCTATGCCAAGCGAGAGTCCGAGCACAAGGTGCGCCATTGATGTAAATCGCTTGCAGTAGCTATACGCCATCACAACTGCCAGAGCTACAGGCGAAAGAATGGCTGTAAGTGAATTGATACTTAAACTCACTCCGACAAAGAGAATGGCGTTGATAATAACAAATATTAGCGCGCTCTTTGCCGATATCTTACCTGCAGGAATCTCTCGGTCAGTGGTGCGGGGATTCTTGCCGTCAATATCCCTATCTGCCCAGCGATTGAATCCCATTGCCACGTTGCGGGCAAAGACCATACATCCGACAATCTGTAGTAGTAGCACCCAGCTGAAGTCGGTGTCGGTGCTCTTCAGAGCAAATACAAAAGCCATAAGGGCAAAGGGCATTGCAAAGATTGTGTGAGAGAACTTCACAAGCCCCATATAGTCGCCAATCTTGTTTATAAACTGTTTCATGGCGCAAAAGTAGTAAAAAGTTGAAAATCGTGAGATAATCTCGGCTAAATTTTCTACCTTTGTGGTATGAAAAAGATATTTGCGATACTCTTAGCGCTCTCTCTGTGCGGTTGTAGCACCTCTGTGAGTGACGAAAATATAACCACTGACTCTCTTTGCATTGTCGGTGCATCGTTTGCTTATCCCGAAAACGGTTGGTTTGAGATGGCTTGTGAGAAACTGGGGCTTAAGCCTATAAATAAGGCTGTCTCTGGCACAAGTATCAAAGATACAGCCAAGAGTATGAAGGAGTCTACGCTCTTTACCCTTGAGGAGCTTGATAGTTTTACTACCCTTGTCATTATGCACACGCACAATGTCAATGTCTGTTCTAACGAGGGTGTTCACGCGCCATTTACTGAGGCCTTTGACTATGTTATCAAGGGCTATACGGCTCTGTGTCAGTCACTTGAGAATAATCCCAAGTCCAAGTGGTACGGAACAGAGGGTGGCAAGCCTGTTGATATTATTATCTGCACCCACTGGCACGATGCCCGCCGAACTTATAACAGCTCCGTGAGAAAGCTTGACAAGAAGTGGGATTGTGTGCGCCTATGTAAGTTTGACGAGCAGATAGGCTTTACTATGGATAAGCCCGACCCAGTTACGGGTAAGCAGATATCGGTCTACTACGCTCATCCTGATAAGAATGGTACTGAGATTATGGGCGGTGTTGAGTATGGTTGGCATCCACGCAGGGGGCGCAATTCGGAGATTCAACAGCGAATGGCAGATATTTTCTGCAAGTGCTTCTGATTTCCAACTTTTTTACTATCTTTGCGCGTCTGAAAATAATATAACAAACGAGATATGAATATTTCATTTAAATGGCTTAAGAATTATGCCGATTTTGACCTTTCGGCAGAGCAGGTAGCCACTGTTTTGACCGACATCGGTCTTGAGGTAGAGGGTTTTGAGAAGGTTGAGACCATTCGTGGTGGTCTTGAGGGTGTTGTAGTGGGTCAGGTGCTCACTTGTGAGGAGCATCCAGACTCTGACCACCTCCATATTACTACTGTTGATGTGGGTGCAGAGGCTCCTCTGAATATCGTCTGCGGTGCAGCAAACTGCCGTCAGGGTCTGAAGGTTATGTGCGCTACTGTTGGTGCAGAGCTCTACCCTATTGATGCTACTGAGGGCTTTAAGATTAAGCGTAGCAAGATTCGCGGTGTTGAGTCGCTCGGTATGCTCTGCGCAGAGGATGAGCTGGGTATTGGCTCTGACCACGCAGGTATCATTGAGCTACCAGAGGATGCTGTTGTCGGTACTCCTGCTCGCGAGTACTACCATATTGAGGATGATTATCTGATTGCCATTGGCCTTACTCCAAACCGCGTTGATGCCGCTTCACATATCGGTGTGGCGCGTGATTTGGTCGCTTATCTGAAGAGTCAGGGCAAGAGAGCCGAGCTTAAGATGCCAAGCGTAGAGGCCTTTGCGGTTGATAATACCTCTCTGAAGATTGATGTCGAGGTGGCAAATACCACTGCTTGTCCTCGCTATGCAGGCGTTACTGTTACAGGCTGTAAGATTGGCCCATCGCCAGAGTGGATGCAGAACTACCTGCGCGCTGCGGGTATCAATCCGAAGAATAACCTTGTAGATATCACAAACTTCGTTCTCTTTGAGACAGGCCAGCCGCTTCACGCCTTTGATGCAGATAAGATTGAGGGCGGGCAGATTGTTGTTCGCAACTGCGAGGAGGGAACAGAGTTTGTTACTCTTGATGGCGTAGAGCGCAAGCTCTCGGCTGCCGACCTTATGATATGCTCTGCTACTCGTCCAATGTGCCTTGCAGGTGTGTTCGGAGGCCTTGACTCTGGTGTTAGCGAGACTACTACCAATGTCTTTATTGAGAGTGCATACTTTAATCCAGTCTCTGTGCGTAAGAGTGCAAAGCGTCACGGACTTAATACCGACTCATCTTTCCGCTTTGAGCGCGGTGTAGACCCTAATTTGCAGGTGTACGCCCTCAAGCGCGCCGCTCTGCTCTTCAAGGAGTTGGCGGGTGGAGCTATCAGCAGCGAGATTACCGATATCTACCCAGTCAAGATTGAGCCTTTCCGCTTTGACTTCTCACTCTCGCGTGCAAAGATGCTTATCGGTAAGGATATTGAGAATGAGACTATTAAGAGCATTATCACTGCCCTTGATGTGGTTATTGAGAAGGAGGAGAATGGTGTTCTCTCTGTTGCCGTACCGCCATACCGTGTAGATGTTCAGCGCGAGGCTGACCTTGTGGAGGATGTGCTGAGAATTTATGGCTATAATAACATTGAGATTCCTACACATGTGAACTCTACCCTCTCATATGTTCAGAAGCCTGATAAGACCCGACTGGTTAATATGGTGTCGGATATGCTCACTGCGCGTGGCTATACCGAGATTATGTCTAACTCGCTGACCAAGGCTGCATACTACGAGGCTCTTGAGTGCTATAAGGCAGAGAATTGTGTTAAGATTCTCAATCCACTCTCTACCGACCTCAATGTTATGCGTCAGACCCTTGTCTTCAATTCTCTGGAGGCTGTGGCGCTGAATATCAACCACAAGAATGCAGACCTAAAGCTCTATGAGGCTGGTAACTGCTACTACTATAATGCCGAGGCTGCTACCGAAGAGAATCCACTTGCAGCATATAGCGAGAACTATCGCCTTGCTATCACTGTTACAGGTGGCGACGCTGCTCCATCGTGGAACTGCAAGAGCGCAAGCAGCTCATTCTTCACTCTGCGCGCAACAGTAGAGCTTCTGCTCAAGCGATTTGGACTCAATATCTACGACCTTAAGTGCGAGAGCTGCGACTTTGATATCTTTGGCGATGCTATCTGCCTTACTATCAACAAGAAGCCACTTGTCTGGATGGGTCAGATTGCAGGTAAACTCTGCAAGAGTATGGGCATTAAGCAGGAGGTTTTCTTCGCCGAGATTGACTTTGATACTCTAATTAAGGCTACTCGCAAGCATAAGATTACCGTTACCGAGCTTCCGAAGTACCCAGAGGTTAAGCGCGACCTTGCACTGCTTGTTGATAAGAGTGTGACATTCGCTACTCTGCGCGCTATCGCATTTGCTACCGAGCGTAAACTGCTCAAGAGTGTAGCTCTGTTTGATGTCTACGAGGGCGATAAGTTGCCAGAGGGCAAGAAGTCTTACGCACTCTCTTTCATCCTTGAGGATAAGAGCCAAACCCTTACTGATAAGGCTATTGAGCGCACTATGGCTAATCTTCAGGCTGCCTTTGAGAAGCAGGCAGGCGCAACAGTTAGATAGTCTGTTGTCATAAATAGAGACTCCCAGCAATGGATATCACAGCCATCGTTGGGAGTTTTTTTGTTGAGATAAAAGGTTGTAGTGGAAAGGGCAAAGAGTCCAACTGGTGGACTCTGGAGACACGTCTTACTTTGTCTCTTCTGCCTTTTTGAGCAGTTTGTGTTCAATTATAAGTGCTGTTACAAGACCAAGCCCAATGCCGAAGGCAACTGTAAAGATTAGCAGTAGCACTGCTCCTTCAAACTCCTTTGATGCGGTTTGGTTGAGTATATAGACAAACCCGCCACCGAAGAGAGAGGCAAAGATTGCTGGCAAACCTATGCGGAGCATTACGAGCTTTGGCTCTTTTTTGAGTTTACTCTCTATGAGCACTTTGGCGAGTTCGGGGTTTGAGTTGTTCTCTAAAAGTCGCATGCGTAGTTCGTGTTCGGCTCTCTTGTTGCGAACATAGGCTACAAAGAAGAGAACAATCGGAGTGATAATGGTAGCTGCGGTTAGTAAGCTATCCATAATGTACCTGATAGTGAAGGAATCCATAATAGTTTTTTTGTTTTAGTTTAACTTCGTATTAAAGACTTGAGACTAAGCGAATTATTACACCTCATCTAAAGAAAAATTTGCAACCGAGTATATTGCCATAAAGAGTGCCGAGATAATAGTTGTGGCAACTAACATATAGCTCATTACACTCTGTGCCGTTATCAATATTAGGTATGCGCAATACCCCATTACTGCCATCATCGTAGGCACACCAAAAGAGAATGCGATAAGGCGCATAGCGGCTCTCCACCTGCGAGTCCGATTATACTTTTTGACCTCTGCAAGCACTTGTGTGTTGATACTCTCAATGATATGCTGTTGCTGTAGACTCTCACTGATAAGCCTGTCTATTTGTTTGTCGTCAATCCTCTTCATTCTCAATCATTGTTTTTAGTTTTGTGCGTATTCTATGTAGGCGAACAAGTACATTCGCTTCGCTAAGCCCTGTCTGCTCTGCTATTTGTTTAGTTTTTAGTTTTTGGTAGTAATGCATCTCAATAATCTCGCGCTCATCAGCCGTTAGGCGTGCTATTGCTCTATCCATTGCCTCAAGCAGTTGGTAATGCTCCTCGCTATCTTCATCGGCAACGGAAATAGCGCTAATATCGCTATGCCGCTCCTTTTGTCGGCTTTTTAGTGTATCTATAGCCTGATTGTGAGTAATCATCCGTAGGTATGGGGCAAGTGAAGTTCCGCTACGCCAATGATGAAGGTTTTTGTACGCCTTGATAAGTGATAGTTGCATAACCTCCTCGGCAAGAGCGTAATCTTTGACTATTGATAGCGCTGTAGAGAAGACTAAACCCGAATACCTCTGCATAACAACGGAGAATGCCTCGGTGTCGTTATGCAAAACTATTCGGGTTATCAGTTCTTTGTCAGTCATTATGAGTTGTTTTACTATAAGACTGCAAAAGTGATAAAATATTACAAACTACTTCTCTTTTGATAGCTCATCCATACGCAGCAGTGTGCAAGCAGAGCTGTATGAGCAGTTAATCCAGAAGGATGGCTTGTAGTTATGGCGGATGCGCCAAGTAGTGAGGATTTTACCAGTATTGACGCACTGTGTTACGGTGATGTTGTCAATAAGAGCCTTAGCCTTCGCCTTCATCAGCTCGTCGCCAGTCTTCTCATAGAGGGATAGCATTGCGTTTGCCACATTGCAAGAGCTGTTATCTACTGGCATAGCGTACTTGTACTGCTCAAATACGCAAGGTGTAGCATCGCGCTTGTATCCATCTTTGCCAAGTGGCATATCCCAGTAAACGAACTGGTCTTCGCTGAAGCGCACAAGCTCATAGGCGGTGTTAATATCTGCCTCGCTCGCCTCACGACTGAGTAGATAAGTTGCATAAGGTGCTGCAGTGCAGTTTGTTAAGTTCTCATATGGCTGAAGACCTACTACTGTCACATCCTCAAACTGACCTGTCATATCAAAGCGATTGACAATATGCTCTGCCATCCACTTCTCACCCTTCAGACGAGCCTCTGTGTACTTTGTCTGACCATACTCTGTCTCAAGGCGTAGGAAGTAGCGAAGCAGCGGGTGTAGCATCGCCTTGCTGTTGTTCACTGGCTCGCCAGTAGTAAAATCGTACTTGATGTGCCAAGAGCCATCCTCGCACTGCAAGCGCAGATATGTGTCGGCAATGCCTAATGCGTGATTGAGATACTTCTCTTCGCCCGTAGCATTGTAGAGGTCAAGGAATGCCTCTGCTGCCGATGCAGCCTCAAGAGCCATAGTCTTGCCCTGATTCCAGCTCTCCTTTGAGTGAATTAGATTCTTGTAGTATGTCGGTGGAAAGTAAGCCAACGGCTCATCAGCTTTGCGAGAGTGGTCTATAAGGAACTGCGCCGCCCCACGAGCAATAGCAAGCGCATTGTCGCTGTAGTGTGGAAGGAGCTTGGCGAGCAACACCTCTGTCTTAACCACTGCACCGATAATCTTGCACGGATAGGTAAAGTGTGGATAGCTCATATCAGGCTCTACGCTTGTTGCAAAGCTCTGAACTTGAGGCATTGTATGCACATATAGCAGTCCGAGAATAGCCGCCTCGCGATAGCTTCTTACAGCACCTGTGTATGGCGGGTTAAAGCCGTAGTCGCGGAAGAAACTGCGCTCGCCAGCCACTCCTACAACCTCTCCACTGCCATTTAGAGCCTCTACTTTGAGCGCAACATTTGTACCCTCTGGAATAGAAGTCCAGATTGGCGAAAGCGCACTCTGTGGAGAGTCAGAGGTAAAACTCCAACTCTGACCGCTCTCTGATGTTACTGTGTAGCGATACTGCACCGCACCCTCTACTACGCTAAAATCAAAGGCTGGTGCATAGATAAATTTCTTTGCAAAGCCGTTCCAGAATGGACGAGCCTCGCCTCCTGGATGCACTGGAGTGAGATACTCGCTTTTGGCCTGCTCTGTCAGAGCTGCATTTGGGTCTGCTGGCGCACAAGAGTAGAGCGCGCTGCATAACATTAGTACTGATAAGATTCTCTTCATAATATCTAACTATTTGATTTTGAGTGATTGAATTACTATCTGGTCCTCAGCGTCACTTGTTGTTGTAGCTACTATTCTAAGGGCTCGTATAGCCTCTGTAGGCTTGATTGTAGCTCCAGCAACATCAAAGTCGGCAACCTTTACAAAGTTGCTGCCGTCATAGCTAACCTCAATATATCCCTTCATCATACAGCATCGGCGTAGGTGTATGTGACCCGTCATTGCCTCAATCTCACGACAGTGAAGTGGTGCTGCAAAACGATACTCAATCCAGTCTCCAGCCTTTGCAGCGCGTGTTGTGCGGACAATGCTGTTGTTGTATTTGGCTGCATTTGTCATCGGAGTCTTGCTGCTGCAAGGTATTGATGAACTGACAGTTACCGCAGGCTTTAACCTTGCGTAGTACTCTTTGCTTCCTGTGCGCTTGCTTATGCCAGTGCCACGACGGCTGTAGAACTCATAGTTGTATGGCTTTGTTGTGGTAATTGGCTTTGTGTAGCGCGACTGCTTGCCCGATGTGAGGTCTATATAATATATGGTAGAGCCGTCAGTGGTGCTTGCTGTAATAGCTCCATTTGAGTAGTTCACTGTCGGAGTCTCAAGGCGATAAGTCACTTCCATAGCATCCATACGCGAGTAGTGGGCACTCTTGAGAGCAGAGTAAAACTCCTCCCAGCTGCGGCGAGAGTGGCTCCACGCAACCTCCGAGAGGGCTGTAAGGCGTGGAAAGAGCATATAGTCAAGGTAGTCGCTCTTTTCGGGATGCTCAGCAATATAAATCTCGCTGAAGAAGGAGGCTTCAATACCTGCAACACTCTTTAAGTGAGCGACTGTAAATCCTTGACTCTCAAAGTTGAATGATAACACCTTCTTGGCATCAAATATCGCTGCCCAGTTGTGTCCAGTCTCGGATGCTGACTGCTTCATATCAAAGTAGAAGTAGTGGCCCGGCATAATGATTGTCGGATAACCCTTTGATGTCGCCTCAAGACACTTTTTGATGCTTGCCCAGCCGTGTACACGCGTGGTTGTAGGGAGAGTTCCACCCTCAATAGCCTCGTTCCACACAGCAGGCTTTTTGCCGTACTTTGTGAGGATTTCTGTAGTGCGAGCGATGAAGTAGTCCTCTATCTGCTTCTCGTTCTGTAATCCCTTCTCGGCTTTAAGTCGCTGACAATCTGGACACTTACGCCACTGACTCATATTGACCTCGTCGCCACCGATGTGGATGTAGTCCGATGTGAAAATTTCACTTACCTCGCGGATAATATCCTCTATAAGAGAGTAGTTGCTCTCTTTTGCTGCGCACCATACATTGCGAATTTCAAGGCCGTTTGTGCGGCTACCATCGGGTGTATAGTTGCATAGTATCTCTGGATATATCGCCCCTAACGCCTTGCTATGTCCTGGCATATCTATCTCTGGAATAACCTCAATGTTGCGCTGTGCAGCGTAGGCAACGATATCCTTCAACTCCTGCTGTGTGTAGTATCCACCCCACTTCTCATAGAACTTTCCGTAGCGCGGGAATACAGGGCTGTCGCCACCTCTGAAGCCACCGATAGTTGCCAACTCTGGGTGTGACTTAATCTCAATGCGCCAACCCTCATCGTCTGTGAGATGAAAGTGTAACTTATTGAGTTTCAGGTATGCCATAAGGTCTATATATCGCTTTACTTTGTCTGTTGGAATCCACGTTCTTGCCACATCAAGCATAAATCCGCGATAGCTAAACTTTGGGCTATCATCAATCGTGCAGCAAGGTACTGTTAGTGGAAATTTAGCATCCTTTGAGAATACATTTGCGGGCAGCAGTTGCAGTAGTGTCTGCACGCCGTTAAAGACTCCAGCGTAGCCTCCGCCGGCAATAGTGATGTTCTTGTCGGTAACCGTTAGTCGGTACTGCTCCTCATCCAGTAGACGGTTAATAGTTAGCTGAATATCGCCAGGCATAACCTTTGACGATGAGAGAATCTGCTTAAAAGGCATATACTCAAGTGCGTAGAGTGCAACATCGCGCACCGATGAGTCGTAGACAAGACAGCTCTTGTCTGTAATTGTGAACTTACCACCACTATAGTTCTCACTTTGAGGCTTAGGGACAATCTGCGCCCAAAGACTCTGCAGAGAGAGTATCGCGCAAAGGAGTATAAATAACTTTTTCATACTGATATCATATTTCCCACAAAATTACTATATTTGCAGAAAAATAACAAATATATTATGGAGAATAAATTAAAGGCAATGGCTCGCGTGCTTGAGGTTATGGATACCCTGCGTGAGCAGTGCCCTTGGGATAGAGAGCAGACCTTTGCTTCACTGAGAAACAATACTATTGAGGAGGTTTATGAGCTTGTTGGTGCTATTACAGACGGCAATATGGATGACATTAAGGAGGAGCTTGGCGACGTGCTTCTGCATATTGTCTTCTACTCAAAGATGGCTGATGAGCAGGGTGCTTTTGACTTTGCGGATGTATGCAATGCGCTGTGTGATAAGCTGATATATCGCCACCCACACGTTTATGGCGATGTACACGCCTCTACGCCAGATGTTGTTAAGCAGAACTGGGAAGCTCTCAAGCTTCGCAAGAAGGCTCGTAAGGCGGGTCTTCTGGGAGGCGTACCACGCCAGTTGCCTGCAATGGTTAAGGCTTTCCGTCTGGGCGAGAAGGCTGCCTCTGCGGGCTTTGACTGGGAGCAGAAGGAGGATATTTGGGATAAGGTACGTGAGGAGATTGCCGAGATTGATGTAGAGATTGCCGCACACGATAAGGATAAGATGGAGGGCGAGATTGGAGACCTCTTCTTCGCCCTTATCAACGCTTGCCGACTATATGGTATTGACCCAGAGAATGCCCTTGAGCGTACAAATCTGAAGTTTATCAGCCGCTTTAACCACGTAGAGGCTCGTGCAACTGAGCAGGGGAAGATGGTCTCCGAGATTCCTTTGGAGCAGCTTGAAGAGTATTGGCAAGAGGCTAAGAAGTTGTAAATCATAAAATTAGATAATATGGCATATATCAAATCAGTTCGTAACCATACGCCAAAGGTTGGCGAGGGTACTTTTGTTGCCGAGACAGCAGTGCTTATTGGCGATGTTACAGTGGGTAAGGACTCCTCACTGTGGTATAATGTTGTTCTGCGTGGCGATGTTAATACAATCACTATCGGCGATAGAACAAATATTCAGGATGGAACAGTGATTCACACCCTCTATGATGGCTCTCCAAAGCCTTCGCAGACCCATATCGGTAACGATGTGTCGGTGGGTCATAATGCAACTATACACGGAGCTATTATTGAGGATAACTGCCTGATTGGTATGGGTGCAACTATCCTTGACAATGCAGTTGTGGCTACAGGTTGTATCATTGCAGCCAATGCGCTTGTACTTTCAGGGTCAAAACTTGAGCCTAACTCTGTCTATGCAGGTGTGCCTGCCAAGAAGGTTAAGGAGGTAACCCCAGAGCAGCGTGAGACAATCATTGCCCGCATTGCTCGCGACTACCGTATGTATGCCTCTTGGTACGACGAGGAGTAGTAACTTTTAACACATCTACGCTATGAAACTAAAGATTGGGACAAAGTCTCCGATAATATCTTTTACGCTGGTGGCTTTAGTTATCAGCCTTATTGTCAACTTCTCCTATATGCTACTGATGGTTGTCAATCAGTCGTCAGAAATTAGGGGTAGTAAGTCTGCTGGTCGCCATAATAATAGTCCAGTCGTTGTTGTGGACGGTACTTTAAGTCTTAGTGTAGATGGTTACGGATATATTATTGAAAGTAAGAGTGGTGATAGTGTCTATGTAGACCGTCGTTCTGTACGTAGGTTAGAGCTTGTGTCGGGCGATGTGCTCAAGATTGAGGCAAGAAATCAAGACCGATATGAGGATGCTCACCCTATTATGAGCCGACTGCTTGAACGCAATGGACAACCTTTTGACTATGGGTCGCTCTACAATAGCTCTGACCAGTGGCAGGTTGTTCTCTATCAGATTTTTTTCTATATGGTCGTCTCTCTGCTCCTGCTTCTGATTATGACCTTCCGCCGTACGGGAGATAAGCCGATATGGACTTCGCTCTTTGCTCGTGCTGTTGTGGCGGTTGTGGTTACTTCGGTAGCATACCTGCTCTCGCCTATCACATTCTACCATACGGGCGAGACAAAATTGGTTTGTCAGGTTGACCATATGCTTGACTTTGTGGTAATGCTTAAGTGTCTGTTTATGCTTGCTGTGGTACTTCTCTACTCGCAGATATATGTGCTGATATACCAGCGACAGCAGATTTTGCTTGAGAATGAACAGTTGCAGAACGAGAATCTTACGACGCGATATAATATGCTCGTGAGCCAGATAAATCCACACTTCTTCTTTAACTCGCTCAACTCGCTCTCTATGCTTGTGCGTGAGCGTGACTCGGAGCGCGCTCTGGAGTATATTGACCAGCTCTCGTATACCTTCAGATATATTACTCAGAATGGTAATAATTCAGAACTTGTAACACTTCGTGATGAGATGAGTTTTGCCGAGGCGTACTGCTATATGTTCCATATCCGCTATGCTGATAAGATATTCTTTGATATTGCAGTAGATGAGGAGTATTATGACTATCTTCTGCCTGCACTATCTCTTCAGCCACTTATTGGTAATGCTGTGAAACACAATGCTATAACAGCTAAAAATCCTCTGCGCGTCTCTATTCACACCGAGAATGGATGTCTTGTTGTTTCTAACCCAATCAGACCTCTTCTTGAGCCGCAGGTTGGTACAGGTACAGGCTTGCAGAATCTCAGTAGTAGATATGAATTGATGCTTGGTAAGAAGATTGTGATTGAGAGTAACGGCAACGAGTTTATTGTTCGCCTGCCACTAAAACGAGCATAGCCTATGAAACTTTTGATTATTGAGGATGAGACCGCTGCTGCACAGAACTTGCGCAGTATTCTTAAGAGCGTGACACCAGAGGCGGAGGTTGTGGATGTTATTGATACGGTCGTTGATAGTGTAGAGTGGTTTGAGAATAACCCTATGCCAGACCTTGTCTTTATGGATATACAGCTTTCAGACGGCGAGTCGTTCAAGATATTTGATAAGGTGAAGATTACCTGCCCCGTTGTCTTTACAACAGCCTACGACCAGTATGCTCTTAAAGCCTTTGAGGTCAATAGTATAGACTATTTACTTAAACCGATAAATGAGCAAGGGGTTCGTCGCGCTGTTGATAAGTGGCGCAACCTTACTGGCGTTGATAGAAGTGATTATACGGCTCGCGTTGATACTATGGTGGCTGAGCAGAAGACTTTGCGCCAGAGTTTCCTTGTGCGCTTTAGGGATAAACTTATTCCACTTGGTCAGGAGGATATCGCCTACTGTTACACTTCTGAAGAGAAGGTTTTTGCCTATGGATATAATGGCGAGCGTTACCCTATGGAGTATACGCTTGAGGCTCTACAGGGTATGTTGAGTCCAACAAAATTCTATCGTGCTAACCGACAGTTTATCATTGCTCGCGATGCTGTGGCTGATATTTCGGTATGGTTTGGCAGTAGGTTGTCTGTCAATTTGAAGATGGAGACACCAGAGAAGATTATCGTTTCAAAGGCTCGTGTGCCAGAGTTTAAGCAGTGGCTCATAAGTTGAGCGAAAATATAGGGCGATTCACCCTCTCATTTGGTCGTTTCACAGATTTTTAAGTCTCGTGGAACGATTATTTTTTTACTTTTGCAGCCGTAAAACACTGCACAAACAATAACGGAACTACCAAATAACTATATGAAACGAATTTTATTACTTTTTACACTCCTTGCTACATTTACTGCGGCAATGGCTCAGTCAAAGGGAAAAGTAACCTTTGTACTGGTGGATGAGGCCTCAAAGCAGGCTGTTATCGGTGCGGTTGTGGAGGTCTACCCTACTAAAACACCTGATAATAAGAGGTATTACACCTCAAATGTTGATGGAACGGTCACTTTTCCTGCTCTGAACTATGGCGAGTATACTATGCTTGCTACTTGCCTTGGTTATGCTGATATGACTAAGACGTTTAATGTAAAGTCAGCAACCGTCTCACTTGGCAAGGTTACGATGAAGGAGAGTACTACTCGCATTGAGACTGTTGTTAAGGAGGTAAAGTCGCTTCGTGCTTCGCAAAATGGCGATACTCTGAGCTATAACGCTGGTGCATTTAAGGTTGCAAATGATGCCGATGTGGAGGGATTGCTCAAGAAGATGCCGGGTATTAATATAAATGATGGTACTGTAGAGGCGCAGGGCGAGACTATCCAGAAGGTCTTTGTTGATGGTAAGGAGTTCTTTGGCGAGGATGTAAGTACTGCCATCAAGTCGCTTCCTGCAGAGGCTGTAGAGCGCGTGGAGGTCTTCAATAAACTCTCTGACCAAGCCGAGTTCTCTGGTATGGACGATGGCGAGGGCTATAAGGCGCTTAATATCGTTACCAAGACAAATATGCGTCAGGGACAGTTTGGTAAGATGTATGCTGGCTATGGATATCAGCCAGTAACAGACGATGTTACATCACACCATAAGTATACTGTCGGTGGTAATGTAAACTTCTTCCAAGGTGATAGCCGTGTGTCACTCATCGGACAGTTTAATAACATCAACCAGCAGAACTTCTCCTTTGAGGATATTCTTGGTGTCTCTGGTGGAGGTAGTGGCGGTGGTGGCCGTCGTGGCTTTGGTCAGTATATGGTGCGCCCACAGAGTGGTGTGGCCCTTGTAAACTCTATAGGTCTTAACTACTCCGATAATTGGGGTCGTAAGGATCAGGTTAAATTTCAGGGTAGCTACTTCTTTAACAACACAAGCACTAAGAACCTCTCTGAGACAGATACATGGTATGAGGACCCATCGCCAGTGGATACACTGCACAAGGAGGGATATTCAAAGACTCTGAATAACAACCACCGACTCAATGCTCGTTTAGATTGGAAGATATCTCGCAATCAGTCGCTAATGTCGCGTACATCTTTTAGCTATCAGGGTAATAATCCTAACTCTACAACTGAAGGCTACCAGTATGGCGAGAGTGGTCTGCTATATCAGTATGACAAGAGTGAGCGTCGTGGCTATGGAATTAACTTCCGCGAGTTTCTGCAGTATCGTGTAAAGATTGCCAAGCCGGGTCGTACTCTTACTGTTGACGGAAGTTTTAACTATCGCGATAATCACAATCGCCGTAAGCTTATCTCAAATGAGTCTGCAGGAATTGACCCATACGACTCACAGTTATTTGGTCAGTACTTTGGGCCTGATGCTAATTGGCGTGATATGCAGTCTAATCCACTGCTCTACTCTCCTGTATATCAGATTATTACTGCTCCAACACGCGAGTATTCAGTTCGTGGAAATGTAACTTACAATGAGCCGCTGTCGCAGTATAGTTCGCTCAGTTTGCAATACCGACTCTCGTATGAGGATGAAATCAAGAATCAAGAGGCGTTCTATTATGATGACGAGCACTTTGATTCATCTTCCCAAAAAATCAACCAACAGATGACCTCCAAGTACGAGAGCGGTTATTGGACACACCGCGTTGGTCCAGGTTTTCGCTTCTCTAAGAATAGAAACACTATTGTGGCGAATGTCTACTATCAGCGCTCTATTCTTGATGGAAATATTGTTGGTGGCCAGAGCGATAAGATTAACCGTACATTCAACAACTTCCTCTACTTTGGAATGCTTAACTATGCGTTCAACAAGGAGAACTCAATCCGACTCTTCTTGCGCTCTTGGACAAGCGCTCCGTCAGTAACCCAACTGCAGAATATCTTTGATGTATCAACTCCGCAGTACTTGAGTGTCGGTAATAAGGATCTTAACCCTTCATTTACCCACCGAATTAACTTCCACTATATCCACTCAAATATTGAGAAGGGCCGTACATTTATGTGGATGTTCTCGCTCCAGAATCAGCAGAACTATATCTCATCGTCTACTCTCTACTGCCCTACAGGCTTCCAGCTGACACAGTTTGGCGATATGAAGGATATTCCGCTTAACTCAAAGGGCGAGCACTACACCCCACAACGCATTACCTCGTATGAGAACCTTGACGGATATTGGAGCTTGAGAACACATGTAAGCCTCGGTTTGCCACTCTCATTTATGAAGTGTAACCTTAACTTGAGTGCTGGTGTAAACTACAATATTGTTCCAACGGCAATCTATAGCACACAAGGCAATGTTGTGGAGAATATTATCAACCACAAATTTACAACTAACCTTGCAAAGAATATCGGCTACGATGCAAATGTTACGCTGGGTAGTAATATTTCAGAGAATATTGACTTTACCCTCTCTTGGCGTGGTACATACAATCAGGCTTGGAATACAGCAGCTCGCGCAGGGGGTAAGAACGACTACTTCAACCATGTTGCATCTGGTACTCTGAAGTGGGTGTTCTGGAAGGGCTTTACCTTTACAGCGGCCTGCTCATACAACCAGTATCTGGGTATTACTCAGGACTATAACGAGCAGTATGTCCTTTGTAACCTCTACTTGGGAAAGAAGTTGTTTAAGAACAAGCGAGGTGAGATTCAGATTGGTGTAAACGATGTTGCAAACCAGAATACAGCCTTTAGTCGCACAACAGGCTCTGGATATACACAGAATATGACAAATAGCGTTATTGGTCGCTACTACAGCATACAGTTTGTCTACAACCTTCGCCACTTTGGTAAGCGAGGTAGTAAGCAGATGTCTGACTATGACTATAAGGAGAGTAAATCTTCTGTAGGTATGGGTGCAAATACCGGTGGTATGCGTATGGGCCCGATGAGAAGATAGTGATAAGACGGCTTTTTATAACGGCATAAGGTTTTTTATAGTAGTGTGTGCCTATCGTTGTAAGATGATAGGTTGGATGTTCGGGATTTGGTAGTTCGCCCGGACATCCGTTTTTTTAGAGCTAAGTAGGACGTTGTGCCATATATTGCAACTAATGCCCATAATCTGATAACCTCTACACCTACATCAGTTATATCAGCACCCATACTCTGAGCGCGAATAAATGCTGTTACAGCGCTGCTACTTGGGATTATCTTCCCGATTGTGTGCATCCAGTGTGGAAAGGCCTCTGGCGGGAGAGATGCGCCACTGAGTAGTAATATAGGTATTGATGTCCATAGTGTGCAGATTACTGCTGTTTCGGGACGTTTGTATAGTGTTGAGAGTGTTATTGCAAGTAGTATTACGGAGAGTATATATGGGAAGATAATCGCTATACAGGTCCATATAGTTCCATTTGTTGGATAGCCGAATATGCGGTAGTGTATTGTAAGTATGTATGCGGCAATAACGGCATAGATAGCTCCGTAGACGATTGCTTTTGATACAATGGTTTGCATTACACTTTTGCCCTTGTAGAGTTGTCTGCGACTCCATATACCACCGACAACACCTATACCCATCAGTAATGTCTGTTGGAGTATTACAACCAATATTGCAGGCATTATAAATGTTCCGTAACCCAAATAGGGGTTGAAAAGATTGTGCGACCTAAAATCAACCACTGGCTCTATGCCAATCTCTCTGTTAAAGGTTGAAATAACGCCCACAACCCCTTGAAATACTTGACGATACATCAGAAAGTAGCTCGCATCGCAATATAGGGAGACTACCGCCTGTTGTCCTCTTATAATCTCTGTCTCGTAGCTCTTTGGAATATAGACAATGCCATATATTTTGCGATTATAAAACAACTCCTTAGCCTCTGTAATATCTGTGGCTGTATATAGTGGATTGAGATATGGCGAGGCTGATAGATAGGATATAAACTCCCTTGAGCTATGGCTGTGGCTGTTGTCTACAATAGCTATCGGAACACGCTCTAACACCTGTTTTGCATAGCAGGAGGAGTAGAGTGTTGCATAAATTATCGGAGCAAGAATAAGTATTAGTACTACTCCCCCATTCTTGAAGATAATCTTACACTCTAAAGCTATTGTCTTTAACATAACCGTTTGCGTATTAATAGAGGAAGTAGTAAAAATAGTGACATATACCCTATACTCTCTATAGTGTTGATACTACTTGAACCGCGCAGAGTTTGGTCTACTAAAACATCCATATAGTATGTGAATGGGAAGAGGTAACTTGCCCACTTGAGAGGTGGAAACATTGCCATAGTGGGAAATGTAAGCCCTGAGAATGTAAAGGCAAGCACAGAGTATCCTCCACCAAGCGATAAAGAGAAGTGACGACTCTTTGTTATCCCTACAAATAGTATCGCAATAGCTTGATATACAACAATAAAAAACAGTGTTGAAAATACTATTGCCCATTTGCTTCCAACTAATGGCACGCCCAGTATACGAAATAGCACTAATAGTGTTATAAGTGAGAAAATCGACATTATTAGCGTAGTTGGTGCTACCCTACTCATCAACTCTGTTGCTCTGCTACATCGCCGTTCTGCTACTGCATAGACCGTTGCAAGCAGTGTGAAAATCATAGTCATCATTGACATAAAACAGGGCGCGATATAGTAAGCATAGTTGAGATAGGGATTAAACAGTATATGTTTGTTAAATTTGATGGGCATAACCTCTGCCAGAGTAGCTCCTCGTTGAAGTTCTATACCCGCACCAAAGGTTGTTACTACGCTCTGAATATCCTTAGCTATAAAGCCATTGGTTGAGATATTAGCACCGCTGTTGTATAGTGCTACTTTTGTCGTTACGCCACTTACTATATCAGCCTCAAAGGAGTGAGGTATTATAACTGCTGCATATACCCTTCCTCTGCGGATAAGGGATAGCGCCTCCTTAATATTTGATGCGGTATAACAAACTTTTGATGATGCTGTTGCGTCAATCATTTCAACTAATTTGTTGGATAGATTACTCTTGCTGTTGTCTACGACAGCTATGGGTAGTTCTCTGATGCCACTGCCTGAAAAATAACAGACAAAAAAGAGCAGAGATGATGTTGGCAGAATAAGTAGTAGCGCAAAGTAGGTTTTATCACGCCATATTCGCCTTAGTTCGCTACGAAATAAGAGTATAAACTGTCGCATACTAAATCTCTATTATCGCACTCATACCAGGGCGTAGGAGGCCACTCTCAGTAGGTTGCATCTTGACCACAAAAGTACGAATGTCAAATTCTCCCTCTGCCCTTGTTGCACTCCAAACGGCAAAGTCTGCCTGAGCAGCTATATGGCTGACCTTTAGGCTTATATGTTTGTCTATGGCGGGAATATATGCTTGTACTTTACTGCCGATTGTAAATCGTGGCATAAGAGTCTCTTTAATATTAAACTCCGCCCATATATCCTTTAGGTCAAGTATTGTGACGACAGGAAAGCCTGCGCCAACAACCTCTCCCGTGTAGTGTGCAATGGTTGAGACCTCGCCTGAGATAGGAGCATAAACACTGCCGTCAGAGATATAGCTCATAACTTCATCTACTGCGCCTTGAGCCATGCTTACCTTTGCGGCTGCGGCGGCCTTTTGTTCCTTTGTTGCACCAGCAAGGGCAAGTGAATATTGTGCATAAGCAGCATTCTCTGCACTCTTCATCGCCTCAAAATTTGCAGTGGCCTCGTCAAATTGTTGTGTGGTAACGACTCCCTTTTTGTGGAGCTTTGCTACGCGGTCGTAGCTCTTCTGTGCAAGTTCCCTACCCGCTATGGCACGTTGCCAAAGACTGTATGCAGCCTCTATCTGTTGCTTGCGTGCTCCAGCAAGTGCCTCTCGGTCAAGGGCTTCCGCTGCTGCTCTGGCGGCTGTTGCCTGAGTGAGTTTTGTCTGTAGCTCTGGCGTTGAGATTGTGTATAACAGCTCCCCTGCTGTTACTTTGTCTCCCTCTGAAACATTTACACTCTCAATGCGACCTGCGATTTTTGAGGCGATGCGGTACTCGCGACACTCTATAACTCCTTGTAGGATAATTTTCTCCTCTTTTTTGATGATTGCTCCGATGCTGATTATCGCTATTGCGACAACCAATAGAAGAGAGATGAAAAGTGCGTATTTACTCTTTTTCATAATTCAAGGTATATTTTGCTGGACTATTTGAGTAATTAAAGTAAGTGTGGCTCGCGCCAGTAGCCTCTAACAGTTGCGCGAGTGTTGTGTCAAACTCATATGCGTACTTTAGTTGCTCTAAACGAACAGCCGCAAGTTCTATTGTTGCGTCAATTACAGCTGTGGACGTCGCTGCTCCCTCGTCAAATGCTGCTTGTTGCATCTGTAGATACTCTGTAGCAAAATCTATTGATTTTTGCAGAGCGAATATCTGCTCAAGCGTAGAGATTGTTTTGTTGTATAGAGAGGTTACTAATAACCTAATATCCTCCTCTGCAGCAATCTCTAATGCCTCTACTTGTCTATAGGTGTTTTTTGCTGCCGAATACTGGTACTCGCGTTTTAGACCGTCAAAGAGTTTGAAATTTAGACCTACGCCGACGGCCCATCGTGGAAGGATGTTAGTTACGTTTCGTGTAAAACCACCTCCTCCGAGTGCAACTATCTCAGGGAAGAACTCTGCGCGATGAATGGCTATGTTCTGCTTTGCCAGTTGTTGTTGGTCTTTGACTTCGGATAGTTGAGTGTTGTTTTGCAGGGCTAATGTTGTAAAGTATTCTGCGCTCTCAATGGTTGGTAGGTAGAAAAGAGGAGTGGATAGCATCCCAATCTGCTCACAGCCAACGGTTGTGCATAGTGCTTTATGCGCGAGGTTTAGTGTAGATGTTGCAGTGGATAGCTCTTGCTCGGCCTGAGCAAGTCGGTATTTGACATATAACACCTCTGCTTTTGTTGCCATGCCAAGTGATTCAAGGTCTGAGATGTTGTCCATATGCCTCTGCAAACCTTTTACAACCTCTGCTCGTACAGAGACAGCGCTACTGGCAATTGAGAGGGCAAAATAGTGTTCAATCAGTTTGGTAAATGTCGCTTGTTCTTGTGCAAGACTCTGAGTGATAGCTATTTGCTCTGATATCTTCGCAGCTTTAACAGCGGAGATGATTTTTCCGCCCGTAAATATAGGAACAGTAATGTCCGCCTCTATAAATCCGAAATTGCGATTTTGAATTGTGTACTTCCAGTCCAAACCGAGCAGAGGGGCAATATCAAGCGAGCCAAGTAGTGGCTTGAGCGGATTTATGTCTATGTATAAATCCTTTTGAGCGTGTACCCAACCGCTGTGGATGTTTATCTGTGGCGAGAAGAGTGACAGCGCAGTTTGTCTATTTCTCTTTGCCGCAATGGCTTGATATTTGGCTGCTCTGATTTTGTTGTTTGTGGCAAATGTCATCTCTGCAGCCTCAGCAAGAGAGAGTGTACTCTGTCCTAATGCTATTGCATAGATGAGTGCTGATAGGATAAATAGTGCTGTAAATCTCATTGTCGTAGCTGTTGTGGCAGCACGACGGTTCGCACTACCTGTTTAGCTCAATAATGGTCAGCTCTGGATTGGCTCCGATTCGCAAATAGAATCCAACGCTGCCAATGCCGTCTGTGATGTAGAGATGGTTATCTTTGTCAGTATAGTGTCCACTCCACTCCCTATGCATCATCATAGCGGGCGAAAACCTCTTGCCAAATAGCTCTACGGCAATCTGCGTTGCGTGTACGTGCCCTGAGAGTGTTAGCTCTGCAAAGTCGCCGTCACTTATCGACCGCCAAAGCTGTGGCAGGTGCGAAATGGCGATGTTAAACATCTCTTTTGGTATGCCGTCAAATATCTCTCGTGCTGAGAAGTTGTCGGGCGTAGAAAAAGAGTGCTTGTATTCTAAAAGTGCATCGGTAAAATCTACTCCTGTAACCGCTATTGAGTCACAGCCTCTAACTGCATATATCGTGCTATCGCGAAGCATACTCCATCCGATTTGACCAATCTTGGTATTAAGATGTGCAATATTTTCATTTCTTGGCATAGCGATACTGTCTTTTATGTATGTCCCAGTATCGTGATTGCCTAAAACGGTATACACTCCATGTGGAGCTTTAATGGTTGAAAGTATAGCTGCAATCTTTGGCGATATCTCGTTGTGGCGTATATGTAATAGGTCGCCCGCAAATATTACCACATCAGGCTCTTGAGCGTTTATAGCCTGCGCGAGGTTTGCAATCTCCTGCTCTGGGGAGAGTAGCGAGCCGATATGAAGGTCTGAAAATAGTGCAATCCTAAAGCCGTTAAAACTCTGTGGTAAGTTATCGTGTTGTATACTTATATTTCTAACAACCAGATTGGTGCGAGTGTTAATTAAACTATTGCATAAGATTGCCAAAATACTCACTGCTATAGTTGTGCCGACAGTAATTGATGCACTCTTGTGGTTAATTGTCAAATACCCTATGTAGAAGCCAAGTCGGACAAGTGTGGCAATGGTGTATAGTGTTAGAGTCCACGAGGCAAAGTTCATAATCCCCTGACCGCTATCAGCGCTAATTGCGGTTGCGGATATTGAAATTAGCGGTAGTATGTTTAGCAGAATAAAGTTGGCTGCTATTGCAAATTTGTGCCACTTTTTAGAGGGCGACAACTTGCGATAGGCTCTGTAGTCTGCCCACGCTGTGATTATGGCTATGGTGATAAAAATTACTCCAATCATAGTTACAAAGATATACTATTTGTTGAAAATATACAACAACAAAGCGTGTGGCATATATCTTGTAAATTATAGGGCGTGTTGAATATAAACATTTATACCTATGAAAAAACTTTTACTTCTCTGTTTGACAGTTGGCACAGTGCTGACTGTAGCGGCTCAAAGACGCCACTGGGAGCGTCATGGCAAGACTGGCGAGCCTACCGTCTATATTATATCGGTAAAGGAATCCGATACGATATGGAGTAATAATCCAGCCCTTGCTCAACAAAATCTTATGCAACAGCGTAGTGCTGCGGCAAAGGCTGCTGTAGACGATCATCGTCAGGCTACACGACCAGGAGTGCAGCAAGTAGATGAGCCAAATGTTGTCTTTGCAAACCATAAGAATAGCTTTTCATTTGCTATTGGTGGGTACGTAGCTCTACGAACTGGTTATAGTTTTGATGATGCAGTAGATAGTAGAGATATGGTGCCGTTTGATGTACCTATGGAGTCCTCTTTTGCTAATCGCCAGGCAATAAGTATGGATGCAACGACCTCTCGTCTATATATGCGAGCTATTGCCAATCCAAAGTGGCTCAGAAAGCCTGTGGTAATATTCTTTGATGCCGATTTTCGTGGTGGTGCTAAAGGCAGTTATACCCCTCGCTTGCGCTCTGGTTATGCACAGGTGGCAGGTTTTACCTTTGGTCGTGATGTAACCACATTCTGCGACCTAACGGCAGCGCCTACAACTATTGATTTCCAGGGCCCAAATGCTTACAACTTCAACTTTGCTACTATGATTCGCTACGAACTGGCGTTTCTTAATAACCATATGAAATTTGGAGTTGCTGCCGAGATGCCAAATGTGTCGGGAACTTATGGTCAGACTTTTATGGCTGTGCCACAGCGAGTGCCAGATTTTCCTGTATATTTGCAGGTTATGTGGGGTAAGCATCGCCAGAGCCACTTCCGTGCGTCGGCTGTTTTCCGTAATATGTACCTCTATAACGATGCACGAAAGACAACAACCGACCTCTTTGGTTGGGGTGTGCAGGCGAGTGGAAATATTCATATAACAAAGATGATTCAGCTCTTTATGAATGGCGTATACGGTCAGGGTATTACTCCTTATATTCAGGATTTGACAGGTGCAGGTCTTGACTTTACTCCAAATCCACAGGACCCTACCCGTATTCAGACTATGCCTATGTTCGGTTGGCAGGCTGCTGCGCAGATAAATATCCTTCCAAATCTCTTTGTTTCAGGTGGTTACTCAATGGTGCAGGTACAACATAAGAACGGATTTTATGCAGATAATCAGTATCGCCGAGGTCAGTATATCTTCGGAAATGTCTTCTATAGCCTCACTCCGCGCTTTAAGATTGCAGCCGAGTATCTGTGGGCTTCACGCAAGAATATGAATAGCGATGAGAACCACGCAAATCGCATAAACCTTCTCTTTAAGTATAGTTTCTAACATTCTTTGATAGTTTCTCAGAGTAGACTCCTGTGGGGTCTACTTTTTTATTTTTGGATAAAAATTACTATCTTTACGACAAAAATAATTGACTATGTATTTTACTGGAATAATTATAGGTGTTGCAACTTTTCTGATTATTGGACTATTTCATCCGATTGTAATCAAGACAGAGTACTACTTTGGTGTTAAGTGTTGGTGGGTCTTTGCTCTTATGGGTGTTGTTACGGTTGTTGCATCACTACTTGTTGAGAATATATTGATTTCTACCCTATTGGCTGTTTGGGGAGCATCCTCTTTTTGGAGTATTGGAGAGCTGTTTGAGCAGCGAGAGAGGGTTAAAAGAGGTTGGTTTCCTAAGCGCGAGAAGAAGGATTGAAAACGGTTGGCTCAATACTATATTTGCTCTGCACATCTTTAGTTTCGCTATGGTGTGTAACTGCTTTTATTGTGCCTGAAAAACCCGCCTTTAAGGCTCTACCAAAGCCAGAACGCGTTAGTATAATCTTTGCTGGCGATGTGATGATTCACACTCCGCAAATTGCTAAGGCAAAGAGAGATAATGGATATGATTTCAATCCTTGCTTTAAGTATGTAAAACCTCTTTTTGAGAAGGCCGATTTTGTTGTTGCAAATCTTGAAACAACCCTTGCGGAAACTCCGCCATATAGTGGCTATCCCTCATTTAGAAGTCCTGCTCAGTTAGCCTTAGCTCTTGCAGATGCAGGTGTTGATGTGGCAGTTACGGCCAATAACCACTCATTGGATGGTGGTGCAAAGGGTGTAGGCTCTACAATAGATATCCTTGAACAATATGGTGTTAAGAGTACTGGCACTTTCCGCGATAGTGTAGATTATAAAGCGCGTAATCCGCTGTGGCTCAATAAAAAAGGTTTGAAAATAGCTCTTCTTGCTTATACTTATGGTACTAATGGTGTGCCAGTACCTAATGATGTGATGGTAAACCTTTTAGATACGGTGCAGATTAAGCGAGATATTGTCGCTTGTAGGGAGGCTGGTGCTGATTGTACTATCGCCTTTTTACATTGGGGAGTGGAGTATTCTCAATGCGTAAGTAGAGAGCAGAGAGCTATTGCTAAATGCCTGCATAATGCTGGTTGTCAGGTTGTTGTTGGCTCACACCCGCATGTTGTACAAGGCGTGGAAGTCTCCAAAAGAGAAGTTACGATATACTCGTTAGGTAATTTTGTCTCAAATCAGCGTATGCGAGGGAGTGATGGGGGTATTATTGCGCAGCTTGATATTGAGAAGCGTACAGATGGTTGCCAATATTGGCTTGATATTATCCCTGTCTGGGTGCGACATAGGGATTATGCTGTTATGCCAATCTCTGCAGTTGATACAATCCCACTAAATTGGGATGAACGAGCGGCTTATAACCTCTTTATGTCGGACTGCAAAAAATTATTTTAGCACTTTTTTAACCTTTGCCTTTGTTGGGTATCTATTAAGTGAAATCGCTTGCAAATTATGAATGCTGACATAACTCAAATTATTGGCGCTCTTAAGTCTGCGAATGGTGCGGTTAGGGCATTTGATTGGGTTATTGAACACTACAGCGAAAGGCTCTATTGGCACTGTCGTCGTATTGTTGTGCAGCATGAGGAGGCAGAGGATGTGGTGCAGGAGACCTTTGTTACTGCGTACTCCTCCATAGGAAGTTTTAGAGGTGAAACCGAGGGCTCATTGCTTGCGTGGTTATACAGAATTGCTACCAATCAATCAATCAAGGCCCTCAAACGACGCAGAAGGCATATCTTTACCTCGTTAGACTCTCTCTCCTCTACCCTAATTGCAGATTTTGAGGGAGAGATTGCTCCCGATGCGGATGAGATTGTGGTAAAACTGCATAGAGCGATATTAGAGTTGCCGATGAAGCAGAAGTTGGTGTTTAATTTGAGGTACTTTGATGAGTTGCCCTTTGAGGATATTTCACAGATTACGGGTCAGAGTGTCTCTACGCTAAAGACAAACTACCACTATGCAACCAAACGTGTTAGACAGATTGTAAGTCAGTTAGATTTTGAGTAATATGGATAGGATGAAACAGATGCCATACCGCATAGAGTCGGGGGCAATTGATTTGATGAAAATTCGCTCCAAGTCAGCAGTAGAGCGTAAGGCTGCAAAGATTGTGCAGCGTAAGATGGTACTGCGATGGGCTGTGCCGTTAGCAGTAGCGCTTTTTGCGGGAGTTGCACTATTTGGCTTTGTGGAGCTTACAGAGCCTACATACTATGAGCTTCTTATGGAACAGGTAGCAGATGCTCCTGCAGATGTGCTTTTTGAGATGACTGCAGATGTTGTGGAGTATGCAGAAGATATAACAATGTTGTAACCAGTATAAACTATTGATTATGAAAAAGATGATTTATGTAGTGCTGTTTGCTATTATGGCATTTTTTGCACAAGATGTTAATGCTCAGCCACAGAAGGATGTTTCAAAAGATGAGGCAAAGGCAAAGTCTGAGGCTCTTATGAATACTCGTCTTGGGATGATTAAGGATGAGTTGCAGCTTACTGATGCTCAGTTTGCAGCCTTTGAGCCAGTCTATCGTGAGTATCGCAAAGCTGTGGGTCGTGTGTCGGATAAGGGTGCGCGAGTAAAGAAGGAGGATTTGACAGACGAGAATGTTCTTAAGGTGATGTCTATCCGTCTGTCAAACACCATTAACACTGCATCAGTCAAGCAGAAGTATCTGTGGATTTTTGCAGAGATTATTGAGCCTATGCAGATAGAGAAACTCTATCGCATTGACGACCGCGTTGCAAAGGAGGCTCGCAAGATTGTTCAGTACAAGTAGTTCATACTTGATAGGTAGATTTTTTTAAGTTTTAGAGGAGAGAGGCTATCCACAAGTTAGACCCTCTGTAGAATGTGGACAGTGAAGCATTCTACAAAACTTATTGATTGACAAAGTGTTAAGTTGTTTAGATTGAGGACTGATTGTCCGTACAAAAGTCGTCTAAACATTTATTTTACGAAGATTCTACTCTTCTCATGTAGTCTTCTATGTAGTCTAAATTAAGACCAATTAGTGCTACCAAGTAAAATAAAGTAACAACTTAACACTTTGTCTTTTTATGTACACTATTAACATCAAGGGAAAGCCAAATCCCAAGGATCCCGCTATGGTCAAGTTGGAGATGATTTTCTTCAAGTCCAACTATCCACGAGTAACTAAGGTCGTAAATGTAACAGGTCTTTTGGCAGACTGGGACGCCAAGTCGCAAAGTTTCAGAGTAGGAAGTGCTGAAGCAACAGCAAAGAACAAAATCTTATTTGACCTTAAAACTAAATACTATCATAAAGCCGACGATTGGGAAATCGAGGGACGCAATTGGTCTCCCGTACAACTGTCGCACGCTTTTGACGAGGTAGAGCAAATTAAATCTGAGGTAGTCGTCAAGTCTGTGTTGCAGATGGTAGAGTCTTTTGAGGAGCGTTATCTCGAAAAGAAGAGAATTAAGAATGGACATATAATGGATAGCATAAAGACTTCCAAATGTTACACTAATCTCAAGAAGACTCTAATCCAGTTTACATCAGAAAAGTATAACAAGTCCTTTTCGTCATACTTTTTTACCGATATTAATGAACAGTTCCTGTTGGATTTTGCGTTTTGGATTAAGGAACAAGGTATCAAAAATGGGAACCGAGGTGGTTTGACTCACAAGTTAAGGCTTCTCAGAGCGGTATGTAACCACGCGTACAAGATGGGAATGTATGGTGTCAATATGGATGCATTTCTATGTCTAGGTAACGATATTAAATGGCCTGAGACCACATCTAAGGCTATATCATATAAGACAATGAATAAAATTGCAGCAATTGATAGAACGCTTTTGACTCGCTATGAACAACTCCACCTTGACATGTTTCTATTTAGCTATTATGCTGGAGGAATGGCAAATGTTGATGTTTGTAACCTGACATGGGATTGTATCCAAGAAGATAGAATAGTATACGAGCGAATAAAATTTCCTAAAACTGCGAAGCCCATTTTACTCCAAAAGGCAAGGGACATAATGAATAAGTACAAGGGAAAGAGTTTTGAGAATTATGTGTTCCCTGTATTTAGTCCAAAGCATACGACATCTCAGAAACGGATGGTGAGAGTAAAAGAAATATCATCAAAGGTAAGCAGAACCCTCAGAAAGATATGTAAGATACTTCGTATTAAAGATAAGGTAACTTGGTATTCGGCTCGTGGCTCGTTTATCTCGAAGATGGTTGATGCAGGAAACAATCCCTATGTTGTAGCAGAAATGGCTGGTAATAGCCCATTGACAATCTACAAACACTACTATAAGAACACCCGAAGAGAGGAAATCAAGCGCGAAATGGAGTCTATTTTCTGATTTTATGTTATCTTTGCACCTGAATTCTAAAACAATAGACACTATGAACGAATTGGTAGCAAAAATCAATGAGGCATTCGAGGCATTCTCAAAGGATGCTGCGTTGCAGGTAGAGAAAGGTAACAAGGCTGCCGGAACTCGTGCTCGTAAGGCTTCATTGGAGCTTGAGAAGTTGATGAAGGAGTTCCGCAAAGTCTCTGTCGAGGCCGGCAAGAACTAATTCTCTCGAACACTCGCAAGCGGTTTTATGACCGCACCATATTAGATTAGCGTTAGCTATTGTGTGCATCGAAATCTGGCGGTTTCAATTTAGTCCACACATCGTAGTTAGACGCCCACCATTGCGTGGGCTTAACTTGTTTGTGGATGGGTTTGCCAGAACCTCGGTGCTACAGGTTATGTCCCACGCTTTTCTTTTTGCAAATATCGTGCTCTATGGGACTGTGGGCATAAGAAATTGATATGGAGACAAGATTGATTGATGAGTTGATGGCTATCCCAGCGGATGCCACTACCGCTACCGTTCAAGGCGTAGAGATGCAGATTATCTCGGCAGACCAAGCAAACAAGATACTTGAGACGGATACGAATGACGAGAGGATTCACGAGTGCATCTTGAAGAACGGACGATTCCTATTTGAGTCGGAGAACGGCAAACTAACTACTTTATATAAGGTACAGAATTAGGGGCATCATCACTGACGCCCCTTTCTTGTGCTCTTATGAGATTACTTTACTTTCTCAATAAAACTCTTCGCAGGTTTGAAAGCTGGAATGTTGTGAGCAGGAATAACCATCGTGGTGTTCTTTGTAATGTTACGAGCCGTTTTCTCTGCACGGTGCTTAATAATAAAGCTACCAAATCCACGAAGGAATACCTCCTCACCGTTAATCATCGAAGTTTTGATGGTCTCCATCAAACCCTCTACCACCTGTAAAACTACCTGTTTTTCAATGCCTGTTGAAGCGGCAATCTCCTTTACAATGTCTGCCTTAGTCATATTCGTATCTTAAATGTTTATTTCTAATGATGGCGCAAAGATACAGCAAATAATCAATTAAGCAGCATTCAAGACATATTTCATCATAAACTTTTAGCCGATGATAGCTCTACTCTTTCAATAAAAAGAGTATGAAGCTATCATTAAGACGCAAATTCAAGGGGTCGAAATATACTATCGGCGACCTCAGTATCGACGGCACATTTTTCTGTAATACTATCGAGGATGTCATTCGTGAACTTCCCGATAGTTGTCCTAATACCTCGCGCTGGATTCCCTGCAAGTGCACGGAGAAGGTCTATGCTCGCACCGCAATTCCTACCGGTACATACAAGGTTACTTTGGAGTATAGTCCGAAGTTCAAGCGTAAGATGCCGTATCTGCACGGTGTCCCACACTTCTTGGGTATCCTGATTCACTGGGGCAATACTGAGGATGATTCTGGTGGCTGCATCATCGTTGGCGAGAACTCCGTTAAGGGCAAGGTCATCAACTCTCGTGCGACCTTCAAGAAGCTCTACGCCTTGCTCGAAAAGGAGAAGGAAATCACCATCGAAATCTACTAATCTATGGCGGTCAATAAACTCAAAGCACCGCGAAATATCCGTATCGACTTCAGCCCCTCACCTCGGCAGTTTGAGTTGTGGAAACTTCTTCAACCAAACTACTGCCCGCATTGTGGGGCTGAGATCGAGCAGGTGCTTATTGGATTTGATTCACAGCGAAATCCTCAGTATAAGCCACAATGTAAAAAGTGCCACACTCAGAATCTTCCTCAGTTAGTTTTGGGTGGCGGTGCTGCAGGTGGCGGTAAGTGCGGATTATTATATTCAATGGTATGTACACCGTTTGGTTTCAGAAAAATCAGAGATATAAAGGTCGGTGACATAATTACATCAGCAACAACAGGTGGGCAGCAACGAGTAATCTATCTGCATCCCATAGGCGAATTTGATTTCTATCGCATTCATTTTATAGATGGCACTCACTTCGATTGCTCGTCAGAGCATTTATGGCAATTACATCAAAGTCGCAAGCGAACAAAGCGATTAGATGCTTATGGCGACAGAGATGATAAGCGCATATGGACTGCCGAAATGATATACAACTGGATGCAACGAAAGAAATCAGGTATGTATAAAGGTTGTAACTTAATCATTCCCCTATGTGCTCCCGTTCAGTTTACATCAGGTTCGAGATACAAGCATAATAAGCCTATTGACCCATATATACTTGGAGCACTCATAGGAGATGGATGCGTTACCAATACAGTTACGGAAGCTAATACAGTGCAGTTCACAACAATGGATGAAGAGATTGTACAGCAGTTTTCATCGTGTGGATATGATATGTCTCATTGGCAAATGAAACCAAATAATGTTGCTAAAAGTTATGTGATACGTGACTCTGTGTTGGTTACATCATTAAGAGAACTCGGTATTGCCGGCTGTGATTCGTCCACAAAATTTATCCCTGAACAATACAAATACGCCACAATTGATGAGCGAAAGAGGTTGATGCAAGGACTTATGGATACCGATGGCTATGTGGATAACAGAGGGCATATGTCTTATACCACAACAAGCAAACAGTTAGCTGAAGATGTGGCTTTTATTGTTAGGTCATTAGGAGGTATTGCAACTGTCAAGCAGAATAAGGCAGGATACAAGCGAAATGGAGAATATATACGATGTAAAGATGCTTTTGATGTATATATCCGAACTACAATGAGCCCTGAATTAGTCGGTCTTACGAGAAAGAAAAATCGTTGTCGATATGACTATAACGGCGGAGCATCAGAATTAGGGAAGCGAATTACCGATATTGAATATATAGGCAAAAAAGAAGGTCGATGTATCTCCGTTGATGACACATCTGGCTTGTATGTGGCAGACAACTTTACTGTTACACACAACTCATATATTGGTAGCGTATGGCTCGTTTCGTCGTGTATGCGCTTCGAGAATATCCGTGCTGTGGTGGCTCGTAAAACTCTCAAATCACTTAAAGAATCAACCTGGAACACCATCAAAACCATCTTGAAGGACTGGGGTTTGAAGGAGGATGTGAACTACAAGATAAACAATCTCGAAGGTACGCTCACATTCTGGAACGACTCGGTTATCATTATGAAGGAGATGGCCGACATTCCCTCTGACCCGAACTTTGAGCGTTTTGGCTCTTCGGAGTACACAATCGCAATGGTCGATGAGGTGTCGGAGATTTCTGAAAAGGCAGTCGAGGTACTCTTCTCGCGTCTTCGTTGGCGTACCCACGAGACCTTCAAGACTCCACGAATGTTGCTTACTACCAACCCAACTATCAACTGGGTGCGTAGCCGCTTTGTTCAGGATGAGAATGGCGATAAAGTGGTATGCCGTGAGGGTGAGGCGTATGTGCCATTCTCCGTGTTTGATAACCCTAACATCGCTTTCCGTCAGGTCTATGAGGCTGCTCTTAATAAGATCCGAGACCAGGCAACAAAGGAGCGTCTGCTCTACGGCAACTGGGACTTTGTGGAGGCAAATGATATGGCTATATATAACCGTTTTGACGGAGCGAAGCATCTTATTACCAACCTCAAAGAGAAGGCCTACGACCCGACTAAACCGCTAATCACCGTATGGGACTTCAATGTGGCTCCTCAGATGTCGGTTCTCTCGGCACAGATAGACTACGACAATAAGAAGGTTTATATCCTCGAAGAGATACTTGGCAAGCCCGAAGACAAGGAGAATAACACGCCCGCACTTGCTCGTAAGGTACGATTGAAACTCTATCGAGATAAGCATATCGGCGGCGTAGATGTTACGGGCGACCCATCGGGATTGCAACGCTCAACGACCAATGAGGATGGCATCAACAACTACACAATCATTGTGGACACCTTCGGCAAAGGTATTCTGCGACCAAAGGTCAAACTACTACGCAAGCAACCGCCACAGGTTACTCGATGCGAGTTTGTCAATGAGGTTTTCGATGGCTACAATGGCTGGGAGATTCAGATAGACATTAAGTGCCGTAAACTCACTCAGGATCTTATCTACCAGCTTCGCAATGAGGATGGCACAAAGAGCAAGCAGAAGACCACAGACCCCAAAACAGGCGTGAAATATGAGCGATACGGACACTTGTCCGATTGCCTCGATTACTTGCTCTGCTACTACCTGCGTGATAGCTGGTATAAATACAAGAGCGGTGGCGATGGCAACGGGTATGTTGTATCGACATCGGTAATAAGCGAAGGATTTAACTACTAAACAGAATAGATATGTATCGAAGATTTCTAAATAATAGCGACTACTTGGGTATCATCACTCAGGAGGCTTTGCAGCAACTCACTCGTGGCAATGATGAGCGATTCATTCAGGCCGAGCAGTCGGCAGAGATGAGCATTGTGGAGTATCTCTCTGAAAACTACGAGGTGGAGAAAGAGTTTGCCAAAGGCAAGTATATTGCCGACTATGATAGGCGTATTACTTACCCCGTAGGCGTACATATCTATTTCGATGGGCAGATACATGAGGTTATACGCTCCATCAGTGGTTACCGCAAGCCTGCATCGGTGGTCTATTGGGAGGAGTCAGCCGATATCAACATCGATGCTTCGCAAGTTCCACTGTACTCGCAGTTCAACACCTACTATCCGGGTGACAAGGTGAACTACAATGGCGTGATCTATCTATGTCTGTCGGAGAACGGTTATAAGTTTGATGATATTCGTATTCCTATGGTTGGTGGCTGGATTAAGGCTGAAACGACTATGTGGCAGCCTATTGACTATCCTTTGTGGGCTGTTGTAGAGTATGAAGGTGCGTTCTATACATTGATGACGCTTGATGGCTTTGATAACAACATCGACCCGCTAACATCGGACTGCTGGGGTGCTATTGCTGACTACGACTCAGCATACAACGACTATGAGTTGTCGGAGCACGAATATGTAGTTTATGAGAGGCGTGTCTTCTATCCAGAAACCGATGTTAATGCTGATGTGCCAGAACTCGGCAACAACCTCTCGCTTCACGACCCACGCAACTACAACCTCAAAAAGCATATGGTACGCCTTGCAGTTTATGAACTCACGAAACTCATTGCTCCGAACAATGTGAGTGCTGTGCGTATGCGTGATTATGAGGACTCGATGAAGTGGCTTAACGATGCGGCCAAACTACGACTTAACCCACAGATTCCACGCAAGGTCGATGAAACAAAGAAGCCAGTCACCGATTGGCAACTGGCTACATTCCAGAACGACTACGACCCATACCGCAACCCGTGGATGGTGTAATTATTTCACCGTTACATTTGGGATATCGCTCCACAGCGTAGTGTAGTGTGGAGATTGGCTCTCACTCGATGTCTTAATCTTTCCGCTTCCCTGAACTGCCAACTTGATTGTCCCTTTTCCAAAGGTCGAGTTTATGGCATCTAATGCAGAGGTTATCTTGTGTTCACGCTCGATAGCCTCTGTATCTTCAAACAGGGAGTGCATTACATTCCTCTCATCAATAATCTTGGTAGCGATAACGCCTGCCTTCTTATAGCCATAACCACTCTTGAATGACTTCTGCATAGCGTGCACTGCCT
>JAGBAX010000020.1 GCA_017938765.1 Alistipes sp. | reverse complement strand
TGAATCCATGGTGGAGATAAACCGTGTGGCCAAATTGATGAAGGAGAACCCTGGCCTGGAGTTCGAGGTACAGGGCCATTGTGACGCCACCGGAAGCGACAAAGTCAATGATCCGCTGAGCCAGAAGCGGGCCGAAGCCATAGTAGCTGCCCTGGTTGAAGAGGGCATCGCACAGGCCCGCCTTACCGCCGTCGGCAAGGGCTCCCACCAGCCCATCGCCTCCAACAGCACGGACGAAGGCCGTGCCAAGAACCGCAGAGTAGAATTCATCAAAAAATAACATACCATGAAAAAGATAATCATTACCCTTTTCGCCCTGGCGATGATGCTTCCCGCCAAGGCCCAGATGACCCCCGAGGCCGTGATGGGCATGACGCCTGATTTGCCCTCCACCGCAGTCCTTCTCAATTACTGGAAAAATCATAACGACCCGTTTCATAATGAATATCCCAATTCAGACCTCTTGAACGAGTTCATGGAAGCCTGGAATGCTGCCAATGACCAGATTCAGGACATGCAGGAAAAGACCCTCGCACCAGGCATGAAGAAAAATGCGATGGCCGGATTAGTTGCCGGAACAAACAAAACGGCAGGCGAGGTTGCCAATATGAGCGAGGCGGAGGCAAAAGCTCTGGCCATGTCTACCATGAAAGGACGCCTTTCCAGCATGGGACTCAGTCAGGCCGATTTTGCAAAACTTCAGAGCAGCAATCTCTCTGATGAGGAAGCCAAGGCGATGGCCAGCAAAGTAATGGCCAAACAAACGGGCGGGCTCACGGCAAAGGACATAGAGGCCATGTCCCACATGACTGACGAGCAGCGTGCCGCCTTCATGCAGGAGTCCGGCCTGGGCGAATCCATAACCGCCAAGATGAATGCCGACAAAGGCAAACGCGCCTCGTCCCAGATGCAGTATCAGCTGGCTACGGAATTGATTTCTCTTGGTCAAAAGGAGCATAGCCTCCAGCAGAAGGCCATCGGGATGATTGAATCGGCCAAGAAGGAGGGCGTGGCCCTGTTTGACAGGAAGTACCGTAAGGCAGATGAGCAGCACCGCGAAGAAATTGGCCGGGCTGCGGTGGTGCTGGAAGATGCTATTGGCGAAGCGGCGTATAACGCCGCCCTGGCGCGTCTGCATGCAGCCCAATCTGCATGGTTCAATAACATGAGCCGTTTCTACGCAGAGTACATTCCCCTGTACCGCGATGCCGTGGCCGGTGCCATGGACTGCTGCCGCGCCCAGCTACTCCCCGTCAAAAGGCAGCATAAGGAGGTGATGGAAAAGCTCTACGCACTCACCCAGAGTGCCGAATACGCCCTCTCCGACTCCGTCCCCTTTGAAGCTTCAGGCTTGTACTTTGAGCTCTCCAAAAAAATTACGGAATTCGAGCTGGAAGATGAACTTTATAAAGAATAGCAGCATGAAAAAAGTATTCGCACTCATCGCCGTAGCAGCTATGATGCTTAAAACGGTTTTATAATTTATGACCAAGATATCCATTCGTTTTTTATAATAACCGTGTGGAAGAAACAAACAACTCGTGAGCGATACTCACGAGTTGTTTTGTTTTTTGAAGTGGTTAGTGGCACTCTGTGAGCAAGCTCCCGCCCCAACAAGTATAGTAAGCCAATGGCTAACAGCCAACAGCCAACAGCAAAAAAATGAGCGACTAAATTTAGTCGCTCTTATTTTTACTTGTTAATCTTTGCCCACGAGTCCTTGAGGGTCACCGTGCGGTTGAAGACCAGATGGTCGGCAGTTGAGTGCGTATCTGGGCAGAAGTAGCCGATGCGCTGGAACTGCAGGTGGTCAAGTGGCTTGCTGTCGGCAAGGAACTTCTCGACATAGCACTCTGTAAGGACCGTAAGAGAGTCAGGGTTAATCATCTGCTGCATAGCTGTAAGGGCATCGCAGCCACTCTGCTTGCGGATAGCCGCCATCTCGTCGCGAGGGTTTTCTACCTTCCACAGACGGTCGTAGAGGCGCACCTCCGCCTTGAGGCAGTGGTTACAGCTTACCCAGTGGATAGTGCCCTTAACCTTGCGGTTACTGCCTGGCATACCGGTCTTAGTCTCTGGGTCATACTCGGCATAGACGGTTGTAACAGTGCCGTTCTCGTCCTTCTCGCAGCCTGTACACTTAACGATATATGCATTCTTAAGGCGTACCTCCTGACCTGGGGTCATACGGAAGTACTTCTTTGGTGCATCCTCCATAAAGTCGTCGCGCTCAATCCACAGCTCGCGGCTAAACTCAATAGTGTGGGTTGCAGACTCTGGGTCTTCAGGGTTGTTTACTGCCTCCATAGCCTCTACCTGACCCTCAGGGTAGTTGGTGATAACCAACTTAACAGGGTTAAGCACAGCGCTTACGCGGGTAGCGCGCTTGTTAAGATCGTCACGAACAGCGCTCTCAAGCAGTGCAAAGTCGTTCAGCGCGTCGTAAGTGGTATAGCCAATCTTATCCACGAAGTTGCGGATAGACTCTGGAGTATATCCGCGACGGCGGAAACCGCAGAGCGTTGGCATACGAGGGTCGTCCCAACCATCTACAAGGCCCTCATTTACAAGGGTAAGCAGATTTCGCTTGCTCATCAGTGTATAGTTGAGGTTGAGCTTGTTAAACTCATACTGGCGTGGGCGGTTGTGCTCCAAATCCACTCCACCTTTCAGCCAATCAATAAAGAGGTTGTACAGCGGGCGGTGAGGTACAAACTCAAGGGTGCAGAGCGAGTGTGTAACACCCTCAAAGTAGTCACTCTGGCCGTGCGCAAAGTCGTACATAGGGTATGCGTACCAAGTATTGCCTGTGCGGTGGTGTGGATGCTTAACTACGCGGTAGATAATAGGGTCGCGGAAGTGCATATCAGAGCTTGCCATGTCAATCTTGGCACGAAGCACCATCTTACCCTCCTCAATCTCTCCACGATTCATCTTCTCAAAGAGCTCAAGGCTCTCCTCTATAGGGCGATTGCGATATGGGCTCTCAACGCCTGGCTGTGTTGGAGTACCCTTCTGCTCGGCAATCTGCTCGGATGTCTGCTCATCAATATAAGCCTTGCCCTCCTTGATAAGCTGGATGGCAAAGTCCCACAGCTGCGGGAAGTAGTCAGAGGCGTAGTACTCTGCGCCCCACTCAAAGCCGAGCCACTTAATGTCCTCCTTAATGGCATCAACATACTCAACATCCTCCTTTGTAGGATTTGTATCGTCAAAGCGGAGGTTACATACACCACCATAGCGAGCCGCAGCACCAAAGTCCATGCAGATAGCCTTTGCATGGCCGATGTGCAGATAGCCATTTGGCTCTGGCGGGAATCGGGTCTGCACATGGCTTAGTCCCGCAGCGATATCCTGCTCAATAATCTCCTCAATGAAACTCAATCTCTGTTTAACTTCTGGTGTTTCAGTAGTCATATTTTCTATTTTTTATGGTTTTTCTTGTCGTATAGCGTTGGGCAGATTGTGGCAGTGATGCCTACAAGCTGTTGGCAAAAGACTTTTTGTCCGTTGTATTGCAAGGCAAACTCGGCCTTAACCTTTACTCTCTCGCTTGCAAAGGCGCGGCTGTAGCCTATGCCTGTGCGGTTGTAGACCTTGTGCGTAGTGCCGTAGAAAGGGTCACAGGTGTAGAGGTTGTCGGCATAGGGAAGGTTGTCTGCGCCTATTGTCGCATAGAAAGGTGTCAGACTACCACCAACATAGAGGTTGTTCTCAACATAGAGACCCCAGCGGCTCAAACGAAGGAACAACTCTCCGCCCATAGGTGCTTTCCAACCCTCATCTGTTCGGCGGTCGCGCTGTGCGGAGATAAGTGCGCCCAAACGGATGTCAAAGTCCAAAAAGGCACTGAACTTCACGCCTATATATGGGTTAAGTAACAGATTGTCAACTACATTGCCGTAGAAAGTGGACTTATTTGCAAAGTGCTGCATAGAGAATGCTCCACCGGCGTAGAAGATATCTGCAAAATTACCGCCTCCTGCAGCCAGTACTCGGAACTTCTCGCGCGTCTGTGGCGAGTAGAGTCCGTCCCAGTCTACAGCTAACTCCGCAAAGCCTCCTCCTCCCGTATGGCGAAGGGCTACACCCTGCACCGTAGCGTTGTAGATGTGGTAGGCATCGCTAAAGAATGCGCGGGAGTACTCTCCTACAAGCTTGTTTCGCTGGAAAATACCCGCATTGGCGGCAAACTTGCCATTGTTAAACTCATAGTAGGCGATAAACTTGACACCATCCATATAGTTTGCTGAGCCAAAATCTTTCAGTAGCTCTGTGCCCACTACAACACTGTGGTGCTTGTCAAATCTATATCCTAAAGTAGGCGTTGCGCGGACAGCAAAAACGGTACGAGATTCGCCTACATCGCTACCCGTATGCTCGGTGTTGTCAAAGTGCGTAGATAGCTCCGTATCAAGAAACAACACCTCTGCTGACACCATGTTGTGAGTCAGCAACGCGAGGAGTAGTATGATAATTTTTTTGCCCATTTTTGCACTAAAACAAACTATTGTCCCAAATATCTGTCAAAAATAGATAAAATTTTTTATTTTTGCACCAATTATGAGAAAAATTACAAATCAAGAGTTAGGAAGACCCTCTGTTGAGGAGTTTTCGGCTATGAAGAAGCTACCCGTAGTGGCTGTTCTGGACAATGTCCGCTCGGCACAGAATGTGGGTGCTTTCTTCCGTACGGGCGATGCCTTTGCCATTCAGAGCATAGCTCTGTGCGGCATTACGGCAACACCTCCTTCGCGTGAGATTCATAAGAGCTCACTTGGTGCGGAGTTTACCGTTGCTTGGCAGTACTATAGGACTACCGCCGAGGCTGTTGCACTGCTCAAGGAGCAGGGTTATACTCTTCTTGCCATTGAGCAGGTTGAGGGTGCTGTGATGCTTAACTGCCTTGAGGTAGACAAGAGCAAAAAGTACGCCCTTGTTTTCGGTAATGAGGTTAGCGGCGTAGAGCAGGCTGTGGTAGATATGTGCGATGGTGCGATAGAGATTCCGCAGGTAGGCACAAAGCACTCTATCAACGTATCTGTCTGCGGTGGCGTAGTTTTGTGGAAATTTTTTGAAACATTTTGGAATAGATAGAGTTCGTTGATTCAATTATGAAACGGCATTCAAAACATATCTATGTAGTATTGGTTGCTATATTGACACTTTCACTTTTTGTCTCATATATCCCATCTCTTGAGGTAATAGGCGCGTGGGTTACCCCTCCTGTGGCGCTATTCCTTGGACTGGCATTTGCACTGCTTTTTGGTCAGGTTTTTCCGCAGTTTAATAAGGTAATTTCAAAGAAACTGCTTCAATACTCTGTTGTCGGTCTTGGATTTGGAATGAACCTTGAGGCATCTTTAGCGTCGGGCAAAGAGGGTATGCTCTTTACTATTGTGTCGGTCTTTGGTACTTTGGCGTTGGGTTGGGTTGTAGGTCGCAAACTTCTTAAGATAGATAAGAATACATCATACTTGATAAGTTCAGGAACGGCTATATGTGGAGGTAGTGCTATCGCAGCAGTGGCTCCTGTGGTAAAGGCGAAAGATAGTCAAACCTCTGTTGCGTTGGGAACAATATTTATACTGAACGCCATAGCGCTCTTTATCTTTCCCGCAATAGGTAGGATATTAAATCTGGATGAGCAGCAGTTCGGCACTTGGGCAGCTATCGCTATTCACGATACCAGCTCTGTTGTTGGGGCAGGTGCTGCATACGGAGAGGTGGCACTTGAGGTAGCTACGACAATTAAACTTACCCGTGCGCTGTGGATAATCCCAGTGGCGTTTTTGACATCATTTATATTTCGTAGCAAGGGAAAGAGTATTACTATCCCTTGGTTTATTCTGCTCTTTGTTCTTGCGATGGTTATTAATACATATCTGCTTGCAGACTATCCGCAGATTGGTGCGACTATAAATGGAATCGCTCGCCGACTTCTTACGCTGACGATGTTCTTTATTGGAGCTTCACTCTCTTTAGAACTTCTCAAGCAGGTAGGTATAAAACCACTACTACAGGGTGTTATTCTATGGATAGTGATTAGCATCTGCTCGTTAGTGGTTGTGATGATGTAGTGGCGAATATTGTTTACACAGATAAAATAGATATTATGGTACAGCAAGAAACACTTAAGGATATTGTAAGGCGTCTGGATACGCTGAGGAGGTGTCTTTGACATCGACAGTAGGCGCATAGACCTCCAGAATGAGGAGGAGAAGACCCTTGAGCCTGACTTCTGGGATAATCCAGAGGCGGCGCAGCGTCAGCTGCAGAAGGTGGCGGGCATAAAGAGTTGGATAACCGACTTTGACGCCCTTGCGGCTAAGGTTGAGGAGGTGGAGATGATGCCCGACTTTATTGCCGAGGGTATTGCTACAGAGGAGGAGTTTGAGGCGCTCTGTAACAAGACCATTGAGGCTATAGAGGCTCTTGAGTTGCGTAATATGCTACGCGGTGAGGAGGATAAGATGGGTGCCATTGTAGATATAAACGCGGGTGCGGGTGGTACAGAGGCTTTAGACTGGGCATCTATGTTGCTACGTATGTATACCCGCTGGTGCGAGGCGCACGGATATAAGGTCAAGATGCTTGACTATCAGGCTGGTGACGAGGTGGGCGTTAAGTCCTGCACTATGGAGGTGGAGGGTGAGTTTGCCTATGGTTATCTGAAGAGCGAGAATGGTGTGCATCGTATGGTGCGACTTTCGCCATTTAATGCCAATAATAAGCGCCAGACTACTTTCGCCTCTGTGGCAGTAACCCCTGCAGTGGACGATACTATAGAGGTTGTTGTAAACCCTGCAAATGTCGTGTGGGAGACCTTCCGCTCAAGTGGCGCGGGTGGTCAGAATGTCAATAAGGTAGAGACAGCAGCCCGTTTGCGCTATCACTTTACGGATGAGGATACGGGCGAGGAGATTAGCTATGTTATTGAGAATCAGGAGACTCGCTCGCAGCTGATGAATAAGGAGAATGCTATGCGTATCCTTCGCTCGAAGCTCTATCAGTATCTACTCAACAAGCGAATGGCAAAGAGTAATGCTATTGAGGCGGAGAAGAAGCGCATTGAGTGGGGCTCGCAGATTCGCTCCTATGTCTTTGACGATCGTCGTGTGAAGGACCATCGCACAGGCCATCAGACATCTAATGTAGATGCGGTTATGGATGGCGATTTGGATAATTTTATCAAGGCTTACCTAATGGAGTTTGGCGGAGAATGAAAACACTGATTATCACAATTTTAGCATTGCTGTTCTCGGCCTGTGGTAGTGCCGAGGCGAAGGTTGTTGTGGGCGCGGAGCAGACCGAGAGATACCTTTTGCAGTTGGAGGGCAAGCGCGTGGCTGTGCTTGCAAATCATACGGCGACGGTAGGGGATAAGCACCTTGTTGATATGCTTGTAGAGCGAGGTATTAATCTGGTGGGTATAGTCTCGCCAGAGCACGGCTTTCGTGGTACGGCAGATGCGGGAGAGAAGGTCGCCTCATCTGTAGATAGCCGTACGGGCGTGCCTATTTGGTCGCTCTACTCGGCTCAAGGACGACGACTTACGGATGAGCAGATGGCTGCTTTTGATGTTATGCTTGTTGATATGCAGGATGTGGGGCTGAGGTTCTATACCTATTATATAACTATGATAGATGTGATTAACCGCTGTGCCGATTTCTCTCGCAAAGTTATCGTTCTTGACCGTCCAAATCCCAATGGAATGTATGTTGATGGCCCAGTGCTTGATATGAAGTATAAGTCGGGCGTTGGCGCACTGCCTATACCTGTTGTTCACGGCCTTACTATGGGCGAAATTGCGACGATGTCAATAGGTGAGGGGTGGATTAAAAGAGCTGATGTTGAGGTAGTTACCTGCAAAGGCTATAGACATAGCACCCGCTACACTCTACCTATTGCTCCATCGCCAAACCTGAAGAGTCAGAGGGCAATTTACCTCTATCCATCAACTTGTCTATTTGAGGGTACTGCTTGCTCGCTTGGTCGCGGTACTGATGCTCCATTTGAGATGTATGGACATCCAGAGATGAAAGATTGCAGTTACACTTTCACTCCGCGCAGCACTGCTGGCGCAAAAAATCCGCCACTGAAGGATAGACTCTGCTACGGCGTAGACCTCAGAGGTGTTGATTGTGAGGAGGTTATAGCTGAGGGATTTAATCTTGAGTATGTTATTGATGCATATAAGCGTACTGGATTGGGCGAGAAGTTTTTTACTCCATTTTTTGAGAAACTTGTTGGTGTGGACTATATCCGCACGATGATTATAGAGGGTAAGACGGCATCAGAAATCCGCAAATGTTGGCAGGATGATGTAGAGCGTTTTAAGCTCCTGCGAAAAAAATATCTGCTCTACGCAGAGTAAAAAAGTAAGAGCGGTTCATTGGCCGCTCTTACTTTTTGCTTCTATTGTCTGTTATTTACCAAGAAGTTTCATAACCTCGTTGTATACAGTCTCTCCATTGTAGCCGAACTGCTTGTCAAGCACCTTGTATGGTGCAGAGTGGCCGAAGTGGTCAAGACCATGAATGTTCTCTAATGAGCCAACCAATCCGAGCAGTGTTACTGGCAGACCAGATGTCATACCGTAGCGAATAGCATCTGAAGGGATAACAGCCTCCTGATAAGACTTAGGCTGGTCGCGGAATAGACCCTCACTTGGTACATCTACAACGCGGACATTGATACCCTCCTTCTTCAGAAGCTCAGCACCCTCAACAAGAGTTGCAACCTCAGAGCCTGAAGCTACCAGAACAACCTTTGGCTTAGCAGAATCAACAACGATATATGCACCCTTCTGGCTCTGCATAGCCTCATCACGACGCGATGCACTCAGAGTAGGGAGGTTCTTGATATTCTGACGAGAGAGGATAAGTGCTACTGGACGCTGCTCCTCAAGGGCAATCTTCCATGCAGCGATAGTATCCTCAGCATCAGCAGGGCGAAGAACGACCATAGAGCGCTCGCCGCTGTGGTTGTGCAGATGCTCCATAAGGCGAATCTGAGCCTCCTGCTCTACAGGCTGGTGTGTAGGGCCATCCTCACCCACGCGGAATGAGTCGTGTGTCCAGATATAAATCACGTGCAGGCGCATAAGGGCAGACAGACGCACTACTGGCTTCATATAGTCAGAGAATACGAAGAATGTTCCGCAAGCAGGGATTACACCACCGTGCAGTGCCATACCATTCATAATACAAGCCATAGTAAACTCTGAAACACCTGCCTGGAAGAACTTACCGCTAAAGTCGCCCTTAGTAAAGGCCTTAGTCTTCTTAAGGAAGCCGTCGGTCTTATCTGAGTTAGAGAGGTCAGCAGATGCAACAATCATATTCTCAACCTTCTCGCCATAAACGCCCAGTACAGTTGCAGATGCGGCACGTGTTGCCTGGTCTGGCTTCATCTCTATTGAGCGGTAGTCAATCTGTGGCAACTTACCATTGAGGAACATATCAAGTTTGCGGGCAAGGGCAGGATTTGCAGCGCGCCACTCGGCCTCAATCTTCTTGCGCTCTACCATCTCGGCGCGAAGCATAATTGCGCGGTCCTCGTAGACAGCCTTGCTCTCGTTGAAAATTGTAAACGGATTCTCAGCATCGCCACCAAGGTTAGCAATCGTAGCAGCGTAGTCTGCACCAGCAGCCGAGAGAGGCTGACCGTGTGTAGATACCTTATGCTCAAAGCTCTCACCCTCAGCTGTCACAGCACCACGACCCATAACAGTTTTGCCGATGATAATTGTTGGCTTATCTGTAGGCTCGTTTGCCTTCTTAAGAGCTGCGCGAATCTCTGGGATGCTTGTACCGTCAATCTCAAGAACATTCCAACCCCATGCGCGATACTTCATCGCTACATCCTCAGTATCAACCTCGTCTACCTTTGTAGAGAGCTGGATGTTGTTAGAGTCGTAGTACATAATGATGTTTGACAGACCGAGGTTACCCGCAATACGGCCCACGCCCTGTGAAACCTCCTCCTGCACTGCGCCATCAGAGATATAGATATATGTCTTATGCGCCATCCACTCGCCAAAGCGAGCAACCATAAATCGCTCAGCAATAGCAGCACCAAGACCCATTGCGTGTCCCTGACCAAGAGGACCAGATGTGTTCTCTACACCGCGCAGAAAATCCACCTCTGGGTGACCAGGAGTGACGCTGCCCCACTGACGGAACTGCTGAAGGTCTTCCATTGAGTAGTGACCTGCAAGGGCAAGTACTGAGTAGAGCATAGGTGACATATGACCTGGGTCAAGGAAGAAGCGGTCACGATAAGGGTAGAGCATATTATCTGGGTCGTAGCGCAAGAATTCCGCAAAGAGTACATTTACGAAATCAGCACCGCCCATAGCGCCACCTGGGTGGCCAGACTTAGCCTTCTCTACCATTGAGGCTGCAAGGATGCGGATGTTATTGGCCGCCTTTGCAAGTTGAATGTCGTTTGCCATATCTATAGGTTTTTTAGTTTCAATTATACAAATGTAGTGAAAAAAATCTACTTTTCACAATACTTGTAAAAAAAAATTACTCGCCCTGCTTAGTAAGTGTTGAGGCTGAGGCTTCAAACTTCTGCTCGGCATACTGCTTTGTGATTACGAATCTCTTGAGGTCTGACGAAGGGGCATCAAACATCAAATCCTTCATAACCGCCTCACATATAGAGCGTAAGCCTCGTGCACCAAGGGTAAACTCAACTGCTTTATCAACGATATAATCGAGTGCCTCATCCTCAAAAGTGAGCTCAATGCCATCCATCTTAAACAGGTGCTGATACTGTCTTACAATCGCATTTTTAGGCTCTGTAAGGATGTTTCGTAGCACCTCTCGGCTCAGTGGCTCAAGGTGAGTGATTACTGGCAGACGGCCCACAAGCTCTGGAATAAGTCCATAGCTCTTGATATCCTGCGGCTGAACATAGCGGAGCATATTCTCGCGGTCAATATCCGTGCCTGCTGCTCTGCCATAACCAATGGCGCGGGTGTTGAGTCGCTGGGCAATGCGCTTCTCAATACCGTCAAAAGCACCTCCGCAGATAAAGAGTATGTTGCGAGTATCAACCTGCACAAACTTCTGCTCTGGGTGTTTTCTGCCACCCTCTGGGGCTACATTGACAACAGTGCCCTCTAAAATCTTGAGCAGAGCCTGCTGCACACCCTCGCCCGATACATCACGAGTGATACTTGGGTTGTTGCCCTTGCGTGCAATCTTGTCTATCTCGTCGATAAAGATAATACCTCGCTGTGTAGATTCAAGGTTATAGCCCGATGCCTGATAGAGGCGAGAAAGAATGCTCTCTACATCCTCGCCTACATAACCTGCTTGGGTGAGAACAGTCGCATCTACAATTGTAAATGGTACTTCAAGCAGTCGCGCTATTGTTCTGGCTATAAGGGTCTTACCAGTGCCAGTAGGGCCGACAAGGATGATGTTTGACTTGTCAATCTCTACCTCTGCCGCCTGCTCACTGTTTGTGCCGATAAGACGCTTGTAGTGGTTGTATACAGCAACGGCTATAGAGCGCTTAGCGCTATCCTGACCGATGATGTATGTATCCAAAAACTCCTTTATCTGCGCTGGCTTGAGCAGCTTGTCTGGTGTAAAGCCAACTGGGACTTTCGGAGCGCCCTTTGCTGCACCCTTCTGGGAGATGAGGTTGTTATTAGCAAGAGATGTGTAGCCAACCTCTATGCAGTCGTTGCAGATAGTGGCACCATCTGCACCCTGAAAGAGTACCTCTACCTCGTTTCTGCTACGACCACAGAAGGAACAACGCTCCTCTTTGCGACTCTGTTTGCTGTTTGTTTTTGCCATACTTATCGCTTTGATACCACCTTGTCAATCAGTCCGTACTGCTGTGCCTCCTCGGCTGTAAGCCAGTAGTCGCGGTCTGCATCGTGCTCAATGGTTGCATAGTCCTTACCAGTGTGGTAGCAGAGGATGTCGTAGAGCTCCTTCTTGAGCTTGAGAATCTCGCGAGCGGTAATCTCAATGTCTGAAGCCTGACCCTGCACACCACCCAGTGGCTGATGAATCATCACGCGAGAGTGTGGCAGTGCGCTACGCTTGCCTGCAGCACCTGCAGAGAGCAGAACAGCTCCCATAGAGGCTGCCATACCCGTGCAGATTGTAGATACATCGCACTGAGCAAGCTGCATTGTGTCATAGATGCCAAGACCAGCATAAACACCTCCACCTGGGGAGTTTACATATATCTGGATATCCTTTGTAGGGTCTGTAGACTCAAGGAAGAGAATCTGTGCCTGAATAATGTTTGCTATATCGCTATCAATAGCAGTGCCGAGGAACAGAATGCGCTCCATCATCAGACGGCTGAACACATCCATCTGAGTGACATTGAGCTGGCGCTCCTCAAGAATAGTTGGGTTGATATATGCACGATAGTCGTGCAGTGTTGTTGAACTGATGCCGCAACCTTTGACAGCAAACTTTTCAAACTCCTTCATAGTGCTCTGTTTTTGTTAATATTGACAAAAAAGACTCTGCAAGGGGGTGTATACCTCGCAGAGCCTTGTTTATGTTGTGTTTTACTACAAGCTGCGAGCAATCTCAGAGAACTCGTCAGCTGATACAGCCTTCTCAGTTACCTTAACCTTAGCGCGAACTGATGCGACAACCTTCTGCTCATAGAGCTTCTCGTAGATGTGCTGACGCTGATCCTTGTTCTCAAGGATGTTCTTTGCGAAGTTAGCAATCATATCCTCTGGAGCATTTGGCATACCGTACTGAGCAAACTGCATTGCAGCCAGAGACTTAGCCTCCTCAGTAGCCTCCTCCTCTGTTACATTGATGCTCTCAGCAGTGATAATCTGACGCTGGATGTAGTTCCAAGTGAACATCTTGATAAAGCCGTCAAAGTCCTTCTCAATGTCCTCCATAGTGAACTTACCCTCGTTGATAGTGAAGAGCCAACGCTTGAGGAACTCAGTAGGCATTGCAAGAGCTGCCTTCTCAATCATAAAGTTGCGTACGTGTGCAGCGAACATGTAGTCGCACTCACGAGCCATCTCACCCTCAATCTGAGCGTCAATATATGCGTCAAGACCCTTCTTATCGGTTACATTACCCTCTGGGAATGCAGTCTTGAAGAACTCCTCGTTAAGCTCTGGATTTGCAAACTGACGAATCATTGTAATCTCAAGCTCAAACTCTGGATTGATACCCTCAAGCTCCTCCTCCTTTACGTGGAGCATTGCAGCACGCTGTGCAGGGGTAGAGTACATCTCGTTGATGTTGATAGTGGTCTTGTAGCCAACCTTCTTGCCAATCCAAGGCTTACGCTCCTCCTCTGACATAGAGATAAGGCCGAGGTAAGCATCCTCTACGCGAAGCTCGCCATTGTCAAGAGTTACAGTGAGTGCCTCATCCTTCTTAACCTTATCAACCTCTACGAGCTTACCGAAGCGGCGGAGGTAGTTGTCAAGGAAGTTGTTGTGCATATCCTTGCTAATCTTAATCTTGTAGTAGGTCAGCTTATCCTTAGTAGAGAGTGTTACATCATACTTTGGAGCCTCGCCAATCTCAAACATAAACTCAAACTCTGTTGAGTTGTCAAAGTCAAATGCGCCCTGCTCCTCTGCTGGGATAACATCGCCAAGGTAGTCAATCTTCTCATCCTGCAGATACTTAAACACTGCATTTGAAGCTGTGCGGTAAGACTGCTCAGCAATAACGCCCTTGCCATACATCTTGCGGATGATGCCCATAGGTACCATACCTGGACGGAATCCAGGAACATTTGCCTTGCGCTTGTAGTCGCGCAACATCTTCTCTACAGCCTCCTTGTAGTCAGCCTCGCCAACTACAACCTTGAGCAGTGAAACGCCCTGCTCCTTTTGTACTCTTGTAATCTCCATAGTCTATATTTGTTATAATTTTCTTCCAATCAGAGCGCAAAGATACAAAAAAAATTCGGATATTACTACATCAATGCCTAATATTTTGTACCTTTGCACTATATGAAGAGAATATTTTACATACTTATAGTCTGTGCGGTAGTTGTTTCGTGTGGTGGAGCAAGGCAAAAAAGCACAAAAACGACACCTGTAGCTCGTGCGCAAGTTGTAGAGGTTGAGGTAGTTAATGTCTTTCCTCACCAGACGGATGCTTATACTCAAGGTCTGCAGTTTGCTGACGGACTGATGTGGGAGGGAACGGGAAACTATGGCGGCTCACGACTGCAGTATACAGACCTTGCTACGGGCAAGAGTAGAGTAGTGGCAACCCTGCCGAAGAGAGACTTTGGCGAGGGTATTACTCTTTTGGGCGATAAAATCTATCAGCTCACTTGGCAGAATGGAATAATGCATATCTACGACCGCAAGAGTCTGAAGAAAATTGACGAGCGAAAGTATAAGGGCGAGGGCTGGGGACTTACTACAGATGGCCAAAACCTCTATATGAGCGATGGTACGCCAGATATTCGTGTGCTTGACCCGCAGAGCCTTGCGCTCAAGCGCCGTATTGCGGTTACTTGTAATGGCGAGTCGCTGCCGTATCTGAATGAACTTGAGTGGATTGAGGGTAAGATTTGGGCAAATGTCTATACTCTTGATCAGATAGTTATTATCAACCCCGATAGTGGTGTTGTTGAGACTATTGTAAACCTTCGTGGATTGCTTCCGCAGAGCGAATATACAGAGACGACAGATGTGCTGAATGGTATTGCCTACGATGAGGCAACAAAGCGTATCTTTGTGACTGGTAAGAATTGGAGTAAAATGTTTGAAATCAGATTGTTATGACACCTATAGAGTTTCGTAGATATATACACCGCCATCCAGAACTCTCGTTTGAGGAGTATCAAACAGCGCAGTTTATTGAGACAGCACTCGCGGCAGAGGGTATCTCCTGCCGTAGAGTTGCTGGTACGGGCGTACTGGCAACAATTGAGGGTCGTGGAGAGAAAAAGCGTGCCGTTGTGCTTCGCGCAGATATTGACGCGCTACCTATTACGGAGGCTACGGGCTTGGACTACTCCTCTGAGAATGAGGGCGTTATGCACGCTTGTGGACACGATGTTCACGCGGCAATTCTCTTTGGTGCGTTGCAAAAGCTGAACGCTTCGCGCGACTTTGAGGGTACTATTTTTGCTATTTTTCAGCCTGGCGAGGAGTGTAATCCTGGTGGCGCAAGCAAGGTGCTTGCAGAGAAGCCTTTTGAGGGGTACGATGTTGTGGCAGTGATTGGTTGCCATACGGATAGTACACTTGAGGTAGGGCAGATAGGTGTTTGCAATGGGGCATTTATGGCCTCAAATGATGAACTGAGATTTTACGTACGCGGTCGTGGTGGACATGGTGCTATGCGCGACAAATTGAATGATACGGTCTCGGCTGCAGCAACTATTGTGACAAAGGCTACGGGGCTGAATAGCGACACTCTTGTGCTATCTATCGGTAAGGTTGTGGCAGATGGAGCGACTAATATAATTCCCGACCTTGTCTATATGGAGGGTACGATGCGCACCTTTGATAAGGATGTACGCGAAAGTACTTGGAAGACTCTGCAAGATATTGCAAGTAAGGTAGATAGCATATATGGTACTACGACAGATGTGGATATAAATCACGGCTACCCGACAGTGGTAAATAATATTAGGCTCGCAGACTTGGCACGCAGTGTTGCAACGGGTGTGTGCCAGGTCGTGGAGTTGGAAAAACGGTATACAGCCGAGGATTTTGGATTCTACACTGAACAATATCCATCACTCTTCTACCGTTTAGGTGTTGGAACTAATGCGGGTAGAAGCCATAGTTCTACCTTTGCACCCGACGAGCGTGCGATAGAGTTGGGTGTAGAGATGATGATAAAGATTGCTCTAACAATAAAATAGGTTAGTTATGGGAAGAAAGAAGAATGTGCGAGAGTCATTTAGCGACCGCGCAAGTTTTATTGTGGGTATGTTCCGCGAGCAGCCAGAGCGAAAGTTCACTCTTAAGGGCCTTGCTGCTGCATCGGGTGGTGCAGATAAGGGCGGAAGGGATATGACAAAGCGAATCCTTGATACGCTGCTTGAGCAGGGATTTATAGAGTGTGAGGGTCGCGGAAATTATCATCTTTCGCGTAGTAAACTACCTCGTTATCAGGGTGTTGTGGATATGAGTAACAGCGGTAATCTCTATGTCTCTTGTCCAGAGTTGGAGTGTGATGTCTTTATCCACTCTCGTAACTCTCACCGCGCACTAAATGGAGATAAGGTTGAGTTGGTTGTAACCCACACCTCTCGTACGGGTGCTTTGGAGGGCGAGATTATAAAGATTATAGAGAGAAGTGACCGCTGCTATGCAGGTGTTGCGGATGTGGTGTCAAAGAGTGCAATTATTGTGGCTCCAGACTCTCGCCGAATGCCCGTTGATATATACCTTTCGCGCAAGAAGTATCCAAATGTCCAGACGGGCGATAAGGTGGCTGTAAGAGTCAAGGAGTGGTACGATGGCGACGATATGCCCGTTGGCGAACTGGTTGATATTCTGGGTGCTACGGGCGATAATGATGCCGAGATACACGCTATACTTCTTGAGTATGACCTGCCGTATAAGTTTGAGGAGCAGGTAGAGAAGGCTGCTGCCGAGATTGACGGCACAATTACGGCTAAGGACTATGCCGAGCGTAGGGATATGCGCGAAGTGCCGACATTTACAATAGACCCTGCCGATGCAAAGGACTTTGATGATGCGCTCTCTATCCGCTCTGTGGGTGAGGGGCTGTGGGAGGTTGGAGTGCATATTGCCGATGTGACACACTATGTGCGCCCAGGAAGTGTTATTGACGATGAGGCTCTTGAGCGCGGTACATCTGTCTATCTTGTTGATAGAACAATACCTATGCTGCCAGAACGACTCTCAAATGAGCTATGCTCACTGCGCCCACACGAGGAGAAACTATGCTTCTCGGCTGTATTTACCATTGACGAGAAGTTGAAGATACACAGCGAGTGGTTTGGCCGTACGGTAATCTACTCTGACCGTCGTTTTACATACGAAGAGGCGCAGCAGATTATTGAGACCTCGGAGGGCGATATGAGGGATGAGATATTGACCTTGCATCGCCTTGCGCAGGGATTGCGTAAGGAGCGCTACCGCAAGGGTGCAATATCCTTTGACCGCCGTGAGGCCAAGTTCCACCTTGACGAGAATGGTCACCCTACGGGCGTATACTTCAAGGTGCAGAAAGAGGCTAATCAACTTATTGAGGAGTTTATGTTGCTTGCAAACCGCCGCGTGGCTACATTCTGCGCCAAGCGAAATGGCAAGCCAAGAACTATGGTCTTCCGTGTGCACGATGAGCCAAATAGCGATAAGTTTGAGCGTTTCCGCACATTTATCCTCCGCTTTGGTCACCTCTTTAAGTCGCAGAAGGGTACGGCCGTAGCAAAAGAACTTAACCAGCTGATGACCGATATCAAGGGAAAGCCTGAGCAGAATGTTGTAAGTATGCTTGCTATTCGCTCAATGGCTAAGGCTCTATATACGACTGCAAATATTGGACACTTCGGACTCGCATTTCCATACTATACGCACTTCACTTCGCCAATCCGTCGCTATCCAGATATGATGGTACACCGCCTGTTGCAGCGATACCTTGATGGTGGCAAGAGCGCAGATAGAGATGCCCTTGAGTCGCTCTGTGAACACTCATCTGAGCGCGAGGTTGTCGCTGCCGAGGCAGAGCGCGCATCTATAAAGTATAAGATGGTTGAGTTTATGGCCGATAAGATTGGTCAGGAGTTTGACGGACACATATCTGGTATGTCGGAGTGGGGAATTTTTGTTGAGCTTGAGGACTCCATTGTTGAGGGCATGGTGGCTATGCGAGATATCGTGGGCGACTACTACCGCTTTGATGAGGCACGATATGAGGTCTACGGCCACTCTACTGGCAATACCTTTACCCTTGGAGATAAGGTGCGAGTGAAGGTCAAGAGTGCCGACCTTCGCCGTCGTATGCTTGACTTTACATTTGCCGAGATTGAGGGCGAGAGGATTGATGAGCCGACAATATCATTTAATAAAGGTGTAAAAAAGGGTCGTAGAAAGTAGTATGCAGAGGGTAAACGATATAATCCGCAAATCACTTGGACGAGAGCCTCTTACATATGACGAGGCCTGCTGTTTGTATGACAATGCGCCTCTTGAGACTCTTGCTCAGGCGGCAGATGCCCTGCGCCGAGACTCTGTGCCTAACCCAGATGTTGTCACTTGGCAGATAGACCGTAATGTAAATACAACAAATGTCTGCACATCGGGTTGCCTGTTCTGTAACTTCCACTGCAAGCCACACCAGACAGAGAAGCACTATATCACAACCCTTGAGCAGTATGACGAGAAGATTGCCCGCCTCTTTGAGCTTGGTGGCGACCAGCTGCTTCTGCAGGGCGGTATGCACCCAAAGTTGGGTATTGAGTTTTATGAGAATCTGTTCCGGGAGCTTAAATCTCGCTATCCTCGTTTGAGATTGCACGCCCTCGGCGCTCCAGAGGTGGCGCATATAGCAAAGATTAGTGGTCTTACTACACAGCAGACCCTTGAGCGACTTGTCGCTGCAGGGTTGGACTCACTACCTGGCGCAGGTGCGGAGATTCTTGTGCCTCGCGTAAGGCGGATTATCTCGCCCGCTAAGCCGAGCGTAGAGGAGTGGATTGAGGTAATGCACCAAGCGCATATGATGAATCTTCCTACATCAGCAACGATGATGTATGGACATATTGAGACACCACACGAGCGTATTGAGCACCTTATCCGTATACGCGACCTGCAGGCAGCAGTGCCAGAGGGGCACTATGGTTTTATAGCATTCATCCCTTGGATTTTCCGCTCTACAGGCACTCGCCTTGAGGCACAGGGCGTTGTGAGCCACTTTTCAGCCCTTGAGTATATCCGCATTATCGCCATTAGTCGCCTTGTGCTGAATAATATCCGCAATATACAGGCCTCGTGGCTGACTGTTGGCAAGCAGACGGCTCAACTGGCTCTGCATAGTGGTGCTAATGACTTCGGCTCAATTATGATTGAGGAGAATGTAGTTAGCTCTGCTGGCGCCAACAACCACTTTGATGCTCAGGGTATTCAGCAGGCCATCCGCGAAGCGGGATTTACACCGCGCCTACGCGACCAGCTATATAATTTGTTGTGAAAATACTCCATTATGACAACAAATTGGGGAAGGAGTAGTTTGCTTATCCCTGCTTCTCTGATTTAGGTAGTCCATTGTGCGTTCCACTGCGGAGTAGCTTGCGGATATATAGCTTGCCCCTGCTTGCGGCAAATAGATAGTTGCCCGCAAAGGCTATGGTATCAACAGCACCTCCTGGAAGTGAGATTATTGTCCTCACGCGACCATTCTGGTCGCATACCTGAATACCTACAGCCGACGCTACATAGAGATATCCCGCATTATCATAGAGAATCTGCCCTGCATCAGCATATAGAAAGTAGAACTGCTGACCATGAGCAAGTTTACCATTAGGGGTGTTTATGTAGTCCCAAACCCAATTACTCCCCTCAATGCGCTTGGCTGTATGAGTACCTCCAGGGTAGAGTGCGGTATATGGGTCGGTTAATTCTATTTTACCCTTCGCCTTTGTGCGAGAGCCTTCTGTTGTGATAAACTCTTTGCTTCTGCCTGATTGCAAAACTACCTTCTCTTCAGAATAGGGGTGTAGCAGTGCGCCAGAAGCGATATTGTCGGCAATGCACCTCCACTCTTGACCCTCAGCGAATATTGAGGCAACGGTCTTGCTTTGGCTCTGACCCTTTTTTGGCAGCTCTGGCCAACCCTTAAAGAGCCAACGCACAACATCTGCCATAATTTTGTGGGCATTTTTAGAGGAGTGCCCACCCTCATCCCAAGAGTAGTCCACCTCATAGCCAGCAAATTGCAGCGCCGAGAGCATCAACTCATTATACTCAAACCAACTGCCAAAGAGCGGATTCCAAGTATCTTTGTCATTATCTTGAAGAAATACCCTTATAGGGCGTGGCTCGCACTTACGGACAAGGGCCGAGTATTGATCGCCACCACGAAACGATACAAAGGTGCCACAAGAGGCATAGACACGCGAAAAGAGGTCTGGTCGTTGCCACGCCGCATTAAATGCGCATATGCCACCACTGCTACTGCCATATATAGCACGGTCTGTGGCTCTTGAAGATATCTTTATTTGGTAACCCTCTTTGGTCTTATGGCTGCACACTGCAGGCAAAACCTCACTCTCAAGAAACTCTGCATAGCGCCCATCCATTCGGTCAAGCTCGTTGCTTCGGTTATAGCGCACAACATTGTCTTGCGCGTCGCGAATCTGTCCAGGGTCAACAAAGACTCCGATAATTACCGGTACATCGCCATCGGCTATCAACTTATCAAGGATGTCAAACATAAAACTGCCACCTGATACCGATACCCATAGACAGGCGGGCTTTGTGCCGTCGTACTGCTCTGGAACATAGACTGTAACGCCTCGCGCAGTACCAGGATATATCTTTGAATTTGACATCTTAAACTTTATAACCTCGCCATTATAGGCAGAACATTCAAAGCATACCAAAGCAAGGCTGAATAGGATTATTACCGATAGGATTCGTTTCATAGTTGGGTTTGTATTGGTTTGTCTAACAAAGTTAGCAAATCTTTATGCTAAAAGCAAAAAAATACCAGAGCCGAAGCTCTGGTACAATTTTGAGTGCCTATTTCTTAAGACCCATCTGGTCTATAAGCGCCTGAGTTTGAGGTTTATGGCCTCGGAACTCAACATAGAGGTCCATAGGGTGAACCTTACCTCCTGATGAGAGAAGCTTGCGGAAGGCAGCTGCGGTCTTTGCGTCAAAGATACCCTTCTGCTGGAAGAGTGAGAAGCCGTCTGCGGCAAGTACCTCTGCCCACTTATAACCGTAGTATCCGGCTGCATAGCCACCAGAGAAGATATGTCCGAAAGCAGTTGCCATAGCAGTGCCCTCAATAGCAGGAACAACCTTTGTAGACTCCATAGATGCCTTCTCAAATGCCTCTACATCGCCAGTATAAGGCTCCTTAAGAGTATGCCAAGCCATATCTGTAAGGCCGAATGAGAGCTGACGAATATTTGAGTAAGCGGCAAGATAGTTCTTTGCTGCTACAATCTTCTCAATAAGCTCTGCCGGCATAGTCTCGCCAGTCTGGTAGTGCTTTGCCCAGAGGTCAAGGTACTCTTTCTCATAAGCCCAGTTCTCCATAATCTGTGATGGCAGCTCTACAAAGTCGCGGTATACGCTAGTTCCGTTGAGGCTCTCGTACTTACCCTTTGCAAGCATACCGTGCAGTGAGTGACCAAACTCGTGGAGGAATGTTGTCAGTTCGTCAAAAGTAAGCAGTGAAGGGGTAGTCTCTGTAGGCTTTGTGAAGTTCATTACAAGAGATACAAGTGGACGAACCTCCGCGCCATTCTCAACAGATGTGCCTCGGAACTCAGTCATCCAAGCGCCAGAACGCTTGCTTGCGCGTGGGAAGAAGTCAAGGTAGAGTACTGCAAGGTGCTCGCCATTGTTATCCTTAACCTCGTATGCAGTAACATCTGGGTGGTAAACAGTGATGTTCTCTGCAGGGGTAAAAGTAAGACCATAGAGACGATTTGCAAGCATAAATACTGCATCAATAACATTGTCAAGCTTCAGGTAAGGCTTTACAAGCTCGTCGCTTACGGCATACTTCTCATTCTTGTACTTCTCGCTGTAGTAGCCAAAGTCCCAAGGCATCAACTGACCCTCAAGTCCGAGAGTTGCAGCATACTTAGCGATGTTCTCAACATCCTTTGCGGCATACTCAATAGTAGAACTGCGAAGCTCCTCAAGGAAAGAGAGAACAGTTGGGGTGTTCTGTGCCATACGGTTGTCAAGAACATAGTCTGCATAGCACTCATAGCCCAGCAGGTTGGCAATCTTAAGGCGCAAAGCGGTAATTTTGCGGATGTTGTCAGAGTTGTCAAACTCGCCACCCAGTGCGCGAGAGTTATATGCCTTCCAGAGCTTCTCCTTAATGGCGCGCTGTGAAGAGTAGGTCATAAATGGACCATAGCTTGGAGCCTTGAGAGTCACTGTCCAACCCTTCTGACCGCGAGCCTTTGCCTCCATAGCAAGACCCTCCTGAACAAATGAAGGAAGCTCCTCAACAAGTTTTTTGTCGGTAATGTTGTATGAGAATGCGTTTGTTGCAGCAAGAGAGTTCTGACCGAACTTAAGTGTAAGACCACTCAGCTCGCCAGTATACTGACGATAGAGCTCCTTGTCCTGCTCAGAGAGGTTAGCACCGCCGCGAACAAAGCCCTTGTAGGTATCCTCAAGAAGCTTTTTGTCCTCCTTTGAGAGGAACAGACCTGGATTTTCGTATACATACTTAACGCGCTTAAAGAGCTCTGGGTTGAGTGATACGTCGTTGCTCAGCTGTGTCAGTTTAGGCTGAATCTCAATAGCGATAGCCTGAAGCTCATCAGAGGTATCAGCCTCGTTGAGGTTGAAAAATACGCCACCAATGCGGTCAAGGAGCGCACCCTGCTGCTCAAGGGCGAGGATTGTATTTGCAAAGGTAGGCTTTGCAGGGTTGTTTACAATAGCATCCACCTCGGCGCGAGAGACTGCGATTGCGGTCTCAAATGCTGGCATATAGTGCTCAAGCTTAATCTGATCAAACGGAGGTGTCTGATGTGGTGTGTTCCACTCTGCAAGCAGAGGGTTTGTAGTGTCAATCTCTGGTAGTACGACTGTAGGCATAGCCTCGTTGCCGCAACCTGTCAAAAGCAATGATGCTGACATAAGTGTAAAAATAGTTTTTTTCATAATTGTTTATTTTTTGGATTTCTTCATCTCTAACATTTCGGAAATTGTTGCCTCGCTGACCTCTATATTAAGGCTATCTACCACTGGCTCCTTCCACAGTCCGCGACCCTTGAGCATAGCGCTCTTGTCTGGGTCCTTGCCTCGGAAGGCGCGGTAGAGGCTCATACCATCTTTAGAGCCACCCTTTGAGAGTATCTCGCGGCGCAGGGCTTCTGCCGTACGGCGGTCAAACAAATCGCCCGTCTCGCGGAAGGCTGCAAAGGCATCCTTATCAAGCACCTCTGCCCAGATATAGAAGTAGTAGCCTGCAGAGTAACCGCCAGAGAAGATGTGTGCAAAGTATGTGTAGTGGTAGCGTGGCTCAATCTGGGTAATCATACCGCGCTTCTCATAGAGGGCGTTGTACTCAAAACCATCTACGTCTAACTCCTTGAACTCTTTTATTGAGTGGATATCAAGGTCGCTAAGTGCCGATGCCACAAGCTCTGTAGTGTTGAAACCCTGATTAAAGAGCGCACTGTTCTGTATGCGGCTGATAAACTGGTCGCGGATAACCTCGCCAGTGCGGTAGTGTGTCGCATATGAGCGGAGCATCTCTGGGGTGAGCGCCCAGTTCTCCATAATCTGTGATGGCAGCTCTACAAAGTCGCCCTCAACGCCGATAAGACCGTTGTAACGCACATCGGTAAAGAGGAAGTGTAGCGCGTGGCCAAACTCGTGGAATAGGGTAGTAACCTCATCAAGAGTGAGCAGCGAAGGGGTGCTCTCTGTTGGGCGTGTAAAGTTGCAGACAATACCTACAACTGGCGCTGTGCGAGTGCCGTCGGCCTCATATCTCTGCTCGCGGTAGTATCCGCACCAAGCACCCTGACCCTTACCTGCGCGTGGGTGGAAGTCAAAGTAGAGAATACCAAGATGGCTCTCGTCCTTATCAAGCACCTCAAAGGCAGAGACCTCATTGTGGTATAGAGGCACTGTTACTGGGCGGAAAGTGATTCCAAAGAGGCGATTTGCAAGGTTGAAGATACCCTGACGAGTATTGTCAAGTGAGAAGTATGAGCGGATAACATCCTCATTAAGAGCATACTTCTGCTGACGAACACGCTCGGCATAGTACCACCAGTCCCAAGACTCAAACTTGTATCCCTCCTCGGTATAGTCGTTCTTGAACATACGCTCCATTTCGGCAAGCTCCTCCTTTGCGCGCTCAAGGGCTGGCTCCCACACCTCGTCAAGCAGTGCATAGACAGCCTTTGGCGTTGCTGCCATCTGCTCTGAAATAGCATAGTCGGCATAAGAGTTGTAACCCAAAAGATGAGCCTTCTCTGTGCGCAGACGGACCATATTACTGATAATTGCCTTGTTATCATACTCGTTGTTATTGTTGCAACGGTTGATATATGCGCGGTAAATCTGCTCACGAGCAGCGCGCTCAGGCGAGAATGTAAGGAATGGAATCATGCTTGGCTTGTGGAGTGTAAAGGCATACTTACCCTCCTCGCCCAGCTCTTTTGCCTTCAGACGAGCAGCATCCTTTACAGATGTAGGCAGTGTAGCAACCTCCTTCTCGGTCTGGTACATCACAAAGTTATTGTTCTCTGCAAGCACATTGCTACCAAAGCGGACAGATAGTGCAGATAGCTCCTCATTAATCTCCATCAGTCGTGCCTTCTTCTGGCTGTCAAGCAGTGCGCCACTACGCACAAAGTCGTCGTAAATCTTCTCTGTCAGGCGAATTTGGTCTGCCTCAAGGTCGCAGCTGTTGCGAGTGTCGTAGACAGCCTTCACGCGAGCAAAGAGTGCCTCGTTCATCAGTATTGCATCGCTGTGAGCCGCAAGTTGTGGCATAATCTGGCTTTCAAGCTCCTGCAGGGTGTCGTTGGTCTCGGCTGCGCAAATCATACCGAAGACATTAGATACATCCGAGAGCATTCTGCCACTGCGGTCCATCGCGGCTATGGTATTCTCAAATGTAGGCTCCTCCTTGCAGTTTACTATGGCATCAATCTCCTCGTTATGAAGAGCCATAGCACGCTCAAAGGCTGGCTGATAGTGGTAATCCTTGATGCTACTAAATGGGGGAACGCCATATGGGGTCTCCCAACTCTCAAAAAATGGATTTGGCAGCTTATCTGCCTCTTTGTTGCAACTAATCATCGTTATTGCCAATAATATAACTGCTAAACGTTTCATATCTATAAAAAATTACTATCTTTGCTGACAAAAGTAATAATTTTTTTTAGGCTATGCAACTATTTTATGCACCACAAATAACTCTGCCCGAATATACGCTAACGGAGGAGGAGTCTCGCCACGCCATAAAGGTGCTCCGACTGCGCGTTGGAGATACTCTGCATATTACTGACGGCAGGGGAAATATGCACCTGTGTGAGGTTATTAGCGATAGCGCAAAACAGTGTACCGTAAGGGTTGTTCAGAGCCAGAGCGAGTTTGAGAAGCGAAGCTATAGCCTTACTATGGCAGTAGCCCCAACAAAGAATATAGACCGCTACGAGTGGTTTTTGGAGAAGGCAACAGAGATTGGCGTGGATACCTTCGTTGCCCTTGAGAGTACGCACTCGGAGCGTCGTGTTGTAAAGCCAGAGCGCGAGGAGAAGGTTATCACTGCCGCTGTCAAGCAGTCACTAAAGGCCTATCATCCCGCTTTTGAGGATATGACTCCGTTTAAGGAGTTAGTTAGCAGAGAGTTCTCTGGCCGAAAGTTTATTGCCCACTGCGGCGAGGCTGTTAAGGGTAAGAGCTATCTCGCTTCTACGCTTAAAAAGGGAGAGAATGCACTGGTGCTTATTGGCCCAGAGGGGGATTTTTCGCCAGAGGAGGTGGCACTTGCCGTTGAGAATGGCTTTGAGGAGATTACTCTTGGCACTCAGCGCCTAAGAACAGAGACGGCAGCCGTTGTGGCCGTAACTATGGTGGCGGTTGTAAATAGTTTGTAGCGATGTTGTGGCAACTGTTCATATCGTTCCTTAAAATTGGAGCCTTCACCTTTGGTGGCGGATATGCTATGGTGCCACTTATTGAGCGGGAGGTTATTGATAAGCGTGGCTGGGTAAAGCGCGAGGACTTTTTGGATTTGCTCACTATTGCCCAGTCTGCCCCAGGACCTATCGCCCTTAATACGGCGGTCTTTGTTGGCTACCGCATTGCAGGTCTTGGGGGCGCGCTCGCTTCACTTGCGGGCATTGTGCTGCCAGCCTTTACGATAATACTTTTGGTGGCGATTTTCTTTGCTGATATTCGCGATAATAAGATTGTAGACTCAGCATTTAAGGCTATGCGCCCAGCCGTTGTCGCACTTATCGTCGCACCTATCGTTAGTCTGTCTAAGGGGCTGAATATCTGGCTACTGGCTGTCGCAGCAGCTACGGCAGTGGCTATATGGTGGTTCGGCTTCTCGCCTATCTATGTGCTTGTTGTGGGCGCAGTGGCGGGTCTGATGTGGAGTGTCTACCTAACAAGAAAGGAGGGCGGCAGATGATATACCTACAGCTGTTTATATCATACCTTAAGATTGGCTTCTTCGGCTTTGGTGGTGGCTATGCAATGCTCTCGCTTATTCAGAACGAGATTGTTGAGCAGCGCGGATGGATTACCGTGTCGCAGTTTGCAGATATCGTCGCTATTTCGCAGATGACCCCGGGCCCTATCGCTATTAACTCGGCAACATATATCGGATATACTGTCGCAGGTTTCTGGGGCTCTGTCGTGGCTACTGTGGCGGTCTGCTTGCCAGCTCTTACGGTTATGCTCGCCCTGACAAAGTTCTTCTTGAAGCTCAAGGATAACCGCTATGTTCACGGAACAATTACTGGTATGCGTCCCGTCGTTGTGGGTATGATTGCCGCCGCCGCATTGCTGCTCATCTTCCCTAAGGAGCAGAGCGACAGTAGCTTCATAGACCAATGGAGCTGGCTTTTGTTTGGATTAACCCTCTACGCGAGTCACAAAAAGGTCAATCCAATCCTCCTTATCGCCCTCTCCGCCCTCGCGGGAATCCTTATCTATGGGGTGTAAAAAAGCTGACTAAAATCAAGATATTTTGTGAATAAAAAGTGGCGTATGTAGGAACTACATAGTCCGCGACATACGCCACTGGTTCAATATTGAATAAGTATTCGCTTACCCACAATTTTTGAGGCTTGTGGGTGCATTTGTGATTATTTTGTTTCAAAATAGGCGTAATGTATCACATTCCCTTGCAACGATTCGCCATCTAATCTTACACCTAACCATTTATTTTGCATCGGGAGCTCTGCTATTTGCAAATTAAACTCCCATCTATCTTCTTCATAAGATTTTACCACGGAGTTGTCTTTCGTTAACCGATATACTCCTACGATGACATTTTCATATATTGCAAACAAATAATTAATACATTTCTTGTCAAACTCTTTTTTGTTAATTTGCCAAGCACGACGAGCAGAAGTTAGTAAATCAGCGTGTTGCCCATACGACACAGGGATAATTACACATATCGCATTATTCTCTTTCCCTTTGGAAATCAATTTTTTGTTACTACTATTTGTATAATTTTGTTCTGCTATCAATCTACCTACTTGTGAAAAGTAGTTAACCTGAGCCATAGTCGAAAATAGGAACATATTTTTGTTTGACATGATTATAGGTATTTTTAAGAGTTATTAGTATGGTTAATTATTAGTGTGTGTTTATTCAAAATTGTAAGGTATAGGATAACCGTCAAATACCGTAGTCCCGATACCATCATTAGTATTCAACCATTTTATTTGCATATTCAGACCAATAGCTAGCAGATTTATAAGCAGATATATGTCCTCTAGGTACATAAATGGTAGTTACATCGCTAAAAGGTGTTGCCCAACATGATGGTGGAATTGTAGGCTTACAGTATATAACTGAGGCGCATAATGCTGACTCTCCTATATACTTTACATTTGGACCAATCGTAACCTCTGAGAAGCGGGCTCGCTCATAAGGACCATAGGCGTCATCACTTGTTCCTCTAATTGTTTCTGTATCAATATATGCATTTCCATAGCATAGATAAAAACCATTGTCACTTACAAATGTGCCTTTAGGTATAGTGATCAGATTAATATTTGCACTATAAAAAGCGTTCGCCCATACACTGACATTTGAGTGTAGGGTTAAAGATTGCATCTTACAACCATTGAATACATAACTATCAATGTCGCGAACGCTACTCGGTATCGTATAAGAAGAGTGATTCTTACCGGCAAATGCCGCCAAATGTCCATTGATGATCAGACATAGATTATCACTTGTTGCATGTGTCCCCACTACCTTTGCAAGATTGGGTAAGTGTCCAATTCCTTCATAGTGATAAAAATCTACATCGCTACCAATTTCAATATTTCCTGTCACATTACAAACAATTGTAGATATAGGACAATCATTCAATGCGGCATATCCTATATATGTCAGGGATTCTGGAAATATGAAATTCATCAACCCCGAACCGGCAAAAGCCCCTGTTCCAATACTTGTAATGCAATTTGGTAGTGTTATAGAAGTAAGCGTCTTCTGATTGTAAAATGCGTATTCTTCAATGTTAGTGATAGACTTACTAAAAACTATTACTCCTTTCCCGTTAATATATTGATGCGAGGATATTGTTGCATTGAACATATCCGAGCTAATATCAATAGGCTGTCCATCGCTTGTCATATACCAAATTTCGTTATCATTTGGCCCATTTACCTCTACAATAATGTCAGTTAAACTCGGCCATGCCGCTCTGTATAATTCTCCACAACCATGTGGTACATAGATTCGAGTCTCCGCGTGATGATAGCTATTGCTATTTAGGAAAATCACACTGCCAGAGGGAGGTATTGCAGACATGAAATATATCTCTTTGGCACTATCATCAAAACATTGCCCAATCTGTTCAATCGTAGATGGAATGATGATTTTCTTTAATTGCGGTAGGCTACTAAAAACATAATTATCAATAAATGTAATACCTTCGGGCAAAGTTAGCGATGTAAGAGCACTATTCCCCGATAGTGAATCATGTTCCAATCGTGTAACACCTTTAGGAATGACCAACTCTAATAATGATTCACAATAAGAGATTGCACATTGCCCAATTGTATGAACAGTTTGAGGAATATCAAGCGTTTCCAATCCGCTACAATATCTAATTGCGCAATCGCCAATTACGAGCAGTCCCTGTGGCAACAACAATTCCTTCAAATTTTTACACTCATGAAATAAATCATCCCCAAGTTCAGTTACGCCATTCGGAACAGTGTATGATGTAAGTTCGGCTGGGGCAAAAACATACATTGTATTATTTTTGATCCATGCACGACCATCCTTAGTGGCGTATTCTCCTTTAATCTGTTTCAATGATGGGCATCTGAACAGAATTCCACTATCTATATCTTTAAATGTTGATTGTGTCAAGTCAAGCGAAGAAGGGAGAGTTAACTCTTCTAAAGCAGGCAAGTTTACAAACGATCTATCTGCTATATCAACAATTTCATCTGGCAATGTCAGACTTTTCAATGTTGCATACATCTGAATGGCAGGTGCTCCATATGTATATTGATCTCCCTCTCCTATTTGGGTTATTGGAATGTCAAATTTAATAACTCCTTTACCATCTGTATATGAATGAGACTGAACCACTCCCTTAAAAGCAGCTTGATTAAACATATTTATTCCATCCTCTTGTGCATCTAAATTGATAGGCTGATTATCGGTAGTAGTATACCAAATCTCGTTATTGGCAGGCTTTGCAGGTGTCTCTGGATTCTCAGTCTCTCCGGTAAAAGTCGGAGCAAGGGCTGACATGGATTTAATCTCGTTACGATTGATGGTGGTCGGTTTGCTTGTGGATTTGGTATAGGTACCACCGTCTGCATCGGTTACAGTGATTGTAAAGCCCTGTTCAAAGGTAATTGGTGGAACAACAATCCAGAAGGTTGTTGCCTCTGCCTCGGTTGCGCTAAGTTCAACTGCATTTTCGCAAGTAAGTGTAATACTCTTGCCACCCTCAGCACCCATAGTAATCAATGGAAGATAGCCATATTTAGCCTCAGCCGTTGCTGCACCAGAGATAACCTCTTCATTGTTACCTTTCAGCTCTATGCTCTTAACCGTTTTATTCTCGCCATAGAGTTTTAGCATCATATAACCTCCCGCATTTCGGAAAGGTAGCAGCTTACTTGATGAGCTTTGTGCCGCAGCAACCATAGTATTTGCACCTCTACCAAATGAATCTTCTGCATAGCTCTGCTCGGCAGGGAAATAGATTGTCAGAATCTCGCTATTTGAGATTGCATTGGCAGCATTATAAGGATAGACGGCATAGGTTGTAGAAATGGCGTTGCCTGTTACATAACTATCCTTATCTACAGCATTAAATGCTCCCGAATTACTACCCGTTGCATCAGCAAAGGCATACTCCTCATTATATGTGGTGGCAAAGAGTGAAATGCGGTCATCATTGTGCCACAAAAGCATAAAATTTTCATCAAGATAAGTACGACTGTCAGCCTCAGCATCTGCAAAAGATGCGTAGTAAGTCGGTTTTTCAATTGGTGCATTTGGAGTTACTACATCATCTTGTGAGCAGCCTACAAATGCTAAAAGTGCCGCAAAAATTGTAAAAAATCGTCTCATTTTTCTCTCTGTTTTTAGGTTTACCAATCGGTATCTTCGCTTGGCAGGCTTGGTGTCTCGCTTGGATTGGTTGGATTAGAATCCACGCCGCCCAAAGAGCCTAAAAAGCCTTGCTCTACACAAATCTCATTTACCTCAATTTCAGGGATGAGGTAAGTCCTCTGTTCTAAATTTTTCATACGCAATTATGTTTTGAGTTAAAAATTTTCGCTCAAAACCATACGCTCCTCTATGGTGGATTATTAAAACAAAGAAAGTGTGGAGCTGATTTCCGTTTATCTGAAAAGAGGCTCTGGAATGCCCAACTGAAAATAAACGATACAAGACCCCACACTTGGATAGTATGGGGAGTATGCACAGAGAGTGCACAGCCACATAGCTATACAAGAAATGAGTGCTGTCGTTATCCTTTCAGTTGTGAAATTTTCCAGATTTCTTTTCAAGGATAAAAGCGAAAACACTTTCATCTAATATGTCAGTCAAGGATATAACACCCTCAACGCCACAAAATTAGTAAAATTTTCGCAAATGACAACACTCCGTAGGGTCTTGTTTATATAAAAAAGAAAAAATCCGTTACAGAACGAGCTGCAACGGATCTTTTATAACTATTGTTAGTAAAAATTAGTCAATCATCTCAAAGCCTGTGTAAGGAACAAGCACCTCAGGGATGCGGATGCCCTCAGGAGTCTGGTTGTTCTCAAGCAGTGCTGCAACGATGCGTGGCAGGGCAAGAGAAGAGCCGTTGAGGGTGTGAGCAAGCTGTGTCTTCTTCTTATCGTCCTTATAGCGGAGCTTGAGGCGGTTTGCCTGGAAAGACTCAAAGTTAGATACTGAAGAGACCTCAAGCCAGCGCTGCTGAGCCTCAGAGTATACCTCAAAGTCGTATGTCAGAGCCGATGTGAAAGACATATCGCCACCGCAGAGGCGCAGAATACGATATGGCAGACCCAGTGACTTTACAAGACCCTCTACATGGGCAACCATACCATCCAGAGCCTCATATGAGTTCTCTGGCAGGGCGAGCTGCACGATTTCAACCTTGTCAAACTGGTGCAGACGGTTGAGTCCACGAACATCCTTACCGTATGAGCCAGCCTCACGACGGAAGCAAGGTGTATAAGCGGTAAGCTTTACAGGGAACTCCTTGTAGTCAAGGATAACATCGCGATAGATGTTTGTCACAGGAACCTCCGCTGTTGGAACAAGGTAGAAGTTATCTGCAGTAGCGTGGTACATCTGACCCTCCTTATCTGGCAGCTGACCAGTACCGAAACCTGAAGCCTCATTAACCATCACTGGTGGCTCAATCTCGCGGTAGCCAGCAGCAGTGTTGTAGTCAAGGAAGTAGTTAATCAGCGCGCGCTGAAGTCTTGCACCCTTGCCCTTGTATACAGGGAAACCTGCACCAGTGAGCTTCACGCCGAGGTCAAAATCTATGATGTCATATTTGCGAGCAAGCTCCCAGTGTGGCAGTGGATTCTCTGGCAGGGTTGAGTAGTTCTCATCAATCTTCACAACAAGGTTATCCTCCGCTGTGCGACCCTCAGGCACGATATCTGCTGGGAAGTTTGGCAGCAGGACAATCTGTGCATTAAGCTCTGCACTTACAGCCTCATGCTGTGCACCAAGCTCTACAGAGCGAGCCTTCAAAGCTGCTACCTGCGCCTTGCGCTGCTCGGCCTCCTCTCTTCGGCCCTGACCCATAAGCGCGCCAATCTCCTTGGCAGCCTTGTTCTGCTCGGCAAGGCAAGCATCAAGCTCTGCCTGCAGTGCCTTACGGCGGTCATCAAGTTCCTCAATCTTTGCAATGATAGGTGCTGCATCTACACCCTTTTTGGCGAGCTTGGCAATAGCAGCCTCTTTGTCGCCACGCAACTGTTGTAATGTTAGCATATCGTGTATATTTTGAAATTCTCGTAATATTCTGCAAAATTAACAAAAATTTGTGTTATTGTGCCAAATCGTACCAATAAATTAGTAACTTTGTGGCAAATGAGCTGTAGAGTACGAAATATTGAGTTGCTTGCTCCGGCAAAAGAGCTGCAGTCGGCCGTTGATGCTGTTGATTGTGGAGCGGATGCTGTGTATATCGGTGCGGCGCAGTTTGGCGCTCGCCACGCCGCAACAAACTCTGTTGAGGATATAGCTAAAGCTGTAGAGTATGCGCACCGCTTCGGGGTAAAGGTCTACGCTACGCTCAACACCCTGATTTTTGACGATGAGCTGCAGGCTGCCAAGGCACAAGCCGAGGCTCTTGTTGCTGCGGGCGTGGATGCGCTTATTGTGCAGGATATGGCATACTGCCGCATGGGGCTTGATGTTCCCCTGCACGCCTCTACACAGACCGCTTGCTCTACGGTGGAGCAGGTGCGCTTTTTTGAGGATGTGGGCTTTGAGCGCGCAATATTGGAGCGTAACCTCTCCCTTGCAGAGATTGAGAATATCTGCGACAAAACCAATATAGAGATTGAGGCATTTGTTCACGGCGCAATATGCGTCTGCCATAGTGGTAGATGCTACTTGTCGCGCTCTATGAGCGATAGGAGTGGCAATCGTGGAGAGTGTAGCCAGCCGTGCCGACTCCCTTACGACCTTACGGATGGTAAGGGGACAATATATATAAAGGGTAAACACCTGCTATCGGTTACCGACCTTGACCTTTCGCAGCGTATCGGTCAGATGCTTGATGCGGGCGTAAACTCTTTTAAGATAGAGGGACGACTGAAGGATAGGGTATATCTTCGCAATGTTGTGAGTCACTATCGCCGTCTGATAGATGAGCAGATAGCCCATAGAGCAGATTGCCGCCGCGCCTCAGTGGGAGTCTCGCATATTGAGTTTGAGCCAAATACAGCCAAGAGTTTCACTCGTGGCGGCGGAACATACCTCTTTGACGGCAAGCGCGCGGGCGTAGCCTCTTTTGACACACCAAAGGCTCTTGGCGAGCGCATTGGTCGCGTGACAAAGGTTGTGGGTGACCGCTTTGCGGTTGATAGTACTCTAAGGTTGGCTACGGGTGATGGAGTATGCTTTATCTCTGGGGGCGAAGCTGTGGGTACGAACATAAATGCCGTTGAGGGGCAGTGGATTACTCCTAATCGTATAGATGGTATTAAGGTAGGTACAGAGCTGTATAGGAATTTTGATAGACTATTCTCTGCTACTGTTGAGCGTAGCCGCATCCGTAGGGCTATTGAGGCGAGCGTTGAGGTTGTTTTTACAGATAAGAGTATTACCGCTACGGCAACGGATTGCACAGGCGTAAGTGCGAGCGTAACTATGGATATATCCACTGATGAGGCAAAAAACGCCGAGAAGATGGAGGCGGTTGTTGTTGAGCAGATGTCAAAGAGTGGCCAGACTATTTTTGATGTTACGTGCGTAGATGTCTCGGCAGTAAGATTTGTGCCAGCCTCTGTCGTAGCTACGCTTCGCAGGGAGCTTCTCGCCGCTTTGGAGCAGCAGAGAGTGGCAGTATATAGCCACAGTAGGGGCTTTGAGGAGAGAGTGGGCGCGCTATATCCGCGAGCGGAGCTTACCGAGCAGGATAATGTCACAAATGCCGTCGCGCGAGAGTTTTATGCTCAGCATGGCGTTAAGAGTATAGCTGACGGATTGGATATAGCACCCTCTACGGCAGACCATAGGGTTATGGTTACTGATTACTGCATACGCCGCGAGATTGGGCAGTGTCTGCTCTGTAAGCCGACAATCAGTGGCGAGCTGTTCCTTGAGCGCGGACGAAAGAGATATAAATTAGTATTTGACTGCAAAAAGTGTCAAATGTCGCTTATAGATACACTATGAATATAAAGACTATTTTTTCGGACTATAGCCTTATAGATACGGGCGAGGGCGAGAAGCTTGAGCGCTTTGGTGCCTATATACTTCGCCGACCAGAGCCACAGGCTATCTGGCGCAAGAGTCTTACAGAGCAGCAGTGGGCTGCCGCTGCCGATGCATCCTTTCTGCGTGATGTAAAGAGCGAGGAGCGAGGCGAGTGGAAACTTAAGCCTAAGATGCCTTCGCGCTGGAGTGTGAGTTACGACTATAAGGATATGCACCTTAATATGCGATTAGGACTCACATCGTTTAAGCATGTGGGTATATTTCCTGAGCAGGCGGCAAACTGGAACTTTATCTATGACTGCTGCAAGGAGATTATGGGTGCGAAGGTGCTAAATCTTTTTGCTTATACGGGTGGAGCGACACTCGCAGCAAGGGCTGCAGGGGCAGATGTTACCCATGTGGACTCTGTAAAGCAAGTAGTCACTTGGTCGCGCGAGAATATGGAGGCCAGTGGCCTTGATGGTGTACGATGGATTGTTGAGGATGCGCTGAAGTTTGTGCAGCGCGAGGTGCGTAGGGGAAATAGGTATAACGGAATAATCCTTGACCCTCCTGCATATGGTCGTGGCGCAAATGGCGAGAAGTGGGTGCTTGAGCAGAATATTACCCAGATGCTTGAGTGCTGCGCCGAGTTGCTTGAGAAGAGTAACGCCTTTTTAGTGTTAAACCTCTACTCTATGGGACTCTCCTCTACTCTTGCCCGCACGGCCGTAAGACAGTGTTTTGGAGCACCAAAGTTTGAGCAGTGCGGAGAACTCTACTTTGAGGATAATGCCGGCAAGGAGTTGCCACTTGGAACTTATTATAGATTCAGACGATAGTAAAAAGAGGTCGCTTAACCAAGCGACCTCTTGTTTACCAGTGGTATAAGTCCTATTTCAAATCAAGGGTTACCTTTGGATGAACCATATCACCGCAGAGCATGCTTGTAACAGTAAGGTTCAGATTCTTATCCTTAGCAACATTGAGCTGAATGCTCTGGAATGGCAGTAGGTTTACTGGCAGAGCATTCTTTGATGTCTTATACTGATATGTGAATGAGCACATATTTGTAAGGCGAACAGTGCGAACTCCCTTCTTGTCAGTTCTGATAACCTCCCACTTAACACTTGCAAGGAAGAGGTCCTTAAGAAGCTGCTCGTCGCCGCAGATATAACCGCCAGAGCAAGCAAGTGTACGCTTTGCCTCCAGCGCCTCACGCAGACCCTTAAGAGTGCACTCCTTAGCGAAGATAAGTGTCATATTGCGGTGCTGACCCTTCAGACGGTAGTACTCAGCAGTAGTAGGGTGGATATCTGTATTTGCTGCAACAAAGAGGTTATCCTCGCGTGCGCGGTCAATGATTGGCAGGTATAGTGAGCCACCATTGGCAACCTCAATACCGTCAATAAGACCCTCTGCATAGACCTTCTTCTCAAACTCGGTCTTTGCACAAGTGGTACGACGCCATCCTGGGTGGTTGTGCTGGATAAGCGCGCCCTGCTTGCGAGCCTTCTTGATGCTCTCCATTGGATCTGGATCGTAGATAGTGTTGTTATCCTTTGTAAACAGAGCGTTGAAGTGTCCAATCTTCACTGGCTCGCGAGTAATCTCTGCGCCAGGGATAACAAGAACACCATACTTCTTACTCTCCTTAACAGCCTCACTTACAGGATAGTTAAGGTCTGCAAGGATACCGCGCTCGGAAATCTCGTTGCGGATAAGGTCTGTATTCTCAGCCTTAAGAGCCTTGCCGTCAGTATAACCCTTGACAAACTTGAGCATCTTGCCCTCAATACGGCGATACTCAATGTGCTCGGTAATAGCGATAGCGTCCAGACCATCGTAGTAAGCCTCACGAACACGGAAGGCAGGAGTAGTCTCGCCATCAGAGTAGATAGAGTGGGTGTGAAGGTCAGCCTTGTAGATGTTGTAACCATTAACAACTGGAAGGATAAACTCTACGCGCTCTGCAGGCTGTGCTACGGCTGTGCGCAGGGTCTCAGGATTGTACTGCGCAAATGCACTAATTGGCAGAAGTGCCAAAAGGACAAAAAATAGTTTTTTCATTTTAGTTTATTTTTAAGGTTATATTATTTGCCAAAAATTGTGTTCAGCGCAGCTGCAAGGCGGTAGCCCGCTCTCTGCATCTGACTCTCGGCTAATGGACCGCACTTGTTTACAAAATCCATATCAAGTTTCTCGATTCTCTTGCCATCGTTTACTACCCAGTAGATTATAGGGCGCACCTCACAGCAACTATCCTCAAACCACTGCTGTGCCCAGCCCTTGGTAATGCGCTTGATATCCTTGCTCTGAAGGGTATTAAGGTGGTCGGCATACTTACTATAGTCCCAACCCTTATGGTAAGCCTCAACAATGCCGGTATCCCAAACTGCGTGGTAATCCCAACGCTCGCCAAGGAATGTAACAGGGTATTTGCCCTCATTATGAAGGTCTACAAAGCGCATATGGGTAGGGCAGTGAAAGTCGGCAACAATGTGGACGATGCACTTAATGGCTGTAAGGACCGTTGAGTCTGAAAGTGACTGATAATCCTTCAGTTGAACGCGAAAATCCTCCATAGCAGTCACACCATCACGGCTATTGCGATAGCGCTCGCGGATAATCTTTGGACTTGTGCAGTCTACATCGGCAATTGATGCGTGCCAGCCAGCAAGGGCTCTCTTATACGGTGGTGTAGCCACAACCTCGTCCATCCAGAGCGAGTACTCGTGCAGAGGAGTGCCCTTTGTATAACGCTCAATATTTGCCTTCGCCTTTGGTGTAAGATTTCGCTCTGCAATCTCGGCAATAGCTTTGTGTCCGACATATCCCCACGCCATTGCAAGTTGCGGAATGGCGAAGGCGATAGAGAGCAATAGAACAAATTTTTTCATATTACTTTCCAAATATTTCGTTAAGTGCTGCGGCCATCTGATAGCCCGCCTTCTGCATCTGTGACTCTACAAGTGGAGTTGCCTTGTCAAGGAACTCTTGATTCATTGTCTCAATCTTGCGGTTGTCTATCCAGTAGATTGCTGGTCGGCAGCTACGTGCAGCCTCTTCAAACCACTCCTGCGCCCAACCCTTGGTAATGTTCTTTATCTCCTTCTTTGACAGAGTGTTGAGGTGGTCTGCATAGAGCTTGTGGTTTATCTTCTGACCTCTCTGCTTCTGTAGTGACTCAATGAGCCAAGTGTCCCAGAAGCGGTGTACGCCCACCTTCTTGCCATTGAAAACTGCCATAAAGTCCCCCTTGTTTGCGTTGTCTACATATCTAACGTGGCTTGGACAGTTAAAGTCGGCAATGATGTGTGAGATACACTTAATGGCGTAGAGAACAACAGAGTCTGGCAGCTCCTTATAGTTCTTGAGCTGGTCGCGGAAGTTGTTCATCGCAGTAACACCATCCTTACCACCACGATAGCGGTCGCGAACAATCTGTGGTGAGGTGCAGTCACTGTCGGCAATAGAGGCGTGGAAACCCTCAAGGGCCTTTTTGTAGTCTGGGTGGTTACGATACTCGTCTACAAAGAGAGAGTATTTCCACAGTGGAGTGCCACCAGTATACTTCTCAATATTTGCCTTTGCCTTTGGCGTAAGGTTGCGCTCGGCTATCTCGGCAATAGTTCTGTGACCTAATCTACCCCAGCCAAAGGCGATTTGAGGCAGAAGAAGTAGCGCCACTGCAATAATTGTAACTCTTTTCATTACTCTCCAAATATTTCGTTAATAATCTTTGCCATTCTAAGTCCAGCGTTGAGCAGTTGCTCGGCTGCGTACTCACCATACTCATTGAGCGTTTGTCCGCTTACAACAGAGAGGTCTTTGTCTGGTGCATCCTTCTCATTCTCAACCTTCGGAACGCGGTTGAAAATGTTGTAGACCGTATGGGTGGTTTTTGCCACATCTTGCAGCCAATCCTCCCAAGTGCCAGCGGTAACTCTATCAATATACTCTTGTGAAATAGAGCTGTCCAAAGCATGTCCCCAATCCATGTATCCCCAATCTGGGTGGAGAATCTGTATAATGCCCGCATCCCAGAGCTTGTGATAGTTCCAGCGGCTCTTTTTTGTCGCCAAATAGCAGTCGTAGCTTGAGGTGTGGACTCTCTTTGTCTTCTCGCCAGTGCGGTCATAGAGTGCTACGTGGCCTGGGCAGTGGTAGTCGCCAAAGGAGTGTACAAAGTGGTAGATTGTAACCTTTAGAGCCGAGTCTGGAAGCTCGCGATAGTTCTTAAGCTTGTTAATGGTTGACTTCATATACTGGTGTGGCCTGCCTATAGCCTCAAAAGAGTGAATGTCGTAGTGACAAACATGGCTCAATCTGCCCCAAGATTTATGCTCGGCGCGGTGGTTGTCAAGCCAAGAGGCGTAGTAGACGATTGATCGGCCGTCAATGCACTTCTCAATGTTCTCTTTTGCCTTTGGTGTGAGGTGACGCTCGGCAATATATGCAATTGCTGCGTGACCATCGCGACCCCAAGCAAAAGACTCGGTAGTGGCAGCGATAGTAAGTATTGCGGTAAGTGTTATTATGAGTCGTTTCATAGCTATTTGATTTTTACTTGAGGAGCGTTTGAGTCAAAGAGTGAGTTGAGCACAGCAGCAATGCGGTAGCCTGCCACTGCGACCTGCTCGGTAGAGATAGGGTAAATCTTGTTCTGCCATAGGCGCAGGGATTTGCCGTCAAAGCGAGTGCCTGTGTCAAGCAGGTCGTACACGCTACGATAGAGAGGTGCGTTGCCAGTAATCCAGTCGGTTACAGAGCCTTCTGTAATCTGCGCAATCTGCTCTGGAGTCTTACGAGATAGCTGGTGAACAAACTCATTGGTCTTCCAGTTGAATGTACCACGAATAGAGTTGCTCTCCCAATAACCCATATAGCTGTACTTCTTGTCGTTGTAGTGATAGTAGCTCTTGCGCTTCTCAAGGTTGTCTGTAAAGACATAGTGGGTAGGGCAGTGAAGGTCACTAAGAATTGTAATAACACAGAGCATATTGTCGCGAGTCTGCTCCTTTGTAAGTTTGCCTGATTGCAGAGCTGTCAGCGAGCTTACAAGACCCTCATATGCCAGCGCACTGCTAATAGCCTTATGCTCGTGCTTTGCTGCCTTCTTTGCCTTGAGAATCTTGTTCTTGTCTGTAAAGGCAATATTTCTCCACACCTTTGTGTGCTTGTATGCCTCGTTGTCGGCATAATCATAAATATGTTGTGCGTAGTAGACAATACTCTTGCCGTCAAGAAGCTCGGTGATACTCTTTTTTGCCTCATCCGTTAGGTTGTCGTGTGCTATGGCTGCAATGCCTGAGTGAATGTGACGAGACCATGCAGAGGCGCTAAGCGAACAGCATAGTGCTGCTATGATGATTATAAACTTCTTCATACTATTTGTCAAATATTGAGTTAAGAATAGCTGCAAGACGATAGCCTGCAAGAGTAATGCGATTCTCTGCAATGTCAATAACCTTATTAAAGTAAGTCTCGTAACTTACCTGATTATTGGCAGGAATCATATCAATAGCGCGCTTTGAGTACTCAAGACACTCGTTGTGCCAGTCGTCTGGAGTACCACTCTGGAAGGCGGCAATCTCAGTTGCAGAGTAGCGGTCAAGCTCAATTGCCATCTGCTGTGGAGAGAGACCATTGTGCTTACTGTCAAGCACGCGACCATCCCACATCTTGTGCACCTTAATGGTTGTCTTGCCCTCCTTAACCTTCATCGGACGAGAGGTCGGGAAGTCAATATGTACAGGGCAGTGCATATCGCCCACAAGGTGAGTGAGGTACTTGATGTTGATAGTAACAAGCGAGTCGCTCAGAGTTCGGAAGTCGCCCATTTCAGAGACAATTCGCTTAATTTGAGATACCGAGCAAGGTGGCGCTGGGTTGCCATTGGCATCAGTACGCATATCGTCTGTCCAATAATCTACGTGCCAGTCACGAGTGACATCCATAGGTGGGTCTGTTCTGTTAAAATCCATCCATGCAGCGTAGTAGACGATAGAGCGGCCATTTAGATAGCTCTCGATATTAGCCTTTGCGCGTGGCGTAAGATGCTTCTCTGCGATGTAGGCGACAGTAGAGTGTCCCTGTCCGCCCCATGCCCAAAGAGTACCCGTTGCTATAACTGTAAGCAACAGGGAAAGAATGGTTCTTTTCATCGGTTTGTTATTTAGGTTTGTGCGAAGATAATAAAAATAAGAAAAGCACCCTAAAAATAGAGTGCTTTTTTCTTAAAAAAAATGCAAAGGTTATGCAAGCGGAGTTACGCTAACATAGCTCTTACCAGAAGCCTTCTTAGAGAAGACAACAACGCCATTTACAAGTGCGAAGAGGGTGTGATCCTTACCCATACCTACATTCTCACCTGGATTGTGAACAGTACCGCGCTGACGAACGATGATGTTGCCTGCCTTCGCTACCTGACCACCATAAAGCTTTACGCCGAGTCGTTTGCTCTCTGACTCACGGCCGTTCTTCGAACTACCTACACCTTTTTTGTGTGCCATACTTCTTTAACGATTTTAAGGTTATGCAACAATCTCTTCAATTAAAATCTGCGACAGATACTGACGGTGACCGTTGCATTTCTGATAACCGGTTCTGCGCTTCTTCTTAAACACGAGGACCTTGTCATCCTTCAGGTGCTTAAGAATCTTTACCTTTACTGAGGCGCCTTTAACAACAGGTGCGCCCACCTTAACCTGACCGCCGTTCTCCACGAGCAGGACCTTGTCGAAACTCAGGGTAGAGTCAACCTCACCCTCAAGACGGTGTACATAGAGTTTTCGACCTTTCTCAGCCTTGAACTGCTGACCTGCAATCTCTACAATTACAAACATTTAGTTTATAGTTTAATTAGTTTTTAGTGCACTTTAACACAAAATGCCTGCAAAAGTAATCATTATTTTTATTCTGTGCAAGTGTTAGAACTCATTTTTTTATTTTTTGTATGCTCTATAGTCACTCTGATGAAGAGTGGTAATAATTTTTTGGCATATTTTTGGCAATAGCAGGAGCGTTATGGTGAAAATTTTAGTCTATTCTCCGTCGTTCCGTATGCGAGCGATGATAGTTGGTATTTTGACTACTCCTGGTGTGGAGGTAGAGAGTGTGACCTCTCGGCAGGCGCTGTTTAAGAGGTGTTCAGAGAAGTTGTTTGATAGGGTTGTTATTGATGATGTTCGGCTATTTATGGATGGAGAGGGGAGTGTTGCAAAGATAAGGAGACACTTTACCTCGCGACCAAAGATTGTTGTGCTCTCGGCATCTGTAGATGAGCAGACGGTGTTATCATTGTTAGAGTGCGGAGTAGATCAATATCTACTCTTACCGCTCTCTGCGGAGAGATTAAGGCGTAAGGTGTGCAGATGATTATTCTTGCTACGATAGTCTATCTTGTAATAGGCTCTATACTCTTGATTGTTGTTCACTGGCAATCTGCGCGCTCAGCGGCTGCGGAGAGTCAGGCAATAGGGCGCATAGCAGCCTTTGTTGCAAATCGTTCTGGTGATATTGAGAGGCTGGGCAAGGGTATTGAGCGATTTCATTTTGTGCAGTGCCTTGTCTATGTTGCCGATAGAGTGGATGAGCGGGCGTACGAGCCGTTACGAGTTATTGTCAAGTATTACAATCTTGAGTCACTGCTCCTACATAGGGCTATGCGCAGTGGTAGGGCTTGTGAGCGGGCCTATCTGTTGGCTCTTCTCTCGCGCCTTCCGGTAAGTGGTGCTGTAGCGACAATTGTTGAGCAGTTTTTGGATGATAGCTCGCCACGTGTGCGTTTTTATGCTTTGATGTCTCTGTTTTCATACTCTCCATATTGTGCTATTGCGCAGCTTGAGAGTGTAGACTATAGACTCTCTCGGCGAGATGTCTCGGAGATTCTTACCCTCATAAGTCGTGGCTCTTGTCCTATACCATATATACCACTGCTGATGTCAGAAAACTATAATCTTCAACTACTTGGGATACATCTTGTGCGCCGATTTGGAATTACAGAGAGTCGAGCAAAAATTGCTTCAATCGTAAGAGATTGCCATAGCGAACTGAGAGAGGATGCCCTTGAGACTCTCGCCTGCTTTGGAGAGGCGGAGCGATACTCTAACTGCACGATTATATGATACTACTTTTTGCCTTTTTATTGCTCATAACAACACTGCTTGTTGTAGGGGTTAGGTATGTGATGTCGCGCTACAAAGTATTTACAGATGTGCGACTGCAAAGCCTCTCTATTGCCCCGCAGGTTGATAGCGTAGGAGGTGTAGGAATATCTATGCTATGTGTATCTGTGGAGGGTGTGAGCGCTGTTGTAAATCTGCTGGGGACTGAGTATACTTACTCAGAGGTCGTTGTTGCTGTAAATAGAGAAAAACACCAGAATCTGATAGCATTGCTGCAACTTCGTTATTCACTTACGGGTGTTCAGTATCAAGATGTAATTGTTTATCGCTCAGAGTGTTGCTGTTTTAGACGGCTGGTTGTTGTGGTAGCAAAAACATCTTGTAATACCGAGAGATTGTTGGAGTATTCAGCTGAGCAGGCAATATATAATTATCTGCTTGTAGTACCCTCTACGGCAGGGTTGTTGCCATACGCAGTGGGCATTGTGGCGGATGCGATAGCGGCTCAAACATATGGTAGTGTAGATGTTGTAACAACGATGGATAGAGGTGTTGTTGCCTACTCTCGTCAATCTTGGAAGAGACGAAGGGTTGAGAATTGCCAACTGACAACAATTGAAATAAAAGAGCCTATTGTGTTGGATAAATTCTCTCAAGAAGAGGACGGCCTGCTAATAGAGCGAGCAAGATACAATTTTTGGGATTTTTTATCGTTAAATATTATGAGATACAGAAATAAATTACTATCTTTGAGAAAACCTTAACCTACTATGCTATCAGACGATATTAGAGCTTATCTACTTCCACAGGCTTTCAATGCAGCTGTAAGGGCTGGTTGGGAGATTATGGAGGTCTATAAGAATAGAGACAACTACCACATTACGGTCAAGAGTGACAGTACACCAGTGACCCTTGCCGATAGAGTGGCACATGAGAAGATTAAGCAGAGCCTTGGACAAACACGCATACCTATTCTCTCGGAGGAGGGGCGTGAAATGCTCTATGATGAGCGCCGAAATTGGGAGCTCTTCTGGTTGGTAGACCCTCTGGATGGGACAGTTGAGTTTATCAAGGGTAATAATGAGTTTACGGTAAATATTGCCCTTATGGCAGATAGGGTGTGCGTCTGCGCTGTAGTCTACGTGCCATATCTTCAGAAGGCGTATATTGCAAGCCAACAGATTGGCTCATATCTACTTACAGATATTGCACCAGACCCAAACGCTGCCTATTCGTACGATGATATATGCGCTCGGAAGTGTCGACTGCCATTAAAGGAGAGAGAGCATAGTGGATATCGTATTGCAGTGTCGCGCTCGCACCAGACCATTGAGACTGAGCAATATATTGATGCTGTGAAGCAGACGCACAGTGATGTTGAGATTATTGAGCAGGGTAGTTCATATAAGTTCTGCCTGCTTGCTGAGGGCGCTATAGACTACTATCCTCGCACAACGCACACTTATGAGTGGGATACTGCTGCGGCGGAGTTGATTCTCTCTGAGGCGGGCGGCTATACTCGTTCACTGCCAGATAGAACCCCTCTGCTATACAATAAGGAGGATTTGCACAACCCTTGGTTTGAGTGTGGAAGGTAATTATATTATATATATAGGTGAAATGAGAAAAATTTTAGCAATTTTGGTTGCATTGCTCACTTTGGGCGCAACGACCGCTTCGGCGCAGAGTTATCTTACTAAGCGAACAGTGGGCGCGGTAGAGGTTGAACTGGGCGTAGGACTTGCAACGGCAGCAAATAGTATTAGTCAGTTTGGAAAGGCTCGTCAGGGTGTTGAGGTTAATGCCGAGGTGAGATATAATTTCCATCAGGCGCCTATTGACTTGGGATTGCACTTTGGATTGTGTTCCTTTACTCGTAGTCATCAGTTGGGAAACTACGCAAGTAAGCATAATTTTGATAGCCAAACACTTATGGCAGTTACGGACTATAACTTCTTCCAAGGTCGTATGGCTTCGCTATTTGTTGGCGCTGGTGCTGGCGTGGCGTGGAATAACCTTAATGCAGACGGCACAAAGAGTGGCTTTCATGCCTGTGTAATGCCTCGTATAGGCGTTGAGATATCTAACCATGTGCGCATAACGGCAGCCTATAAGTTCTATGAGAAGGCAAATAACCACCTTGTTCTTAGTGTTGGCTTTGCCTTTGGTGGTGGGGAGCGTTAAGTGTGTGATTGACAATAAAAAAGGGGTGGCTTAAAAAGCTACCCCTCATCTTTTGCTAAGCAAAAGGCTATTTAACTGCGTTTACAATTGCCTCGAATGCTTTCGGCTCGTTCATCGCCAGGTCTGCCATAACCTTACGGTTAAGAGCGATACCCTTAGCGTTTACTTTACCGATGAACTCCGAATAGGTCATACCGTAAGCACGGACTGCCGCATTGATACGGGTGATCCACAGCGAACGGAATGTACGCTTCTTAAGGCGGCGGTGTGCATATGCATACTGCAGACCCTTCTCGACAGTATTTTTGGCTACTGTCCAAACATTTCCCCTTGAACCAAAGTTACCCTTGGCAAGCTTCAAAACCTTTTTTCTTCTTGCGCGTGACGCAACAGCATTGACTGAACGTGGCATACTTAAAAGTTTTTGATGAAGTTAACAGCGGTACGATTCTCTCGCACTCTTTAGGGCTGTTTCACTCCGGTTAATAAAAAATTGTTTACTTGCTCGGCTGCTAATTACTTAACAAGCAGAGTCTTGATCTTTGCCTCATCGGCTGGTGAAACGATACCTGAATAGCAGAGGTTACGCTTCTGTTTCTTAGTCTTTTTTGTCAGGATGTGACTGTGATAAGCGTGCTTACGCTTAATCTTACCTGTGCCGGTGAAAGTAAAACGCTTCTTTGCAGCGGCATTAGTTTTCATTTTTGGCATAATTGTAAAATATTTTTAGTTAAACATAGCGTGCAAAGATACGGATTTTTTTTAATTCAACAACCAAACTTTCAAACTTTTTTGTATTTTTGTAGTGTTAAACCTCAAAATTACAGTGATGAAACTAAACAAACTTTCAAAGAGAGCGTTTTATGTCGCTATGCCAACAGTAGCTGCTGTTCCAATGGTTGCTACAAGTTGTAGCGATGCTCCCAAGCAGGGCGATAAGCCAAATGTGATATTTATCCTTATGGATGATGCTGGTTATGGCGATTTTGGTTGTTATGGTCAGACAAAGACCGAGACTCCTAATATTGACGCACTGGCAAACAACGGTATCCGCTTTACAGATATGTATACCGCTGCACCAGTATCCTCTCCATCGCGTGCCTGCCTTATTACGGGTCAGAATATGGGTAACTCTCAGATTCGCGAGAATGTAGAGGGTAGAGTTGAGGATGGTATTTGGAACTTTGACACTGTAGACCAGAATCCCGCTATTGAGGGTCAGATGGGCCTTAAGCCTGGTACTCCGACACTGGGAACAGTGATGCAGCAGGCGGGTTATGCTACAGGTATGGTTGGTAAGTGGGGTATTGGTAGCCCTGTTGGCGGCTCGGCTCCTTGGGATATGGGCTTTGATTTCTACTATGGCTGTGTTTGCCAGCGCGTGGCGCACAACTACTATCCTGCCTATATGTGGAAAAATGGTAAGAAGGAGTATATCAACGACCCTGCGACGGTAACCCACCCAGGAACTAAGCTTGATGAGGGTGCAGACCCATACAATCCAGCAAGCTATGATAAGTTTAGCGAGGGTAAGACATACGCTCCAGATAAGATGTATGAGAATGTTGTTGAGTTTATCCGCCAGAGCAAAGCGGACGATAAGCCATTCTTCCTTATGTGGACAACCCCATTCCCACACTCTCCACTACAGGCTCCTAAGGAGTGGGTAGAGAAGTATGTGGCAAAGTATGGCGACGAGGAGCCACTTGTGGGCGAAAAGTGCCAGCTTAATGGTTGGCCACACAACTACTATCCTTGCCGCTACCCTCACGCAACATACTCGGCTATGATTTCATACTTTGACTATCAGGTAGGATTGCTTGTTGAGGAGCTGAAGGCGCAAGGCCTTTATGAGAACACAATCATTATGTTCTCGTCTGACAACGGCCCTGCAAATAATGCCTCTTCGCCAACCGTATGGATGGATAGCGCAGCACCTTACCGTTGTGGCAAGGGCTGGGGTAAGCGAACACTCAAGGAGGGCGGTATCCGTATGCCATTTATCGCCTCTTGGCCTGCAAAGATTAAGAGTGGCGTTGTGAGCGACCATATTGGTAACTTTGCCGATGTGATGCCAACAGTGTGCGAAATTGCAGGTGTTGAGGCTCCAAAGAATGACGGTGTATCGCTCCTACCAATCCTCTCTGGCAACCCAGAGGCTCAGCAAGAGCATAAGTACCTCTACTGGGAGTACCCTGCTGCGGGCGGTATGATTGCTGTTCGTGAGGGCAAGTGGAAGGGCTTTATTGACAATGTCCACGCAGGCAACCGTACTATGCAGCTCTATGATGTAAGCGTTGCTGGTAAGGATATAGAGACTGCCGATAAGAACGTTGCAGCCGACTATCCAGAGATTGTTGAGCGTATGTGGGGCTATATAGAGGAGAGTCACCACCTTGCCGAGTACGAGCCATTTAATGTGGATATCTCGCGATAAACGATAATGCGTAGTGTAGAGTTTACATACGAAGATATTGTCAAACGCAATGAGCGACGGGGCTTTACCACAATGGTTAAGCCCGTCGGCTCGCTGTGTAATATGCGCTGCAAGTACTGCTACTACCTTGATAAGGCAGAGCTATATGGCGGTGTTGAACCAGCGATGGATGATAGACTGCTTGAGCAGTATATCCGCGCCAATATTGAGGGCAATAACTCGCCAGTAATTGCCTTTGCATGGCACGGTGGTGAGCCACTGCTTGCAGGAAAGGATTTCTTCCGTAAGGCTGTGGCACTGCAACAGAAGTATGCAGGTGGCAAGAGCGTAGAGAACTCTATACAGACAAATGGACTGCTTGTAGATGACGAGTGGTGCACAATTTTTAGGGATAATAACTTCCTTGTTGGCGTATCTATAGACGGGCCTGAGAGTATCCATGATGCGCATCGCGTAGATGTTGGCGGTCAGCCGACCTTTGCCCGCGTGATGAGGGGTATAGAGCGCCTGTACCGTAACCGCGTGGAGTATAATACCTTGACAACGGTAAATCTCCATAGCGAGGGTCGTGGCGCGGAGGTCTACAACTTCTTGCGTGGCATAAGCCTCTTTATGCAGTTTTTGCCCGTAGCAGAACTGCTGTCGGATGGTCGCGTGCAGTCGCCAGAGAGTGAGGGTGCTGATATTGCTCCTTGGTCGGTTAGTGCAAAGGGCTTTGGAGAGTTTATGTGCGATATTTTTGATGTCTGGGTAAAAAAAGACGTCGGCAGGCGCTATGTGCAGCTCTTTGATGCTACACTTGCCCTTAAGGTGGGTGTTCAGCCGTCTGTCTGCTCGCTCTGCGAGACCTGCGGTAGTGGACTTACAGTAGAGCATAATGGCGATGTATACTGCTGCGACCACTTTGTATACCCAGAATATAAAATAGGTAATATCTACGCAGACCGCCTCGCTGACCTTGCCTACTGTGACCGCCAATTTGAGTTTGGGGTGGCAAAGCGCGCACTTCTTCCGCGTCAGTGTCGCCACTGTCGCTATTATAAACTATGTCACGGCGAGTGTCCTAAGCACCGCTTTATCACTGACAATACGGGCGAATATGGAATGAACTACCTCTGTGAGGGGTATAAGATGTTCTTCGCCCACACAGAGGTAGCTATGGATAGAATGGCTCGCCTAATTCTTGATGGCAAACCCGCAGCCGAGATTATGAATGATTAAAGAACGAATCTTTTTTATAAAAATATCACCAACAACCGCAATTGTTGGTGATATTTTGCATTATTTCAATGTTAGAATCTAAAATCTAATCTCCAAACCTACGCCATAACTCCTCGTAGCTTTTGGCTGATAATGAAAACCTTGCACGTTCATTGCAAAATGTTCATTAAACTCATACTGACCCAGCACCTGACAACTCATTAAATCAGCCTCGTTTTCCAAATTGTTTGCTGGAACAGCAAAACTTGCAAATATTGCAGTAGAACCTAAACTTCCTACAATAATAGGCGCCCACGGGGTTTTACCCTCTTCAAATTGCGGAGAACAAATTGCCCAGACGATACATCCCACAAGACACAAACCTCCGAATGTATAACCACACGCTCTTAAAGTTCTGGCTCTTGTATATAAATCTTGCTGTTTCGCCACTTTGCCAACTTGACTGGTTAATTTGCTACCTGTTTTATCAATATTGGAGCTAACATCGTCACCTACTTTTGTAATGCTTTCAGCAATTTGATTCTTTGGTGCTTCGAAATCATCAAAGTAGTCCTGAGTTCCATTTTGATATTTTATAATAGTAATTTTTGATAATGAGATATAATATGTTGGTCCATCTAGATTGTCCCACCTATTATATTTAACCTTATCCTCCCCAATCTCAATTACTTTTGCAGAAATTTGCTGTCCCTCTTTTGTTATAATAACATCTTGCGCCGATGCATTTATCCACCCCACCAAAAGAAGAACAATTAAAATAATCTTTTTCATCTTTTTAAGTGTTATTAAAATTTTATGTGTTATGTCCGCTTGAAAACCAAGATTAGTCTGGAACAAAACAAATAAAAAGTGCGGACTCAATTCTCTTATATTGGATTCTGCGGTCTTCCACAACCTTGTCCCCAAATACAGAATAAAGCCCACACTGAATACACAGCGTGAGCGTCAAACTTTATTCCTTGGGGACGATTAGAAAAGTGGAAGTTTCAGAATCCCAAAATATAAGCTAACGCTTTTTATGTTTATATGTTCCTAGTGTCTGTTATTTTACCATAGGCATTTGTGTTTTGTTACCAATACAAAGGTAGTATTTTTTTAATTAATTCTCAAAAATAGTTTTATATTAGAGACTGAACAAATCGCACAGCGTATTTCCACCATATAACAATCTGTTCGTAATAGTTGATTGCTAATGTCTTAAACGCATCTATTACTCCGTAGCGGATAGAGAGCAGCAGTATCGTAAGGTTTACAACCCACATCGCAAAGATAAAGAGGTAGGAGCGCAGAATGCCTACGCTTGTGATATCTGTCTGATGTGTGCCTATCTGACTGCGGAAACAGCCGATGTGGAATGCGGCGGTAAAACCAATCATGATATCAAAGATGTAGAGCGAATTTGCAGCGCTCAACTCCCTTAAAAATAGTAGCAGGTATGTAAATATCGGCAGGCAGTAAGGCGCAAGGGATATAAAGATTGTGCCAAATCGCAAGCCTCCGCTGTGGCTCATCTCGCCCTCGCCTTCACCAGCCTCAAAGGAGTGAATCTTACGCAGAAACATCATACCTACAATAGTGTGTGACAGCTCGTGCGAGAATGTTCTAAGCCACTCAAGATTCTTGTTGAAAATTCGGATGATAGATAGCACAAAGTATGCCGCCATACCTACGCCAACCCACATAAAGGCGCTGTAGTGGCTGATGCTCCAACCGATAACTGGTATAATAGCAGTAATACCCAGTGCAATTAGTAGAATAATGAGCGGATAAGATAAAATACGAAGCATTTTGTAGTTAAGTTTGGTTTATTTTACGCAAATATACAAAAAAGTCGGGAAAGACAACTCTCCCGACTCATATTATCAACTATCTACTAATGGAAGAAGATAGATGAAATCTCCTTATAGTTGTGAACACGCTCGATAACCTCAGCGAAGATGTCTGCACAAGAGAGAACTGTAAACTTGTGAAGATCTGCCTCTGGGTTGAGTGGAATTGTATCTGATACAATAACCTCAGTAAGCGCGCTCTCGTTGATGCGGTCATATGCCTTACCAGAGAGAACTGGGTGGGTAATAGCAGCGCGAACAGACTTTGCACCGCGCTCCATAAGCATATTTGCAGCCATACAGATTGTACCAGCGGTGTCAATCATATCGTCTACGATAAGAACGTTTCTGCCCTCAACATCGCCAATAGCGGTCATAGAGCCAACGACATTTGCCTTTGCTCGCTCCTTGTGTGAGATAATAATTGGTGTGCCAAGTAGCTTTGCATAAGTACCTGCGCGCTTTGCACCGCCCATATCTGGAGCTGCGATAGAGAGGTCCTCAATACCAAGACTCTGAATGTAAGGGACAAACATGCCACTTGCATAGAGTGCATCTACTGGAACCTCAAAGAAACCCTGAATCTGGTCTGCGTGAAGGTCCATAGTCATCACACGGTCAACACCTGCTGCTGTAAGCATATTTGCCACGAGCTTTGAGGTAATTGGAACGCGAGGACGATCTTTACGGTCCTGACGAGCCCAACCAAAGTAAGGGATAACAGCGATAACCTTATATGCCGAAGCACGACGAGCCGCGTCTATCATCATAAGCAGCTCCATAAGGTTGTCAGACTTTGGGAATGTAGACTGGATAATAAATACAGTACAACCGCGAATAGACTCAGCATAGCGTGGCTGGAACTCGCCATCGCTAAACTCAAGGCACTCGCAGTCGCCAAGTGTTGTGCCGTAAGCGGCAACAATCTTCTCTGCAAGGTAGCGTGATGAACGACCTGCGAAGAATTTAATTTTGTGGATAGCCATAGGAATGTGTATTTTGTGTTTAGTTTACCTATTCGGGTACAAATGTAGTGAAAAAAGTCTATTTTACACTATCTTTATTAAAATCTTTTAAAATATTCTCAATATATCCCACTATCTCCTCTCTGCCGTAGCCACGTTCTGACGAGCTGACAAACATTGGCGGAAGCTCTTCCCACTGCTCCAAGAGTGTCTGCTCATAGCGGGAGACACTGCGAGTAAGTTGTGCTTTAGAGAGCTTGTCTGCCTTAGTGAAGATAATGCCAAAAGGTACGCCGTTGATGCCAAGCTGCTCAATAAACTCAAGGTCTATGCGCTGTGGCTCAAGGCGTGAGTCTACAAGTACGAAGAGAAAGTGCATCTTACTGCACTTGAAGACGTAATCTGTAATAATCTTTGCAAAGCTACCTCGTGTGCTTTTGGATGTGCGAGCATAGCCGTAACCCGGAAGGTCAACAAGGTACCAACTGTCGTTAATGGTAAAGTGGTTGATAAGACGAGTCTTTCCTGGTGTAGCAGAGACCTTTGCCAAACCCTTATGCTGTGTTAGCATATTGATAAGCGAGCTCTTACCCACATTGCTTCGTCCGATAAAGGCTATGTCGGGAAGGTTATCCTTTGGCACTTGAGAAATCTTCTCAGAGCTGCACTTAAAAGTTGCTCGTGTTATCATCCTGTAACTATTTAACCTCTGTAAGCTCAAGAATTACGCTTCGGCAGTCGTTTCCAGCGCGAACATCACCCAGAGGGGCATTCTTTGTATATCCCTTAACAAGTTCTGGAATTACGATACCCTCGCTCATAAGGAACTTGCCGCTAACAACCTTGCCGCTAATAGCCACTGGCTTGCCAGCCACCTCTGGAGCCACCTCGCGGATGCGATATTTAGCATCAGGATTAAGACCCTGTAGGTGGATGACTATGTTTGACATATCGTGCATAAAGAAGTGGCGGTATGCAAACAGCACAGCCTTATCCTTTGCCTCATTGACATACATAAGTGATGTAAAGTCGCGCTTGCCCTCATATGGCGAAACAAGGCGATAGAGGTCTCCCTGCTGAACTATTGGGCGGATAACCTTGTACTCAGCAATGGCGCGCTTTGCATACTCGCGCTCGGCATCGTTGAGCTTTGCGGGTACCATCTCCATACCCAAACGGCACATAGAGGCGACATCAAAGCGATATTTTATAGGTATAAGTCGCTGTGTGTACTTGCTATATGCAGAGCCAACGTGTGCCGCTAACATATTTGATGGGTAGAAGTTCATCGCACCCCACTGGATAAGCACGCGGTGGTAGGCATCTGTCTGATCTGATGTCCACATCTCCTGGAAGTATGGCATAAAGCCGTAGTTAAGGCGGCCACCACCAGATGCACATAGCTGGATAACTACATCTGGATACTTAGCGCGGATGCGCTTAAGTACCTTCTCAAGGGCGAGCGTATAGTCTACATAGAGGTTGCTCTGAAGCTCGTTTGGCAGATACTGGCTATGCGCATTGTGCATAGACATATTGTTGTCCCACTTGATGTAGTAGATGTCTGGATATGCAGTCAGCAGATCGTCTACAACCTTAAATACGTGGTCCTGAACCTCTGGATTGGTAAGGTCAAGGATGAGCTGTGTCTTACCACGACCATATGTAGGCTCAAAGTCTGGATGGCGAAGTACCCAGTCTGGGTGCTTCTCATAGAGTTCACTTGGAGTATTAACCATCTCTGGCTCAATCCAAATGCCGAACTTCATACCATTGTTGTGTGCAAGGTCAATAAGCGAACGGATGCCGTTTGGAAGTTTCTTTGGGGCAATCATCCAGTCACCAAGAGATGTAGTGCCGTTGTTGCGCGGATACTTGTCGCCAAACCATCCGTCGTCAACAACAAACATCTCGCCACCCAGTGCCGCAAAGTCGCGGGTCATATCGACCATGCTTGTCTCGCTGATGTCAAAGTGAACACCCTCCCAAGAGTTGAGAAGAATCTCGCGCTGCTTTGTGCCATCCAGAAGCTGATGCTTTCGCGCCCAGCGGTGTAGTGAGCGAGTAGCGTCGCCCTTGCCGTTAGATGAGTATGTGAATACCATCTCTGGAGTTGTCAGTGACTTACCACCTGCAAGAGTATAGTCGCTTGCTGCAGGATTGATACCACCCATAAAGAGGGTCGGAACACGAGAAACTGGGGTATTGTAGAACTCAAAGTGGGTGTTTCCCATCCATACGAGCGTACCTGCGATAACAGATCCACTCTGCTCCTCAAGCTTGCCATCAAGACCCAACATAAAAGAGGCGTTGAAATACTGCGCCACGCGAGAAGCAGTTGTGGTGGATATGTTATACGTACCTACTGGTAGAGGCATAACCACCTCGTTGTTCTCATTCTTTGTGTTGCCCTCAAGCTGCATCAGCACGCAGTTATCGGACTGAATAGGCAGAACGGCAGACATATACTTCTGCAGTACGATAGGCTTCTTGCTATTGTTGAAGTACTCGGTGTTAATCTTTATAACATCGCAGTCGTCATATGCCTTATAGTTGACTTTCACAACGAGGTTTGGATGTGCCACATCCTTAAGCCAGAACGATAGGGTAGAGACTGGACTGCCAGAGCTCTGCTCAACCTTATCAACCACAAATTTTGTAGCGTTGTCGCCATCGTGCTGCTTTACAAGCGAAGCATAAGGCGCATCGCAACGAGTACCAAAGGCAGGGTAGGCGTCATACTTAAGCATTCTGCCTGCTGCGCGAACATCTGCAGCTGTAGCCTTGGCTCCATAGTAGCGGAAGTAGAGCTGCTTGCCCTCCTCGGCGCTTAGGATGATGGTTGTGTTTGGTGTTGAGAGTGTGTACTCCTTTGCTACTGCAGTGCTAAGTGATGCAAGCAGTACAATGGCAGTTAATAGTCTCTTCATATCGGTGTAAGGTTTAAAAGGTTTTACTCAACAGTCACAGACTTCGCAAGGTTGCGTGGCTGGTCTACATTTCTGCCCTTGTTTACGGCGATGTAGTATGCCAAAAGCTGTAGAGGAATAGCTGTAAGCAGCGGAGTGAGGCACTCTGAAATCTCTGGCACCTCAATAACATAGTCTGCCATATCGCGGACAATAGTATCGCCCTCGGTAACAATCGCTACAACCTTACCGCCACGAGCCTTAACCTGCTGGATGTTGTTTACGGTCTTGTCGTAAACATTGTCCTTAATAGCGATAACCACTGATGGCATATCGTTGTCAATAAGGGCAATTGTTCCGTGCTTCATCTCGGCTGCAGGGTAACCCTCAGCGTGGATATACGAAATCTCCTTGAGCTTGAGTGCGCCCTCAAGAGCCGATGGATAGTTGTATCCACGACCAAGGTAGAGGAAGTTGTGCGCGTAAGTGAATATTTTTGCAAGATTCTCAATCTTCTCGTTCTGGTTAAGAATATCTTGAATAAGGGTAGGAACACGACGGATGTCGTTTGCAATTGTAGAGAGTGTCTGCTGGTCCACAATGCCCTTCATCTGACCAATAAGCATAGACATCATTGCAAGAACTGTTACCTGACCAGTAAATGCCTTTGTAGATGCAACACCAATCTCTGGACCTACGTGGATATAGCAACCAGAGTGTGTGGCGCGAGGAATAGATGAGCCGATAACGTTGCAAATACCGAATACAAATGCACCATTTGCCTTTGCAAGCTCAAGGGCTGCAAGGGTATCAGCAGTCTCGCCAGACTGTGAAAGAGCGATAAGAACATCCTTGTCGGTAACAACTGGATTGCTATAGCGGAACTCACTTGCATACTCAACGGTAACAGGTATACGGCAGTAGTCCTCAAATAGATGCTTACCAATCAGTGCTGCGTGCCAAGATGTTCCGCAGGCAACGATAATGATGCGGTTAGCATTAAGGAAACGCTCCTTGTTCTCCATAACGCCAGAGAGCACAACACTCTGACCATCAGCCGAGATACGACCGCTGATACAGTCAGCAAGTGTACGTGGCTGCTCAAAAATCTCCTTGAGCATAAAGTGTGGATAGCCACCCTTCTCAAGCTGCTCAATAGACATCTGAAGCTCTGTAACCTTAATCTCGCTGCTTGTAGCGCTCTTAGCGTCGTAAACCTTAAGCTCCTCTCCACGATTAATAACGGCAATCTCGCCATCGTTAAGATATACAACCTTGTTTGTGTACTCAATAATTGGCGTAGCATCTGATGCTAAGAAATACTCTCCCTCGCCAACGCCGATTACAAGTGGAGAAGACTGTCTTGCTGCGACAATCTGATTAGGATTCTGACGATCTACAACAGCGATTGCATATGCACCAACAATCTTCTTTGTAGCCTCGGCAACTGCCTCAAAAAGTGAGCAGTTGTTTTTTGTCATAATGTAATCAATAAGCTGTACAGCAACCTCGGTATCTGTCTGGCTCACGAAGTTGTATCCATGCTCTGTAAGAGCCTGCTTGAGTACGGTGTAGTTCTCAATAGTACCGTTGTGAACCATTGCAATTCTACCAGACTGAGAGTAGTGTGGGTGAGCATTTGTGTCATTTGGCTCGCCGTGTGTAGCCCAACGGGTGTGAGCAATACCAATGCTTCCGCTCAAATCCTTGCTTGCTGCAAAGTGCTCCAATGCATCAACTTTGCCCTTTGATTTGTAGATGTTAAGCTCGCCACTCTCGGCAATCATCGCTACGCCTGATGAGTCATAACCTCTGTACTCCAATCGGTGTAATCCCTGAATCAAAATGTCATAGGCTCTTCTCTGGCCTATATAACCAACAATTCCACACATAGTATATAACCGTTAAATTTTAGTGAATACAAATATAATAATAACAATCCGCGCAAAGATACGTATTTTTTTCTGGAAAAACAAATCTGATTTTCGACGAGCTAATTTTTAAACAAATTATTGAATATTTAGTTGTAATATTGTGATTTATATGCATTGTTGCGTGTTGCTGGAGAGCTGATTTTGGATTGGTTACTACGCAGGTAAACCTGTGCTTGTTGTGGGTGTATAATCTGCGAAGCAGGGTGTTCTGCGTAGCAAAGCCCCCTTTACAGAAAGGGGGTTTGGGGGATAGGTAACACACTTATCCTCCGCAGACAACAAATAAGGCTGATGAGCATTCATCAGCCTTGTCTGCGGAGGATACTGGATTCGAACCAGTGGATACCTTACGATATCGGCAGTTTAGCAAACTGCTGGTTTAAGCCACTCACCCAACCCTCCTTTAGTATGTCTAACCTTGACGGTTTCGGATGGCAAAAGTAGACAATTTTTCTTAATCTGCAAAATTTTTTCACTTTTTTTTCAAAAAGTATGACAAAGTGTGATTTATACCTTTTTTATATAGGTTGTTTGGAGAATTATTTGTATCTTTGCGCGATTATGAATAAGAATAGTGAACAAGATATTTTGCAGACCCTTGAGAGTCGTGAGTATCAGTATGGCTTTACATCTGATATTGAGACTCACGATTTCCCTGCGGGGTTAAACGAGGATATTATCCGCGCAATCTCGGCTCGTAAGCAGGAGCCGGAGTGGATGACTGAGTATCGTCTCAAGGCCTTTGCTCACTGGCAGACTATGACCCTGCCTCAGTGGGCGCATCTTAATATTCCACCGATAGATTTTCAGAAGATTATTTACTACGCCGAGCCTAAGGTTCGTAAGCCACTCAACTCTATGGATGAGGTTGATCCTGAGCTGAAGCGTACATTTGATAAGCTCGGTATTCCACTTGAGGAGCAGATGGCACTGGCTGGAGTTGCTGTAGATGCGGTGCTTGACTCTACATCTGTCAAAACAACCTTCCGCGAGACTCTTGCCCAGAAGGGTATTATCTTCTGCTCTATGTCGGAGGCGCTCAGGGATTATCCCGACCTTGTGCGTAAGTATCTGGGCTCGGTAGTAAGTTACGCCGATAACTTCTATGCGGCTCTAAATGCTGCTGTATTTTCGGATGGCTCTTTCTGTTACATTCCAAAGGGTGTTCGTTGTCCTATGGAGCTATCAACATACTTCCGCATCAATGCTCGCGGAACGGGACAGTTTGAGCGTACGCTGATTGTTGCCGATGAGGGCTCGTATGTGAGCTACCTTGAGGGTTGTACTGCTCCGCAGCGTGATGAGAATCAGCTTCACGCGGCGGTCGTTGAGATTGTTGTTGAGCGCGATGCAGAGGTTAAGTACTCTACTGTGCAGAATTGGTATCCGGGCGATAAGGAGGGGCGCGGAGGTGTCTATAACTTTGTGACTAAGCGCGGTATCTGTCGCGAAAATGCGCGTCTGTCGTGGACGCAGGTAGAGACCGGCTCGGCTATTACTTGGAAGTATCCGAGCTGCGTGCTTGCTGGCGATAACTCGGTGGGCGAGTTCTACTCTGTGGCGATGACAAACAACTATCAGCAGGCTGATACAGGAACAAAGATGATACATCTGGGTCGCAATACCCGCTCGCGTATCGTCTCAAAGGGTATAAGCGCGGGTCGGAGTGAGAACTCATATCGCGGACTTGTGAAGATTGCGCCAAAGGCAGAAAATGCGCGTAACTACTCGCAGTGTGACTCGCTGCTTATCGGTGATAAGTGCGGTGCGCACACCTTTCCGCATATAGATTGTCGTAACCGTACGGCGATGCTTGAGCACGAGGCTACAACATCCAAGATTTCGGAGGAGCAGCTCTTCTACTGCAATCAGCGCGGTATATCAACAGAGGATGCTGTGGGTCTTATCGTGAATGGATATGCTCGTGAGGTGCTTGCAAAGCTTCCGATGGAGTTTGCCGTTGAGGCGCAGAAGCTACTGGCCATCAGCCTTGAGGGTAGTGTGGGGTAGTTAGCCGTTAGCCGTTAGCCATTAGCTATTAGCCTTGTATAGGAGTCGGTAAACCGACAGATATATAAAGGGCGCTAATAAGAAAAGAATTTGAATATTGAAAAGTGGTTGTTGGAAGCCAAAGGCCAACGGCCAATAGCCAAAAGCCAAAAGCT
>JAGBAX010000019.1 GCA_017938765.1 Alistipes sp. | reverse complement strand
TAAAATCTACAAGGTGGGTGACTACTACAATGAGAATGGCAAGCAGGGTGTTGTCTTTGAGGTTAGCGCAGACGGCAGACACGGCAAGATAGTCAGTATGAAGAAGTCAGCAGAGATGTTAGACTGGTCATCAAATAGTGCGGAACAAAAACGCCTTATTGGTGCCAATAGCGAAACGAATGGTGTGTATAATATGGCAAAAGTCAAGGCTATCTCTGGTTGGCGAGATAAATACCCTGCCTTTAAGTGGTGCGCAGACCTTGGCGAAGGTTGGTATCTGCCGTCAAAAGAGGAACTGCTTACAATCTATAAGAACAAAGATAAGGTAAATCCTAATTTAACTGATAAGTTATCTAATTTGTATTGGTCGTCAACGGAGGATGATTATCAATGGTCATCTGGTGATTTCTGCGCGTGGCTTGTCAATATGAACAATGGCGACACCGGCATCGACCGTAAGGACTACAACAACTATGTGCGCGCTGTCTCCGCTTTTTAGGAGCGAAGCGACTATTTAGGCTTTAATCTTTGCGCCCGACTAGTCGGGCGCGTTGCTAATAGTAGGGAGATTAAGGAGTTTAGCGAGTTTAGTGTTTTTTCGCTAATTTCCTTAAATTCTCTACTCTGCAACAGCCAAAAAATCTTGCACTCGCAAGATTTTTTTATTACCTTTGCTCCGCAAAAAAATGACAACACACATTACCTATGGAGAAGTACGAATCAAAGCAGTGCCAGATTTATAAGTCGGCAGCGCAAATTTACCCCTTTATCTCATCCTTCAACCTCCTTACGCCTGCTGTGGCTGATAAGGTGGAGGAGTGGCAGGCCACAGAGGATACCTGCTCATTTAAGATTAAGGGTTTTACCGTAAAGTTGCGTATGGTTGACAAGGTAGAGGGCAAGCATGTTAAAATCACTGGCGACGAGGGCGGTGTACCTATTGACTTCGCCTTTTGGATTCAGCTCCACGAGGTTACCCCAACCGACACCCGCATCCGTATGGTTCTCCACGCCGAGCTTAATATGATGATGCGTATGATGGTCGGCAGTAAAATCCAGAAGGGGCTTGATCAGGCGGTAGAGGGGTTTGCTTCCGCCTTTAACAGAATTTAGTCGTGAAAATACGGCACCTGCTGCCGCTAATAAAAAATGCCTGCTGGGCTGTACTGTTTGTGTACTATCCTGCGCAGGCATTTTTCATTGAGCAACAGCATCTACCGCATTTTGACGACTAAATAGGGCGGTATTTACTGCGTTACACTTCATAGCCGAGCTGCTCACATACGCTACAGTATGCTGCGCGCTCGGCTTCTTGTGTGCCTGGTAAATCCTCACCTAAAATCAGATTCTGCCATTAGCCATTAGCCATTGGCCGTTAGCCTTTAAGTGGTATCCGCTCTGCGGATTTATATTAGTCGGCAGAGCCGACACCTCTATAAGGCTAACAGCTAAAGGCTAATAGCCAACGGCCAACAGCCCTTCAATTCAACTTTTTTTCATTTTTCGGCAAAAAAATGGTGCGAAAGTTTTACCTTTTGCAAAATTAACTGTATATTTGTCGCCGATTTCGCTCTGTATAAGGGCGATAGCGTAGAATATTGAGTGAAAAATAATTTATAAACAAATTTTTTAAGTTATGACAAAGGCAGATATCGTTACAGAGATCGCTAAGAGAACCGGCGTAGAGAAGGTTCAGATTCAGGCTATCGTTGAGACCTTCATGGAGGAGGTTGAGAACTCACTTAGCCGTGGTGAGAATGTTTATCTTCGTGGTTTCGGCTCTTTCATTATCAAGACCCGTGCTGAGAAGGTTGCTCGTAACATCTCAAAGAACACTACAATCACTATCCCAGAGCACAAGATTCCAGCTTTCAAGCCTGCAAAGACTTTCGTTGCTAAGGTAAAGTAAGAGAGTAAACAAATCTTAAACAGCTTCTAATTAGAAAATCTATTGTTTAACTTTAATATTTACAACTATGCCAAACGGAAAGAAGCATAAGCGTCACAAGATGGCGACCCACAAGCGTAAGAAGCGTCTGCGCAAGGATCGTCATAAGAAGAAGTAGTATGCCCGACGGCATATTGCTTAAATAGGAGTTTAACGCTAAAGGGTATTTCGCCCTTTAGCGTTCCTATTAAGAGTAATAACATAATCTTGAATATGAACCGCGAGTTAATTATCAATGTAACATCTACCGAGATTAATATCGCACTTTGTGAGGACAAGGTGTTGGTAGAGTTGGGTAAGGATATGGCGCAGACAGGTTTCTCTGTGGGCGACATATACCTCGGAAAGGTGCGCAAGATTATGCCCGGACTCAACGCCGCGTTTGTTAGTATCGGTCACGAGCGCGACGCTTTTATCCACTATCAGGACTTAGGACCTCACTTCTCGTCGCTCAATAAAATTGTCGACAGTTGGGCTCCAGGTAAAAAGTGTGTCAGGTTAGATACGATGAAACTTGACGCTACTCTGGAGAAGGATGGACGCATTGCCGACCATCTGCAAGTGGGTCAGACTGTAATGGTTCAGGTCTCTAAGGAGGCTATATCTACTAAAGGACCGCGTCTGACTTGCGATATCTCGTTACCGGGAAGAAATATTGTCCTTGTCCCATTCTCTTCAAAGGTCTTCCTTTCGCAGAAGATTCGCTCTAATGAGGAGAAAAAACGCCTCAAGCGCGTTGCTCAAGGCGTACTACCAAAGAACTTTGGCGTTATTATCCGTACTGCTGCTACAAATGCTACTGACCTTGATGTTGAGCAGGACATCCTTGCAGCAGTTGAGAAGTGGAATAAGACACTTCAGCAGATTCGTCGTCATCAGGCACCTGCTCTGCTGATGGGTGAGATGAATCGCGCCAATACAATTATTCGTGACTCCCTTGATGGCTCGTTTACCCAGATTTGTGTAGACGACGAGGGTATGTACAACGAAATTCGCAGTTATATTGAGTCGGTAGACCCAGAGAAGGTAAAGCTCGTAAAGCTCTATCGCGGGTCGGTGCCGATTTTTGATAACTTTGACATCTCGCGACAGATAAAGTCGCTCTTTGCACGATATGTCTCCCTAAAGAGGGGTGCATACCTTATTATAGAGTCTACGGAGGCGATGAATGTTATTGACGTCAACTCTGGAAACCGTACAAAGGCTGATGACAATCAGGAGCAGCATGTGCTTGAGGTAAACCTTGCCGCTGCAGCCGAGGTAGCACGTCAGCTTCGCCTACGAGATTTGGGCGGCATCGTAATTATCGACTTTATAGATATGCACAAGGCGCAGAGCCGACAGATGCTCTACGAGGAGATGCAACGACTGATGGCCACTGACAAGGCTCGCCATACTATCCTTCCGCTGACAAAGTTTGGTCTTATGCAGATTACCCGTCAGCGTATCCGTCCTGTGGCGGTAAAGGATATTCAGGAGGTGTGTCCTACTTGTGGCGGAACAGGCAAGATTGAGCCTACTGTGCTGCTTGAGAAGAGCATTGAGAATCAGTTGTCGCTACTTGCCGAGGAGCATGGCGAGCGTTATGTAAACCTTGTTGTAAGTCCATATATTGCGGCGTACCTAAAGCAGGGACTTTTCTCGCTGCGTACCCGCTGGGCATTGCGTTATGGTATGATTATCTCTATAACAGCATCGCAGGCTTCGGGCATTATAGAGGTTAAGTATCTGGACCGCAAGGGTGAGGATATGCTCAATCCAAACTATATTGGGCATCGCAAGCCAAAGAAGAGCAAGCCGTCTCAGCCAGAGCAGAAAGAGAAGGAGCGCAAAGGCTCTGGCAATAGGTCTAAAAGACGAGCAAAAAAGACAAGCGAAACAAAGGATAAAGAGTAGGGTATAACCTGTAAAGATGCACAAACTACTTCAGACAGCGGTGCAGACAAAACCATTTGCACAGCTGCAAAGAGAACTAAAACAGAAGGGCAACACCGTCTACCTTAACGAGTTAGTCGGAGGTGCCCTTTCGTTTTATTTGGCTGCGGCGGTGGCAAAAACTGCGGGCCTACATATTGTTGTGGCAGAGGATCGTGATCAGGCAGCATACTTGATGAATGACCTCTACGCACTGCTTGACGAGAAGAGGGTGCTCTTCTTCCCGTCTGCTTATAAACGCTCTATACTCTACGGTCAGGAGGAGGCACAGAGCGTTGTTATGCGTACAAATGCGATTAATGCTATACAGGGACTTGTCGCCACCGACTACCTTGTTCTTTGTACATACCCAGAGGCACTTGCAGAAAGGGTGGTAGGCGCAACGCAGCTTGATGAAAACTCTGTGACTATCAGTTGCAGAGATGCTATTAAGATAACTGAGCTGGTCGATATCCTTGAGAGTCTGGGCTTTGAGCGTGTAGACTTTGTCTATGAGCCAGGGCAGTACTCAGTCCGAGGAGGTATTGTGGATATATTCTCGTATGTTGAGTCAAAGCCATACCGACTCGATTTCTTCGGCGATGAGGTGGACTCACTGCGCCGTTTTGAGATTGGTAATCAGCTCTCTTCGGATAAATTAGACTCAATTACAATCATCGGCAATGTAAATCGTTCACAGGCAGGGCAGGTCTCCCTTGCAGCCTTTGCTGGCGAGAGTGCGAGATACTGGTTTTACGATGCTGACTATGCACTGCGAAAGGTTGACGATGTAAGGGTAAAGTATCTCAATCAGAGTGACGAGCCAGAACGAGCAACAGAACTTCTAACTTCGCGCGTAGAGTTGCTCCGCGATATGCAGAGTAGTACATTGCTATCTCTGCACAACAACATTACAGAGCGACCTGCTACAGCCACTATTCAGTTCCACACGCAACCACAGCGACAGTTTAGCAAGAACTTTGAGATGCTTGCCGATGATATTACGGCGCGCAAGGAGGAGGGCTTTCGCTGTTATATTCTCTCGGATAATCTGGCGCAGATGGAGAGATTAGATAATATCTTCTATAGCATAAACCGCCCTGAGGTTAAGTTAGAGATGCTGCGTGTGATTCTCCATGAGGGATTTGTAGATTACGACACGCAGTTGTGCCTATATACCGAGCATCAGCTCTTTGACCGCTATCGCAGGTATAAGATTAATGGCGAGATTAAGCGTGACGAGCAGATGACCGTTGCCGAGCTTAATGCTCTGCGTGTGGGCGATTATATTGTCCATATAGATCATGGTGTGGGTCGCTTTGATGGCCTTGTAACCCTTCCAGACCCTAATGGAGGCAAGCCACGAGAGGTTATTAAGCTTGTCTATCGTGATGGCGATGTGTTATTTATAAATGTACACTCATTGCACTGCATATCTCGCTACAAGAGTGGCGATGGCGAGCGACCAAAGGTGCATAAGCTCGGCAGTGGCGCTTGGCAGAAGCTTAAGACGGCGACAAAGAGGGCTGTGAAGGATATCTCGCGCGAGTTGATTGCCCTTTATGCCAAACGAAAGGCCAGTGAAGGCTTTGCCTTTTCTCCAGATAGCTACTTGCAGCAGGCTATGGAGGCTTCGTTCCGCTATGAGGAGACGGCCGACCAGCAGAGGGCTATTGAGGCTGTGAAGAGCGATATGGAGTCGTCACGTCCTATGGACCGACTTATCTGTGGCGATGTGGGCTTTGGAAAGACCGAGGTGGCTATACGCGCGGCATTTAAGGCCGCTGTAGATGGTAAGCAGGTGGCAGTGCTTGTGCCTACAACAATCCTTGCATTGCAACACTACCGCTCATTTACCGAGCGACTACGCGATATGCCAGTGCGTGTGGAGTATCTAAACCGCTCAAAGAGCGCCAAGCAGACGCGACAGATAGCCGAAGAGCTTGAGAGTGGTAAGATTGATATCCTTATCGGTACGCACAAGATGCTCGGCAGTGCTATCAAGTTCCGCGACTTGGGACTGCTTATTATTGATGAGGAACAGCGCTTTGGTGTGGCGGCGAAGGAGAAACTTACGCAGATGAGTGTCAATGTTGATACTCTTACTCTTACCGCAACGCCTATCCCGCGAACACTGCAGTTCTCGCTTATGGGTTCGCGCGATTTGTCGGTAATTTCTACACCTCCACCAAACCGCCAACCGATTATTACTGAGTCACATACATTCTCCGAGGAGCTTGTTCAGGATGCTGTTGAAGCGGAGCTGTCACGAGGTGGCCAGGTCTACTTTATACACAACAATGTGGAGCAGCTTGAGGAGATTCGCGGTATTATTTCGCGCCTCTGTCCAAAGGCTCGCGTTGTTGCGGCACATGGACGAATGAAGCCTGCCGAGATGGAGAAGCTCATTATGGACTTTATCTACGGCGAGAGTGATGTGCTTGTGGCAACATCTATCATTGAGAGTGGCGTAGATATTCCGAATGTAAATACTATAATTATCAACAACGCCGACCGTTTTGGACTGAGCAACCTGCACCAGCTGCGTGGCCGTGTGGGTAGAAGTGACCGCAAGGCATACTGCTACCTGCTCAGCAAACCAGATGAACTGCTCAGTAGCGATGCGCGCCGACGACTGAGAGCTATTGAGGAGTTTTCGGATTTGGGCTCTGGATTTAATATCGCTATGCAGGACCTTGATATTCGCGGCGCTGGTAACCTGCTGGGTGCCGAGCAGAGCGGATTTATTGCTGACATAGGCTTTGAGACCTACCAGAAGATTATGAACGAGGCAATAGCCGAGCTGCGTGCCGAGGGATTGGATGTGGCAGGATTGAGCCATGAGGAGCAGAAGGTTGTTGATAGATTGAGCTATGTAGACGATGTGGCTGTAGAGCTTGGTGTAGATGCCTCATTGCCAGCCGATTATGTGCAACAGTCTGCCGAGCGACTCAGGCTCTATCGCGAGCTTGACTCTATCGTTGACCAGAAGCGACTTGAAGAGTTTGAGGCTCGCCTGGTAGATAGATTTGGACGATTGCCAGATGCTGCGCGACAACTGCTTGATGTGGTGCGCCTTAGATGGGTGGCTGCCGAGATAGGTATTGAGCGCGTGAAGGTCAAGAATGGATTTATGATAGTAAACTTCGTGGGCGATGACCACTCGCCATTCTATAAGACCGAACAGTTTATGAACCTGCTGCGCAAAGTCACCGCACAGCCAGAGCGCTTTGTCCTCAAACAGCGCGACACCAAACTCGCCATGACCGTGCGCCAAGTGGCTACAGTGGCAGATGGTGTTAAGGTACTGACTGACCTTAAGTCGTAGGTGCTACGCAGGTAAAGGAGTTTAGGGAGCTTAGGGAGTTTAGTGTAGATTCACTAAATTCCCTAAACTCTTTAATTTCCCTAAATTTTTGGATTTCACAAGGATTTATGGTAAATTTGCAAGATTGTAAACTAACTGCTAATAGCTAATAGCCAACGGCCAATGGCGAATTTAATCATTGATACGGGCAATACTTTTCGTTGAGGTGGCGTATCTAAGCCTCCCTTTGCCAAAGGGAGGTTTGGAGGGAATGTAAAGATGCAATTTAACGGCAATATGTACCGAGAGGTAAAGCGAGAAATAATGCAAAAGTGTAATTTAATCATCGATACGGGCAATACTTTTCACAAAATTGCCGTTATTAGTACAGACAACAACATTCTGGAGGAGAGGGTAGTGACCGAATTGACAGAAGAGATTGTTGACGAGCTTTGTTGTAGGTTTGCCCCCTCAAAGGCAATTATCTCCTCTACGCGTGGTGATGCTTCTCACACAGCGGAGATAGTTGGGCGGAGGGTGCAATATGTTCTTTGTTTTGAGCGTACAACGCCCGTGCCGATAGCCGTTGAGTATGACAAGGCGATGCTCGGCACAGACCGCATAGCGGCGGCAGTAGGAGCGGTAGAGATGTATGGCGCTGATAAGCAGATGGTTATCATTGATGCGGGAACGGCCATAACCATTGACTTTGTGTCAAACGGAGTATTTCTTGGCGGAAATATCTCGCCGGGTGTAGATATGAGGTTTGAGGCTCTGAGTGAGAAGACGGCTCTCTTGCCACTCTGTTCTCCGATGGGGGTGGAGAGTGAGGAGTTGCTTGTAGGTAAGACGACTACAGATGCAATAAAATTCGGCGTTATGCAGAGCGTTTTTTACGAAGTAAAAGGGTATATTGAGGCATTTTGCAAAAAAAACAGCAAAAATTTGATTATTTTTATCGGAGGAGACGCTGAATATTTTGTTAATCAAATTAAAAGTGCGATATTTGCGGGTCGCAATGTTATGTATAGCGGACTAAATAGAATTTTGGAATATAATGCAGAGAGTGACAAAATATAGTAGAGTAATTTTGGCGGCTATTGTCGTTATCCTTTTTGGGGTTAATAGCGTTTCGGCGCAGGAGTCGGCTGTAAATGCCTACTCTCCATACACAATGTACGGTGTTGGAGAGTTGGGTACGCACGGAAATGCAATTAACCGCACAATGGGTGGTACGGGTGTAGCTATGCGTAGCACGCAGATGGCAAGCATGCTTAACCCCGCAGGTTACAGTGCAACACTGCCAAAGAGTTTTATCCTTGAGGTGGGTATTGAGGGTAACTTCCTTAAGAACCAGCAGCGCAAGTTCAACTCAACCTCTGCGGATGATTATACTACAGCAGAGAATGCTCGCAACATCATAAATTTCCGAGAGATTGCAATCCAGATGCCTATAGCTAAGGGTCTGGGATTTGGTTTTAGCCTTACTCCTTATGGTAGTGTAGGATACAAGATGCACACCTTTGAACAGAGCGAGGATATCTGGGGTACTGTAGGTGGTGTGATGTATAACTACCAGGGCGATGGCGATGTGACAGAGGTTAAGGCTGGACTTGGTTGGGAGATTTTCCGAGGCTTTTCAATCGGTCTTGCTGCTAAGTACTACTGGGGTAACATCCAGCACAACTACTCAACATCTATCTATGGCGACTATGTTGGCTCAGGTAACTTTGTTAGTACAATAGGTCTTGATGACTACGCCTTTTCAAACTTTAAGTTTCAGGCAGGTATTCAGTGGAACATCATCTCAACAAAGAAGCGTATGCTTACTGTTGGTGCTACATATGACTACGGTGGCCCGTTGCGTCCGAAACTCCAGCAGACAGTATATATTGGCGACCACTCCTCTACAATTGTTAGTCAGGAGGACTCTCGCGGACAGATGCGCTTGCCACATGCTGTAAATGCAGGTGTTTGCTACCAGGATGCTAAGTTTATTGCTAACTTTGACTACTCATACAATAACTGGGGTGGAGATAACGCCTTCTTCCAGCAGGATGCCTTCAGTGGTATGAGCATTAAGTATGTAGACACTCACACATATAAGTTCGGATTTGAGTATGTGCCAAACCGATTTGATGTGCGTAACTACTTTAAGCGTATCTCTTACCGCATAGGCGCTCGCTATGGCGACTACTACCAGAGCTTTGAGGGTCGTAGTATTGACCAGTGGGCTGTAACAGCAGGTTTTGGATTCCCACTCCGATTTATGGGTGCAACGAGCATCAATGCAGGCATTGAGATTGGTGGACGAGGTAATTTATCGTCAGTTATTATGCCGAAGTTAAACAAGCGTGTGGGATTAATTCGCCAGAACTATATCAAGGTGAGTCTTGGCTTCTCACTCTTTGGCGAGGATTACTGGTTTGTACGTCCTAAGATTGATTAATGTGTTGAAACAGAACAAATTAATAACATAAAAATAGAAACAAAATGAAGGTACTTAAGTTTTTTATCGTAGCAGCTATGGCTGCAGTGGCAACAACAGCTGCCGCACAGGATTTTAGCGATCCAAAGTATGCAAAGTGGGGTAACACACCAGAGGAGCGTAAGGAGAATATCCTTGCAAGTTCTTATCTTAAGGAGGAGGTTGCAAACCGTCACTTCAACTCTGCAGCTCGCTATCTTCAGCAGCTCCTTAAGGCTTGTCCAAATGCATCTGAGAATATCTATGCAAATGGTGTAAAGCTCTACAAGGATAAGGCAAACCGCGCAGAGACTTTGGCTGAGAAGAAGATGTATGTTGATTCAATTCTGCTTCTCTACGATATCCGTATTGAGAACTTTGGTAACCACCCTAAGCGTGGTCGCGTATACCTGCTTGAGCGTAAGGCTCGTGAGTACCTTACTTACAAGGCTGACGACCGTGAGGGCGTAGCAGAGGCTTTTGAGGCTGCTATTGCTGCACAGAAAGAGGCTGGTGTAGTTGACCCAGAGGTTGTGGCTATCTACTTTAAGAACCTTTGTGACGACTATCAGAATGATGTTGTTGATGCAATGACTGTTGTAAATGCTTATGACAACCACGCGCAGTACTTTGAGAATCTTGCTCCAGAGCAGCTTCAGTTCAAGGAGCAGTTTGAGCAGTGCTTCGGTATGAGTGGTGCAGCTTCTTGCGAGAACCTTGAGACTATCTTCTCAAAGAAGATTGCTGAAAACCCAGAGGATGCGAAGATTGTTGAGCAGGCATTCAAGCTTATGGCTCGCGCTAACTGCTCAAGCGACTTCTTCTTCAATGTAGGTGAGAAGCACTACGCAAACAACAAGACCTCTGAGGTTGCTATGCTCCTTGCACAGGGCTTCCAGGATACTAAGAACTTTGACAAGGCTAACCAGTACTTGCGTGAGGCTCTTGCTGCTGAGACTGTTGCAGCAGAGCGTGAGAAGCTCTTTGTTCGTATCGGTATCCTTGATATGAGTATGAACAACTTTGCATCAGCTGTTGAGGCATTCCGTGAGGCTCAGGCTATCAATCCAGAGAATCCACACGCTCCATTCTTCCTTGCACAGTGCTATGTAAATGGTGCTAAGGGTTGCTCAGGTCTCCAGAAGGATGCTGTATATTGGGTAGCATATGACCTTATTCAGAAGGCTCTGCCACTGCTTGAGGCTCAGGATGCTGACCGTGTAGAGGCTGCTAAGCAGCTTGCTGCGGCTTACCGCGCTGCATTCCCAACTAAGGAGGAGTGCTTCTTCAACGAGCTTGCTGATGGCTCTTCTTATACAGTAAACTGCGGCTTTGCTTCTGGCATCCGTACAACAGTTCGTTCTCGCGTACAGTAATTATTATAGTATAGTGAGAAAATTATTGCACAGATATTCGGCAATGGCACTCCTTTTATTAGGGAGTGCTTTGCTCTTTTCGTGCAAGGAGGAGAAGAGAGTGGTTGATGAGTCTCTGGATGCTATAATGACAGAGAAGAGTCAGAACCTAACGATTGTGGTCTCTGAAAATGGCCGTAAGTCGTACCGCTTTACAACTCCGCTGCTTGAGGGTTATACTCTCGGCCGTGACCCTTATCGTGAGTTTAGAAAGGGTATCAAGATTACAACTTATCAAGATGACTCACTGACAACAGTAAATGCTACTCTTGAGTCCAACTACGCCATCTACTATGAGAATCGTAAACTGTGGGAGGCAAAGGGAAATGTGCGAATAGTAAAGCACGACGGAACAAAGGTCTTTACCCAGCAGCTGTTCTGGAACTCAACCACAAAGCGCATCTACTCAAATGTAGATACAAAAATTGTAACGGCAGATGATACTCACCTTACCGAGGGCTTTGAGTCGGATGAGGATATGGTAGAGCTCACCTTCCGCCACTGGAAGGGCAAGGTGATGATGAAAGAGGATATGATGCCTCAGGAGTCAGACTCTACACAGGTGGATAAACCCGTAGAACCAAAGCAAGAACCAAAGCAGAGCAAGGTTGCGCCAGAGAAGGATGCACAGCGTCCCAATGCAACTTTCCGCCGTCCGCAGCAGAATCTGCAAACACCACAGCTAAGAGAGAATAGTGTAAAACCAGTAACTGATAGAATTGAGTAGGGTATAGTATAGTAAGAAAATGGTAACAACGATAGTAATCATACTGCTGATGTTGCTTCTGTCAGCATTCTTCTCAGGTATGGAGATTGCGTTTCTGAATAAGAACCGCCTCAAGCACGAGATAGACCGCAAACAGAGCCGCGTCTTTGATTTTATTGCCGACCTCTTCTCGCGCAATCAGGGTCAGTATATCACAACTATCCTTGTGGGTAACAATATCACGCTGGTTGTATACTCTATGTGTATGTCGCAGGTTATCCGTGCGGTGGCCTATATGCTCGGCTGGCATGATATATACAACGAGGGCTCGTTTATCCTTGAGACTATTATTCCTACGGTAATCGTGATTTTTGTTGCCGAGTATATTCCTAAGTCTATTATTAGAACAAATCCGAACTTCTACTACCGATTTTTTGCTCCAGTAATATTTTTCTTCTACATTATACTCTATCCTGTAGCTAAGTTTACCACGCTCATTTCGTACGGACTGTTGCGACTCTTTGGTCGTACGCCCGCTCAGGCTGTGCGCCATACAGAGTTTGACCGTAGTGAGCTTGAGAGTCTGTTAGACTCTAATAATACTGAGGTGCAGGCGGATACTGATGCTGAGATAAAGATGTTCCAAAATGCGCTTGACTTTGCAGACCTCCGTGTGCGTGACTGTATGGTTTCGCGAGTAGATATGGAGGCTGTGGATATTGACGAGACAACGATAGAGAGTCTTACAGAGCGCTTTGTTGAGAGTAAGTACTCACGAATTTTCGTCTGGAAAAATAGTGTTGATAATATCATCGGATATGTCAATTCAAAGAGCCTCTTTACATCGCCACAGAGCATTGAGCAGGTACTTATAAATGTATATTTTGTGGCAGAGACGACACCTCTGCAGGATGTGCTGACGCAGTTTATCAAGCGTAAGAGTAATATCGCCGTAGTGATTGACGAGTTTGGCGGAACGGCGGGTATTATCTCGCTTGAGGATGTGCTTGAGCAGATTTTTGGAGAGATTGAGGATGAGCACGATGTTGAGGACTTGGTAGAAAAACAGCTCTCGGATACGGAGTATGTCCTCTCTTGTCGCCTTGAGGTGGAGTATCTGAATGAGAAGTACGGACTTAATATCGCCGAGAGTGACGAGTATGACACTCTGGCTGGATATATCATCTCTCGCTATCAGGAGTTGCCTGTGGCAGGTACACAGATGGAGTTCGATGGACTTAAGATTAAGATTCTGCGTACTACACGCTCACGTATAGAGCTTGCAAGGGTTGAATGTGTGAAAAAATAGCAGAAAAAGGTAGATATTTGGAATAAAATTACTATATTCGCAGGTTGTTTGGCGCAATCCAAAAAAAAGAGAAAGAAATTATTACAAAAAATATTTTGATATGGTAAGTTTGAATACTATGAGAACCAAATTCGGCGTACTGCTCTCTGTAATTATTGCAGGCGCGCTTTTGGCGTTTATCTTCTCTCTGAAGACAGAGATGGGATTCACTGGCAACGACCCTGAGGTCGGTTCTATCAATGGCGAGGATATCCACTACAGCGAGTTCCTTGCCGCTTATGACGATGTTAAGTCTCAGATGGGTGAGCTTAACACAGATCAGGCTGCTCAGCAGGCGCTGACTAACACTTGGCAGATTCTGCTTACTGACCACGTCTTTGTACCAAGCTTTGAGGAGCTCGGTCTTACAGTGGGTGATGCAGAGCACAAGTCTATGGTTCGCGGCGAGCGCGCAAGCAATGTCTTTGGTAGCATCTTTGGCAACCCTCAGACTGGCGAGTATAGCCTTGAGGCTGTGACTGCTTTCCTAGAGCAGGTGGAGAATAACCCACAGGCTCAGAAGATGTGGTCTTTCGTTAGCAAGCAGGCTGATGTTGACCGCGCAATGATGAAGTATCAGGAGCTTGTAAAGAAGGGTGCTTATGCAACAGCCCTTGAGGTTGAGCGCGGCGTGAAGAGCGCAAACAACACATACAATGGCCGTTATGTAGTTGCTCGTTACACTACTGTTGCTGACTCACTGGTAAATGTTTCAGATAGCGAGATTAAGGCTTACTACAACGCTCACAAGAGCCAGTACAAGCAGACTCCATACCGCACAATCTCTTATGTTGAGTACGAGGTTCTGCCTACAGATGCTGACAAGGCTGCTATAGAGGCTGAGGCTAAGGCTGCAACAGAGACTTTCGCTGCTGCAACTGACGTTAAGGCTTATGCTCGTGAGAATCGTTATGCTTCTGTAGCTCAGACATATATCACTGCTGCTCAGATGACCTCTGAGGAGAAGGAGACTCTTACAAAGGGTAAGGTATATGGTCCAGCGCTGGTTGCAGACCAGTGGCGTGCTGCTCGCGTAGTTGATGTACGCAACGTTCCTGAGAAGTTCAACTTGAGCCATATTGTTCTTAACTACACCGACACTGAGCTTGCTGACAGCCTTATGACTGTTGCAAAGAAGGGCGACTTCGCTGCTCTGGCTTCACAGTACTCTGTAGCTGAGACTGCTGCCGATGGAGGTAAGATTGGCGAGATTGCTTACTCTACTCTCTCTAATGAGTTTGCTGATGCACTGGTTGGTAAGAAGAAGGGTGATGTAGTGAAGGTTACTATGGGTAACGTTATCCAGATTCTCAAGATTGACGGTGTTAGCGCTATTCAGAAGCACTATAAGCTCGCTAACCTCGTTTATCCAATCGTTCCTTCACAGCAGACACAGCGCGATGTACACAACGCTGCAAGCCTCTTTGCAGTAAACGCTGCAAACGATGGCTTTGATGCAACTGTAACTGCTCAGGCTCAGTCTTCTCGCACTGCTAATATTGAGCACGCAGCTCGCGAGGTGCGCGGTATTGACGGCCACTCTCTGGAGGTTGTATTCTGGGCTAACAAGGCTAAGGTGGGCGATGTTTCTGAGCTTATCAAGCTTGACAACAACCACTATGTAATTGCTACTCTTACAGGTATCAATGACAACGAGTACCGCACAGTTAGCGAGGTGGCTAATCAGATTAAGGCAACTCTTCTGCGCGACAAGAAGTTTGAGCAGATTGCCTCTAAGATGACTGGCAACACTATTGAGGAGGTTGCTACAGCCGCTGAGGGCGAGGTTAAGAACTATGAGAATGTTAAGTATGACGCATACTACGTTCCAGGTATCGGCGTAGAGCCACGCGTACTCGGAGCTATCGCTTCTCTTGAGGCTGGTAAGCTCTCTGCTCCAATTAAGGGCGCAAGTGGTGTATATGTTCTTGTAAATGACACTGTAACCCCTGCGGCTGAGGCTCAGACTGTTGAGGCCGAGAAGGTTAAGCAGCAGGCAGCAGCCGAGCAGAACGCAATGCGTGCATTCTATGCAGTGCAGGAGTTGGCGGAGGTTGAGGATAATACTGTCGGCTACTTCTAGTTTTGAAGTTATAGTGTGCCACCTACGGCACATCCCTTAAATATCACCAGCGGATGTACGCTTTAGTACTATCCGCTGGTGCTCTTTTTTACGATGTACCGTATCTGACACACTCTAACCTCAAAACGACGTTCAAGTACTATCCACTGCTAATTTTTGGCCGAGGCGGAGCAGGGTCGTGTTGCCGAAGACAAGCCAATAGCCAATGGCTAACAGCTTAATTTTTCTGGTAATTATGCGTTTATTTATAAAAGTTTTATTAACTTTGTGAATATATGTCTTACCTTAAAACTTTACGGTTATGAAAGTTAATATTGAGATGCTGGCAGCTATATACAAGTTAGGCACTGCTGTAGTATGTGCAGACGAAAAAGTTGACCCTGTGTGTGCCAAGCCTTTGACCGCTTTCTTCTATGGAATCAATGGCTTTAACGATGAGGCGATGCAGCGTGTGGCTGACTATGCCAATAAGAATGAGTCAATGACAGTGCAGAGGGTTGTTGAGCTGGTTTCTAACTTTGATGTTGATGCCAAGAAGAAGATTGTCAATGTCTTGGCAGATATTGTTCGCGCGGAGCAGACTATGTCAGAGAACAAGCTCAAATTGTTTAATGGTCTCAGAAGTCTCTGTGGTCTTCCAGAGCCTGATGTGCCGTTGGTAGATAATTCGGAGGATGTTATTGCGCCGACATTTCTCGCTGCAAAGACAAATGGCCTTGCCTATCCGTTCCAGAGTGAGGCTCAAGACTGGAGAGGACTGGATGCCGATATAGCAAAGCATATCGGGGCGGAGCGCACTGAGGTTGTACGCTTTACTGCACCTCTAAATGCGCTGTCAAAGCGTCTGGGACTTGTAGACTGCCACCTTGTGTTCCTCGTTGACCGCAATGGCTATCAGAAGGATGGCATTGGCGATAATATGACTGGAACAATTCTCTATGGCTCTGGCCATGAGATTTTGGGAAATATCGTCTTTGCCCTTGAGACCGATAAGGGATATGAACTTAAGGGATTTACCTCTGCGCGACTTATTGAGGATGCGTATATCGCGATAAATGAGGCTGTAGGAGAACTTTTAAGACTTGAATAGTATGAGATTTATGAGACGCGACTTCTGGGCTATTATGCGCTTGGGTCAACTATTTATCAGTAAGAGTGATAACTCTCAAAATGAGGCGGCAGCAAAGAGACTTGTCTATGCGCTTGCAGATTTCCTCTCGCCAGAGGATATGGAGAATACGGTGCGTATGGCAGGTATGCTGGACTTTGAATCTTCGGTAGCGACACTCTCTATCCTTGGCAGCGAGGAGCAACAGTGGGCAAAGGAACTTATCTATAGCATCGCCACCATTGACGGCGCGATGAATGCCGAGCAGGCAAGGATGTGGGAGTATGTTGAGAATAACACAGGGTTTAATCTCTAAAGAAGCCGTCTAACAAGGCTACTTTGTCGTTTGCTCGCCCTCAAAATCCTCACATACGCTATAGTATGCTGCGGTTTCTCGTGCTTCGCAGGCCTAAAATTAGCACTTGTTATACAACTTCTTGTCAAAAGAGCGTGCCAAAATACTAGGCGCGCTCTTGTATTTAATTTGTTAACGTAATAATAGTTACGATATTAAAATTCACATATTGCGATATATCTGCGTGAGTTATTTCGTGAACATTTCTGCCATTCAAAGTCTTTGCCTCCCCAATAATACAAAACTTTGGCAAATTGTATATTCAGCGGAGTTGCTACCCAATATTCAGTGCTTTTAATGCGGCTATTTGTAAGATTTTGGGAGATTGCGTTATTAATTGTGTCAATGTTTTTAATTACATTCTCCATCTCAGATTCTGTTATTAATCTCCAATTATCTCCGAGTTTTTTACAGTTTTGATAGGCATTATCCCAACTGTCGTAGAACTTTTTATCTGTATATATCGCCTTACCGTGTTTGCCATCCTCTGAAACTTCTGATACGATGCAATCGTAGCCATGAAGATTGTAAACATCGCCTATTTTATAAGTTTTATTTTTTTGTGTGGTCGCAACTTTTGCCTCTTGCTTTGGTGGTGTATTGGGTGCGGTGTCCATATTTTTTTGAGGTTGAACAGCGCCTGAATTAGTCGAGTTGTCATTTAGCAAGACAAATGGGCTTTCAACATTCTGCTGATACTCTTTTTTCATAATTAGATGTAACTTGTGACGAGTAGCAGGAAAACTGCCAAATGGATGTCTTGGTATTACGATATTTTGATCAAGAACCCAGCCGTTGCGAGCAAGTTTGTTAAGTACAAATGCAAGATTAGCACGCCCTAAATATTGAGTGTTATTATCGTACATAATCGTAATACGCAAATTTTGTCCGCCGCCTCTGGCGTAAACATCGCAATAAACGGTCTGTTTCTGTGCAACCACAACGAAAGATATTAAACTAAAAAGAGTTGCAAAAAGTAATTTTCTCATAATGCTATTAAATTAATTGTTGCCCCCTGCCTCTGCGAGAAGTTAATATATAAAGAAAGTGTGAGGCAGCTCGTTTATCTCACAGCAGGCATTTGGCGTAGCCTAAGAGTAAATAAACAATACCTCACACCGCAGGTATATCAAGCGAGATATATCCATACACGGTGATGAGTGTTGTACTGCTTATCCTTACTCTTTCAAAATCGCCAAATTTTGCTGCGAAGGATTAGCGAAACACTTTCACTAATAATATGTCAGCAGTCCTCGGACTACACTACAAAGTTAGAAAATTATTTCCGAACAAACAAACATATTTCGGTGTTCGTGCGCTCGGTGTATTATGCGTTAGCAAAGCACTGCTTATTTATATCGTGGAAAATGCCAATGGCCAACGGCTAAAAGCTAAAGTAAACAAGCCCCCTTTACAGAAAGGGGGTTTGGGGGATAGGTAACACAAAAGGTGGTGGAGGCCGAAGGCCATACCACCACTATATTAAGGGGTAAAAAAAGGCTTTCCCCGAAGAGAAAGCCTTGCATATAGATAAGTAACCGCAAAGATTACTACTTGCCCATATACCCCTTAATATAGTGGTGGTGGCTACCGTAGCGGTTGAAGGCTGCCTCGTCAAGGGCCTCCTGTGCTGATGGGTGAGCAACAGAGATAATCAGGCGAGCGCGCTCCTGAAGGCTCTTGCCGTAGAGGTCTACTGCGCCATTCTCAGTAACAAACCAGTGGATGTGGTTACGGGTAGTAACAACACCTGCACCCTCAGTAAGGGTATCTGCAATCTTTGACACGCCCTTATTGGTAATTGAAGGCATTGCGATGATTGCCTTACCGCCCTTAGAGAGCGATGCACCGTAGATAAAGTCAATCTGACCACCTACGCCAGAGTAGAACTTGCGGCCCAGAGAGTCTGCGCAAACCTGACCGGTAAGGTCTACCTGAAGTGCTGAGTTGATAGCGGTCACGCGGTCGTTCTTTGAGATGATATATGGGTCGTTAGTGTAGCCCACATCCATCATCAGCACGCCTGGGTTGTCGTCAATAAAGTCGTATACGCGCTGTGAACCCATAAGGAAGGTAGATACCATCTTACCCTTATCAATGTTCTTTGCAGCACCGTTAATAACGCCCTTCTCAACGAGTGGAAGTACGCCATCGGCGAACATCTCGGTGTGAACACCGAGGTTCTTGTGATTTCCGAGCTGTGCGAGCACTGCATTTGGAATAGCACCGATACCCATCTGAAGAGTTGCGCCATCCTCAATAAGGCCTGCGCAGAGGTTACCAATCTTGGTCTCAACCTCGTTTGGCTCTGCGAAGTGTGCCTCCTCAAGTGGCTGGTCGTCAGCTACGAAGTACTCAATCTGTGAGCAGTGAATCATAGCGTCACCAAAGGCGCGTGGAACATACTTGTTTACCACTGCGATAACGTGCTCTGCGCACTCAACAGCTGCAAGGGTAGCGTCTACAGATGTACCGAGAGATACATAGCCGTGCTTATCAGGGGTAGATACCTGAATCATCGCTACATTACAAGGTACTGCGCCACTGCGGTAGAGCTTCTGGGTCTCGCTCAAGAAAATTGGAATGTAGTCAGCATAACCGCTCTGGGTTACCTTACGAACATTGCCGCCCACGAAGAATGAGTCGAGCTGGAAAATGCCCTCAAACTCTGGGTCTGCATATGGTGCTGGACCCTCGGTGTGGAGGTGGTGGATGTGTACATCCTTAAACTCGCCATTGCGACCTCTCTCGCACATAGCCTTAATCAGGCACTGTGGTGCCGATGCTACTGAACTGAGGTGAATGTGATCACCTGACTTGATTACCTTTACAGCCTCTTCTGCTGTTACAAACTTAATCATAGCTCTTAATTATTTAGTTAGGTTGTTAATATGTTCTTACAAAAGTTGTTTAATATTTGTTTGCGAAATTATTTTATAGCTGTTTTGTGGCTCTTTTCCCGTATGATTTGAGGCGCATAGGGATTCCTATGTAACGAAAATCAGGTGCGAAAAGAGTCGTAAACAGCATAAAAGAATGAGATAAATAAATTTTATACAACTTTTACTTGCGCTTTACTTCTACCTGCTCGTAGCCCTCAATGATATCGCCAATCTTGATGTCGTTGTATGACTCAATGTTAAGTCCGCAGTCCTGACCCGATACAACCTCCTTAACATCGTCCTTGAATCGCTTGAGGCTACCCAGACGACCAGTGTGGATAACGATACCGTCGCGGATTACGCGGATAGGGGTGTGACGGCCAATCTTACCCTCGCGGACAATACCACCAGCGATAGTGCCGACCTTGGAGATTTTGAAGGTCTCAAGAACCTCAATAGAGCAGACAATCTCCTCCTTCATCACTGGCTCAAGCATACCCTCGATAGCGTCCTTAATCTCGTTAATTGCATCGTAGATGATAGAGTAGAGGCGGATTTCAATCTCCTCCTTCTCTGCCAGACGACGTGCAGCGGCTGATGGGCGCACCTGGAAGCCGACGATAATGGCGTTAGAGGCTGTAGCGAGCAGTACATCGCTCTCGGAAATCTGACCCACAGCGGCGTGGATAACATTTACCTGCACGCTCTCCTTTGACAGCTTGATAAGTGAGCCTGACATAGCCTCAACAGAGCCATCCACATCACCCTTGACGATGATATTGAGCTCCTTGAATGAGCCGATAGCAATGCGGCGACCAATCTCGTCCAGAGTAACGTGCTTCTGGGTCATAATGCCCTGCATACGCTGAAGCTGCTCTCGCTTATTGGCAATCTCACGTGCCGAGCGGTCGTCCTCCATAACATTGAAAGAGTCTCCCGCCTGCGGAGCGCCATTGAGACCAAGCAGCTGTACTGGTGTTGCTGGGCCGGCCTCCTTGACCTTCTTACCATTCTCGTCAAACATAGCCTTTACGCGGCCTGTATATGTTCCAGAGAGCACTACATCGCCCACGCGGAGTGTTCCGTCCTGAACAAGCACTGTAGCTACATAACCACGACCCTTGTCCAGTGTAGACTCAATAACAGCGCCCTTAGCTCTCTTGTTTGGATTTGCCTTAAGGTCAAGAAGCTCTGCCTCAAGGAGTACCTTCTCAAGGAGCTTGTCAAGGTTGAGTCCCTGCTTTGCTGATACATCCTGACTCTGGTACTTACCGCCCCAGTCCTCAACAAGGTAGTTCATACCCGCTAACTGCTCCTTAATGCGCTCTACATTGGCAGCAGGCTTATCAATCTTGTTGATTGCAAAGACCATAGGCACACCCGCAGCCTGAGCGTGGTTGATAGCCTCAATGGTCTGTGGCATCACGCTGTCGTCCGCAGCAACGATGATAATTGCCACGTCGGTAATCTTGGCACCACGAGCACGCATAGCGGTAAAGGCCTCGTGACCTGGGGTGTCAAGGAAGGTAATCTTCTGACCGTTAAGCTCGACAGAGTAGGCACCGATGTGCTGTGTGATACCTCCCGCCTCGCCAGCAATGACGTTGGTCTTACGGATATTGTCCAGCAGCGAAGTCTTACCGTGATCTACGTGACCCATAACAGTAACGATAGGTGGACGTGGTACAAGGTCCTCGGCAGAGTCTACCTCTTCGTCGCCAATAGCCTCCTGAATCTCAACTGACACGAACTCAGTGGTAAAGCCGAACTCCTCAGCAACAACCACAAGTGCCTCAGCATCAAGACGCTGGTTGATAGATACCATAAGTCCGAGGTTCATACAAGCCGAGATAACCTCCATAGGCGAGACGTTCATCATCGTAGCAAGCTCACTCACGGTCACAAACTCTGTCACCTTGAGCACCTTGCGCTCCATCTCCTCGCGCTCTACAGCCTCGTTCATACGCTCACGAACCTCCTCGCGCTTCTCCTTACGGTACTTTGCGCCCTTATTCTTTGCGCCCTTGGCTGTAAGGCGTGCAAGGGTATCCTTAACCTGCTTTGATACCTCCTCGTCTGATACCTCTGGACGAACTACAGGCTTTGGCTGTGGCTTATTATGCTTCTTCTTGCCACCACCCTGATTGTTATTGTTGTTATTGTTGTTTGAGTTGTTATTGTTGCGGTTGTCGCGGTTATCCTGGTGCTTCTTCTTGCCGCCACCCTGCTGTGGTTGCTGACGGGTGATGTCTACCTTCTCCTGGGTAACCTTCTTGCGGCGGTGCTTACCTCCTGGGACCATACCGCTAACGTCCATCTTGCCCAAAATCTGAGGACCACTCAGCGTTGGAGCCTCTGTAGGGCGGAACTGACCCGGACGAGTCTCAGCCTCTGGCTGCTGCTCTGCTACTGGCTCTGCAGGCTTCACTTCTTCCACCTTTGGTGCTGGAGCTGGAGCAGGTGCTGGAGCTGGCTTTGGAGCGGGTGCTGGCTGTGGCGCCTCTGGCTTTGGGGCCTCAGCCTGTGGCTTAATGATATTGCCATTCTTATCAAGCTCTACACGACCAAGGATGCGTGGCTGCTGTGGTATCTCATTACGCACCTCAATATTGCGCTTTGGCTCTGGCTTTGGCTCCTCAATAGAGACGGTCTGTTTCTTGGCAGCGATTTTATCGCGCAGGGGCGCAGAAGTTGTAGTAGTGCGGTTTGCGCCGAACTCCTTCTCAACAAGAGCGTATGCCTCGCTGCTAATTTGTGTATTTGGTGAGCCGTCTGTGGCTACACCCTTCTTGCGTAGGAAGTCTGCAAGGGTGTTTAGTCCAACCTTGAACTCCTTAGCAACCTGTATGAGGCGTAATTTTCTGTTGTTCTCCATATATTAATCTTTTTTATTTAACAATGCTTTGGCGTTACGACAATCTCGTAACCAGATGTTGGGGAACATGCCTTCTACTCCTCGCTCTGCTCTGTCTCGCGGCGAAGAATAGCGATGATAGCCTCTGCCTGCTCTACCTCAAGGTCTGCGCGCTCGGCAATCTCCTCGGCGGTAAGGTCAAGCACAGCCTTTGCGCGGTCAAGGCCTACTGCTGAGAGTGCCTCAATCTGCCAACCCTCAATAACGTCTGTAAACTCAGTCAGTGGGAAGTCGCCGCCCTCAATGTTGCGGTAGACATCAATGTTGTAGCCTGTGAGCATCTTTGACAGCTTGATGTTAAGACCTCCCTTACCGATAGCAAGCGATACCTGATCTGGGTCAAGGTATACAGATGCCGTCTGACGCTCCTCGTCTACGATAATCTCGGTAGTCTTGGCTGGGTTGAGTGAACGCTGGATGAGCAGCTTGGTGTTTGATGTGTAGTTGATAACGTCGATATTCTCGTTGTGCAGCTCCTTAACGATTGTATAGATACGCGCACCCTTCATACCAACGCACGAGCCTACTGGGTCAATGCGGTCGTCGTAAGACTCTACAGCAACCTTTGCTCTCTCTCCAGGAATGCGGGCAATCTTCTTGATAGTAATAAGGCCGTCATAAATCTCTGGTACCTCAGCCTCAAAGAGTCGCTCAAGGAACTGGTTTGCAGTACGAGAGAGGATGATGCGTGGCTGGTTGTTGTTCATCTCCACGCTCTTGACGATAGCCTTCAGAGTGTCGCCCTTGTGGTAGAACTCGCCTGGGATTTGCTCTGCGCGTGGCAGGATAAGCTCGTTGTCGTCATCATCAAGGATGAGCACCTCCTTCTTCCATACCTGATAAATCTCGCCAGTGACAATCTCGCCCACGCGGTCGCGGTACTTCTCATACAGAGTAGCCTTCTCAAGGTCAAGGATGCGTGATGCAAGGTTCTGGCGCAGTGAGAGTACTGCACGGCGGCCGAAAGACTCAAAGGTGATAGGGTCGGTGTACTCGTCGCCCACCTCGTATGATGGGTCAATAGCCTGAATCTGTGAGAGTGAAATCTCGCGTACATCGTCCTCAAACTCCTCGTCGGCAACAACCACACGGTTACGCCAAATCTCAAGGTCGCCCTTGTCGGCATTGATAATCACATCAAAGTTCTCGTCTGTGCCGTACTGCTTCTGGAGCGCGTGACGGAACACATCCTCAAGAACCTCAATCATTGTTGACTTGTCAATGTTCTTCAGCTCTTTGAACTCCGCAAAGTTGCTGATAAGGTTTAAGTTGTTCATTGCTTTGACTTTTTATATTTATTGTTAATTATTTGTAATCCAAATACTCCTTAGCACTCTTGATATCGCCGAAGGCTATGGTGCGCACGGTGTGCTGAACCTCCTTGCGCTTGCGACCCTCTACTGTAACCTTCTCGTCGTAGGATACGACAATGCCCTCCTCTGTGGCAGAGTCAAGGGTTGCTAAAATCTTTATTCCATCCTTGAGTAGCACCTCAATAGGGGAGCCGACAATCTTCTGATACTGACGAAGCAACTTTAACGGCTCGCCAATGCCTGCGCTGGTTACGGTAAGTGAAAAATCCTCCACATCGCGGTCAAAAACCTCATCCACAGCACGCGAAACAGCCACACAAGTGTCTATACCCACCCTGCTGTCCGCATCTAAAATAAGGGTGATGTCATTCGACTGCGAACACTGACAATCTACCACAAAAACATCCGTACCCGATAGATGATTCTCTACTACCTCTACTAACTTGCTGATATCCATAGTGTTATAAAAATATATATTCCAATACTGATACAAAATAAGGGGACTCACTGTCCCCCTACACTCATTCACACTGCAAATGTAGCACAAATTATTGAGCCTACCAAATATTTTTAAGAAAAATATTAGAGTTTAGTTACAACAAATTATTTTGTTAGAAAAATGACAGACCTCCCTCTATAGTGTTAAAGGGCAATTTATTCTAAAACCATTAAAGAAGGAGGGATTATGAGAAGGTTTTTTATCTGTTTGTGTTTCTGTTTTGTTTGTGCTTCGCAAATTGGAGCTGTCGCTCAAACTCGTGTTGGAGGGCCTATGCGTGATATAACCCATCCAAACACATATAACAATTCTGCGGCTGCAAAGAGGGCTCACGAGTACTCCAAGACTAACAGCGGAGTGAACTACAAGGCTATTGATAAGGCTGCAGATGAGGCGCGAAAGAAGGCTCAGGCAGCAGAGGCGAAAAAGAACTCGGAGTCTAAGTCTAACACGCAAAATAGTAGTAAGAAGTAGGCTGATTAGAGAGTTTAAGGAGAATAATGAGTTTAATGATTTTAAGACTCTGTACTCTGTACTCTGAAAAGCTAATGGCCAAAAAAAAGAGTCCCGCAGGACTCTTTTTTGGTTACATCATACCGCCCATACCACCAGCAGGCATCTGTGGCATCGGATTCTCAGCAGGATTCTCAGCAAGCACGCACTCAGTGGTAAGGAACGTAGAGGCTATAGAAGCTGCGTTCTCAAGAAACCGAACCCTATTCGTTGCACCTCGGAGTAGAAGTGGGCAGATTTCTCTGCCCACTATGACGACCAAGTCCCCCTTTGCCAACCGACGCCAAGCCGAGAGTAGAGTCAAGCTTGTTTGAACTATGCCGAGGCGCGAAGGAGGAAAAGCCACCTTTAGGTGGATTAAAGGGGGATTTAGGGGGAATGTCACGCAGTGGCGTTCGCTACTGCGTGTCATCATTGACGAGGTAGCGCTGTCAAGCATTAATGCTTGGTGCGCGAATAACCGAGGAGGTAATGTTAATATTTTATACTATACTGTATATCAGAGCGTTTTCGGCTTTCAGAGCCTACGGAGTAGGTGTTACAATAAAAGGACTGCCTGCAAGTTTATTTGCAAAGGCAAGTCCTTTTATTGTAACAACAGCATTGCTGTCTGAAATCCGCGCTGATTACATCATACCTCCCATACCACCTGCAGGCATCTGTGGCATCGGATTCTCGGCAGGCTTCTCAGCAAGCACGCACTCAGTAGTAAGGAACATAGAGGCGATAGAAGCTGCGTTCTCAAGAGCCACGCGAGATACCTTTGTAGGGTCGATAATGCCCGCTGCCATAAGGTCCTCAAAGCGGTCGTCACGAGCGTTATAACCGAAGTTACCCTCGCCCTCGCGTACCTTATTTACTACTACAGAACCCTCGCCACCTGCGTTAGCGACAATCTGGCGCAGAGGCTCCTCAATAGCGCGCTTAACAATCTGAATACCAGTGGTCTGGTCGTCATTCTCGCCCTTAAGACCCTCAAGAGCTGCTGTTGCGCGGATATATGCCACGCCACCACCTGGAACGATACCCTCCTCAACGGCTGCACGGGTAGCAGCAAGGGCGTCATCTACGCGGTCCTTCTTCTCCTTCATCTCAACCTCTGTAGCTGCACCTACATAGAGTACTGCCACGCCACCAGCCAGCTTTGCAAGGCGCTCCTGAAGCTTCTCGCGCTCGTAGTCCGACTTTGCAACCTCAATAGATGAGCGGATAAGGGCTACGCGGTCTGCGATAGCCGCCTTGTCGCCACAGCCATCAACGATAGTGGTGTTCTCCTTTGTCAGGGTAACCTTCTCAGCGCAGCCGAGCATTGCAAGTGTTGCATCCTCAATCTTCATACCCTTATCTGAAGAGACTACAGTAGCACCTGTGAGCACTGCGATATCCTCAAGCAGCTCCTTGCGGCGGTCGCCAAAGCCTGGAGCCTTACAAGCGGCAATCTTCAGAGTACCACGCAGGCGGTTTACAACAAGTGACTGAAGAGCATCGCCATCTACATCCTCAGCGATGATAAGAAGGCTGCGGCCAGACTGAGCCACTGGCTCAAGGATGCCCATAAGCTCCTTCATAGTCGAAATCTTCTTGTCTGCAATAAGGATATATGGCTTGTCAAGCTCTGCCTGCATCTTCTCGGTGTCGGTCATAAAGTAAGGAGAGATATAACCTCGGTCAAACTGCATACCCTCAACAACCTCTACGTGTGTATCAGTACCCTTTGCCTCCTCAACGGTAATAACGCCCTCGTTGTTTACCTTCGCCATAGCCTCTGCAATCAGAGAGCCGATAGCGCGGTCGTTGTTGGCAGAAATTGTTGCCACCTGCTCAATCTTAGTGTTGTCAGAGCCAACCTCCTGACTCTGGGCGCGAAGAGACTCAACGATAACCGCTACCGCACGGTCAATACCGCGCTTGATATCCATAGGATTTGCACCTGCAGTGACATTCTTCAGTCCTACGCTGATAATAGCCTGCGCAAGCACTGTCGCTGTTGTTGTTCCGTCACCAGCATCGTCGTTGGTCTTTGATGCCACCTCGCGCACCATCTGCGCACCCATATTTGCAAAGGCATCCTCAAGCTCTACCGCCTTAGCTACCGTAACACCATCCTTTGTTACCTGTGGCGCACCAAACTTGCGGTCAATAATCACATTGCGACCCTTTGGTCCTAAAGTCACCTTTACTGCATTTGCTAACGCGTCCACACCCTCCTTCAGAAGGTCTCGCGCCTCAATATTATACTTAATCTCTTTTGCCATAATTGTATGTTTTTTTTGGGGCTATTGGCTATTGGCTGTTGGCCATTGGCTTACCTTTGGTAACCCGACCCTGCTCCGCCTCGGCAAAGTTCAAGCGAGTTTGACTTTGCCCTCAGCTTAATCGCAGCGTTGGCTTTTCTGTGGTATCCGCCATGCGGATTTATATAAGTCGGCTTTGCCGACACCTCTATAAGGCTAATGGCTAATAGCTAATAGCCAACGGCTATTTCTCTACTACTGCTAAAATCTCTGATTGCTTCATAATGATGTAAGATGTACCTGCATAGGTTACCTCAGTGCCAGAGTACTTGCCATAAAGTACCTCGTCGCCCTCTTTAACCTCCATTGTAACATCCTTAGTACCAGGACCTACGGCAATAACCTTGCCTGCCAGTGGCTTCTCCTTTGCTGTGTCCGGAATAATTAGACCTCCGGCGGTAATCTCCTCTGCTGGATTTGGCAGAATGAGAACTCTGTCTGATAATGGTTTAATCATAATTTTACTATTTTATGTTTGTTCTATAAATTAATTTCTGTTTGCGGCTCAATCAATCAAGAGCTGTGCCAAATGCTCTTTTTTTTAATTTTGGCAGACTCTATTGACATTTTGGCACAAAAATACAAAAATTGTAACACTTTTTGTCATACTGCCAAATTATTTCAACAGTGCGCTATAACTAAATTATAAACATAAAAAGTTTTTTGTTTGAAAAAAACACAAAAAACCTTTGGCGTTTTTATATCTTTTTTCTATCTTTGCAGTGAACTATGCGATTTGATGAGGTAAAAATTATGTTCGTTTTGTCGCATATTTCGCAGGTAAAATCAGATAACTGATTGATAATCATTGCGTTACAAGGTTATCAATGTCCCCAGATTATACCCCCCCCCTCGTGGAAAAAAAGCAGGAAAAGCAGACAGAAAAAACGGTGCAGTGGTATGTTCTTCGCGTGACATATCAGCGAGAGATGATAGCAGCTCGCCGTCTTGCGGAGTTGGGGATAGAGCACTTTGTGCCGACGCGTGTTGTTCGCGCAAAACTTCCAAATGGTAGGGTATCGCTCCAGCGTAGAGCACTTGTGCATAACTATATTTTTGTGCATTCGGACCGCGAGACGATAAACCATATTAAGACCTTTGAGCTAGCCTATTTGCGCTATGTTATGCACACTGTAGACTCAGTCTACCAGCCAATGGTAGTTCCTGAGAGTCAGATGCGCAGCTTTATGCTTGTCACGGGCACGGAGGATGAGCGCCTGATGCTTGTTCAGGAGCAGAGTGTGGAGCTCAAGGCTGGCACCCGCGTAAGGGTCACCGGTGGAATTTTTGCAGGCGCGGAGGGAATACTAACGAAGGTTGCCGGAGCGCGCGAGCGCCGCGTAGTTGTCCGCATCGAGGGCCTCGTCGCCGTCGCCACCCCTCACATTGAAAGAGAATTGTTAGAAATATTAGAATAACTCATCGTTATGAATATTTTAATTACTGGAGTTCACGGTTTTGTTGGTAGCAATCTTGTGAAAGCACTCTCTCCTCATCATACAATATATGGATTGGATATAATCAGTCCTGAAAAAGAGGGCGTAGTAGAAACTTTTACATGGGACAATTTAGATGATGGGTCTATCCCTGAGGTGGATGCTATTATCCACCTCGCAGGTAAGGCTCATGATACGAAAAACAAAAGTGCCGCAGATATCTATTTCAAAGTTAATACTGGACTTACTCAGCGTATATTTGATTGGTATATGGTCAATCCTTATGCTAAGAAGTTTATTTTCTTCTCTACGGTAAAAAGTGCTGCAGATTATGTGGAGGGGGATATACTAACTGAAGAGTGTGTCCCAACGCCTGTAGGCCCTTATGGAGAGAGTAAAATTGCGGCCGAGAATTATATCATCAGCAAGTATTCACCTCAGGCAATGTCCATTCCATCTCATAGCTTCACAGATAGTGTATTATTTCCTGATAAGAAGGTCTATATAATGCGTCCTTGTATGATTCACGGACCTGGTAATAAAGGTAATCTGAACTTGCTATATAATGTCGTAAAAAAGGGCATTCCTTGGCCATTAGGTGCATTTGAGAATCGTCGTTCATTCACCAGTATTCAGAATCTGTGTGTTGTTATTGAAGGGTTGCTGTCTAAAAATGTTGAGAGCGGTATCTATCATATGGCAGATGATGAGGCGTTATCAACCAATGAGTTAATATCTGTAATATGTGAGGCTCTTGGTCGTAAAAGTCATATCTGGCGCATAAATAGAGATTTTATGAACGCTTTAGCGAAAGTCGGCGGATGGCTGCATTTGCCACTCAATCCATTAAGGATGCAAAAACTCACTGAGAATTATGTTGTTAGTAATAGCAAGATTAAATCAGCTTTATCTCTTCCGAAGATGCCTGTAACAGCTAAAGATGGATTGATAGCTACTATAAGAAGTTTTAAGGAAACTAAATAGTCTGTTTTATCGTGAATACTACATATACATACCTGCTCATTGCGGTAATTTTAGTAGTTTTAGAGTTGATATACTTTAGAATTGCCGACCATTTTAATATTATTGACAAGCCAAACTTACGTTCGTCTCATAGTAGCATAACACTTCGTGGAGGTGGAATAATCTTTCCATTGTCTATGGTGGTGTATGCTCTGTTTTATGGGGTAAGTTACCCTTGGTTTTTTGTAGCATTAATGGCCTTGAGTCTGGTTAGTTTTGTTGATGATATCCGTTCAGTTCCCAACTCCGTGAGGTTGATAGTACAGTTCTTGGCCATGTTTATGGTTTTCTGGCAGTGGGGAATTGTTGATTGGCAATCGTGGTGGATTATTATAATCGCACTAATCTTCTGTACAGGAGTAATCAATGCCTACAATTTTATGGATGGCATTAATGGAATTACTGGTGGGTATAGTTTGGCGGTACTGATACCATTGTTGATAATAAATCACAGCATACCATTCATTGATACATCAATTATAATAGTCTCAATAATCAGTGTTATAGTATTCTGTCTCTTTAACTTCCGCAAAAAAGCCAAGTGCTTCGCAGGAGATGTGGGTTCAATAAGCATAGCGTTTATAATAATATTTTTATTAGGCAAACTGATAATTCAAACTGGAAATTTGTGGTACATCATGTTGTTGGCCTTGTATGGAGTAGATACAGTACTCACAATCGTCCACCGCATAATGCTTCACGAAAGCCTTGGTCAGGCTCATCGCAAACATGCATATCAGCTGATGGCTAACGAATTGCACATTCCTCATGTAGTGGTGTCATCAATTTATATGGTTATACAATTTGCAATCGCTGCAGGATTGATATGGTTGCCTGTAAATAAATGGCTATATTCCCTTGTGGTTTTACTCCTTCTATGTGTAGCTTATATTCTTTTCAAAAAGAAATATTATCACTTACACGAGGAATATCTTAAATCAAAAGAAAATGTTAATTGATAAAGAACTACTTGACCAGGTTAGTGCTCGTGCCAAAGCTAGTGAGCGATTGAGGATGAATTACAATCTTCACGAGGCTTTGGATTCTAAGGCACAAAGGCTTTTTAATGCATTGGAGCCTGGAACACTGTTACCCATACACCGCCATCTTAATACAGATGAAACATACATCTTGATGCGTGGGCGTATCAGTGTGATGTTCTACGACGATAATGGTGTTGAGGTAGATCGTTTTGACCTTAATCCTAATGAAGGAAACTATGGTGTACATATACCCAAGGGACAATGGCACACATTGGATGTTTTGGAAAGCAATACAGTAATTTTTGAAGTCAAGGATGGTCCATATACTCCTCTTGCCTCAGAGGATATAATGATTATTGGCAAGAACAACGGGGAATAGAGGAACAGCGAACCTATAGACTTGTGTTGGTACGTCCAAAAATCGCAGTAATAGGTGTACTATAAGGAGATTGAGAAAGCAAAAAAATATATTTTATGAAAATCGCAGTAGCAGGAACAGGTTATGTAGGCTTATCAATAGCCACACTGCTGGCACAGCACAACGAGGTTGTGGCAGTGGATGTAGTACCTGAGAAAGTTGCTGCTATTAACGATAGAAAATCCCCTATAAGGGATGAATATATTGAAAAGTTCTTTGCCGAAAAATGTCTCAATTTGCGAGCAACACTTGATGCTATAGAGGCTTACTGCAATGCAGAGATTGTGGTGGTAGCTGTACCTACCAACTACGATAGTCATAAAGACTTTTTTGATACCTCTTTGGTTGAGCAAGTGATAAGTACTGTCGCAGAGTGTAACACAAATGCTACGATAGTCATTAAGTCAACTGTACCAGTGGGTTATACTGAGGCAATTAGCAAAATATATTCATCAAACTCAATCCTATTTTCTCCAGAGTTTTTGCGCGAAAGCACGGCTCTCTATGATAATTTATATCCCAGTCGTATTATCGTGGGATGTGCTGAAGAGCATAAGTCTATTGCCGAGAAATTTGCCCAGTTGCTTAAACAAGGAGCTTTGAAAGAGGATGTTGAGGTTTTGTTGATGGGTACTACCGAAGCCGAAGCTGTTAAGCTTTTTTCCAACACCTATTTAGCGCTGCGTATTAGCTATTTCAATGAGTTGGATACTTACGCCGAAACCAAGGGTTTAGATACAAGGAGTATTATTGAGGGAGTGTGCCTTGACCCTCGTATAGGTTCGCATTACAACAACCCATCGTTTGGTTATGGTGGCTACTGCTTGCCCAAAGATACAAAGCAACTTCTTGCGAATTACAATTCTGTGCCACAGAATATGATATCAGCCATTGTTGAGAGTAATCGTACACGCAAAGACTTTATCGCAGACCAAGTACTCTCTAAGGTTGGTTATTATAGCTATAGCCAGCAGAATGGCTATGACTGCAACCAAGAGGGCGAGTGTGTAATCGGTGTCTATCGCTTGACAATGAAGGCTGATTCTGACAATTTCCGCCAAAGTGCAGTGCAGGGCGTTATGAAACGCATTAAGGCGAAGGGTGCAGAAGTAATCATATACGAACCTACACTTGAGAATGGAACAACATTCTTCGGAAGTCTTGTGGTAAATAATTTAGCGGAGTTCAAGTCTCGCTCGCAGGCAATTATCGCCAACCGATATGATAGCGCCCTTGACGATGTCGCTGACAAGGTTTATACACGAGATATATTTAGGAGAGATTAGAAGCTAAAGAACAAAAAACTTCATAAAACTATGAAAGGAATTATTCTCGCAGGTGGTAGTGGTACGCGTTTGTATCCCATCACGAAAGGCATTTCAAAGCAATTAATGCCAATTTATGACAAGCCGATGGTTTATTATCCAATCTCGGTTTTGATGTTGGCTGGTATCCGTGAGATATTGATTATCTCTACCCCTCACGACCTACCAGGTTTCAAGCGTCTGCTTGGTGATGGTAGTGACTACGGTGTGAAATTTGAGTATGCAGAGCAGCCAAGTCCAGATGGCCTTGCGCAGGCATTCACTATTGGCGCGGATTTCATCGGAGATGATAGTGCTTGCTTGGTGCTGGGTGACAATATCTTCCACGGTGCTGGTTTTACAGGCATGCTTAAAGAGGCTGTTCGTGCTGCAGAAGAGGATAAGAAGGCAACGGTATTCGGCTACTGGGTAAATGATCCTGAGCGTTACGGTGTAGCTGAGTTTGATAAAGACGGCAATTGCCTATCTATTGAAGAGAAGCCTGCAAATCCTAAGTCAAACTATGCTGTTGTAGGTCTCTATTTCTACCCAAATAAGGTTGTAGACGTTGCTCGTAAGATTAAGCCTTCTGCTCGCGGTGAATATGAGATAACAACTGTCAATCAGTGGTTCCTAGCAGATGGCGAATTAAAAGTACAGACACTTGGTCGTGGTTTCGCATGGCTTGATACTGGTACGCATGACTCATTGTCTGAGGCTTCAACTTATATTGAGGTGTTAGAAAAACGCCAGGGGCTCAAGGTTGCTTGCTTGGAGGGTATTGCTTATCGCCAAGGTTGGATAACCGAGGAGCGTATGCGCGAACTTGCCCAGCCTATGATTAAGAATCAGTATGGTCAGTATCTGTTGAAAGTTATTGAAGAGGTAAAAGAGACAGGTAATCCTAATTTAGACTAGTAATGGAGGTAATCAAAACGGCTATTGAAGGCGTAGTAATCATTGAGCCTAAAGTATTCAAAGATGCAAGAGGCTACTTCTTTGAGAGCTTCTCGCAGAGAGAGTTTGAGGAGAAGGTTCGTCCTATAAATTTTGTACAGGACAACGAGAGTATGTCAAGTTACGGAGTTATGCGAGGTCTGCATTTTCAGACTCCACCATATACTCAGAGTAAGTTGGTGCGTTGCGTAAAGGGTAGAGTATTGGATGTGGCTGTGGATATCCGCAAAGGCTCGCCTACTTATGGACAGCACGTTGCCGTAGAGCTCTCCGAGGATAATCATCGCCAATTCTTTGTTCCAAGAGGTTTTGCACACGGCTTTGCTGTATTGAGCGAAACTGCAGTGTTCCAGTACAAGTGCGACAACTTTTACGCACCTCAAGCCGATGGTGGTATCAGTATAAAAGATGAGTCGCTTGGTATTGATTGGCAGATACCTATGGAGCAGGCGATTCTTTCAGAGAAGGATATCAAACACCTATGCCTGAAGGACTTCGATTCACCATTTGACTATAACGAAAATCTTTATCCAGAGTTTGAGTAGCGTATGAAAACAATTCTTGTGACAGGTGCTAATGGTCAGCTCGGTAACGAGATGCGTATTGTATCAAAGCAGAGTCAGGACAACTATATCTTCACTGATGTAAATGAGGTGGAGGGTGTAAAGACAACCTATCTTGATATTACTGATCTTGATGCTGTGCGCAAAATAGTTACTGACAACAATGTAGATGTTGTAGTCAATTGTGCAGCCTATACCAATGTTGATAAGGCAGAGGAGGATGTGACACTTGCGAAAATTCTTAATGCACAAGCCCCTGACAATTTGGCTATTGCAATGAAGGAGGTAAATGGCCTACTGATACATATCTCTACAGACTATGTCTTTGGTGGCGACCCTTACAATACTCCTTGTAAGGAGGAGCAGCAGGGTACTCCTACAGGCGTTTATGGCCAAACGAAACTACTTGGAGAACAAGCAATCCAATCGCACGGTGGCAACTATGTTATTATACGTACAGCTTGGCTTTACTCGGAGTTTGGCAAGAACTTCTGCAAGACGATGATGAATCTAACCGCTACCAAACCGCAGCTAAAGGTTGTGTTTGATCAGGTAGGAACCCCTACTTATGCGCTTGACTTGGCAAAGGCTATTGCGGTGGTGGTTGAAAAGTTTGATGGCTCACAGACAGGCATTTATCACTACTCAAATGAGGGCGTATGCTCATGGTTTGACTTTACAAAGATGATTGCTGAGTATAACGGCACAACAGAGTGTGATGTACAACCTTGTCACAGCGATGAATTCCCAAGTCCCGTTAAGCGTCCTGCTTACTCGGTGCTTGATAAAACAAAAATCAAAGAGGTGTTCGGTGTTGTAGTTCCTTACTGGACAGACTCTCTAAAAAAATGTATATCTAACCTTAAAACAAAGTAAACAATTATGGCAAAAAGAAATATAGTAATCACTGGTGGTGCAGGATTTATTGGCTCGCACGTTGTTAGACTGTTTGTGAACAAATATCCTGAGTACAATATTATCAATCTTGACAAGCTGACTTATGCAGGTAACCTCGCTAATCTCAAGGATGTGGAGGATAAGCCAAACTACAAGTTTGTAAAGATGGATATCTGCGACTTTGAGGCATTCTATCAGCTTATGCAGGATGAGCAAATTGACGGCATTATTCACCTTGCAGCAGAGAGTCATGTGGATCGCTCAATTAAAGATCCATTCACATTTGCTCGTACCAATGTTATGGGTACACTGTCGCTCTTGCAAGCAGCAAAACTCTACTGGGAGAGTTTGCCTGAGGGATACGATGGCAAACGTTTCTATCACATCTCAACAGATGAGGTGTATGGCGCACTTACGATGAATCATCCAGAGGGTATTGAGCCTCCATTTAAGACCGTTGCATCATCGGAGGGTCACAAGGCTTATGGCGACGATTTCTTCTACGAGACGACAAAGTATAATCCTCATAGCCCATACTCTGCAGCCAAAGCATCATCTGACCACTTTGTGCGTGCATACCACGACACATACGGCATGCCTACAATCGTTACAAACTGCTCAAATAACTATGGTCCATACCAGTTCCCAGAGAAACTGATACCTCTGTTTATCAACAATATCCGCAATCGCAAACCTCTGCCAGTATATGGCAAGGGTGAGAATGTTCGCGACTGGCTCTATGTTGAGGACCACGCGCGTGCTATAGACCTTATTTTCCACGAGGGTAAAATCGCTGAGACATATAACATTGGAGGCTTTAACGAGTGGAAAAACATCGACCTTATCAAGGTTATGATTAAGACCGTTGACCGCATTTTGGGCAATCCAGAGGGCCACTCTTTGGACCTTATCACCTATGTAACAGACCGCCTTGGTCACGATGCTCGTTACGCTATTGACTCAACAAAACTGCAGAAGGAGCTCGGTTGGGAGCCATCATTGCAGTTTGAGGAGGGCATTGAGAAGACTGTCCGTTGGTACTTGGACAATCAGGAGTGGATGGATAACATCACCTCTGGCGACTACGAGAAGTACTACGAAGAGATGTATAAAGGACGATAAAATAAACTAACAATGTGCCATTTTGAAGCTAAACTCGTAATGCTGCCCAAACATGGAGATCCTCGTGGAAATCTTTCGTTTGCAGAAAACTTTAAGCAGATTCCTTTTGAAATAAGGAGGGTTTACTGGGTTTATGATGTCCCTGGCGGAGAAAACCGAGGAGGACACGCTTACAAGGAAAACGAAGAGTTTATTATTGCATTGTCGGGAAGTTTTGATGTAATACTTGATGATGGGGTAGAGAAAAAACGATTCTCACTTAATCGCTCATATTATGGGCTTTATGTGCCGAAAGGAGTGTGGCGTGAAATCGATAACTTTTCTACCAACTCGGTGGCGTTAATACTGTCTTCAACTCTTTACGACGAAGAGGACTACATCCGTGATTACAGTGATTATAAAATATGGTTGCAGCATGAGAGGTAAGACAACAAAGGTTGAAGAGTGCTACATAGTAGAACTAGACAAACATCACAGTGACCGTAAGGGCAATATTACTGTCGTGGAGAATGGTATAACTGTTCCATTCAGCACTGAACGTGTATATTATTTGTACGATATTCCAGGTGGAGAGTCGCGTGGTGCACATGCTCACAAAGAGTTGTATCAACTTGTAGTCGCTGCAAGTGGCAGTTTTGATGTGGTACTTGATGATGGCACTAATAAAAAGCGTTTTACTCTTAATCGTCCTTATCAGGGATTGTTGGTAGTACCTGGAATGTGGCGAGACTTGGAAAATTTCTCTTCCGGGTCAGTATGTCTTGTATTAGCATCAATGGTCTATTCGGAAGCTGATTATATTCGAGATTATGATGAATTTGTAAAATTTAAGAAATTATGAATGTACAACAGATTGGACTCTTTTTTGAAGATTTTGAAGTAGGGGCGGAGATTAAACATTCTCTTTCTAAGACTATCTTTGAGAGTGATGACAATTTCTTCTCTCTTTTAACAATGAATTATCATCCAGTGCATACCAATTTGGATTATGCGACTCAAAATCAACATGGGAAGATTTTGGTCGTGGGTACTTTGGTATTCTCTTTAGCCGTTGGTATTACGGTACCAGATATTAGTGGAAAGGCTATCGCCAACTTAGAGTATGAGAGCGTAAAGCATCTAGGCCCTGTTTTTATTAACGATACCATATATGTTCGTTCTAAAATACTGGAAAAATGGGAGTCAAAATCCAAAGAGGATAGAGGTATTGTGTATGTAGAAAGCATCGCATACAATCAGCGTGGAGAAGATATTCTTCTGTTCCGTAGAAAAGTCCTAGTTAAAAAACGCTCATAAGCTATGAGAGCAGACTTTTTAATGCGTAGCTTAATGTTTTTGCCAGCGCATAACGATAGACTGATGAATAGCGCAACTCGTAGTAATGCAGATGTGTTATTGTTAGATATAGAGGATTCTGTGCAACCTACATGTAATAAACAAAATGCTCGTGACAATATAATTAAGTATATTAAGTCTGGAGCTTTTAATGGTAGAGTTATATTTCCTCGCATAAATGATAGAGAAAGTGGTGAATTGTTGCGAGATGTGTACCAACTTACCATAGAGGGCGTTACTGGCTTTATGTATCCTAAAGCTCGCTGTGGACAAGATATATATTTCATCGGTAAATTGCTTGAAACCATTGAGTATGAGAAAGGCTTTCCTGTTGGAACTTTCAAACTCATTCCTTTGATTGAAACAGCAGGTGCCGTTATGAATATTCAAGAAATATGCACTGCTTGTCCCAATCGTGTTGTTGCGGTAGCTTTTGGTTGTGAGGATTTTGTTACAGACTTGGGTGGTAAACACGATGAGGAAGGACAAAGTATTTTTACCGCAAGGGCGATGATCGCAATGGGGGCAAAAGCGTGTGGAGTTATTCCTATTGACACGGTTCATATTAAAGTCCATGATTTAGAAGATTTAGAAAGGAATCTTCAGGTTGCCAAGAAATTAGGATTTGAAGGCATGTTGATACTTAATCCCAAAGAATTGCCTTTGTGTCACAAGTATTTCTCTCCAAGCGAGGAAGAAGTAACTTGGGCAACAGAAATGTTGGAACTAGCAGAAGAAGCAGTACGAGAAGGTAAAGGTGTAGCAGTGAAGGATAATAAGTTTATTGGCCCTCCAATGGTAAAAATGGCAAAAGATATCATTGAGAAACACAGATTATGTAACAAATAGGAGTATGACTTGCAACAATGTATCAATCCTAAAACAAAATGAGTGCTGCGGATGTACTGCTTGTTATGCAAGTTGCCCAGTCGGGGCTATTGAGATGCTAGCAGACTTTGAGGGTTTTCTTTACCCTCGTATTGACGTGTCTAAATGTATTGATTGTGGGAAGTGTTTGAGAGTGTGCAAGAATGTCCGCCCATATAAAGAATCTCAAGTAATATACTCATGCCGTAATAATAGTGAACTTAGAGCTCGTAGTTCTTCGGGCGGTGTTTTCTCTCGTTTGGCAGAGTTAGTATTGGAGCAAGGTGGTGTTGTGTGTGCAGTCGGTTATAGTGAAGGATGTACTGAATGTTTACACAAGATAATCACATCTAAGGATGAGTTGGATGATTTGCGAAGAGCTAAGTTTGTACAAAGTAAAAAATACGATATTTACACACAGCTCAAACAACATCTTGATGCTAATGTGCTAACTCTATTTTGTGGTACCCCTTGCGAGTGTGGTGGTCTTCGCCAATATCTTAATAAGGAGTATGATAATCTCTTAACTTGCGATCTTATTTGTGGTTGCGTATCTTCTCCTGAGGTATACAAGCGTTATATTTACTTCCTTGCGGAAAGATATAAATCAAAGGTCAAGAGTGTAAACTTTAAGGATAAGCGTCAAGGTTGGAGAGGTAAAGCAATTGCAGTATGTTTTGAAAATGGAGATGAGTATTATAACTCTATCTTAGATGATGACTATTGTGTATCGTTTCATAGTAGATTTAATATACGTCCTGCATGCTTCAATTGTAAATATAGATCGTTGGAGCGTAGTGCAGATTTAACTCTCGGAGACTTTTGGGCCATTGAAAAATACGCCCCAGAATATGATGACAATAAGGGAACATCGTTTGTTCTTGTTAACACATCAAAAGGAGAGGAATATATGCGCAGAATTGTAGATATGGAGATGGTTAAAATGGATATTGATTTGGAGGAATATGCCACTAAATATAATTGGTGTTTGCATAAGAATCCAATCGGTATGCCAGAAGATGCTCGTCGTACCTTCTACGAAGATGTACATAGTATGCCTTTTGATAAGATGGCAATTAAAAACTTGGAAGAAATTAAACAGATTCGCAAACAAAAAAAAATGAATAATAAATGAGCAAGAAAGTAATTATAGTAGGTGGCGAAGGTAATGGAGGCGTTATAGCTGCTTGTATTGAGGATAATAGAAATCGCTATGGTGATTTAGAATGGGAAGTTGCAGGTTTTGTTAACGATTTTGATCAAGAAGTTTGTGGTTATCCTGTACTTGGTACAACGAAAGATATCCCAACTCTTTTGAAGAATCCGGATTATTTCTTTATGTGGGGCATTCATTTAGTAGCTCGCAATGTTTTGACTGAAAAGATGTTTAGAGAAGCAGCTATTCCACGAGAGCGTCTTGCAACAATAATTCACAAAACAGCATTTATTGGTCAGGGTGCAGTAATTGAGCCTGGTGTGATGGTAATGTCTAACTGCTATGTCGGTCCTGGTGCTCATGTCGGGTTGTGTTCATTGATTATGGCAAATTGTTCTATTGGACATAATACATTCATTGATGAGTTGTGTCACTGTTCTGTCGGTGCCATAATGACAGGATACTCCAAGATGTCACTGTGCTCTGATTTGGCAGTAGGTGCAACTCTGCTTGCGTATAAAGTAGTTGGAAAGTTTGCAATGGCTGGAGCTGCAAGTTTAGTGTCACATGACATTCCAGATTACGAAATACATGCGGGAGTTCCTGCCAAGTATCTTAAAAATACAAGATTGGATTAGTTATGCAAGTTAAATTTCTTGATTTACAGAAAGTTACTGCCAAGTATGCAGATCAGATGCATGAGGCAGTGTTGAGAGTTGTGGATTCTGGTTGGTATCTACAAGGACATGAGAATGAGCGTTTTGAGGCTAATTACTCTAAATATATTGGATCAAAACACACCATTGGTTGCGCTAATGGTTTGGATGCACTTATCTGGATTTTCCGCGCCTATATTGAAATGGGTGTTATGAAACCAGGTGATGAAGTTATCGTACCAGCAAACACATATATTGCTACAATTTTAGCAATTACCGAGAATGGTCTGAACCCTGTGCTTGTAGAGCCTAAACTATCTACCTATCAGATTGATGACGACCTTATTGAGCAGATTATTACCCCTCGTACAAAGGCAATCTGTATTGTTCATCTTTACGGTCAGTGTGCTTACACCGAGAAGATTGGAGAGTTGTGCAAGAAATACAATCTTAAACTCGTAGAGGATAATGCACAAGCACACGGTTGCCTCTATAATGGTCGCAAAACTGGATCATTGGGAGATGCTGCGGGTCACTCTTTCTACCCAGGTAAAAACCTCGGTGCATTTGGCGATGCGGGTGCAGTAACGACAGATGATGAAGAGTTGGCTGCAACAGTGCGCGCTTTGGCAAACTATGGTTCGCAAAAGAAATATGTATTCAAGTATACAGGTCGCAATAGTCGTTTGGATGAGATTCAAGCTGCTATTTTGGACGTTAAGTTGGCAAATCTGGACGAGGATGTAGCATTGCGCCAAGAGGTGGCAAAGCGTTACTGCTCGGAGATAACCAATCCTAAGGTTGTATTGCCTCAGATTGCAGACTGGAAAGCTCATGCATTCCATTTGTTCCCTATTCGCTGTGCTGAGCGCGATAGGTTGCAGAAGTACTTGGCAGACAACGGCATTCAGACAATTATCCATTATCCAATTGCTCCACACCAGCAGGAGTGCTATAAGGAGATGAATGGTCTGTCATTACCCGTTACCGAGCAAATCCACAACGAAGAGCTGAGTTTGCCTATCAGCCCTGTAATGACAGCTGAAGAGGTGGGGTATGTAATTAAAATAATCAACAAGTTTGAATAGAATTGAAAATATTAGAGAATGGGGTATAGCCATTCTCATGTACTTATTTCTTCAGCCATATTTTATTTGGGGGGTATACAACACATTACATCCATTTTTGATGGTTGCATTGTTAATCATTTGTGCGACGTCCGTCAAAGTCCGTAATGAAGATGTAATGTACAAGGGTATACTATCAATGATTTTTGTGTGGCTTGCTTTCAAGGTAAATGCGTCACTTCTGGGCATGTTATACGGTATGATATTTCTTGCATCAGAGAAGTTGATGATAAATTCTTATGAAAAATTCATAAAGGTATTTGTTTATACAACAACTATTTCTGCAATAGTTTATCTATTAGTAGTTGGGTTAGGAATTGATTTGCCGCATCACACTATACCACCTTTGAATCCCGAAAAAGAACACATGTATAATGCGTATCCGTTTTTAGTTGTCCCCAACGGTTTAGAAATGTTTAAGTTTTTTGGATGCTGTGATGAACCGGGAGCTATTGGTACTATATGCGCAGTGATACTTCTAATGCGAAGATTTGATTTTAAACAAAGAGAGAATATCTTAATATTGTTATTTGGTTTAATATCATTCTCTTTGTTTTTCTATATGATATGTCTGATTTATACATTGCTGTTTGCTCGCCTCAAATATAAAATATTATTACTTTCAATATTTGCAGCACTGTATCTATATGTGTCTAAAGAATCATTATTATATGAATTGATTTTTGCTCGAATGCAATTTGAGGATGGTCAAATGGTTGGAAACAATAGAGATATAGGCCTTGATGAGTATTGGTATGAAAGTTTTAAGCGTAGTAATGACTATTGGTGGGGGCTTGGATCTGGAACAAAAGCAATGTATAACGAAGGTGGCGCATCTTACAAGGATTGTATTATTGAATTTGGAGCGGTCTATTTCTTTGCTTATGTAGGTGCGTTTATAATGTATGGAATTCACAAGTTGAGACCATCCCTAACAAACATCTTAATATATATTCTAGTAATTTGCAGCGTATTATTCCAGCGCCCGTTTATTACTAATATTACATATATATTGATGATATATATACCAATATTATCATTAAGTAATGAGTATAACAAACAAGGAGGCATTCGGGTACAAAGCAGTATTTAAATACACAGCGGTATTTGGCGGACTGCAAATGTGCACAATTCTACTGAATGTGATAAAACCAAAATGGTTGCATTGTTAATGGGAACAGTAGGTTCTGGTATTATTGAATATATATTACCGTTTGTAGCCTTATTTACATAACAATCAATTTGGGTCTTCAGAAAAGTGCTGTTAGGAATCTGTCCATTTATGCTTTTTTGCTGAGAATACAACAAATTAAGGATGTGGCAAACGCCACAGTTTATGAAGTTGTGGCAACCTTGTTGCTATCATAACTGTTATATTATTCCTATAGAATCAATGGTATTGTCTGGTCGTTGATGGTTGGTGCTATCGCAACAACTATAGTTAGTTGTTTTTACACATCCAAACACAAACGTCCAGAGATACGCCAATCTTGAAGAGAATCATATAAATTGGGTTACGATACCATTCAATAATGAATTACTGTGTCTATTGGTAGCATATCTGTGCTTTCGGCGCAGTTTATCATCAATACATTTGTTGATAGACATGGTGGTGTCTCTAATATAGGCTTGTACCAAACAGGCTGGGCAATTAATGCCTCTTATTTGAGTGAGGTACTCACCGCTATTGCAAAGTATTATTGTCCTAACCTATCTGATATTCATTAGGATAATAGTAAACTATATGTTATGGTTAACGAGTCAATCCACAACATGGAGTTGAGTTTTGCCTATTAGCCCTGTAATGACCGCAGAAGAGGTGTCGTATATTAAATAAAATTAAGTAATCAACAAATACTAATGAGTTCTTCCGAAAATACAGGATATAAGTCCGTTGTAAAATCAACAGCTTTATTTGGTGGGGCACAGATTATACAGATTGTTATTGCTGTCGCAAAATCCAAACTAGTAGCGCTATGGCTTGGAACGCAAGGTATGGGCCTGATGTCCATTTTTAGCATGGTGTCAAATCTAGTTTTTAATATTTCCAATCTAGGTTTAGCAAGTAGTGAGGTTAAGGTTGTTGCAAGCGAAATAAGTGGTGGCGATGATAATAAAGTAAAAAGTCTAGTAAAGGCAATACATCGTTGGGTATTGGTTTTGGGGTTGTTTGGTGGTGTAGTGGTTGTACTTCTTGCTAAGCATTTGAGCTCATTGTATTTTGAAAGTGCTCATTATACTTTGTGTTTTGCTCTTTTGTTTTTTGTTATAGTATTTAATTCTTTGTTCCAAGAACATTTAGCTGTAATGCAGGGTTTTAGAGCCTTGAAGTCTATAGTAAAAACTAATATTCTTGGTGCTCTGTGCGGATTTATAGTTTCAATATTGTTGTTTTATTTCTTTCGGATTGATGGTATAATTTGGTCATTGGTATTAACAGCGTTGTTAAACTGTGTTATATCTCATGTATACTATAAAAAACTGCAAATAAATACTAACTTTTATCAAAGTGTTAAAGATAGTATTCAATTAGGTTCTAGTGCAGTAAAAATTGGTATTGCAATGGCTGTTTCTGCTGTAGCTGTTTCTGCTGTAGAGTTTATAGTACGGTCATTTATTACAAGCACTGGAGGTATTGAAGAAGTTGGTTTGTTTTCTGCTGGGTGGGCAATAAATGCACAATATTTAGGGCTTGTTTTTACAGCAATGGCCAAAGACTATTTCCCTAGATTGTCTCAGAACCATAATGATAATCAAGTTTTAAAAAAACTCATGAGTCAGCAAGGTGAAGTAGCTTTGATTATCTTAACACCATTAATAGTTGGTATGCTAGTCCTAATTGAACCTTGTGTTTCTATATTGTATAGTAGAGAGTTTCTTGTAGCGACTCCAATGATAGAGTGGTTATTGGTAGGTTCATTTGTAAAGTCAGGATCTTGGGGAATAAGTTTTGTTTTTCTGGCAAAAGGCGATATGAAGGCATTTCTGTATAATGAACTGGGTATTAAGCTTATTACTTTGCCATCATATCTGCTTGGATACAAGTTGTGGGGGCTAGAGGGGGTAGGTTATGCATACACATTTATTTATGTCGTATACTTCATTTTGGTCGCTTTGGTTGCATATAAAAGGTATGGATTAACTTATACACCCCCATATTGGAATCTGTTTATAAAGTTATTTTTGTTGATTGTGATTTATAAATTAACAGCGACATTATTTCTCCTGACATATCCAATTAAAATTATTATACTTTTATTCGTTTTGATGTTGGCATTGTATGAGTTAAATAAACGTATCCCCATAAAGGCAATTTTTAGAGCAAATAAATCTTAATAATTAAAGATGTTAACAGAGAAAAAATTATACCGAATAATAGATAGGCTAAATCTAATAATTAACAGATTGTTATCATGGGGATGGTATGATAGCAGCATCGCTTATGCAAAATGCCTGGCAAATTTATACTACATTTTCGGAGTGAAATATGTAGATATGGTGCTAGAACGCTACGTTAAAACCCTTTCGGATAAAATTATTCTTTCCCAAGACAACAACAAAGATGAATATGCATGTGTATTCTACGATGATTTTTCAGTGGATAACAGAGGCCTTACTCAACAATATATAGAATCCTTATTAGCTTTGGGTTATAAGATTACGTATATATATCCATCTAAATCCAAAGACAATAAGCGAATAATTACCGCATTGAGCCATTCTCACAACCAAATTGTACCTATTGAACATAATCATAATGGAATGCAGTTAGCTCAGCAGATTTATGATATTGTTAATAGTAGTTGTGCAAAACATCTTTTTTTACATATGTTGCCTTATTCTGTAGAGGCGAGCATTGCGCTTTGCGCATTGGATAGTACTATTAAGAAATATAATATAAACCTTACAGACCATGCTTATAACATTGGAACCACTCATATGGATTATAATATAGAGTTCAGAAATTATGGAGCAAATATTTCCGTAAAATACAGGGGTATTGAAGAAGAAAAAGAGATATTGCTCCCAATGTTTCCTATTTTGGATACATCATTTCCGTATGAGGGATATCCCAAAGCGTGCGATAATAAAGTGGTAATACTGACTGGGGGAGCTATATATAAGGTTATTGATGATTCAGAGATTTTCTTTAAACTCATTAAAGAAGTTCTTTCAACCAACTTGAATGCGGTGGTTGTGTATATCGGTTGTAGAGATATGGCGCTTTTTGATAAATATCTTTCGAAATATGGACTCAAAGATCGCATGCTTGTTCTTGGAGAAAGAAAGGATATTTATAGGTTAATGATGTCTTGTGATATTTATATGAATACATTTCCTATTGGTGGAGGACTCATGTGTCAAATAGCGGCGAGCTTGGGCAAACCCGTTATTAATTACAAACATAATCAAGGGATAGAGGAGTGCATATGTCAAAGACAACATGTAGAGATGTCTTTTGATACAGTAAATGAGTTTTGTGATGAAATGACTAAACTGGTAGAAGATGAACAATATAGGTTACGTAGAGGGCAAGAGTTTAAGGCGAGTATGGTGAATGCTGCGCATTTTAGAAAATTATTAGGTGAATTTTTAAAAAATGGGAAGGGTGGAGTCCCCATAGATTTATTTAAAACCTATGAAAAAGAATCTATCTTGGATATGCAGAGTGCAATTATCAGAGAGAATCAAAATATGATGTTTCACAAATTTATGTGCAAAACATTGGGGCATAAAGTCATAGCATTCCCAAATATTCTGAAAAGGGTGTTAAAATCACAGATTCAATGGTAAGTTTGGTCCTTATTTGGATATAAGTAAAATATATAGGTCCCTATTGCTTATTGATGAGTACTTTGTTTTGCGATTTCAGTGCAACAAATTAGTACGTTTAACAAGACTGATTCCATAATATGCATAGCTTATGTTTAAATTACTAGTATTTTACATTTCGAAAGGATTATCTTGTTTACTTTCACCGACTTTAATGATGTATTTGGGAAAGGTTGTAACACTCTCATACACTGGTTATATGTCCCGTTTGTTTAAATCCTTTGGTAAGGATTCGTATATACGTAGACCTTTTAATTGGCATGATCTTCATAATGTTACGATTGGAAGCAAGGTGTTTATTGGCTCTGGAACGACATTAACAAGCTGGAAACTCTCTTCAGACAGCGTAGAAGGAGGTAAAATTATCATTGAAGACTTTGTAAGCATTGGAGAAGATGCCCATATAACAGCAACTACTTTGATACACATTGGCAAGAATGTTCTGACTGGCAAGAAAGTCCTTATTACAGATAATGCCCATGGTGCATCAACGGCGGACCTATTAGATATTTCACCAATCAAACGACCTCTTTATAGTAAAGGTCCCGTGTATATAGAAGACAATGTGTGGATTGGAGAAAAAGCATCAATAATGCCGGGAGTTCGTGTTGGTAAGGGAAGTATCATAGCGGCAAATTCAGTTGTTACCAAGGATATTCCTCCTTATTGTGTAGCTGCTGGCATTCCAGCTAAAGTGATTAAACAAATCAAATAAGAATATGGAAACGACAAACAAAGCACGCATAATTGCGTTTTATCTTCCTCAATTCCATCCAATTCCCGAAAATGACATGTGGTGGGGAAAGGGGTTTACGGAATGGACTAATGTTGCCAAAGCGAAACCTCTATTCAAAGGGCATTACCAACCCAAAATTCCTGCAGACTTGGGCTTCTATGATTTACGAATGACTGAAGCAAGGGAAGCTCAGGCACGACTGGCTCAAGAGTCGGGTATTGAAGGCTTCTGCTATTGGCGGTATTGGTTTGGTAAGGGCAAAGAGTTGTTGGAATCTCCTTTTAAAGAGGTGCTTGAAAGTGGTAAACCAAATTTCCCATTTTGCATTGGTTGGGCCAATCATAGTTGGAGTAGTAAGACTTGGGAAAAAGGAACATCAAAGGTTTCTGATGTGATGTTGATGGAGCAAACATACATAGAATCGGAATATGTTGATCATTTCTACGAGTTGTTGCCTGCTTTTAAGGATCACCGTTATATTACGGTAGATGGTAAGCCCTTGTTTGTTGTTTTTGATCCTATGGCCATTCCCGATGCGTCAGTGTTCATTAATACATGGCAAGACCTTGCCGTGAAGAATGGTTTGCAAGGAATACACTTTGTGGGCATTATGAGCAACTTATCAGGTTTTAAGTATGATGACAATAAGGAAAAGCATTATTATGCAGTAAGTGCTACAGAACCAGCAAGTGCAAGATACCAGCAAGTCTTAGATTTGGGATTTGATGCGGTCAATTCTAGAGGATTATTTAGGGCAGAATTAAAAGTTAAGGGACGCTTCCAAAAATACATACGAGAAGTCCTAAAACGAGTATTTAAGTATGATGCTTTGAATATATTCAAATATAAAGATATAATTAAATATCTGTTTGTTCCTGAAGATTCATGGGAAAATGTGTATCCCACTCTGTTGCCAAACTGGGATCGTTCGGCTCGAAGTGGTAGAAAAGCTAATATATATCACAATAGTACTCCTCACTTATTTAGAAGACATTTGGAACAGGCTATTGATTTGATTAAAGATAAGGAGCCTGAACATAGAATTTTATTCTTGATGTCATGGAATGAGTGGGCTGAGGGAAATTATGTTGAACCAGATTTAAAGTTTGGACGTCAGTACCTTGATGTCATAAAAGAAACTCTTTGATACTATGAAAATTGCCATTATTATTCCTGCATTAGAACACAAGGGTCCTGTTATTGTAGCAAAAGATTTATGTGAGAAGTTTTGTGAAAGTGGGCATTATTGCGAAGTTTTCTACTTTAAAGATAAAGGTTCTGAAATCTTTCCTTGTAAAACTTCCAAGATATCATTGTTTGATAAATTTGATTTTGATAAATTTGATATTATTCATATACATTGCTTGCGACCCGCCATATATATATGGTTAAATATGACTAAAATAAAGAATGCGAAAATTGTAATAACTCTTCATCAACCAATCACATATCATTCATTTCGAGTGACGTATAGTGTATTTAAGTCATTTGTATTGAGCAAGCTTTCACAGTTAATATATAAATCTTTCAATAACATAGTAGTTCTTAGTAAGATTCAAGAATCGTTGGCGCGTCCATTCTTAAAACAACAAAATATTGAGATAATTCATAATGGGCGCGATGTCGCTATATGCGAATTGAATAATAAAGAACACATAGATAAGATAGCGCTATTAGCGAAGCGATATCATATAGTAGGTACGGCATCTGTTATAACCAAAGGTAAAGGATTAGAGCAGATGGTTCAAGCTCTTGTAATGTTGCCCGATTGTGCTTTTGTATGTATTGGTGACGGTCCAGAACTAGAATCTCTCCAAAATTTAGCGGAGCGTATTGGTGTTGCGGATAGGTGCTTGTGGTTAGGGTATCAAGGGAATGCAATAGACTACTTACCGTTGCTTGATGTTTTTGTGATGTGTACTCGTTCAGAGGGTTTTCCCCTGGCATTCATTGAAGCTGCTGGCGCTAAATGTTCATGTGTGCTATCAGATATAGAAATATTGAAACGCATCACCCCTGAGAATTGTGTACATTTTTATCAGTTAGATAACATTGATTCACTTGCTTCTGCTATCCTTTCGGCAATAAAAAATAAAGAAGAGTATGGGAAAAGATTGTACGAATACTATACCCGCTATTTGACAGCTACCGTCATGGCTAATAACTATTTAAACCTATTCAGTAAAATAATTAAGCAGTAAATTATGGCAGAGTTCTCTGTACTTATATCTCTCTATTATAAAGAGAAGCCCGAGTATTTACACGAAGCGTTAGATTCTGTGTTCAAACAAACCATCCTTCCAAATGAGATTGTTTTGGTAAAAGACGGTCCGCTGACCGCTGAACTTGATGCTATCCTTGATGAATATAGTACTCGATATCCTATTTTTAAATTCGTGGTAAACGAAACAAATTTAGGCTTGGGACGTGCTTTAGCCAAAGGCATAGAAGCATGTACATATGAATATATTTTAAGAATGGATACAGATGATATTATTCCATCTGAGCGATTCGCAAAAGAATTAGAAGCTTTGGATAAAGGTTATGATGTTGTTAGTTGTTGGTCAATTCTTTTTGAGAATGATATCAATAATGTGGTTGCTGTAAAAACTCGACCCGAGCATCATGATGATATTGTAAAGTTAGCACATAAGCGCTCCCCTATTTGTCACCCAGGTTGTGCTTATCGTAAATCTTCTGTATTACGGGCTGGTAATTATATGCACAATTTGATGTATGAAGATTATGATTTATGGGTTAGAATGATTATAACCGGTAGTAAATTCTATAATATTCAAGAGGTTTTATACTATTTAAGAACATCAATGGATTTGGTAAAACGTCGTGGTGGGTTTAAATACGCGCTTAATGAAATGCGAAATTTCTTGAGGTTTAAGGAATTGGGGTTCTATACGACGAAAGATGTTATATATAATTCAATCTTACATTCATTTGTGCGCATTGTTCCGTCTTTCTTGCGCCATCGGATTTTAAAGTGGGCGTGGAATCATAAAAGTTATCAATGATGAAACTAAAGACTGAACACAGCTAATAAACTCCTACGAGCTTGAGGTTTTAATTACTCGTAGGAAGAATAGAGAATCATATAAGAGTTTAAGATACTAAAAGTTCATATCAAATATGCTATCTATTATTTTAATAAATGGGGATGGGTCTTTGATAAGGAACGCAGGATCATGAATAAAAAATATTCGATCTAATCATATACAGATTCCTAAGACTGAGTTACTATTCTATACGGGAGGATGCGAGAGATTATTAATAATTATAGATGGTTTAATTTATGGGAAAATATAGAGTACTACTTTTAGATGGTCATACAATACAAGTCCTTCCTTTTTTAGAGTCCTTGAATAATAAGGCGGTTGAGATTACCATTTTTTGTGAGTCCAAACTCTCACATGGGTACTTCTCTCGATACAAAAAGAAGACTGTTATTTGCCCCCATGTTCACAATAACTATGATGAGTATTTTTCATTTCTTAGGGACTACATTTTAGAGCATCCTCAGGATCTGATAATTCCTCTTTTTAACGACACAGCGGAACTGGCAAGTAAATACAAGGAACAGTTGGAAGAATGTGGGTGTTGTGTAGAAATCCCACAGTGGGATATATTTATACAAGCTCATGATAAAGAGAAGTTGATGGATATATGTTACAATATAGGAATTCCTCACCCTAAAACGGCAAATCCAGCAAAGATGGGATATGTGGAAGCTATTGAGTATGTGGGATATCCTTGTTTAATAAAACCAAATTTAAGTGCAGGAGCCAAAGGAATCAAGATAATTAATTCTAAACACGATTTTGATTTATTTTATCAGCAAATAGTGGATAAGTTTGGAGAATCTACGATTCAAGAATTCATTCCTCAAACAGGAAAGCAACTAAAAGTCCAGATTTATCGAAATGGTGATGGAAAGATCGTCATGTCGAGTTGCTATGAGAAGTGTAGATATTATCCTATAGATGGAGGCACAAGCACATGTAATAAGATTATCTCCCGTCCAGACTTAGTGACTAGGTACGCAAAAATATTAGATTATATAGATTGGGTTGGTTTTGCGGATTTTGATTGTATTGAGGATCCAAGAACAGGTGAAATTCTACTGATGGAGATTAATCCTCGTGTTCCAGGTACGATAAAAGCAAGTTTTATTGCAGGTATTGATGTGGCTGAAATAATGATGAGTCACGCCCAAAATATTCCATATAAAACGTATGAATACAAAGAGGGCTTTTATATGAGGAACCTTGCAACAGAAATAATTTGGTTCTTTTCCAGCAAAGATCGTTTTCATAGCAACCCAAGTTGGTTTAACTTTTTTGGAAAGAATATCTATTATGTTGATGGAGGTATAAAAGACCCACTCCCATTTATCGGCGGGTTCTTAGGTGGGTTGAAGAAAATAATAAATCCAGAATTTAGAAAATCCAAGAAAAAATAAGAGTAGTTATGAGAATTCTAGGTTTTGATATTGCAAGGTCATTTAGCATGATCTACATAATAGCAGTACTCCATTTATCTGAGTATACCGCATTACATATCACACAGTTGTCTGTTGGCATATCTCTAATATGGAGCATGCTTAGTGTGTTTACATTTTTGTCCGCTTTTTTGTCCGCCCAAAATGACTTCACAAGTCAAGGAATGGTTGTGAAATTCTACAAAAAACGTCTCATTCGTTTTTATCCTCTATTTCTCATTAGTAGTATAGTGCTACTTCTCATAGGTTTTAATGGAATAAGTTGTACCATAAAGGGCTTGTTGGGAATTTCTCCTTACTGTGTTCCACAGCAAAAAACACTTTGGTACATAGCAATGTTAATATCGTTCTATCTTATCACACCCTATTTATGTCATACTAGTAAAATGCGAATGATTATCCGCTTTTGCTTAGTTCTGTTATTTTTGTTGGGATTGCATTGTGTCACACGAACTATTGATTTGCGTACATTCTATTACATACTCATATATTTTATTGGTTTGTATATAGGTGTTCATTATAAGCAAATGTTTCATGTTGCAAGCAAATTCAATATGCCGGCAATAGTATTTAGTGCCATATGGATTGTAATGCTTGTCTGTTTGTGCTATACAAACAATCGTATACTTATGATGGCAACTGGTTACATAGGAGCCATAGCTATTATATCAGTATCAATGTCAATTAGTACATGTTTACATAATATGCGTACAACGTTTATAAAGGATGCCATTGTGTTTGTAAGTTATGCAAGTATGTGCGCATATCTATTTCATCGAGTTGTATATTGGTTATGTTTACAAATATGGAGTCCCGAAAGTGATATAACAACGTTGGCATATCTCTTTATTGTAGGTTTCCCACTAACAATGATATTATCATACTATATTCAAAAAATCTATGATAAAAGCGTAAAATGAATATTCTAACATTTGACATAGAAGATTGGTATTGTCACGATGTGGAATCTGGCAATAAGGAGTGGAATAAATTGGAGTGTCGCATCTATGAAGGTGTGGACAAAATACTGGAGTCACTTGCGGAGAGGAATTTGAAAGGTACATTCTTCGTTGTTGGATGGCTCGCTGAGCATCATCCTGCAGCTATTCGCAAAATTGCTGATGCAGGTCATCAGATTGGTTGCCATACATATCAGCATGAGTTACTTACCAATTTTGACAAAAAAGCGTTGTTTGAGGATACGTGCAAAGCAAAATCGTTGATTGAGGATACTATAGGTAAAGAAATCATAGCATTTAGGGCACCAGCGTTTTCCATAACAAAAGATAATCTCTATGCTTTTGATGTATTGGGGGAACTTGGTTTTAAGATTGATTGTTCTATTTTCCCAACTACGCGTGATTATGGGGGTATGCCTAATTATGGGGCCTCAGAACCTCGTATACTTGAACACAATGGTTATCAATTCAAAGAATTTCCCATCAGCCCTGCAACAGTTTTGGGAAAAGAGATAGTTTTCTCTGGAGGTGGTTATTTTAGATTATTTCCCTACTGGCTAATTAAGAGACTTACCGCGTCGCAGGATTATACGATGACCTATTTCCATCCAAGTGATTTTGATCCTGACCAGCCAGATATGACTCATCTATCAATTAGTCGACGCATAAAGAATAAAATTGGTTTGAAGAGCGCTTATGGTAAATATCTTAAGTACTTGGATGATTTTGAGTTTGTGAATTTGGAGACGGCTGTTGGTATGATAGATTGGGGTAAATGCCCCAAGATTGTACTATAGTACAGATAAATGATACGCCTTTCTTATTTATTTTCCAGATGGATAAAAAATCAAAAGAACTATATACCAATTTACTGTTCGTAACATTGCGTAGTGCTCTGTTGGAAGGTGAGGTTGATGTGTCAAACTATAAAGTATTAAAGGAACATGAGTGGCAACAATTCTACGCACTATCTGCTAAGCATGGAGTTCTAGCGATTGTTTACGAGGTGCTTTCAAAACTACCTTCTGATGCACACCCACCTCGAAAATTAAAATTGCAGTGGGCATTGCGTACAGAGACAATAATAAATAGATCTCGTCGACAAGAGGCAACGATTAAGTCCCTTGCATCATTAATGGATAATATAAATGTTCAATTTACAGTTTTAAAAGGTATATCTTTTGCTTCATATTATCCAAACCCGTTATTAAGAGAATGTGGAGATTGTGATGCGTATATGTTTGGAGAGCATATTAGGGCTGAAAAATTTTTGCAGTCACAAGGGATAAATCTTCAAAAGGAAGACTATAAACATTCTCATTTTAGATACAAAGGTCTCTTGATAGAAAATCATAGATATTGCACTAAAGTGAGAGATGGGAAAAAGGCTGTTATATATGAGCAAGAAATGTGTCGATATCTTAATGATAAGAGTAGAAGACGGTATATTTCAGAAGACTCTAAGATTTTGCTACCTTGTGATGAGTTTAATATCCTAATGTTTTTACGACATGCATCTGTCCATTTTCTAACAGAAGGACTTACTTTACGACATTTGTGTGATTGGTTTATGATTCTAAACAAGGCGGTAAATAATGTGAATTGGAATGAACTAAAGGTAGTATTGTCAATGCAAAAGCTGGAGAGATTTGCATATGTTCTAACAACAGTGGCGGATAAAGCTTTTGGCTCGGATTTTCATTATCTGTTTGGTAATAGATGTAATAGTTGGGTTGTGGATAAAGTGATAGATGATTTGATTTATGGATTCAAACCATTATACTCAACAGCATCATCTGGTCTAATGGAACGTATTGGTATAGTCAAATATTCTATTACTCATGCATGGAAATACCATCATGTAATGCAAACAAGTGTATTGCTATGTATTACGAGTTCATTGTATGGTATATTGTTAAAAAAATACATAGACTGAAATGAAAACAGATTAATCAGCAGAAAATGTTGTTAGCTTGATATTCTCTTTTATCCGCTGCAGTGTTGTGCGGATGAGGGGTGAAGTGGCGAAGTGGAGTGTATACTCTGCTTCGCTCATTTTTTGCCAGTCAATGGTGAGCGGGTCTATTGTCGGCGCAAAGAGTGGGTTGGTTGCAAGTGGCGTTTTGGTGTTATAAGGGCAGCAGCTCTGGCACTCGTCGCATCCGAAAATCCATCCGTGCAGTGGGGTGGTGCAGTCGCTCTGCTTTTCAACCGTTGCGCGCGAGATACACTGTCGCGTATCTATATGGTGGTTGTGAATGGCGCCGTTTGGGCACGCATCTATGCAACGGTGGCACTCTCCGCAGCCAATGCCGATATATGGTGTGTCATAGCTGTCGCACTCCTCTGTAAGCACAGCCACGCCAAGAAGCACAAATGTACCGAACTGTGGCGTAACGAGCAGCGACTGACGACCTATCCAACCAAGACCTGCCTCTACGGCATAGCGCTTCTCAAATATGGGTGCTGAGTCTGTAAAACAACGGCCAGAAAGTGTCGGACAGCTCTCTTTGAGCTCTGCGCAGAGACTTTGCAACATCCTCTTTATGGTTATGTGGTAGTCCGTTGTCAGAGCATAGGAGGCTATCTTGTTACGGGCTGAAGCGGGGTAGCCACACGAGAAACTATTCTTGTAGGAAACTGCGCAGACGACAATACTCTTTGCACCTTCAACAAGTAGTGAGGCGTTGGCTCGCTTGTCCGTGTTGCGCTCAAGATAAGCCAATCCCTCGCCGTATCCTTCAGCGAGCCAATGCTCTAAAAAGGTCATGTCGGAGTCAAATTTCTGACAACGAGTAACGCCACAGAGGTCAAAGCCGACCTTGGCTGCAATACTCTTTATGTGCGACAGGTTTAACATTTGTATAATATTTTTAGCAAAAATAGTGTTTTTTAACGAAAAAACCTTATTTTTGCAAAGAAGAGAACGGTTGCTTTTTATTGATAATCAATAAGATAGCTGCCTTAAGTATATGAATATTAAATATTTAGGAGATGAATTTAACGACTTTGTACGAGGTTCTTCAGAGTAGTTTGAAGAAATTTTCGACTCGTACGGCCTTTTCATTATGGCGTGGTGCCGGCGTAACCTACAGTGAGGTTGGAGAACGTGTGAAGCAGATTCAGGAGATGTTGGTAGATGCTGATATTCATCCGGGAGATCGTGTGGCAATTTTGAGTAGTAGCGTCCCAAATTGGGGTGTAGCGTACTTTGCTATTACCTCAGCTGGATACGTTGTTGTTCCTATTATGCCAGATTTTACCTCTGAGGATATTGACCGTATTGTTGAGCACTCAGAGACTAAAGCACTTTTTGTTTCAGACCGCCTTTTCTCAAAGCTCTCTAAGCAGACTGCCGACAAATTGAACCTTGTTGTGCGCACAAAGAATTTGGGAATTATCTCTCAGAATGTCAAGGGTGGTAAGGGCGAGATGCGCACTCCAAAGCCTGAGGATTTGGCTGCTATTATCTACACCTCTGGTACAACTTCGCAGCCTAAGGGTGTAATGCTTACTCACTACAACCTCTGCTCGCAGTTGGATATGATTGACAAGCTGTTTATGGTCTACGAAACCGATATTTTCCTCTCTGTGTTGCCACTTGCGCATACATACGAGTGTACTATCGGACTTATCCTTGCCTTCTATCATGGTAGCCATGTTGTATACCTTGATAAGGCGCCTACAGTATCTATCCTGCTACCAGCACTCAAGGAGGTACGCCCAACAATTATGCTTACAGTACCACTTATCATTGAGAAGATATACCGAGGTGCTGTGCTAAAGAAGTTTACCTCAAATGCATTTATGCGTACACTCTATGGCGTAGGTTTTATCCGTCGCATGCTTCATCGTATGGCTGGAAAGAAGCTCACAAAGACCTTCGGTGGTCGTGTCCGCTTCTTCGGTATCGGTGGCGCGAAACTGGATGGCAATGTAGAGCAGTTCCTGCTTGAAGCAAAGTTTATCTACGATATCGGCTATGGCCTTACCGAGACAGCACCACTTCTCGCAGGTGCTGTGGATGGTATGCTTCGCCTCGGCTCTACAGGCCCACTGCTTCAGGGTGTTCAGGGAAGAATTGAGAATCCAAACGAGGAGGGTGTAGGCGAGCTTGTCGTTAAGAGCCCAAGCCAGATGGTCGGCTACTATAAGAATGATGAGGCTACTCGCGCCGTATTTACGGAGGATGGTTGGTTCCGCACTGGCGACCTCGCTTGCTTTGATAAGGATGGTTGGCTCTATATCAAGGGCCGACTGAAGAATATGATTCTTGGCCCAAGTGGTGAGAACATCTACCCAGAGGATATTGAGAGCGTACTAAATCAGCATGTCTTTATCAGCGAGTCGCTCGTCACTGAGCATGAGGGACACCTTGTCGCACTCGTGAACTTTGATAAGGAGGCCATTAAGGCTCGCTATGAGGAGCTTATGGAGGACTGGGAAGAGAAGAAAGAGGAGTGGGCAAAGGTCCGCGATGAGATTATGGAGGATATCAAGCAGTGGATTAACTCCAAGGTCAACCGCAACTCTCGCATCACCGAGGTTGTAGAGGAGGAAGATGAGTTTGTAAAGACTCCGTCAAAGAAAATCCGTAGATTCCTTTACGACGGACGAGGCAAAAAGAAAGAGTAATTTTGTCGTGATAGTGTGCCACCTACGGCACATCCCTTAAAAATCAGTGGCGGCTGTACCTTTTAGTACTATCCGCCACTGATTTTTTTCACGATGCACCGTATCTGACACACTCTGACAACAAAATGGGCTGTTAGCTTGCCTTCGGCAACCCGACCCTGCTCCGCCTCGGCAATTCAAACAAGTTTGATTGCTCTCGGCTTAATCGCAGCGTTAGCCATTAGCCGTTGGCTCGCCTTTGGCGACCCTTCACTGCTCCGCCTCGGCAGTATCAGTCGCAGTGCAAGCACTTCAAAATGCGAAATTGAAAATCTGTGAGCAAGCTCCCGTTTTCAATCTTCGCCTTTTGCACCTTCGGTGTGCGACCGCTG
>JAGBAX010000018.1 GCA_017938765.1 Alistipes sp. | reverse complement strand
GGTTGGTGTTGCAGCCCTTGTGCTCTTTATCGGCTGGCTGGTGTTTCGTGACAACTCATCGACCTTGCGTGTAGATGCACAGTTGCTGAATGTCGCTACCGTTGAGCAGGGCGAGTTTAACGACTATGTACGCCTTACAGGCTCGGTGCAGCCTATGACAACCGTTCAGTTGTCCCCTCTTGAGTCGGGTGTTGTGGAGCGCATCGTTGCCGAGGAGGGTACGCAGGTAAAGCGTGGCGATGTAATTCTTGAAATGTCGAACAACTCGCTCTCGATGCAGATTTTGCAGTCGGAGGCCGACCTTGCCGAGAAGCAGAACATCTTGCGTAACACGATGATCTCTATGGAGCAGGAGCGTCTGGCTCTGCGTCAGGAGAAACTGCAACTCGACTTGGAGGTGTCGCGATTAAAGCGTACCTTTGAGCAGAATCAAAGCCTCTATAACGACAAATTGTTGGCTCGTGAGGATTATTTGCGCTCGAAGGAGGATTATGAGCTTGCTGTTGGCAGACGCAATTTGGTCTTGGAGCGTCAGCGTCAGGACTCACTCTACCGCTCGTCGCAGGTAGCACAGATGGAGGAGAGCCTCCGCTCGATGCAGCGCAATATGGAGCTTATCCGCCAGCGTGTGGATAACCTCAAGGTTAAGGCTCCTATCGATGGCGAGGTGGGTATGTTGGATGCCGTTCTTGGTCAGTCGTTGCAGCAGGGTGCAAACATCGGTCAGGTGAACGACCTTACGACCTACAAGGTGCAGGCACAGGTCGATGAGCACTATATTGACCGCATCACTACGGGTCTTGTGGCATCGTTCGAGCGTCAGGATACCCGCTACGAGATGCAGCTCCGCAAGGTATATCCCGAGGTGCGCAACGGTCAGTTCAAGGCGGACTTCCGTTTCAGCGGTGCTGCGCCCGAGAATATCCGCAGCGGTCAGACCTACTACCTCAACCTGCAACTTGGTGAGGCCGCCGAGGCAATCTTGATACCTCGTGGCTCGTTCTATCAGGCAACAGGCGGCAAGTGGATATATGTCCTTGACGCTACGGGCGAGAAGGCATACCGCCGAGAGATTCGCATCGGCAGACAGAATCCGCAGTATTATGAGGTTGTCGAGGGCTTGCAACCTGGCGAGAAGGTAATCGTTTCGAGCTACGACAACTTTGGAGATAATGAAGTGCTTATTTTGAATCAATAATCTAAACGGAACTATGTATATTCGTAATTTTCTAACCCTGCTTCGCCGTTACACCACATCGTCGGTGCTCAACATTGTGGGTATGGCAGTAGCCTTTGCAGCGGTATATCTTATTGCAGTGCAGGTAAAGTTTGACCTATCGTATAACCGTGTCATCAAGAACTCGGAGCACATCTATCGCCTTGAATATCCAAATGAATCGGGTAATGGTCGTTGGGATATTTGGTGGAATCGCCAGATGCCCGATAAGTTGGTCTCTATTTGCCCTGAAGTGGAGGCTGCTGGCTCTATTGGTGTACTTGCACACTCAATGTTCCAGAATGAGTACTCAATCAAGCGTAATTCTACAATTGAGAATTTCACTATCGACTTGGCAGGAGCTGAGCCTGAGGGCTTTGCAGTCTTCCCGTTTGAGATTATTGCTGGCAGCATGGAACATTTGCAGACAGAGGATCAGATGATTATCAGCGAATCTACTGCCAAGAAGTACAACCTATCGGTGGGCGATGATTTGTTCTATGGTCGTGGCGCTTTGAATAGTGCTGTTCGCACTATCGTCGCCATATACAAGGACTTCCCTAAACCATCCTCTATATCAATGCCTATGGGCTATGTGCTACTTGAGCCACAAGAGCAGGCTTATGAGGGTAATTGGCAGGATACATATTATATTCGTCTTCAGAAGGGTGCTAATGTTGACGAGATAGAGAAGCGTATGTCTCAAATGGTTATCGACGAGGCTATTAAAAATGGAACTTCAGAGGAGGATTTGGCAGATGTACTCGCTTTAACCACTCCTAGACTAACGCCTATTACAGACCTCTATTTTATCGAAGATGCCGCGGCAGAGGGTATGCGTGGCAGTCGTTCTACGACCTACTCATTGATTGCCATTGCAGCACTTATCTTGGTGATTTCGTTTATCAACTTTGTAAACTTCTTCTTTGCGCTTATTCCGAGCCGAATCCGTGTAGTGAACAACTACAAAATCTTCGGCGCACCGACAGCAAAATTGCGCCTTAACTTCTTGTTCGAGACCATTGGTTTGATTCTCGTTTCGTTGTTTGGTGCGGCAGTTATTGTGGTGCTCTTTGCCGACACTCCGCTTAAAGAGTATATCTCAGCCTCAGTGGCTATTGATGATAATTGGTCGTTGGCAGGTTTAATGACATTGTGTGTTGTACTGCTCGGTGTGGTGGTATCGCTCTATCCTGCGTGGTATATTACAAAGTTCTCGCCAGCGTTTGTGATTAAGGGTGATTTTGCCGCTTCACGAGCAGGTCGTATTCTGCGCTATACGCTTGTTGGTGTGCAATATACCATTTCGATCACACTTATTATCTGCTCAATATTCATCTATCGTCAGCACCAATATATACTCAACCGAGATATGGGTTTTGATCGTGAGAATTTACTCTCGGTGGAGGTGCCTTGGGAGGCGGTCAATCCTGACGTTGAGGGATCACAGTTGGACTATACCAAACGTGATGCGCTACTTGACAAACTATCTCAGAATCCTCAAATTAAGGGTGTTGCATTTGGCGACTTACAGTTGGTAAGCAATGCTGAGGGTAGTTGGGGACGACCATTGGAGGGTGTTGGCAAGATAACCTTTGCAATACACACCGTATCGTGGAACTTCTTGGATGTAATGGGCATAGAGATTATTGAAGGCCGTGACTTCCTGCAATCAGACGAAGAGACCATCACGGGTGCGATGATTTTCAACCATACAGCACAGAAGAGATATGGGCTCACGTTTGAAAGCAAGATGATGGGACACGTCAATGGTTATAATGCAAATATCGTTGGCTTCTGTCGAGACTTCAATTTCAAACCTGCCTACCGAGAAATCGAGCCATTTGCCTTTTTGGTTTGCGGTCAATATGGCTGGACAATGCCACGCCACACATATATCCGCACCGTTGCAGGGGCTGATATTGCCGAGGTCAGAAAATTTGTATTCGACACACTGATGGAGATTGTGCCATACGCCGACCCCGATAAGATTAATATTGAGTTCTTTGATCAAGAATTGGAACAACTCTATTATGCAGAGGATAAGCTCTCGACACTCGTTACCTTGTTCTCGTTCCTCTCGATTGTGATTTCGATTATCGGCGTATTTGGCTTGGTACTCTTCGAGACGCAGTATCGCCGCCGCGAGATAGGTATCCGTCGTGTGCACGGTGCATCGGTGGGTAGCATTTTGCAGATGTTCAACCGTAAGTACCTCTACATTGTTGCTGCGTGCTCGGCAGTGGCAATACCTGTAAGCTACTACATCATCAGTCGTTGGATGGAGCAGTATGTCTATCGCGTAGAGATGTCGTGGTGGGTATATGCCTTGGCGGTGGGAGTTATCCTGTTGATTACCATCGTTACCGTTTCGCTCCGTTCGTGGAGTGCGGCGAATGAGAACCCAACAAATTCAATAATGCATTAAAATTCAAAACAATATAAACAATTAAAAACAGTACAGCTATGTTAAAAGTAGAAAATTTACAGAAGAGTTTTTTCACCGAGGAGATAGAGACTGTTGCTCTGAACGGTGTGTCGTTTGAGGTTAAGGAGGGCGAGTTTGTTGCCATTATGGGACCTTCGGGTTGTGGTAAGTCAACGCTCCTTAATATCTTGGGTTTGCTTGATAACCCAACAGGCGGCTCATATAGCCTGCTCGGTCAAGAGGTGGGCGGACTCAAGGAGAAGGACCGCACCGCTTTCCGTAAGGGTAATATCGGCTTCGTGTTCCAGTCGTTCAACCTTATCGACGAGCTGTCGGTAGCCGAGAATGTTGAGTTGCCACTTATCTATATGGGCGTGAAAGCCTCAGAGCGTAAGGAGCGTGTGCAGAAGATGCTCGACCGTATGAATATATCACACCGTGCGGGCCACTTCCCGCAGCAGCTTTCTGGTGGTCAGCAGCAGCGTGTAGCCATCGCCCGCGCCCTTGTGTCAAATCCCAAACTTATCCTTGCCGATGAGCCTACGGGTAACCTCGACTCGAAGAATGGCCAGGAGGTTATGACTCTCTTGCAGGAGCTTCACAAGGAGGGCACGACCATCATTATGGTAACCCACTCGCAACACGATGCAGCCTACGCAAGCCGCACAATCTGCCTCTTCGACGGTAAGGTTGTAACAGATGTAAAGAGCAAGCTCTAAACGAATATTTAAGACGCAACTACCATAAGCAAAAAGCGTTAACAGGTGTGGGTTGGCTTGACCGCCTCCCACATCACTAAGACAAAAACAAATAAAACTTAATAATTATGAAGATTGCTTTTAAGAATTTCTTGATGACGCTCAAGCGTTACAAGGTCGCTTCATTGCTTAATGTGTTGGGCCTTACCCTCGCCTTTGTGGCGTTCTACATTATCGCATCGCAGGTGTGGTACACGCTAACCTACAACAGCACGCTCAAAGATGCCGACCGCACATATCTTATCTCACCAAACTTCGGTGGTGACAATACGGACATAAAGTGGAGCTCCAACTCACCTGGAAACTTGGCGTATGAGGCTGCCGAGCAGTTCCCCGATGCCGAGGAGGTGGCTTCGTATGCACCATATCCTGCAATTAGCCGCGTATGGGTTAAGAAGAACGATCTCCACTTTGATTCGTTCAATGACTATGTGTATCAGGCTACGGCCAACATCCCCGAATTCTTCGGCTTTGAATGCTTGGCAGGCGATTTTACCGAGCTTAAAAACCCGAACACCGTTATTATGTCGCGCTCTGAGGCAGAAAAGTTGGGAATGGGTGTAGGTGATGTTATCTACTTCGAGGGTGGCAGACACTTTGATGATGGTAAACCAACTGTTCAGCAGACCATTGTAGCGATATTTGAGGATATGCCAAAGAACTCCCTCTTCGGTCAATGGGGTATCGTGCAAGGTGACGAAGGTGTACATACCTCGGGCAACAACAACTGGAATTACTTGAACTTTGTCCGTATGCGCGAGGGTGCCGACCTCAATACATACATCGAAATTTTCAAAAAGGGTTATGCCGATTGGTTCCTCGGTATGGCGCAGGAGTGGATTGCCGAAGACCCCGAAGAGGAGGCGTTGCTTAAGGAGGAGATTGAGGCTGGTGCTCATATCCTCGCCACTCGACTTGTACCTGTCGATGAAATGTACTACGCTGATTTTCACCAAGCATCTAACTTTCAGACTGGAAAGAAGTCTACACCGATTATCCTTTCGAGCATCGCATTTATAATTGTGCTGATAGCCTTTATCAATTTTGTAAACTTCTTCTTTGCGCTCGTTCCCGTGCGTATGCGTGCTGTGAATATCTGTAAGGTGTTTGGCGCAAGTCAGGGCACGCTACGATGGAATTTTCTCTTCGAGGCTATCGGTTTGGTGCTGCTCGCTATGGCTCTTACATTCTACCTGATGATAGTTATTAAAGATAGTTTTATCACAAACTACTCGATTTGCTCGCTTGCCCTCTCGGATAATATCCCTGTAATTATTATGGTGGTGGCGCTGATGGTACTGCTTGCTGTGGTGGCAGCACTATATCCTGCATTCTACATCACTCGATTCAATGCTTCACTCGGTGTTAAGGGTGGCTTTGCACAATCGGCTACAGGTCGTCGTCTTCGCTCTATTATGGTGGGTGTGCAGTTTACCGTGGCTATGATCTTGATTATCGTAACCGCTGTATTCTTCTTGCAGTACCGTTATATGATTAACTACGACTTGGGCTTCGACCGTGAGAATGTTGTAACCTTTGGCTCGTGGGATTTGCGTTCTCGTTCCGAGACCGTTGTGGAGCGTCTTGAGCAACACCCAGATGTTGTTGGTGTAACATCATCTGGTGCTAATATCTTCGGAAATGGCCAGACTTGGGGCAGAAGCTACGATGGTAAAGAGTATGTACTTAAACCAAACGCTGTTCGCTGGAACTTCCTCGACTTCTTTGGCTTTGAGGTAGTCGATGGCGTAGGATTTACTCGTTCATCAGGCGAGCGTGGCGAGATGATTATTATGAAGTCTCTAAACCGTGAGGTGGGCATACCTCTTAACTATCATTTCCCTGATGGCTTCGATGTGGTGGGCATTATGAGGGATGTACGCCTGACATCGCTAACCAAGAACGATGACCATCACGCATTCTACTGCAACGATAAAAGCGAAAAACTACACTACTATATCCGCTTGCGTGCAGGTGCTGATGTAAAAGCATTTGCCAACTATGTAGGAAAAATCTCCGAGGAGCTGGCTCCTGCTGCCGAGAAGCCTGAACTCTACTTCTTGGATACGTGGGTCGAGAGCCTCTATAAGCAGACCAAAAATGATATGGTTCTAATAGGTATGTTCGCTGTGCTGGCTATCGTTATCGCACTGATGGGAGTATTCGGCATCGTGATGTTCGAGACGCAGCACCGCCGCTCGGAGATTGCTGTAAGAAAGGTCTATGGAGCAACAACCGCCCAGATGATAGGTATGCTCAACCTGCGCTATGTCTGGATTGTGCTTGGCTGTTTCGTGGTGGCAGCACCTGTGGCTTGGTATATCACCTCACGCTGGTTGGAGCAGTTCGCCAACCGTATCGCTTCGCCTTGGTGGATATATGTGGTAGCACTCGCTGTAGTCCTCGTAGTAACTGTCGGTCTTGTAACCCTCCGCTCGTGGAAAGCCGCTACCGAGAACCCTGCCGATGTGGTGAAGAGTAACTAATTATCATCCCTCCACGACACTTTCCTGCCCGAAAATTTGGAAAATTCGTGGGGGGGGGTAAATTTGTAGGCAAATTCATTAAAAATGGTCGATATGAGTAAATTTTATATATTGATGGTGATATTGCTTATCATTGCAATAATCAACCTCGTAAGAGCGTTAAAAGAGAAGAAATCAAATAGCAGAGTCTTGGGTGTAACAATCAATGCCGTTGGCATTGCGTTGCTTTTGGTGGCAGTTGTGATTTCATTCTTACAGTAAACAGAAATAAATTAAAACAATTGTACATTATGAAATTCGACAAAATTATTGGAGCATTACTCGAAGGTGTTTTGTATGCTATCTTTATGTGGCTTGGCGATAAGTATCTTTTGGATAATGACAATGCATTTTATGTCTATGTTGCTGAAGCGATATTTTTTGCCGTAGGGATGTATCTATTTGATAAATTCTTCAATAAAAAGAAATAATTACTACGATTATGAAGAAGCTATTTGCATTGTTAGTATTGGTAGTTGCCGTTGTAATGACCTCGTGCGAGAAAGAGGTAGATTTGGGCTATCCTAAGACAATCTCATTTACAAAGGATGGTGGTGAGAAGGTTATAACAGGAACGACCAATTTTACTGATGCCCATATTCACGATTACAAAAGTGGTGAAGATGGAGAGTTTATACCCCGCGAAGATGATATACAGTATCAGGTTTACGAGTGGCTATCTATAGAGTATCTTGCAAACAGCACAGAACTCAAAATTATCGCTGAGCCAAACGCATCCGGGAAGTCTCGCAAATTGCACATTGAACTTCACTCGGGCCCGGAATACCATGTTGTAGAAGTAAAACAAGAATAAGTAATGAAAACACTAAGAAACCTATTGCTTTGTGCGGTATCACTGCTTGCTGTCGGCTGTTTAGATGACAATACTCCAAAGGATGTTGTTGGAGAAATTTGCGTCTTTGTATCTGCAGAAACAGGTGTTATGTATGACCTCTTTGATAGCAACCAAGAATATCCCATTGAGTGTATGCTCGTGATGTCAGAAGATAATCCTGGGGTATGGGAGCCTCTTCGTTTTGGAGCCATTGACGGCTTTACATATGAAAGAGGACACGAATATTATCTTCGTGTAGTGAGAACGATTTTAGCAAATCCACCTGCTGATGCTCCCGATAGGACATACTCATTGAAGAGCATTATTGAAGATAGGCTGATTGCCGAACCAGAAGTTCCAATTGAGCCAGAGGTGAAATCAGAGGAGGATATAGAGTATCAAGAACTATGTCCATTCGACAAATACTCCATATATCCCCGTTATGTTGTTGATGCAGAAGGTAATATTTATTCCGCAGAAGGAGGAATTGTTCCTCCATACGATGTAGCACGCATCTATCTTAAAAATATTCTTCACCAGGCAGATCCTAATTGGGTTGTATTCCAAACAGTACCATATCAGGCAACCTATTCGTATGTTATATCACCTCTCGCAGATGAAATACGGTTAGTACGAAACGAAAGATCCGGTCCGATGTTCAAAAATGTCATTCCCAATGAGGAGTTTACGTATATTACCGAAAAAATGGACGCAGGTACGGAGCTTTGCTATACCATTATCCTTGCTAATGTCCATAAAATGGGATTACAAAAGTTGGAGTTGATAATTAAGAAAATATAAATCATTATAGCGATGAAAACACTAAGAAATCTATTGATGTGCGCGGTGATGCTTTTCGCAGTCGGCTGCGATAAGGAAGAAACCTTTGATGTTACACCACAAACTCTTGCTCAAACTGTATGGGATGCGGAGATTGAATATTTTGATGAAAACGGCAACGCAACAGGTAACAATAGTTGTATTGTAGAATTTCTATCCGAGACAGAGGGCAAATATAGCGAGCCGGATATGAATACCGTTCGCCGATTCACCTATGAGGTAGATAGAGCAATTATTGTTATCGATAGCGGTAGCTACACTCTTTTGAATGGCACCTGGCATATTGTTGAGAAGTCGGAACAGCGAATCATCCTGCAAGGCTATTACCCTAATAAAACAGTGGTAACTTTGAATAGAATACTTTAATTACAGAGGGCTGCCGATTGGGATATTTTGCTTAACTTTGTAGCAGTTATTATTAAATTAATAAAAGCTTTATGAATATACTTATAATCGGTGCTACCTCTGGCATAGGTCGTGGTCTATGGGATATATACGCCGAGAATGACAACAATGTGATAGTACTGGGTAGACGAACATCGCTCCTTGAAGAAATGAAAGAGATGCGTCCCTCAAACACCACAATTTATCCTTGTGATATAACTAATCATCATGAGTTTGAGTCTGTGCTCAATGATGTTTGTAACAGTGCTAAGAAGATAGATTTGGCAATAATCTGTGCAGGAACGGGAGATCTTAATCCAGGCCTCTCAATAGATATTGAATTGTCTACAATAAACACAAACATTGTTGGATGGACAACTGTTGTTGACAGCATATACAACTTATTCAAAAAGCAAGGTTTTGGACATATGGTTACTATCACATCTATAGGTGGATTAGTTGGTGAACCAAATGCTCCTGCATATTCAGCAACAAAGGCGTATCAAATAAACTATTCGCAAGCACTTCGCAAAAAATCAAAGAAGGATGGTATATCCGTAACTGAAATAAGACCTGGCTTAGTTAATACAGCGATGGCAAAAGGCGAGGGATTATTCTGGGTAATGCCTGTGCCTAAGGTTGTAAAACAGATAAAGAAGGCTATAACAAAGAAAAAATCGCTCGTTGTGGTTACAAAGCGATGGAGCATTATAGCGTTTATAATGAAATACTTTATGAGTTGAGATAAGTATTCTTGATAAATTATGATGATACTTGAGAATAATTAGCAATGAATATTAGAAAAAGTTTTGCAATACTCGCATTATTTCTCGTTTCTCTATGTGCCAACGCCCAGACAGTCAAACCGCAAACGATAATCGTTATTGATGGATATTTCTTTAACGAGATGCCTGTTTCAAAGCAGAATATTGCGAAGATGCATATGTT
>JAGBAX010000017.1 GCA_017938765.1 Alistipes sp. | reverse complement strand
GTCGGCTCAATAATGGTTGACGGTACGCCAATTAACGCCGATGTTGCGCTTGACGGTAAGGCTGTGGGTCAAATGCCTCTTAAACTTAGCAATCTGCTTGTCGGACAGCATAAAATCACTGTCTCAAAGTCTGGCTATCAGCCTTATACCACGACCGTTACCATTGCTGAGGGTAAAACCGCGACAGTCAGTGCTACGCTTACGAAGCAAACCACTCAAGCCTCATCTTCATCTGGCAAAATCTACAAAGTAGGCGACTACTATAACGATGGAGTGAAAGAGGGCGTTGTCTTTGAGGTTAGTGCCGATGGTCGCCACGGCAAGATTGTCAGTATGAAGCAGTCTTCAGAGGGATTGCAATGGGCATCTGATAGTGCAGAACAAAAACGCCTTATAGGTGCTAATAGCACAACTGACGGTGCATATAATATGGCAAAAGTTATGGCTATCACTGGTTGGCGAGAGAAGTATCCTGCCTTTAAGTGGTGCGCAGATCTTGGTGAAGGTTGGTATCTGCCGTCAATAGACGAACTTAAAACCTTTACTCTTAACGATGCTGTTCACGATGCTGTTAATCGTACACTCATAGCAAGAGGTGGTACAAAGTTGTATGATAGAGGTGAATATTGTTGGTATTGGTCGTCAACAGAGGATGGTTATAAATGTTCATCTGGTGAGTTTTGCGCGTGGGATGTCGGTATGGGCGGTGGCAGCACCAACAACAACCCTAAGAACTCCAACAGCTATGTGCGCGCTGTCTCCGCTTTTGGAAACTCTTCAAAATCAGAGTCTGTTGCGACGACCTCTGCACCATACAAGGTGGGCGACTACTACAACGAGAATGGCAAAGAGGGTGTTGTCTTTGAGGTCAGCGCTGATGGTCGTAGTGGTAAGATTGTGAGTAGGACGCGGTCTACATCCTATTTGCAGTGGTCGTCAGATAGCGCGGAGCAAAAACGGCTAATAGGTGCTGATAGCGAGACTGATGGTGCAGTAAATATGGCAAAAGTCAAGGCTATCTCTGGTTGGGAGGCGAAATATCCTGCCTTTAAGTGGTGTGCCGACCTTGGTGAGGGTTGGTATCTACCGTCTAAAAAAGAACTGCGTACAATCTATGAGAACCAAGATAAGTTAATTCCTAATTTATCTGTTAAATTGTCAGGTGTTTGTTGGTCGTCAAATGAGTACAATTATCAATATTCATCTGGTGAGTTCTGCGCGCGTGGTGTCGATATGACCATTGGTAGCACCTACACCAACCGTAAGAGCCACCACAACTATGCGCGCGCTGTCTCCGCTTTTGGAGACTCTTCAAAATCAGAGTCTGTTGCGACGACCTCTGCACCATACAAGGTGGGCGACTACTACAACGAGAATGGCAAAGAGGGTGTTGTCTTTGAGGTTAGTGCCGATGGTCGTCACGGTAAGATTGTCAGTATGAAGCAATCCGTAGAGGGACTACTGAAGTGGTCTGCGGATAGTGCGGAGAAGACTCGTCTTATTGGGGCGAACAGCAAGAGTAATGGCGCTGCGAATATGGCGAAGGTCAAAGCTATCTCTGGTTGGCAGACCAAATACCCCGCCTTTAAGTGGTGTGATGACTTGGGCGAGGGGTGGTATCTGCCATCTATAGAGGAGCTAAAGGCGTTTACGATAAGTGACTCTGTTCGTAATGCTGTTAATCGTACCCTCAAGGCTAAAGGGGGAGAGGCGATACATAACAAGGGAGACTTGTATAAATGGTACTGGTCGTCAACAGAGCACGATGAGCAATATCTTGGCAAGGTATGCGTGTGGCGAATGACTATGCTCGGTGCTACGCCAGAAGTCAGCCATAAGGGTGTTGGATACACGGTGCGAGCTGTGGCTGCTTTTTAGTAGTGTGATTAATAGGAGTAGCTACGGCAGTATCTTTGCAGGGTTATGGAGGTAGATATAGCCCGTGAGGTAGGTGGCAAAGAGTAACCATAGCAAGTATGGCACAAAGAGCCATGCACTGACTCTGTGACTACTAAAGGCGTAGATGGTGTATGTGAATACCAGCACATCAAGTATCAAAATTATTATTAGACCCATTAGCGGCGAGCGTAGTGCGAAGAAGCCTACGCTCCAGAGGAAGTTTACCAGTAACTGAACAAGCCAAAGCCTTACAAGCGACATATCTCCCTTGGCAATCATCGCGCCGAGGCTTATGCCCATAAGGATGTAGAGAATTGTCCACGCAATAGGAAATAGCACTGCTGGCGGGGTGAGTGACGACTTTATAAGTGTCGGATACCACACCGTAATTGACGGCGACTGGATGTATGCACCCAAAGCTCCAATGGCAAGGGCAAGCACTGTAGGTATTGAGTAGGCGAAAAACTTTTTCATATCACTTTTTTTTGTTTTGAGCGGGCAAAAATAGTGCCTTGCCGTTTGCACTTTAGCGGAAAATGGCTAACTTTGTACAAATATCTAATAACTACAACTATGAAGATTCTTGGAGCTATCATTAATGCGCTGTTGGCAATAGCCTGTGGCGTTTACTTGTATTTGAATGGAGAGTATTGGGTTGGTGTTGTGTTGTTATCTGCTATAATCTGTCTGGCATTGTATTGTGTGTATGCTTCTATCTGTGATACACCGACAAAAGATACTGAAAATTTTGAGTCATGGAAGAAGATTCTACCAGAGACATCAACATATAAAAAGGTGCAGTGGATATCCATATTCTTTATGTTCTATACATATGCTATGTCTGTGATTCTTTATTCATGGCTGTTTGGCGACACAACCTGGTGGAAGGGAGTGTTGGCAGTGTTTATTATTGGTAGTCCGCATATGATACTCTATACCTTATATGCAAAGGGTCATATTTTGAAAGATGCACGGGAACATTTTGCAGAGATTGTGCGCGAGTTGCAGAGCCCGCAACTTAGTCATTTGATAAAAGATATCCGAGTATTAACGCCTGATACTCCGATATTTGCAAATATTGTTAAAAAGGGCGCTGATTGTTGGGATATGATGCTGATTATCAAAACTCTGCTTGTGAGGTACCAAATTCCATTTGCACCTTATGATAAAGAGTTGAATAATATGTGGAATGATTTTGTGACAAAGATGAATAAGGGTATGTTGAAGAATCCAGAGACAGCTGCTGATGTGTATGGACTGGGCATAGAGTGCGCAAGACGCTTCTTCCAACGGCATCCAACTCTTGGAGATATCGCTGTGTGGGTAGCAGAGAGTGTTGATAGTAAAAAGATACAAGAGGCAGGTTCAAATATAGATGCTTAGTTTGTTGAGTTTGCGTTATGAAAAAAGATGTTGCATTAGTGCTGTCAAGTGGCGGTCCGAGGGGTCTGGCATATATTGGAGCTATTGAGGAGCTGCTTGATCGTGGATATGGGATACACTCCGTTGCAGGCTCGTCTATGGGCTCACTTGTGGGTGGTGTATATGCGGCAGGTAAGCTGGCGGAGTTTAAGCATTGGCTCGCGGAGCTTGACGGCTGGTCGGTCTTCTCGCTTATGGACTTGGCGCTGAGCAAAAACCACTTTGTCAAGGGCGATAAGATTATGGAGGCTATAAAGGAGATTGTCCCCGATGTGAATATTGAGGATTTGCCTATACCATACTGCGCTGTGGCTACTGACCTATGCACGGGCGAGGAGGTGGTCTTCCGCACTGGTAAGCTCTTTGACGCTATCCGCGCATCTATATCTATCCCGTCGCTGTTCCGCCCAGTGAAGCACGGTATGAGTCTGCTTATTGATGGATGTATGGTAAACTGTCTGCCTCTTAACCATGTGGCGCGTAAGGAGGACGATATCCTTGTGGCTTTTGATACCAACTATATGGATATCAATCAGATACGAGCAGAGATGGTGCGTGAGCAGATTGAGCAGGCTGCTGAGGATGCCTTCTATGAGCTTTCTCGCGAGCAGGCAGGGGAGATTATCGCCGATTTCAAGCAAAATCAGACCGACGGTATCTTTACCCGTCTGCGCACAGCAGGTAACCGCGCTATGGACCTTATGGGCCGTATTCGTGACTTCCGTGCTGCCGCCGAGGAGCGTTGGGATAACGACTTTGGCGATACATATATGAGTATCATTGACCGCTCATTCAGCATCATGAACCACCACCAAACTCAATCTATGATAGCCCAATATCCACCCGATGTTCTCGTCCGTATGTCCTTTGATGCCTACGGAGACCTCTCTCACTACGCCAAGGTTACCGAGATTTCGGAGATTGGTAGGGAACTAATGTCCAACGCATTAGATACTTTGTCGTGAAAATGGGTATTTACTTCCGCTAACGAGAAAAATTGTCTTGGCTGTACTATTTTGGTACTATCCTGCGCCAATTTTTCTCGCCGAGCGTTGTAAATCCTCCATTTTGACAACAAAAAGGCTTTTAGCTATTGACCATTAGCCATTGTCTTTAACAAGGTATCCGCACTGCGGATTTATATAAGTCGGCTTTGCCGACACCTCTATAAGGCTAATAGCCAACGGCTAAAAGCCAATGGTAAAAAATCTTGCACTCGCAAGATTCTACAGAGGCGGTGAAGCAGTACGAAGTGACAAACAGTAAAAAACTATAGACTATGAAGCGAATTTTAACACTTTTATGCGCAGTGGCGTTGGTTGTAGGTTCAGCCTCTGCTTGGGGTAGGCTTGGACACGCGACAGTGGCTAAGATTGCCGAGAATCATCTGACCAAAAAGGCAAAGAGGCAGATTACAGAGTATCTGCACGGCGAGTCAATCGTTAAGTGGGCATCGTATGCTGACGATAGTAAGCCCGAACTGCTTGTAGACCTTGGCTTTGAGCCATCAAATGCAAAGCGTTTTGTGACTTATCCGCACACCTTTGAGGCTAATGCCGACTGTACCCCATACAACGGCATCCGCAAGGGGGATAAGTTTGTCAAAAACTGCATCTACTACATCAACCAGATGGCAGACAACTTAAAGGCAAACGCAAAGGATATGCCTGACTCTGTGAGAGTTGCGCACATCGCTTTGATAGTTCACTTTGTGGGCGATATGCACTGTCCAGAGCATATCCGCTACCCAGAGGACCAGACTATCGGCTACTACAATGTCTACTTCGGCAAGGATAAAATCCGCTACCACAGCCTCTGGGATACTCCAATAATCGCAGCGCGCAACCCTTGGGGATTTTCAGACACAGCCGCCCTACTTGATACTTACACCAAAGAGCAGATTACTCAGGTTACTGCAGGTACACCTTACGACTGGGGATACGACTCAGCAAAGGCTTCGCGTAAAGTACACGAAGTAAAAGCGGGCGCAAAACTTGACAAACGCCTCTATCTGAATGAGTACGGCCCACTTGCCGAGTCCCAAATCCGTAACGCTGGCTACCGCCTCGCCGCCCTGTTCAACGAGATTTTTAAGTAGGCTACGCCGTGCTGCAGTGTTGTAGTGTTGCAGTGTTGTAGGGAGATTAAGGAGAATATATCCTCTTTAATCTCCCTAAATTCTCTGTTTTCGTAGCTGGCTAACGGCCAACGGCTAACAGCAAATGGCCAAAATATCCCCTTCACAGCCCGATTTTTGCCATCCATACCCCAAAAGTTAGCTGTGAAAAAACTAACAGCAAAAATTTTAGGAACATACGAAAAGAGTTGTTATTTTTGCACCGCTGAAATGTGCGTCTTTTTATACTTAGGTATAAATGGATTTAGTTAGGTACAGAATTTGAGTAAAACAAATAACATAAAAAGATAAATATTATGGCAGAAAAGAAGTTTATCACGTGTGATGGTAACTACGCCGCAGCGCATATTGCGTATATGTTCTCGGAGGTGGCTGCTATCTATCCAATTACTCCTTCGTCTACTATGGCTGAGCTTGTGGACGAGTGGGCGGCGCAGGGTCGCAAAAATATCTTCGGTCAGACCGTAAAGGTTGTTGAGATGCAGTCTGAGGCTGGTGCAGCGGGTGCTGTACACGGCTCACTTCAGTCTGGCGCTCTGACATCAACTTTTACCGCTTCACAGGGTCTGCTGCTGATGATTCCTAATATGTACAAGATTGCCGGTGAGTTGCTCCCAGGTGTGTTCCACGTATCAGCGCGTGCCCTTGCAGCGCAGTCACTCTCAATTTTTGGTGACCATCAGGATGTTATGGCAGCTCGTCAGACAGGTTTCGCTATGCTTGCAACATCATCTGTTCAGGAGGTTATGGACCTTGCAGGTGTGGCTCACATTGTGGCGCTGAAGGCTCGCGTACCTTTTGTACACTTCTTTGACGGCTTCCGTACCTCACACGAGATTCAGAAGATTGAGCTTATGGATGCAGCATCGCTCACAGCGATGTTTGACCGTGAGGCTCTTGCAGCATTCCGCAACCGCGCTCTGAACCCAGAGCATCCAGTATCTCGCGGTACTGCGCAGAATCCAGATATCTACTTCCAGACTCGTGAGGCTGCAAATAAGTTCTACGATGCAGTTCCAGAGATGGTGGCTGATGCTATGGCTCAGATTTCAGAGATTACTGGCCGCGAGTACAAACCATTTGTATACTATGGAGCTCAGGATGCCGAGCGCGTAGTAATTGCTATGGGCTCTGTAACAGAGACTCTCAAGGAGACTGTAGATTATCTAATTGCTCGTGGAGAGAAGGTGGGTGTTGTAACTGTTCACCTCTACCGTCCATTCTCTGCTAAGTATCTGTTTGATGTGCTTCCAAAGTCTGCAAAGAAGATTTGCGTTCTTGACCGTACTAAGGAGCCAGGAGCAAATGGCGAGCCACTCTACCTTGATATTGTTGACGCATTCTACTCTGAGGGCGTTCAGGCAGAGATTATCGGTGGCCGTTATGGTCTTTCATCAAAGGATACAACCCCTGCACAGATGCTTGCAGTGTATGAGAATATGGCACTTGCTACTCCAAAGAACCACTTCACTGTTGGTATTGTAGACGATGTTACAAACCTCTCACTGCCAGTTGGTGAGGAGATTTCAATGGCTAAGGAGGGTACTTTTGAGGCTCTATTCTTCGGTCTTGGTGCTGATGGTACTGTTGGTGCTAACAAGAACTCTATTAAGATTATCGGTGGCTCAACTGATAAGTACTGCCAGGCATACTTCAGCTACGACTCAAAGAAGTCTGGCGGTTATACATCTTCACACCTCCGCTTTGGTGACAAGCCAATCACTTCGCCATACCTTGTCACTACTCCAGACTTTATCGCTTGCCACGTTCCATCATATGTTGACAAGTACGATGTTCTGAAGGGTCTTAAGGTTGGTGGCTCATTCCTGCTTAACTCAGTAGGCGATGTAGAGACCACTTGCGCTACTCTGCCAGACCATATGAAGGTATATCTTGCTAAGAACAAGATTAACTTCTACATCATCAACGCTACAAAGATTGCTGCCGAGCTTGGTCTTGGTAGCCGTACAAATACCATTATGCAGTCTGCATTCTTCAAGATTGCAAATGTTATCCCATTTGAGCAGGCTGTAGAGGAGATGAAGAAGGCTATCTACAAGTCTTATGGCAAGAAGGGCGAGGATATCGTAAATATGAACTACGCCGCTGTAGATGCTGGTGCTACTGCCGTTGTTAAGGTTGAGGTTCCTGCAGAGTGGGCAGATATCGTTGTTGCCGAGGCTCACGAGAGAGTAGATGAGTCTCGTCCAGAGTTTGTTCGTAATGTTGTTGACCCAATCAATGCTCTTAAGGGCGACCTGCTTCCAGTATCGGCATTTAATGGCCGCGAGGATGGTACTTGGGACAACGGCACTGCAGCGTGGGAGAAGCGCGGTATCGCTGTAAATGTTCCACAGTGGGATGTTGACAAGTGTATCCAGTGTAACCAGTGTTCATATGTATGTCCTCACGCAGCTATCCGTCCATTCCTCGCAACCGAGGAGCAGGTAGCAGCCGCTCCAGAGGGAACAGCTTTCAAGCAGGGTATTGGAAATACAAAGGCTTACAAGTTCCGTATTCAGGTATCTCCACTCGACTGTACAGGTTGCGGTAACTGTGTGGATGTATGTCCTGCTAAGGATAAGGCTCTTGTGATGCAGCCACTTGGTAGCCAGATGGGCGAGGTTGAGCGTTGGAACTATATGCACAATCAGGTTGGTTATAAGGACCTTGACCGCGCAAAGATGGTTAAGAATAGCCAGTTTGCACAGCCACTGTTTGAGTTCTCTGGTGCTTGCGCAGGTTGCGGCGAGACTCCATATATCAAGACTATCACACAGCTGTTTGGCGAGCGTATGATGGTTGCAAATGCTACAGGTTGTACATCTATCTACTCAGCTTCTGCACCTTCAACACCTTACTGCACAAACGAGAAGGGTCATGGACCTGCTTGGGCAAACTCACTGTTTGAGGATAACGCCGAGTTCGGTCTTGGTATGCACATCGGTATAGAGAAGCTCCGCGATACCCTTGCAGATGCTATGGCAACTGCTATTGCAGAGTGTAACTGCTGCTCTGATGAGCTTAAGGGCGTAATGCAGGAGTGGATTGACAATCGCCACCTTGCTGCTGCCTCTGCAGAGATTTCTGCACGTCTCATTCCTCTTTGCGAGGCTTGCGACTGCGACACTTGCCGCAAGATTCTTGAGAACAAGCAGTTCCTTGTAAAGAAGTCACAGTGGATTATCGGTGGTGACGGCTGGGGATATGATATCGGCTTCGGCGGTGTTGACCATGTGCTTGCATCTGGCGAGGATGTAAATATCCTTGTTGTAGATACCGAGGTTTACTCAAATACTGGTGGTCAGTCTTCTAAGTCAACTCCTATTGGAGCTGTTGCAAAGTTCGCTTCAAACGGTAAGCGTATCCGCAAGAAGGATTTGGGCGCGATTGCTATGACATACGGCTATGTATATGTTGCACAGGTATCTATCGGTGCTTCACAGACACAGCTCTTTAATGTCCTTAAGGAGGCAGAGGCTTACCCAGGTCCATCACTCATTATCGCTTATGCACCTTGTATTAATCACGGTATTAAGGGCGGTATGACCCGCACACAGACCGTTGGTAAGCAGGCTGTGGAGTGCGGTTACTGGCACTTGTGGCACTACAACCCACTGCTTGAGGATGAGGGTAAGAACCCATTTGTTCTTGACTCTAAGGAGCCAGACTGGAGCAAGTTCCGCGACTTCCTCCTCAAGGAGGTGCGCTACACATCCCTCCAGAAGACCTTCCCAGCAGAGGCTGACGAGCTCTTCGCAGCAGCAGAGGAGAATGCTAAGTGGAGGTATAACTCTTATGTGCGTCGCGCTAAGATGGAATTTTAATTAATTTTGTCGTGATAGTGTGCCACCTACGGCACATCCCTTAAAAATCAGTGGCGGCTGTACGCTTTAGTACTATCCGCCGCTGATTTTTTTTCACGATGCACCGTATCTGGCACACTCTGACGACAAAACGGCTTTTAGCTATTGGCCATTAGCCATTAGCTTTAACAAGGTATCCGCACTGCGGATTTATATAAGTCGGCTTGCCGACACCGCTATAAGGCTAATAGCTAACGGCTAAAAGCCAATGGTAAAAAATCTTGCACCCGCAAGATTTTTTTATTACCTTTGTAGTATGAAAAGAATTTTTGCAATACTACTGACTATTTTTCTCTGCGCAACTGCTTCAGCGCAGATAGAGAACTCTATTGTCTTGGACCGTAGCACCTTCCGTGCGGTGCAGAGTGATGCCCTTACGGGTGTTAATATAGACCCAATCGGCGTGGACCGCTCTCGTAGGGCATGCGCACGACTAAAGATATTCTTCCACCGAATGACGCGCGAGCAGATGGAGCAGTTAGAGCCCGTATTCCCGTCGGGCACTATTGATTATACCAAGTGTAAGGTCGCAGAGGGAAACACGGTGTTGATTCTTGAGTTTACCGCAAGACCGCAAGTAAAGTTCTACCTTAAGCACCCAACTTTTGGCACATCTAACGAGGTGGAGTTTGACTTTGAGGGAGACAAGGAGTATCAGCTTGAGGCGAGCCTTAACCAGACCTATAGCATTGTTGTAAATAGCAATGTGACAAATGCCGATGTCTATCTTGATGGAGTGTTTAAGGGCAAGACCGACAGCTCTAACAGTCTTACTATTAAGGAGGTGATGATTGGCGGGCATAAGTTGAAAGTTCAGTATGGCAAGGTAAGCAGTGAGCAGGATATAGAGGTCAATGACGGTAGTATATCTTTCCGTCAGAGTGTAAATACGGCGGCTAATGAGCCACAATTTGTGGTCTTTACCGTTGAGCCACAGAGCGCGGTTGTGACTATTGATGGCAAGCACTACACACTTACAGAGGGTGCTATGCGCGCAGTGCTTGATGGTGGAACATATAACTATACGGTCTCTGCTG
>JAGBAX010000016.1 GCA_017938765.1 Alistipes sp. | reverse complement strand
ATCCCGCGCAGTGCCATATAGGCTGTAAAGGCGAACCAACGCTGCGATTAAGCCGAGGGCAGAGTCAAGCTTGTTTGAACTATGCCGAGGCGAAGCAGTGAAGGCGAGCCTTATAGACATCTGTTTACTGATGGATATGGTCAATTGACAGTAGTCAATTGACTAACAGCCTATTGTGTCGAGCTCTTATCATACACCATTGCAAGCCTATCCGACATAAAATACTGAGCAATCCCGCGCAGTGCCATATAGGCTGTAAAGGCGAGCCACAGAGCGTTGTTTCCAATAAACGGATAGAGCGAGTAGTAGAGTCCAAAGTAGGCCACCGTAGAGATAAGCATTGAGTTACGCAGTATTCGCGTAAGGGTTGCTCCGACCATAATACCATCCATCAAAAATGGCAAAGCTGCAGCCATAGGTATAGCAATAACCCAGCCGATGTACCTCTGCGCAACCTCCAGTATCTGAGGAAGTTGAGACTCCTCTCCCACAAACAGACCCAGAATATTTTTCCACCAGAAAAGGTAGATAACAATACAGACCACAGCAGTTCCCAAAGCCCAGACAACACACCGTTTAATACACTGTCTGAGTGACAACTCATCCTTCGCCCCAACAAAGCGACCAGTAAGAGCCTCGGCAGCATACGCAAAGCCGTCGTTCATATAGGAGAAGAGTGTAAAAAGTTGTAGCAGCATTGTATTTACGGCCAGTACAATATCGCTTCCCATACGGGCAGATGCTGCGGTAAAGAATGTGTAGACCATAACAATGCAGAAAGTGCGGATAATAATATCTCCATTGACCTTGAAAAACTCCTTCAGTGCGCTCATATCCAGCACTTTAGCAACATCTACACGATGTAGCGTCTTTCTGAAATAGACTACCAGCAGTAGTAGCGAAAGAAGCATACCGCTCCACTGTGCCACGACCGAGGCGTAGGCAATACCCGTAATACCCATATCAGAGCCAAAGACGAACCACAAACTCAGCAGCACGTGAAGTACATTGATAAATATGGATGTCCACATAGGAATCACAGCATTCTGCATACCCGTAAACCAGCCATTGAGTCCAAAGAGCATAATACCCGCAGGCACTGCCCAGATACGAGCATAGAAGTAGTCAGAAACCATCTTTGAGCCGTTCATCATCCACAGCGAAAGTTCGCCAAGTGGATACTGCAAAACAAGCACCAGAACACCCAAAATTGCCGAGATACCGACAGCGCGAACAAGCATAGCCGTTGTAGTCTCAAAATCCTGAGCACCAAAGGCTTGCGCCGTAATACCACTTGTACCCATACGGATAAACGAACAGTTCCAATAGATAAAATTAAAGATTGAAACACCCACAGCAAGAGCACCAATAGTAGCGGCACTATCGCCCGTATGGCCAGCTATTGCCGTAGAGAAAATTCCCATCAGCGGCACTGTGATGCTGGAGATAATATTCGGTATCGCTATTCTAAAAATCTCACGGTTCATGGTGCAAAATTACCTAAAATTTGGAAATCAAAAACAAAATTTATAATTTTGTATTAGTATAAACTTTTGAAGCATTATGAAAAACATTCTAAAATTTATCGGTATAGTAGTTCTAACCGCCTCACTATGCGGCTGTTCACAATATCTTACAGACACGCCTTCGGTTACATTTGATGAGCAGAGTTATATGATGACTGCAGCGGGTGGTCAGATTGTAATTCCTGTGCAGAGCACAGGCGTAGATGATGTGAACATACACTTTTCAGACAAGTCAAATTGGGAGATTGACGAAAATGGAGATATGACTCCCAAAGAGGGCTGGATAAAGATTGTTAAGGTTATTGACAACTACCAGACCACGCGCGACCTTGCCGAGTGGACTTCGGGCATTGTGCTGAGCATTGAGCCAAACGAGAAGACTACTCAGCGCACAGCATACGTCACTGTGACAAGTTTTAACGTCTCTAATCAGGTAAAGATTACGCAATCGGGTCTAATTGTAGACTAAAGAGTCTAATTTGTCACATATAAGCACTACGCAATAAAAATTTTAACTACCTTTGCGGCCAAAATATAGTACTATGGCAAAGTTTAATACAGAAAATTCGTCAACACTTTCACGATTTGCAAAAGATAAGCGTGTGCGCACATCTGCTCCAAAGGAGCGCTCTGAGCGTGGCGAGCGTCCATTCTCACGCCCGAAGCGCGCATCATATAACCCACATTTTACAGAGGATAACCGTCTGCGTGACGAGTTTACAACTTCAGAGCGTTCTGCTCGTCCTGCTCGTCCTGCACGACCATCTCGTCCAACATCTGCAAAGCCATACGGCAAGCGCACAGAGGGTGGCTTCAAGGGTAAACCACAAACTCGTGGCACAGCAAAACCATATGCAAAGCGCAGTGAGGAGGGCAGAGGTGAGCGTCCACGCACAACTGAGCGTCGCAGCTATCCGAAGTTCAACCCTAACAAGCAGACTGGCGAGGTTCGTCTGAACCGCTTTGTAGCGCAGTCTGGCATCTGCTCACGTCGTGAGGCTGATGAGTTGATTGCAGCAGGTCTCGTAAGCGTAAATGGTGTTATTGTCACAGAGCTTGGCACAAAAGTGAAGCCAGGCGACGAGGTACGCTTCAATGGCGAGAAAATTCAGGGCGAGAAGCACGTCTACCTACTTCTGAACAAGCCAAAGGGATATGTTACAACTCTTGAGGATGACCACGCAGCAAAGACCGTAATGGAGCTTATTGATGGAGCTTGCACCGAGCGTGTATATCCAGTAGGTCGTCTTGACAAGAACTCATTGGGACTGTTGCTCTTTACAAACGATGGCGATATTACCCGCACTCTTACACACCCATCACTAAAGAAGAAGAAGATTTACGAGGTAACACTTGACCAGCCACTTACTCGTGCTGACTTTGATACACTTGCAGAGGGTGTGACCCTTGAGGATGGCGCAGCATACTTTGACGAGATATCTTGGCTAAAAGATGACAAGAAGTCTGTCGGTGTAGAGATTCACTCTGGAAGAAACCGTATCGTACGCCGTATGTTTGAGCACCTTGGCTATCAGGTAACAAAGCTTGACCGTGTATACTATGCCGGCCTTACAAAGAAAAACCTCAAGCGCGGAGCTTGGCGCTTCCTTACCGTAGACGAGGTAAACCGCATTAAATCAGGAAGATACGAATAACAAACAAATAGTAACCCAAATGGATAAGGTAAAACTTTTAGATCGCACCTTCAAGGTGATGATTCCTGCTGAGCAGATTGAGAAAGCAGTAGCAGCAGTGGCAGAGCGACTGAATAAGGACTACGCATCAACAGCAAAGCCTCCGATTTTTGTAGGTGTACTGTGTGGTGCAGTGGTATTTCTTTCAGACTTGGTGCGCAAGGTAACCTTTACAAATGAGATGACCTTTATACAGGTATCTTCATATCAGGGCACTCAGTCTACCGGCAATGTAATGCGCAAGTTGGGCATTGACTTTGACATCACTGGCCGTGATATTATCCTTGTGGAGGATATCGTTGAGACTGGCCACAGCATTGAGCATATGGTCACATACCTTGAGTCTCTTAATCCAAATAGCGTTGAGGTCTGCACTCTGTTCTACAAGCCTCAGAAGCACCTCTATGACCGCAAGATAAAGTATGTTGCTATGGAGATTGGCAACGAGTTTATCGTGGGCTATGGTCTTGATTACGACCAGGTTGGCAGAGGTCTAAAAGACATCTATGTCGTTGATAATGAATAATATTGATGTACTACAGGGCGGTAAACTACTGCCATTAGTAGAGGATTTCTATACTATACAGGGCGAGGGCTTCCATACCGGTAAGCCCGCCTATTTTATACGCCTTGGCGGTTGCGATGTAGGGTGTAAGTGGTGCGATGCAAAGTACACTTGGAATCCAAAGCTCTACCCGCCTACAGATATGAGTGTAGTCGTTGAGCGCGCAGTTGCCTGCAAGGCTCAGTCTATTGTAATCACTGGCGGCGAGCCCCTGCTCTACCCTCTTGAGCCACTCACTTCACATCTTCACGAGCGCGGTCTAAAGATATTTCTTGAGACCTCTGGCTCGCACCCATTTAGCGGGCACTTTGACTGGGTGTGTCTCTCGCCAAAGCGCAAGCAGCCACCTTTAGAGGAGGCCTTTGCTCGCGCAGATGAGCTGAAGGTGATTATTGAGAGCGAGGAGGATTTTGAGTGGGCAGAAGCAAATGCGGCAAAGGTTTCAGAAGGCTGTTTGCTCTACCTACAGCCAGAGTGGAGTCGCTCAAAACAGATTATGAGTGCTATTGTAGAGTATGCCAAGAACAATCCTAAGTGGAGCATATCTATACAGAGTCACAAATATATGCACATACCATAATGGCAAGGGGCAAGGGTAAAAAAGGTGGATTTTTAGGCCGTATGCTGTCGGATGCGTCACTACTATTTTGGCGCATTATCACTATTGTTATCTCTGCCCTAACGCTATTTATCATCATTCAGTCTGCATGGCGAATTATCCGCTCTAAGCGTGAGATAAACCGTCTTACAAGGCTTCAGGAGCAGTATCAGAGGCAGATTGAAGCAGACAGCACCCTTCTTTACCGTCTGCAATTTAATGAGTACCTTGAGCAGTATGCTCGCGAGCGATATAATATGCAGCGCGAGAACGAGCAGGTCTACAAAATTAAATGATGCGTTTTACGCTCTGAAGGATATCCTTAAGGAACTTCATCCTAAAGATTAGTGCACCGAGCAGATAGGTAGCAACACCTACTGCAATTTGCAATATAAATCGCGCAAACAATCCAAAATCAGCTGTATAATAGCCTACGACTCTTACTGCAAAGTACATAGCTGTTGTCAGCAGCGCAATAGGCAGTAGTGTACAAACCAAATCAAAGGCCTTAAGTTCTGCAAAGCGGAGTGAATAGAGAGCATTGAGCATCAGCTCAACTACTGCCATTACAACCATACCCCAAGCGATAGCTGTCACAGAGTGCGGAATAGCAAGAACAAGGATAATGGTCATAATCGCCTTCTTTATTATCTCTAAACGCAGAATTACACCTCCATCGCCTGCCACCTTAAGCACATTATAGGCAATCATAGATATAGGATAGAAGAGCCCTGCAAGTGATAGTATCTTAAAGTAAGGAACAGTCGGCATCCACCTCTGGCCAAGCATCAGCATAAACATATCGTCCGCCACAGCCACCATACCCACCATAACGGGCGCAATAACAGCTGCCGTGATAGCTAACACGCGCAGATAACTATCGGCAAACTTCTGCTTATCGCCCTTAACATTAGCCAGAGCAGGGTAAGTGACACTCTGGAACGACTGCACAACAGATGTTACTGGCAGCTCCTTTAGTTTCTGTGCCTGATTATAGTATCCAAGGGTTGTAGCAGAGTGCATCTTGCCGATAAAGAGCTGTGCAATATTGTTGTATAGGTAGGAGATAATATCTATGCCCATAAGTCGGAACGAGAAGCCACTCATAGCCTTAAGAGCTGAGAAATCAAATCTTCCCTTGCACCTCCAATCTCCTCGCCACCAGAGTAGAACGGCCTTTACTGTCACTTGTGCAAGTCGTTGAGCCACAAGACTCCACACGCCAAAACCGCACCACGCCATAGTAATAGCAGTAACGCCCGCAATAGTTGCCGATGCGAAGTTTATACGCGAGAGCGTTGCAAAGCGGAACTGACGGGCGAAGATTGTGTTCTGTATTACAGTGAGTGCGTTTACGGGCAGCAGCAGGAACAGCACTGGGGCTATCTTACTAATAACAGGGAGGTTATAGTATGCCGCAATAGCGGGACTTAGTGCCGTCATTACTGCATAGAGCACCAGAGAGGTCACTACATTGAAGACAAAGACCGACTTATAGTCACTCTCTGTCGGCTCTGTTTTGCGTATAAGCGTTTGGGAAAATCCGCTATCAACGACAACAGCCATAAGAGCAGTAAAGAAGGTAAGGATAGCAAGCACACCGAAGTCTTCTGGCATAAGCAGTCGCGCCACGACAATGCTTACAACCATCTGCATAAGCATAGAGCCTATCTTCTCTGCTACGCTCCACGCCACGCCTACCGTAACCTTATCTCTTAGTTGCTCGGCCATAGTCGTCTACTGAAGATGGAGTTTAAGAGCCTCCACACCAAGTATGTAGGAGTTGAGCCCAAAGCCAACAATGCTACCTATAGCCACAGAACCGATAAGCGTTGTATGGCGGAAATCTTCGCGGGCGGCTATATTGGAGATATGAATCTCAACCACTGGCGTATCAATAGCCGCAATAGCATCGCGGATAACTACAGAGGTGTGTGTATATCCACCAGCATTGAGTAGCACACCGTCATATTTACCCTCTGCCTGGTGCAGAGCCGTAACAATCTCTCCCTCAATATTGGTCTGACAGTAGTCTATCGTTAGGTCGGCATACTTCTGCTGTAGGCGCGGAATAAACTCGTCAAAGCTCTCGCAGCCATAGACTCCCCTATCGCGCTTACCCTGCAGATTGAGGTTTGCCCCATTTAAAATTAGGATTTTCATTGTTTATTGGTATTTAAAATGCCGAAGCTCTACCTATCTTGTAGGTGTAGCCTCGGCATAATATTCAAACTATCGTGCAAGCAGACAAGCAAGGGCGATAGAGTACTTCTTAGATGCTGCAGAGTCGCCACGAGATGTAAGCACACAAGGCACCTTTGCACCCATAACAATCGCTGCAATCTCACCACCTGCAAGATGTGATACAGACTTGAAGAATACGTTTCCAGACTCAATATTAGGGAACAGAAGCGCATCTACATCGCCTGCGATAGTTGAGCCCTTAACCTTCTTATGCTCTGCAACCTCCTTAAACAGAGCAACATCAAGTGACAGAGGACCATCTACAACAACATTACCGAGCTGACCACGATCTGCCATCTTTGCAAGCATTGCACCCTCAATAGATGAGACTGATGCTGGAAGCACCTGCTCTGATGGAGCTACGCAACCGATTTTTGGAGTCTCAACACCTAAAGCAACTGCCACCTGACGCAGGTAGTCAATCTGCTTCTGCTTCTGCTTGATATCTGGCTGAAGAATAATAGCGATATCTGATGCAAGAAGGAGCTTATGGTATCCGCACCACTCAAATACTGACACATGGCTCAACACACCCTTTGGAGGACAGAGACCAAGGTCCTTATTAAGTATTGCACGCATATACTTATCTGTCGGAAGCATACCCTTCATAAGTACATCAGCCTCGCCTGTAGCAACGGCTGTAGCAGCGAGTGCTGCAGCCTTAACATCTGTCTTCTCGTCAATAATACGGAAAACAGAACTATCAATATCAAGCTCTTTGCACACCTGCTCAATAACGATACGGTCACCATAGAGAATTGGCTCTACAAGACCCTCATTATACGCATCATAGACAGCCTCAATAGTGTGAGAATCCTGTCCGTAAGCTACTGCAAGACGCTTTCTACCGCGAATCTTTGCAGCCTCTACTATCTCTTGTAAATGTTTCATAGTTTTTGTTTTTTTACTATTAGCCATTGGCTATTAGCTATTAGCCTTGTAGAGGTACCACTAAAGTGATAGTACTATAAACATCATAGCTTGTCACAACCAGTGGCTAACAGCCAATAGTTTATCGTGTTAAATTATATGTATCTGTAGCAATTACCAACTCCTCATTTGTAGCAATTACAGCCACCTTAACCTTTGAGCCCTCGGCTGAGATAATTGTATCTGTGCCACGAGTTGCGCGATTAACCTCATCGTTAAGAGCAATGCCCATATACTCAAGGCCAGAGGTTGCACCCGCGCGAAGCTCCCAAGAGTTCTCTCCCACGCCACCAGTAAAGATAACAAGGTCTACACCACCCATAAGAGCGGCATACTTACCGATATACTGCTTTACGCGAGCGTAGTAGATGTCACGAGCAACAATAGCGCGAGGATTACCTGCCTCATATGCAGCATCAATATCACGCATATCGCTTGACACGCCAGACAGACCCTCAACACCAGAACGCTTGTTAATCATAGTGTTGATATCTGCAAGATTCATACCCTCCTTCTCGGCAATAAAGAGCAGCGCTGATGGGTCTACATCGCCACAGCGTGTACCCATAACAAGTCCATCTACTGGCGAGAAGCCCATAGATGTACATACGCTCTTACCATTCTCAATAGCGGTCACAGATGCGCCATTACCGATGTGGCAAGTGATAATCTTGCTATTGTTAATATCAAGGCCTGCAAGAGTAGCACCTACGCCTGCGACAAACTTATGGCTCGTGCCGTGAAAGCCGTAGCGACGTACACGATACTTCTCGTAGTACTCATAAGGTATTGCGTAGAGGTAGTTCTCAGCAGAGATTGTCTGGTGGAAAGAGGTATCAAAGACTGCCACCTGCTTAACCTCTGGAAGTACCTTCTCAATAGAGAGTATACCCTCAAGGTTTGCAGGGTTATGAAGCGGAGCAATGTCAAACAGAGAGCGAATCTTCGCCTTTACGCTCTCGTCTACAACACAGCTCTTGGCAAAGAACTCGCCACCGTGAGCAACGCGGTGACCTACGGCCTTAACCTCATCAAGAGAGGCGATAACGCCGTGAGTAGCATCTGTCAGAGCCTCAAGAACAAGGCGGATACCAGTTGTATGATCAGCAATCGGCTGGTGGAGATGGAAAACCTCCTTACCTACTGGCTTATGTGTAAGGTCGCCCTCCGCAAGGCCAATACGCTCTACAAGACCCTTTGCAAGCAATGTGTGACTACCGTCGCAGATGTCAATCACCTGATACTTAATTGATGAACTTCCACAGTTCAAAACTAAAATTACCATATCTTTTTATTAAATTTGTTACTAACTTGCAAAGGTAACTAAACCAATTCAAAATTCAAAATTTACCTATATATAAAAAAGTACCGAGCCAAATTGACTCGGTACTATAGTTTATTGAGCTAACTTTAGAAGATTACTACTACACGGTTCTGCTCCTTCTTACCAAATGGAAGGTTCTCAGTGCCGCAGTTCTTCCAGCTAAGCTTTGAAGAGTCAACACCCTTTGATACGAGGTACTCGTAAACAAGGCGAGCGCGCTTCTCAGCAAGGCGGATGTTAGCCTTCTTGCTACCAGTCTGTGGATCAGCAAAGCCCTCAATCTTGAATACCTTGTCGCTGTCTGCGTTCTTGATGTGCTCAGCAAGCAGGTCAAGACGAGTCTTGTTGTTCTCATTCAGTACACCGTAACCATAGAGGTAGAACAGAATCTCCTCGAAGTTTGCAGTATCAACAGCCTCCTTAGCAGAAGATGCCTGTGCAGAATAACCTGCGAGCTTCTCCTCTGCAGACTTAAGTGCTGCGTCACGCTGTGCTGCTGCAGCAGCTGCTGCCTCAAGTGCCTGAGCCTGCTCAGCAGAGAGCTTTGCAAGACGCTCGTTCTCAGCCTTTGCTGCTGCTGCATCAGCCTCAGCTGCTGAAAGACGACCAAGAGCTGCCTTAGCCTCAGCCTCTGTCATACCTGCGCGATCGTAAGTACGCTTGTTGAAACGGTAAGTAACACCTACATAGAAGTTAAGTGCGTTGAAGCGTGAGTTCTTAATCTTTTGAACTGGATAGAGGTTTGCAGTTGCAAGCATATAGTTCATTGTAAGGTCTACAGAGAGGCACTTGCAAACATTGAAGCGGTTCTGAAGACCGAAGTTGAACGCATACTCAAGTGTACGTGTGCTCTTGTTGTCTGGGTGAAGGCTTGTAGCTGCGATACCAGCACCACCAAGCAGAACTGCATTGTAAACACGCTCCTTATACCCACCAATCCAGTTGCTCAGATTAACCATTAAGTCTGGGTGAGCAAAGATAAATGAAGTGTTTACGTTGTAGTTACCAACAGCGCTGAGGTAGTCAAACTTACCACCCTCCATAGCAAAGCGAACACCGAATACAGGGTGGAACCACTTACCAACTGCAGCATAACCAGCCCAGTGGTTAGCATCAGCGATACCGCTACCAGTCTTAACGGTGAATGTAGGACCTACACCACCCTGAATCTCCCAGTTATCCCAGAACTTGTTAGATATAAAGCCCTGAACGTGAGGCTTCTTCTCATTCTGCTCCTGCGCAGCTGCTACGCCAGCAGTTGCTGCGAAAGCCGCCAAAGCGACGATAAATACAAAAATCTTCTTCATAATGTTTATAATTAAATTAGCATTAATTTATCCCTTTACCGTATAAATTACCGACAAAAGTAACAATTATTTTACAATATACAAAATATTCGCCAATTTTTTTCTGCTGAAAAGATAAAAAAAATAGAGCCTACCGCTGTAGACTCTATTTTTCATAGTACTCTTACTGCATCAACCGCACTTTGAGTAGCCACAGCTCATACATGTAAGACAGCCATTCTGATAAGCCATATTCTCCTGGCCACACTGAGGACACTTACCCTTTGAACGAGTTCCATCCTCAATATACTGCTTCAGCGCGCGCTTAACACCATTCTTCCAAGTATTGATATTCTCATCATCAAGGTGCAGACCATCAATGAGCGAAACAACCTTGTCTATAGGCATATTATAGCGAAGAACACCAGAGATAAGCTTTGCGTAGTTCCAGAAACTCTCGTTAAAGAGGCGCGAGATACCACCGATTGTATTTGTATAGCCGTAGCGGTCAGTATACTGGAAGTCATAGCGCTTTGTACCATCCTCCTCGCGAACCTTAAGGATATTACCCTTAGTAATCTTTGGTGGGATATACATTGCATCATCCTCAATCTTACCAGTAAAAATCTCATATGGATGACCCTCATGTAGACCGATAAATGCAATCCAATCCTCCTTACCATTCTTGAAGCGAACAACCTCTGCAGGCAGAGACTTTGGTCGGCGGTTAGACTGTGTAGGCTCCTCGCACTTTGGCTGCTCCTTCTTAGACTTCTTATCTACAAGCACACCTGCACGGCAACCGTCACGATATACGGTAATACCCTTACAGCCACTCTCCCACGCTGCACGATATACATCGGCAACAAGCTCCTCAGAGACATTATTTGGAAGGTTTACAGTCACAGAGATTGAGTGGTCAACCCACTTCTGAATAGCACCCTGCATACGAACTTTTGCTACCCAGTCAATATCATTTGCTGTTGCACGGTGGTATGGCGAAGCATCTACCCAACGCTGCAGCTCCTCATCCTGAATGCTCTGCAAACGAGATGTGTCGTAGCCGTTAATTGTAAGCCAATCTACAAACTTATGGTGGTATACATTGTACTCCTCAAAAGAGTTACCCTGCTCATCCACAAATGTCGCAACAACATTCTTGTCTGATGGGTTAATCTTACGACGACGCTTGTATACTGGACGGAAGACTGGCTCAATACCAGAAGTTGTCTGTGACATCAGTGAAGTTGTACCAGTAGGAGCGATAGTAAGCATAGCAATATTACGACGGCCATACTTGAGCATATCCTCGTACAGTGAGCTATCAGCCTCGCGCAAGCGAGCAATCATAGGATTATTCTTCTCCTTCTCGGCATCAAACACGCCAAATGCGCCACGATCACGAGCCATCATCACAGATGCGCGGTAAGCCTCAACAGCAAGGGTCTTGTGAACCTCAACAGCAAACTTCAGCGCCTTCTCCGAGCCATAACGAAGACCCAGGGCTGCGAGCATATCGCCCTCGGCAGTAATACCCAAGCCTGTACGACGACCCTTGAGTGCCATATCCTTAATCTTCTTCCAGAGGTTAATCTCTACCTGACGAACATCCAAATCCTCTGGGTCAGACTCAATTTTCTTAATAATAAGATCAACCTTCTCAAGCTCAAGGTCAATAATATCATCCATCAGATGCATAGCCTTGTGGATATGCTGCTTAAAGAGGTCAAAGTTAAATGTAGCCTCCTTGGTAAATGGATTCTCAACGTAGCTATAGAGGTTGATAGCCAGTAGTCGGCAACTATCATAAGGACAGAGCGGAATTTCACCACAAGGGTTTGTAGAGACCGTTGTAAAGCCCATATCTGCGTAGCAATCAGGCACAGACTCGCGGATAATAGTATCCCAGAATAGCACACCTGGCTCTGCAGACTTCCAAGCATTGTGGATAATCTTAGACCAGAGCTTACGAGCGTCAATGTTCTGAACAAACTGAGGCTCAGCTGCACCAATAGGGAACTGCTGAGTGTATGTACGACCCTCAATTACAGAGCGCATAAACTCATCGTCAATCTTAATTGAGACATTAGCGCCTGTAACCTTATTTGTATCGAGCTTAGCGTCAATAAACTTCTCTGCATCTGGGTGCTTAATTGAGAGCGAGAGCATCAGAGCTCCACGACGGCCATCCTGAGCAACCTCACGTGTAGAGTTAGAGTAACGCTCCATAAATGGAACAATACCCGTAGAGGTAAGCGCAGAGTTAAGCACTGGGCTACCCGCAGGACGGATGTGCGATAGGTCGTGACCCACACCACCACGACGCTTCATCAGCTGCACCTGCTCCTCATCCATACGGAAGATACCACCATAAGAGTCTGCAGGATTCTTATGTCCGATAACGAAACAGTTAGAGAGCGAAGCTACCTGGAAGTTGTTTCCAATACCAGTCATAGGGCCACCCTGCGGAATAACATAGCGGAAGTGGTCAAGCAGCTCAAAAATCTGAGCAAAAGAGAGCGGATTAGGGTACTTGTTCTCAATACGCTCAAGTTCAGAAGCAATACGCTCGTGCATCTGAACTGGAGATGACTCGTAGATATTGCCATAAGAGTCCTTCAGAGCATACTTGCTCACCCAGACTGTTGCGGCCAACTCATCACCACCAAAATACTCTTTGGCAGCAGCCACGGCAGCGGCATAATCGACCTTTTTAGGGGTTTTATTCATAATATATCAGTTTTATTTATTAGTTGTTCTATTTAGGCGAAAATAGTCTCCCGAAAGAGACTAATTAATTCTGATATTTTGTACCACAAATTTAGGGACAAAATATCTAAATATCCAAATTTTTCTTCAGATAATTTTTGACAAGTTGTTAACAAAAATTCAAAAACATTATCACAGAGCTCTGTAGCACTATTTCTTGTTGTAAGGATTTTTTGGACCTCGCATCGTTAGCTCTACAACTCGGCGAACAATAGCCGCTCTTTGAGCATCATTGACCTCATAGTACTGACGATTTGAGTGCTTATCAACTGTAAAATCTGTGATTGACTTCTGGTCAACAGTGACATATCCTTTTTTAGAGAGCGAAGCATAGCCCTTGTGTCCCTCGGCTGCAAACAGAACTGCCGTTGGGTCCCACAGTGGACGGTTATATGGCATCTGGGCATAGTAGTGGAAAGAGAGTGGAAGTGGATGGTTCTCACAGTACTTAAATCCCTCATACACAGTCTGATATGGATAGAGCGTACTCTTACCAAGAGCATAGTCCGTAAACAACATTGACACTGGACACTCGGCATAGAAGCGAACAGCTGCATAGTGGTCCTTATAGACATTATACTCCTTCTTCTTCTCGTGGAAGTTGCCCGCCATAATTACAACCTTATCCAATTTCTTCGCCAGCAGGCTCTTGCCATCAAGCTCTGAATACTCATCCGCCTTTGAGTCAAGCATACGCACAAGGTTAGTAGAGAATCCCACCATCACAAGGGTCACACTACCATCCTCCTGCTTACTGAGCAACTTGCGAAGAAGCTTGTATCCATCCTCCACAGCATCCCAATCTTTGATAGTATGAGGGTAGTTATGCTGGGCCACAGTATAGTCTGCATAGTTGAGTCTTTTGTCCGTGCAAACATAATTCTCACTTGGATATGTTTTTACTATTCCGATAGGGATATTTGGGTATCCATAAATTGTGTTCATAGCATCAATAAATTTGATACTCCCCAACTCTCGCTTGCTTGAAAGGATACCGAGAAGGTCAATAGTTCCCTCGTCTATATATTTATATAGCATATCAAGGGCGACAACATCGTCCACATCGTTACCCATATCGGTATCAAAGATAATCTTCACAGGCTTGGCGGCTTGAACAGCAAAGATAGTAGTAAAAGCAACTGCAAGTATAAGAATGAGCTTTTTCATAGTTTTATAGGTTTGTTTGACTACAAAGATACTCTATTCTAAAGAAAAATCACTACATTTGTGAAAAATTATTTTCACTATGACTGCACTATATCCACAGATAGTATACGGACCCGTTCACTCGCGCCGCCTCGGAGTATCGTTAGGCGTAAATCTACTACCACTACACAGTAAACTCTGCACCTTTGACTGCATCTACTGCGAGTGCGGATGGAATGACGACAACCGAGGTAAGGAGAGCTTCAACAGCCGCGCTGATGTCGCCGCAGCACTTGAGAGCCGCCTTGTTCAGATGGCAGAGGATGGGGTACTACCAGATGTGATTACCTTTGCTGGAAACGGCGAGCCTACGCTCCACCCCGACTTTGAGGGGGTTATTGACGATACAATAGCCCTAAGAGATAAATATGCCCCAAAGGCGAAGATATCGGTGCTGAGCAACGCCACACAGCTACACCGAGAGGATGTTGTTCGCGCCCTACTGCGCGTAGATAACAATATACTAAAGCTTGACGCCGCCTTTGATAGCACAGTGGTAGATATGAACAAGCCCTGCTGCAACTACTCTGTAGATAGGGTTATTGACCAACTTGCAGCCTTTGAGGGTAACCTTATTGTGCAGATAATGTTCCTGCGCGGCGAGTATAACGGCAAAAAGATTGACAACACAACAGCCGAACACATCGCCGCCCTACGCTCTGCCCTACAGCGCATCCGCCCAAAGCAGATTATGTGCTACACCATCGCCCGCGACACCCCTTGCAAGACATTGCAAGCCGTTCCCGCCGACGAGATTGCTCGCCTCCAAGCCGAACTGGGATATTAGTTGGCTACGCAGTACTGCCCGCTTTTTGAAAAAAGCAGGGCGTGCAAAAACTTTCTGAGAAACTTCGTTTCTCTTCTGTGCTGATGCGGATTTAGGGTAACTCTGCGAGTTATTGAAATAAAAAATAGAGTCTTTACACCTTCAAGCAAGCTTGAGTGTTAGACTCTATTTTCCATTTCACTGCCTTGCGGCAGCAACCTAAATCCGAATAAACACACAGACGAAGTCTGTCACTAAATTCCCTGTACTGCGTTAGCCTGCTAATAGCCAATAGCCAATAGCTAACAGCTAATAACTAACAGCTACTATGCTGCGCCTTATTATCTTGCAAAGCCCCTGCCTTTTCGGCCATCTCGCTCTGCAGTAGTACCATACGGATAACAGAGTCGCAATCAAGAGCGGGATACTCGGCGTAGTCAATAGGCATATTCCACTGTATCTGCAGGTTAAGCAGTGCTGTGGCTATAGGCTCACTCTTCTCACGGGCAATGACTATAGTACAATCCACATCTGTATACTCAGCAAAAAAGAGTGCACCAAGTGCTATTTGAAACGGCGGAACATACTTTACGACGATATTCTCGTCTATGCATCCGTTCTGTCTAAGACATGTGATTGCCGACCAAATATCAAGGCCCTGCTCGGCGACAATACCGACCTTTATTTCAGATGGAGAGATCATACTATATTTATATATAAGATTAATCTGGAAAAGATAGAGAGTTGAGAGCATGACTCCCAACTCTCTAATGTCTGCATCGGTAGATACTACAAGCTACCAACAACCTTCTCAGCCTCGCGAGCCTCAGTAGACATTGGATACTCTGCCTGAAGAGCATCAAGGCACTTCTGAGCCTCAGCCTTATTGCCGAGCTGAGCGTAAACAAGAGTCTGCTTGAGGAGGTAAACTGGAGCGGTATAGATGTTTGCAGAAGCTGCAACAGCCTTCTTATAGAGGGCTACAGCTGCCTCATACTCACCCTTCTCAACAGCAACATCGCCACGAAGACCGAGGTTCTGAGCATTTACAACCTCAGAAGCGAGCTCGTCAACAGCATCATACTGTGCCAAATACTTCTCAGCATTCTCAAGGTCACCAAGACGAAGGTAGCAGATACCTGCATAGTGCTTTGCAATGTTACCAGCAGCTGTTGAGCCATACTGCTCTACAACATCAAGGAAGCCAGCGCCATTCTCGTCACCATTAAGAGCCAGAGCGAAGTCTGGGTTCTCGCCAGCGAAACGGTCCTGAGCCTCAACAATCATCTCTGAAGCCTTCTCAGCATTGCTATCAATAACGAAGTTCTTGTAGAGGTAGCCACAAACTACTACCAGAATAACAACTACAAGTGCAATAACGACCTTCTTGCCGTTCTGCTGGAAAAACTGTTCTGTTTTGCTTACAGCCTCGGCAACTGCTGCCTCCTGCTGATTCTCTTTTTTTGCCATAATTTTTTTATTTTTTATAATTCGTATTTTACTCTAATTCGGTTAATTTTTGCCTTCAAACTGCAAAAGTAAGATTTTTTAGTTAATAATCCATAAATTCCATACTTTTTTTTGAAAAATATATTTTGTTCAGCATATTTTCGTAACTTTGAGTCCAAAATGTAAGACTATGTACTTAAAGAGACTCTCTCTTATAAACTTTAAGAATCTGCCACAGCAAGATATAGAGTTTTTGCGTGGCATAAACTGCTTTGTCGGCGACAACGGAACGTGCAAGACAAATATCGTGGATGCAATCTACTACTTGTCAATGTGCAAGTCGGCAATCGGTATGAGCGACCGACAGTGCGTACTACACGGGCAGGATAGCTTTATGATTGACGGCACATTTATTAGCGACAGTGAGCGTCGCGAGCAGATTGTATGTAGCTATACTCGTGGCTCTCAGAAGATTATAAAGCGCAACGGCAAGGCCTATGAGCGATTTTCTGACCACATTGGATTTATCCCTACGGTGATTGTCTCGCCTGCCGACTCAATGCTCATTAGCGACAGTGCAGAGGAGCGCCGCAAGTATATCAACGCCTTTATCTCTCAGTTTGACCACGACTACCTCTCTGCTCTTATCCGCTATAACACAGCGCTTGCCGAGCGAAATAAATACCTAAAAATTGGCTCTGATGAGCAGATGCTCCAGATTTACGATATGCAACTTGAGGCCGCAGCCACAAAGATTTTTGAGCGTAGGCGCGAAATGATTAGCAGACTACAACCTATTGTGGCTCAGTACTATAAAATTCTCTCTGGCGACCGCGAGACAGTATGGCTTGACTACAACTCCGACCTATTAGAGGAGTCACTGAGCAACCTTCTTCTCGCCTCACGCGAAAAGGACTGCATATTAGGCTACACTACTGCCGGTGTTCAGAGGGACGACATACACTTTACCATTGGCGATGTGCCACTGCGCAAGTATGGCTCGCAAGGTCAGCAGAAGTCCTTTATCATCGCGCTTAAGCTTGCTCAGTATCAGATTATTGCAGCCGAGACGGGCAAAACTCCGATACTACTACTTGACGACGTGTTTGATAAGTTGGACGAGAGTCGCGTTGCAGAGCTAATATCGCTTGTGGCAGGTAACACCTTCGGGCAGATTGTAATTACCGACTGTAGCCACGAGCGTATGGAGCGACTGCTTGAGAATAGCGGAGCGGAGTACAAACTCTTTGATGTCACATATGGAAAAGTTTTGTAGCGATGAAAAGAACAGAGCCAAAGAGTGTTGGAGAGCTTCTTGACCAACTCTTTAAGAGTCCAAATATAGCGGCAAAGATTGCCGAAGGCGCGCTTCCAGATACTTGGCGACAGGTCGTAGGGCCTATGGTTGCCGAGCAGACTCGTCAGGTGCGACTTGTCAAGGGTACGCTCTATGTCCATGTAACCTCTGCCGTTATCCGCACAGAACTTATGATGCAGCGTGATGCGCTTGCTCGTGCAATAAATCAGAAGGCTGGCGTAAATTTAGTCAATCAAGTGATAGTCCAGTAAGAAGTTGTTAAAGATTTATAAATCTCAAACAACTTCTCGTAATTTTGTAGGCAAATTTAATAAGCTTCTAAAATTTATTATTACCTTTGTAGCTATTATGGAGAGAATTGCACTTTTTCCTGGATCATTTGACCCATTTACAAGGGGACACGAGTCGCTTGTTGAGGGGGCGTTGCGCCTCTTTGACAAGGTTATTATCGCCGTTGGGGATAATATCTCCAAGCGCGGACTACTTACCATTGAGCAACGAGTACAGCTTATCAAGGACCGCTATGCGGGCGAGAGTCGCATTGAGGTTACCTCGTACAGTTGCCTTACGGGCGACTTTGCGCGTCAGTGTGGTGCTGTAGCGATGATTCGTGGTATTAGAAACACGACGGACTTTAACTTTGAGCGCTCTATAGAGGCGACAAACCGCCGTCTATTCCCAGAGATTACGACTGTGATGCTCGTTACGCCAGATGAGTATGCGCACATCTCGTCAAGTATCGTGCGCGAGCTACTCTCCTTTAACCACGACGTATCAGAGTTTATGCCCGAAGGGATAGATATTAACGATTATTTGAAATAGAAAACTTAAAACAGACAATATGCAGTTTACAGCAGAGATGATTGCCGGACTAATCTCTGGCGAGGTTGTGGGCGACAAGAATGCCACAGTACACACCGTTTCCTCTATTGAGGATGGCAAGCAGGGAGGCCTTGCCTATCTTTCAAATCCAAAATATGAGCCGTATCTATACACTACCCAGTGTTCTATAGTTCTGGTAGACAAATCTTTTGAGCCAAAGCAACCAGTTGCAGCGACACTTATTAAGGTTGACAATGTCGGAGCTTGCGTGCTTCAGCTACTACAGATGTATCAGGCTATGAAGCCGCAGAAGAGTGGCGTTTCACAGCGTGCATCTATCTCTGAGAAGGCAACTGTTGGTCAGAACTGTTATATCGGCGACTTTGCCGTAATTGAGGCGGGCGCAGTGATTGGCGATGGCGCAAAGATTTATCCACACTGCTATGTGGGCGACAATGTAAAGGTCGGTGCAGGGACAACCCTCTACCCTCGCGTATCTATTTACGAGGGTTGTGTGATTGGCAGTCGCTGTATTATCCATGCAGGTGCTGTTATCGGTGCTGATGGCTTCGGTTTTGCACCTAATGCAGCAGGAGGCTTTGACAAGATTCCACAGCTTGGCAATGTGATTATTGAGGACGATGTTGAGATTGGCGCAAACACTTGTATTGACCGCGCAAAGACCGACTCTACTATTATTCATCGCGGAGTGAAGCTTGACAACCTTATTCAAGTAGGTCACAATGTACAGATTGGCGAGAATACCGTATCATCAGCCCAGATGGGTATCGCAGGAACATCAAAGGTTGGCAGAAACTGTTTCCTTGCAGGTCAAGTTGGTATTGCTGACCACATTACTATTGGCGACAATGTAAAGATTGGCTCTCAGAGCGGTATTGACCGCGATGTGCCATCTGGTGAGATTCGCTTCGGCTCACCTGCACTGAAGGGTATGGGTTACTACCGTAGCTTTGCTATTTTCAAGGAGCTCCCAGAGCTTGCTCGCAAAGTTAGAAACCTTGAGAAGAGCGTTGCAGAACTTACAGAGAAGGAGTAATGAAGAGTATAATTATAGTTTTTGCGCTACTGCTTACAGCCTGCGCACCGACAAGCAACACCTACATCATTGAGGGCAGCACCTCAAAGGCTGATGGGGAGTTCTACTACCTCTTTAGTGGGTACGATGTGATTGATTCGGCTGTAGTTACTGCAGGCCACTACCGCTTTGAGGGGGTTGTGGATTCACTTATCCCGATGCGTAACATCAGCAGTACAAACCTCGTTGACAGATTTGAGATAACTCGCTTTACACCAGTGATTCTTGAGGTTGGCACAATAACAGTTGCTGAGGATGACAACAGCCCGACAGGAGGCCTTGTTATTGGTGGCACAAAGGGCAATAATGCGCTGCGCAATTTCGTTGTTAAAGGGATGGAGCTGCAAGAGAGAGGCAAGGAGGCCTTTAGCTCCGAGGAGCGCAAGGCAATAAACAACGCCTACGAGGAGTTGGTGCGCAAGAGCATCAACAGAAACCTTGACAACTTTGCAAGCGTCTATCTGTTTACCTTAAGTAGCAACAGCTACAGCACTGAACAGAAGGAGAAGTTTATCTCTCGTCTATCGCCTGCAATGCAGAAGACAAAGGCTATAGAGGAGCTTAAGAGGAGTTTACAAACAACAAAAATAGATTAACAATGAGAAAGATTTTTGCAATTTTTGCAGTAGCAGCTGCGGCTGTAGGCTGCAACAACCACCGAGCAGTTATTAATGGCGATGTTCTTGGTGTTGAGGATGGAACTATTTACCTTGCTGAGCCTAATCGTAATGGTGCAGTGGTAGATAGCACAGAGATTAACAATGGTAAGTTTGTGTTCAACATTGACACTCCAACTGCTGGATACTACGCTCTGCGTACTGCAGACGAGGTACTTACAGCTGTATTTACTGAGGATGGTACAATTACCGTATCTGGAAATGTTGCCGATAGCTCTGTAGTTGCTTCTGGCACCCCTGCAAACGACGCCCTTAACCAGTACAACGCCGATATGACAGCCTTCAACCAGCGCTATGCACAGGCTGCAGACGATGAGCAGCGTGAGGTACTGATTGAGGAGTACTATGCATTTATTGACAAGGCTATTGAGGGCAATATAGATAATATCTTCGGTGTTATCCTCTTTATTGAGCAGAAGGGCTATGAGCTCTCTGCTGCAGAGATGACCGCAAAGCTTAACGCACTGTCAGAGCCTATGAAGGAGCTTGATGTAGTTAAGGCGGCACTTGATAAGGCGGCTCGCAAGATGCGCACAGAGCCTAAGGCTGAGGGTAGCGACTTTACCCCTACATATATCAACATTGAGCAGCCAACACCTGATAGTGAGACAGTATCTCTTCAGAGCGTAGTTGAGAAGGCTGGCAACAAGTATGTACTTCTTGACTTCTGGGCTTCATGGTGTGGTCCTTGCATGGGCGAGATGCCATATCTTAAGCAGGCTTATGCAAAGTATAGCAAGAAGGGCTTTGAGATTTACGGCGTATCATTTGACCGCAATGCAGAGGCTTGGAAAGGCGCTATCAAGAAGCAGAATATGAAGTGGGTAAATGTTAGCCTATTGCAGAGCTTTAATAACCCTGCAGCCGAGGAGTATGTCGTAGAGAGCATCCCTACAAACTTCCTTATCGACTGCTCAAATGGCGAGATTATCGCTAAGAACCTGCGCGGCGAGGCTCTTATTGAGAAACTTGACGAGCTATTCTAAAGAGTTGATAATCAACAATAAAAAAATAGACCTTACTGCGGTAAGGTCTATTTTTTTATTGCGCTTGGACACTACTTTGTAATCTTAAATCCCAACTTACAGATAAGCTTCAACGTCTGCACGGCTGTGTGGCGGTCATACTCGCGCTCTGAATCGGGTAGCTCCTCATACGGAACAAGACAAGGGTGCTGTTTGAGGGCATCATTTCGTGTCTGACCATAACTCCAACCCTCGTTAATACGACCCTCTGCCCACACCTCGTGAACATTACGAGCCATCTTCTCTACCAACTCATTCAACTCTTCTGGCAACTGGATATCACTTGTATCCATTGGTTGCGGTACATAACTATTTTTCATCAAAAATCAATTTAGTTCATTAATAAAGAGCGTCCCCACGCCAAAATATATCAAAAATTACTCCTACATTTTTCACTACTTATTACTTAACTGCTCGTAGGCGAGTTTTATTGTGGTGTCTACGACATTGCAATCATAAGACTGCGTAGTCTGGTCAAGAGAGTCCCAAGAGCATATACAAGGGTGCTGTTTTGAAGCACTACTCTTCTCTCCGAATGTGTAGCCCATAAGTTTATGAGATGCCACCCAGCGCTCATGCTCTACGATAGCCATATTAAGAAGCAGGCGCTGTTCTGGAGTATCACACTGGTATGTTGTTGTACCAGACTTACGGGTAGCGACATAGCCACAGAAGAGTTTTAGTCGCTCTGTAGCCTTATCTGTATCCAGTCCCATAAGCATCAGCTTGGTCGTGCAATGCAGGGCATTTGAGATATTCTGGGACACCTTGCGATTAATTTCACACACGGCGTGATAGCGATTGTACCCCTTGCTAATTATCGTCTCAACAGCCTCTGGGCCAAAATTCTTCTGCCACTGCTCCTCGGCCGTAAGAGTTGAGTTCTCATATATGCGGTTGAACTCCATAGCCTGACAAATAGTAGCATCGGAGACTATCAAACGATAGTCGTACAGCTCAGAATTTAATCCAAAGAGGTTTATCTTGACATTAGACCCTTCGGTAGAGCTATTCAGACCACCAATAACCTCCTTCATACGCGCTTGATTGCGACTATCATAGCAGCGGAGCATAATCTTCATCATTGGCGATGAAGTGTTTCGGCACTTGAGTGCATACTTAAAGAGGTTTACAGCTGTTGAGAGCCCTAAGTTGTCGTTATTGAGTGTAACTACCACATAGTTAAGCTCCGAGATAATCTTCTCTATGCGTTGCCAGAACTCTACAGAGTTGACACTTGTCTTGATAAGCACCAACTCCTCTTTAGTAATAGCAGGCATCTGAGCGCGTACAAGACCCGCGATACTATCCATCTTCTCATCCACCACATGGCAACAAAATTTACTTCTATGCAACTTACTATCAACAAAGGCTGAAAACTCATACAAGAATTTGAAGGCCTCTTGACCTGTCGTTCCAAAGCCGATAATAAGCGAGTTGAATGGAGTATCTACAAGTCCTGTCTTTGTATCAATATCCACGCAACTCACTGGCAAAGCACTCTCTGAGCATTTGAGGGTCTGAACAGCCAAGTATGCCGAGTCTACTATATTGATATTGCACTGGCTCTGAGAGGAGACGTTCAGCACATCATCACACGCGCGACGTCGTGCATGGACATATATCTCTACCCTACCGCGACCAAGCGTATTGAGAATTGTATCCTTCTGCAAGTTGAGCGCACCCGCGATATTTTCGCCCTCGTCCTCAGAGAGTAGGTATAGATTGGTCTTACTACTCTTGCGAACAATCTGAGCTATATTTCGCAGATGCAGAGCCTTGAATACCTTGTTTGCCTCCGCTTCACTTACCGCCGCAGGGCCTCCATAGCAGTGGTCTACAAGCGCGCCAATAGCGTCCAGATTGACAATATCGCTATTGCGGATGGTAATCATATTTGTTATCGTGCTTATCGAGCTCTGCTTGTTGCTTGCCTCACCACCCTCCTTATCTACATCTACAAAGATGATTATATCGCTCTTGAGCTGACGGCGAATGCTCTGAGCAAGCAGTTGCGAGGCTTGGTTTATACCCCAAAAGATGTGCACCCTTCTCTCTTTACTATGCCAATATCTACAAACTACGATATCTATATACGACTTTATCTTATAACCTATCATCTTGAAGATAAAGAGAAAGGTTATAAACGCCGCAACAAAGTGCACAACAGCAAACATCGTCATATAGAGCGCATCGGAGTGCAGCTGTGGCACTACTCGCGCCAACTCGTTTGAGACCACAAACATCTTAAACGAGGCAATAATGGCACGTAGCACTACCGAGAGGCCACTCACTTCGCCATTATAGAAGCCGACAATGTAGACGACAACGCCCCACAGCCATACTACAATCGCAAACGAGAGTATATGCTTTGATATCCACTCAAAGATGCGAGTCTTGCGCAGAAAGTAGATAAACACCACAAGTAGCACCAGAAAAAGTACTATCCACGAGCCTATGGTAGATAGGTTGACAGTACTCTGCCCCAAATCAAGCAACAGAGAGTCCGCCCTAAAATTATCACTCGCAAAACACGACAACCAACTAAGTATCTGATCCACAAACATAACTACAAGTCTCTATTAGGTAAATAGTTTAGATATAACATCTCCGTTTGGGGCATAAACGGTCTCACTTACGACATTTCTGCGCTCATCGTGCTCATAAACAGTGCGCCTCAAAAGTTTGCCACTTAGCCCATAGAAAGCCGCCTCTATCTCGTTTCCACTCTCATCGTATTGATAAACAGCCTTCGCAAAATCATTCCCGTTCAAGCAAGGATTGCCATCTACGCCATAATATGCCTCAACGGTTTGATTTCCTCTTTCATCATACAAGTAAACGACCTTTGCAATACCATACCTATCAAAACATGGTTTACCGTCTACCCTATATAGGGTAACCTCTACCAAATTTCCTCTATCATCGTACTTTGACACACATTGAGCATAACCGTCATAAATCAAACAAGGCTTACTATCAACGCCATAATAGCTTTGTACTACCATATTTTCGCGCTCATTGAACTCAACAGTTGATTTAGCATAGCTATCACATGATAAACAGAGTTTACCATCTACTCCATAATATGCATACTCTACTTCGTTACCTCTATCATCAAACCGAGATACCCTCTTTGCATAACCATTCTCATTTAGGCAAAGATTACCATCTATACCGTAATAAGTACACTCTATCTCATTGCCCCTATCATCAAACTGAGATATTCTCTTTGCATAACCGCTCTTACCGAGGCAAAGGTTACCATCTAAACCATAGTAAGCACGCTCTACCCTATTACCGCGTTCATCATATCGGGATGTCGATTTAGCAAAGCCCCCTATATTCACACAAGGGTTGCCGTCTAATCCATAATAAGCCTCGCAGATTGCATTTCCTCTGTCGTCATACTTAGCAATCAATTTTGCATTACCATCCACCCTTAAACATGGTTTACCATCAACGCCATAGTAAGAGGCCTCCACCACATTTCCACGCTCATCGTACACACAAGCATATTTGGCAACCCTATACATATCCAAGCATGGTTTATCATCCAAACCATAAGTCGCTGACTCTACAATATTTCCGCACTCATCGTACCTAACGACATATTTGGCAATATTATCACTATTTAGGCAAGGTTTACCATCTACACCGTAGAAAGTAGCCTCAGTAATATCGTAGTCAACATCGTGATAGACAATTTTAGCATAACCATCTTTGTGAAAGCATGGCTTGCCATCCGCACCATAATAAGCACGCTCTATAACGATCCAAGAGTCATCATAACATATAACCTCTCTCGCATAACCATCCTTATGTAAGCAAGGTTTGCCATCTACGCCATAATACTCCTTTTGGACGATATTTCGGTGAGAGTCAATTTTGGAAACAGCTGTTGCCCACAGATACTCATTCAGTATCGGTTTACCTGCTAAATTGAGCGCACGACACTCAGTAATTTCACCCTGTGCATCGTACTTATAGTGGCGAGAGGCAACACCTATCTTATTGCAGTAGTAAGAGCCATCCTGATTAAGGTAATGCAGAGCCACGCGGCGACCAAGTGAGTCAAGGTCAAATGCCACGCCCCAGACGCCATTATTATCCGCAACAGCGCTCCGGCTAAAGTTATGGTCGTTATTTGCATGGTAGGTCATCTTGGTAATATATCCATCCGCATTACGCTCATAGAGATATCTTACAATGCGCGACGGTTTCGCCTCCTCTGCATCTGAAAGCAGCGAGAAGCTCTTTGAAAAGCTGATACTCTCACCAGCAACAGCACTCTCAATATCTACAACAGAGGCTACTGAATTACCACGACGAGATAATCTATGCTGGAGTTGCTCTCGGCCATTCTCATTGCAGTAGACTATATCTGTCAGCACCCCATTTTGCGGACTATAAATCAGTTTCTGAATTGGATAGCGGTCATTATACTCACTATTACTAATCTCACGCGGCCTATCTGCTGAATTGACATAGCTCACCGCTGCAAGTCGCCAGTTATAAGCATTCCTCTGGCCTAACGGTATTCGGCGGTACTCAAAGCGATATGTTCCGTTTCGTTGCGCCCGTGTCTTACTATCAACCTCCACAACGCCCGAAGGTACGCCCCAAACATCCACATAGTCGGCAAAGTATCTATATGTCGGGCGAGTGTAGTCCCAGTAAAACAGGGCTGAGAGCAGAGCGACAACTGCCACAGCCACCATAGCCACGCGCTGGCGTATTTGTCGCACTCGGTAGCTATTCCAAATCTCGTCACGGCGAACACCAATCATCGTCGCAACAACATCCACAAGTGCCTGATGTTTGCCATTTGTCGCTATATTTGCGCCTCTAATCTCCTTGCTCTTATCGCCACTTCTTAACAGGTTCAGCAGCGCGGGTGGGAAGCACTCAGTAGCAGGGTCTGCAGAGTTTGGCTGACCATCTACAATAAAAGGGATGATATACCCCTCACGGCCTTGATCTACAAAGGTCTGCACCTCATCATTGACATACTTAGAGCGCGCAGCCTCTGGAGAGCATATCACAATAAGGTACTTAGAGTCCAAAAGCTCCTTTTGTATAACATTGTGTAGCAGGTTGCCAGACAAATCATACTCATAGATAAAGATTGGCTGCAGCTTATCTGGCACACCGACCTTGCTCCTCTTAACAGAGGAGGGAATATGGTAGTATGAAATGCTTTGTCTGAGCCACTTAGCCCACTTTGAGTCTTTGGTTGAGTAGCTTATAAAAGCGTAGTAGTGAAAAGTAGTCTCCATTATTTAAGTGCAGCGAGATAGTCTCTATTTACAATCGGTCTTTACCGTCTCAAGAATCTCTGGGATGATGCGGATAAAGCCCTCGTCGTATTTTGTTGCCACTGGGTCAATCTCTTTAAGGCGCTCAAAGCTACAGATATCAAGATGCGCCATCTTATCGCCCTTCAGAGCCTCTTTAATAAGTTTACCACTGCACACATCCTCCTGCTCCTGCACCGTAAGCGCCCTAAAGCGCATCAACAGTTGCTCAACAGACCAACGGTTATGCTCCGTACGCGCTAATGCTACAACATCCTGCTCACTGATTGTCTGCCTTGTAGCGTAGTTGATACTGCGCAGCTTTGTCCAAATAGTATTTGCATTGTAGATATTACTCCACAGCTTGGCAGCCTTAGATTTTCCACGAATGTTTGTGTGGCTGACCTCAACAACATTATTTTCCTTATTAACCTGCTGATACATAATGTAGTAGTGGCTATCCATAATCTTGGCAACATTGAACGACAGTTCGGCCAGAGTGTCGTCATACGCAGACTGAAGCATTCCGAATGCTCGTAGGTGAGTATAGTACTGGTTGCTATTGCCGTTGTGCGAAATGCTATCAATAATTGCCGAGCCGTGACGCTGATATACAAGCACTTGCACAGCCTTCTCATAGACCTCATCAGGCAGATAGAGCGACGCTGCCACGCTCTGGTTATCCTGCGGAAGACAGATAGCGAGGTTAAGGCGCGCATTGGCATTTGTCGCCGCCGCCTTAAGGTAGTTCTGAACCTCTTTGGTCTCAATACCACCCTCAATAAACTCCCACTCTACATCTATAAAATCATCGCCTAAATAGCTATTATTCTTAAAGAAATCTCCATTTTCCCACTTGGTGGTATCATACGATATATTACCATCTTTAGCGGTTTGCACTCTCCATCTTGATAGGGCAAAAAGCTCCTTAAAGCGGGCTTGGAAGTATCCCATCTCATTCGTGCAGTCGGTATCAATAAATGTTATGCGGGTCTTAAGGTTGCTATCCTTTGTAAAGTTTGGATAGTGTGCCAGATGTGCCGCCTCAATAGCCATAGAGACGCCCATCTTAGACATTCCGACAACAACAAGGTGGACAAAATCCTTACTATCAACAGTTATAGGTTCTCGCCCCTCTAATGGCAGGTATTTCTCAACACCTATATCGGCAGGGGTAAGGTCTCGGTTTACAAATACGCGCTGCGCCCACTGCTCATAGTAGTTGAATGGTCTAAAGTCAATAAGCGACTCTATTGTATTACTGATATCGGCAAACTGGAAGATTGAGAAGGATGTCTGATACTCAAACATCACATGGCAAATAAGGCGTTCCCTTTTATCCTGTTTATCGTGAGACTTACGCGGTGTAATCTGAGACAACTGGTCTGCAATAATTCTAAGGCACTGCATATTCAGCGCATCGTGGTTTGTCTTATAGCTCTCATCCTCAACACTATCCCCAAGGATAAAGACCTCACTGGCACACTCCAAATGCAAATCCGCAATATCGTCTGCCGAATTTTGCTCGCCATAGTAGAGCACAACCCTCTGCTCATCTTGGTGCGAAAGGAACGAAGACAAATATTTACGCAGAGCCTCAACATCTCCATTTGTCTGTACAACGACATAGTCCACCACAATTTCGCGGGCAAATATCTGACGAATAAGGTCGGCAATAAGCTCGTTGCTACCAATAATTACCACAAATTTTGACCTCTTAAGTTCGCAATGGTATCTGGCCAAGCCCTTCTCCCACCTATTTACAAACCTCTCATAGAGGCTGACAATAGATGAAATAAGCACTCCATTCAGCACAACAATACCAAACAGCGCCACAAGTAGTGCCACAACCCTATGGCTTGAATTTGCTACATCACTTAAGTTTCCTGGATCCATACAGTGATAGAGAAGCGCCCACAGCACACCTGTATCTGACTCCTCGCCACTACCAACAAAACTACTACCCTTAATACCGGCGCAGTACAACACGCCCGAAACGGTCAGCAGCACAGAGACAACAAAAAGAAAGATAAAAAAGAGAGTCTTAAACTCGCCCTTAGCCATTACCCTATCCGCCTTGATGCTTCGGTTAAAAAATCGCCATAACATATACAACATAGCGACAAATCCGATAAACGAGAGGCCTCCAACAAGTACCAATTTCATAGTTACAATATATTACTAATGCAAATTTAACAATTTTTTTCAACAATTCTCATTTGCAACAGATTATAGCAAAAAATAATTAGGGAAAGTCAGTACTGACTTTCCCTAATTGTAAAAGTGTTACAGTTCACTACTTATACTCAAACTCTACACCCGAAGTGAGTGACACAGTCTTAACTGCGTTTGTAATAGTGTACTGGTTATACTGTGTTGTTGAGACAAAGAGCACTAAGTGGCAGTTCTCCGCCTTCCAACTTGGGTCTAACTCCATAATAAAGAGGTGGTCTGCACTCTCGCCCTTACCGATATGGCCCATTGGGTGACCCTTGAAGTCGCTACCCTCTGGATTTGAGTCAGCAATGCGAACTACATTCTCGTGGATGTCAATATAATCCTCCTTGATATCTGTATAGTTACTCTGTGCAGCATGGAGGCCACTCTCAACAAGCCAAGCACCGATAGAGTACTCACCATCGTGAGAGACCTTTACAGATGCGCGAACAAGCAACATATTATCCTTAAGCTCTGTGCGCACTGCAATACCTGCGCGAGCAGGAGTCTTGAGTGTATTCTCAATAGCACCCATAATAGCGCTGATATTGCTATCAACAGAGTTGTTAGTATTCAGACCATAGGCAAGGTTTGCAATTGTATATGGGTAGCTACCAGAGTTATTAAGGATAGATGCAAGGTCGCGGCCATTTGGCAATGTAAGTCTAAACTCGTCACCGCCATGAACTGCTGTATGCACAAACTTATCCTTATACTGTTCGTTCTCAAACATATAGTGGAACGCCTCAATCATATTAGGGCAATATCCACACCAAGTACCTGTGAGCTGTGTAAACATAGCGCGGTGTACAAAGTCTGTATTTGCCGGCTGTGGGTCTACAGGACGAGATGGAATGGCACTACTTACGGCAGTGATTGTCACTGGTGTCTCGCGAGTATTCTTGGTCTTATAGCCCACCCAGAAGCTCTTCTTACCAGCCTTATTGGCTGTATATGAAGGAAGAACATACTCCTTACCATTGTAGACAGCTACAACCTTATCAAGAGCTACGCCATTGTCCGTCTCGGCATTGTAAATCTTCACCTTCTCCATCTCTGCTGGCTCAAGCACCTTGCCATCATAGCGGACAATAAAGGCAGCATACTGCTTACCCACCTGAACAAGGTTTGTAGAGAGGGTTACTGTCAGTCCCTGCTCGTCTCTATCAGAGAGGTCCATTGCCTGAACAGCCTGCACATCAATAACCTCGCTACGATGCTCGCCCCAGATAACATAGAACTGGTAGATTCCTGATGTATAGGTCGAGAAACTCATTGTCTCATATGGCTGATTGGTAGCATTATCGTACAGAGTAGCCTCTGCTGTAACATCCTCGCCATTATAGAGCACGCGGAAAACTGCTGTATCCTCGCCATCAGCCGAGATAATAGTTGCAGAGACCTCAACCTTAAAGCCTGTAGTATTCTCTACATCCAGCCCCTCGTCACTACCTACACCGTAGAGGCACGAGGTTGTTGTAAGGGTTGCAAGAAGTGCAACCATAGTATATAAAAACTTTCTCATAGCGTTAGAATGAAGCGGTTACTGCAATGTTAATTCCGTTATACTCTGGAGAGTAGCGACATACACCACCAGAGCATACATATCCTGCGCGGTTACGACCGTAGCTCAGCTGAATACGGGTACGCTTGATAGTAAGGCTACCACCCACAGAGTAGTAGTTCTTATCTGTACCCTTATCGCCACGACCGATGTTATACATATCGCTCACAAAGAAGCTCCACTTTGGTGCAAGGTTAAACTCAACAAGCGCTGCACCCCAGTCGCCCTCATGCTCGCCAGAGAGCAGATATTGAGCCTCCACGCGCAGAGACTTCTTGCGGTCAAACTTATACTGCACATCTGCAACAAAGATATTTGACACATAGGTGCGGTGGTGGGAGCCGTGATAAGGATTCCACTCCTGGAAAGAGTAGAGGAGGGTTGTCTTGAGCTTCTTTGACCACTGGCGTGTTACATCTACATTGATATCCTGCCACAGTCGCTCGCGGTTACCACTCTTGCTCTGCTCCTTACGCAGTGTGTAGTAGGTAGAGTAGTTTGCGTGGAAGTTCCAGTAGCGGTAGCGGTTATTTTTACTACGATAGGTGTAGTAGAAATCCACCTGACCGCCAATCTCGCCCTCGGCATTCACCTGATAAGGTTCAAGGTTTGCAAGCATATATGTATACTGACGTGTCATAGCAGGCAGATAGTTGAGCGTATTGCCCGTACCTGCACCACCAGCGGCAAGCGGAGTAAGCATACGGCTCAGCGCACGCACAGAGCCTGTAAAGCTGAATCCCTTGCCTGCCCAGCCAATCTCACCATAACCTGCCCAGCCCTTATTGCCAAGCTGTGTATAGTCCTTACCCTTGCCTACATACTCGCCACGCAGCGAAAAGCCAGAGTGGTCAAAGTTAATGCGGGCAGAGTACATATTGAGCAGATTGTCTGCTGCAATGTCACTAACCTTCTCATAGCGATTTACATAGCTACCCTCAATAAAGAGTGCGCCCTTCTGCATACCGAACATATCGCCAAGTGAGAGGCTCAAGTCAGCACCACCAGCCCAACCGGTCTGATAGTTTGTATAGAGGCGTGGGCGGCCATAGATAGCCTTGACAGCGAAGTAGTCGCCAAGGTTATAGGTAACCCTTGCACCGAGCAGAGAGTTATTAAAACCGAGCTGACGGTCCTCAAAGCTACGGAAAACAAGTCCATTACCAAACTGCTCGTACATATTACCGACTGTTACAGAGTAGCTCTTATCCTGCCACTGTGCATAGACCATCGGCACAAGCACCTTAAACTGGTTGCCATAGCTACCAATCTCATAGCCCTGCAGTGCTGGCAGATAGGTCTCCACCTGAATACCCGCACTGAAGCGGTCTACAGCGTAGTCTACCTTAATGTAGTCGTTAGAGCCAAAGTGTGTATCTGGAGCTGGAGTAGAGAGTGCGCTATCGTTAAAATAGACGATATTATTACTCTCAACGCTACCAGAGATTACTCCACCCTTCTCGCCCAAAGCAATCTGCGCAGAGGCTGACAGAGCAACGGCTACAGCTACGACAAAACTAAATAGTCTCTTCATAAACATTGTGTTCAGATACGACCAGAAACTCCCCAATCGGAGAGTTTCTGATAGTAGTGGTTAAAATTAGTTGTGAGCGTTACGCTTATCTGCAATGCGGAGGAATGCCTCGCGAGCCTCCTCGGCAGTCTGCAGACGATAGTTGACAACCTTTGGAGACTTAACGGTCTCTACAATAGGCAGAGCTGTACGGCTCTTTGGAGCCTGGCGAGGAGCAACCTTATAGATAGACTCAAGCTCAGACTTCATTGCAGGAGCATCAGCAGAGACTGCAGCAGGAGCAGCGGCACCGTTTCGTGTAAGCACGATTGGTGCAACAATCATACTGTAGAGCTGATACTGACCGCTACCCATATCACGAGTAATCTGAGGGTAGAAGTCGGCAGTAATTGTCTGCGAACTACCATTATCGTCAGTACGAGTGAATGTATGCTTGAATGGATAGATTGTAATGGTATTCTTGTCTGCAGAAACCTCTACTGGGAAGTGACCATTTACAATATTGCCAGCGTTATCCTTCATATACGGAGCAGTAGCGTACTCACAAGCACCAATAAACTGGTATACATTCTCATACCACTGTGCCATAGGGGCGAAGTAGTTTACATTGAATGGAGCTGTAACCTTACCGTCTGCGCCAATCTCAAGATACCACTTTGGACCGAAGTCGTATACTGGAGACTCGTAGTTGTAAGCCGAGTATGTATCTGCATCAGCGATGAAGAGCTCATATGGGCTTGCATACTTTGTAGGAATCTTACCATCTGGGCCACCAGTGTGCTCTGGAATAGGGCAAGTTACAATATCAGCATCATACTCAAGGGTAAAGCCCTGACAGAGAATACGGTTCTGGTTGCGAACACTTGTATTGAAGTCGTCTACAGCAGTCTTGAACTGGTTGTAAACAGCATCTACCTCCTCCTTTGTCTTGAGGTTTGAAGCCTCAAAGAAGAGCTGGTAAACCTCCTCTGGAAGGGTCTGCTCATAACCAACCTCACCGATAACAACCTTGCTTGAGATAGGCTCGTCACGAGTAATCAGATAGTTATTCTCCTTATTGTCCTTTGGATTTCCACACTGTGTATCATCATTGCGGTGATCCTCATTCTCTGGGAGCTTACAGTAGTGGTAGTGTTTATATCGGATAGTTGTTGTTGCTGTCCACTCACCCTTAAGGTCCTCAAAGAGAGTTGACTGTACTGGTGTTGCAGCAGGCTCCTTTGCAGAGCGGTACATATCAATAGCACTGCCCCAAGTACCCTCGTCGTTCATAACGCTGAGGCCGCAAACAGTTGCTGCATCTGGGCGTGTAGTGAAGTTCACATTCCAACCCTCAGCAAGGTTGATTGCAGCAACCTCCTCGGCAGTAAGGCTCTGACCATATGTCTGAATCATAATATCAATAGCCTCTGGCTCACTGACATTATAGCTCTTCATTGTAGAATTAACCATAGCCGCCCACTCACGCTCATAGTTAGCAAGATACTTAGCTGCAATAGCATTAGCAGAGCTACACTTGAGATTGAACCATACGTAGTCGTGCTCAGCCTTATTGGTCTCTGGGTTTACAATACCCTTAACAGCAGCTGTTGGAGCTGGCTTTGTAGGCTTTGGAAGTGTAAAGTCTACAGTCTTAAAGCTCTGCTTTGAACCAATCTCATCACCCAAAGTGGTTACATAGAGAGTGTAGTTTGTATTCTGCTTCATATAGAAGTTGTCCTCAAGCTGCACGGTAGTATCCTCAAATGTAGTGAACGATATACCGCTCATAAATGAGTGGAAAGAGGTGATATACCACTGTATGTAGTTGCGGTTGTTATTAAGCAGAGGGAGAAGCTCAAGCATAGTAGGCGTATCCATAAGACCGATACACATACCATAGCATCCCTTAGGGAGTGTAACCTTAACCTTTCCACCCAGAGGAGTAAGGTTGAGTGTAATCTCTGGCTTTGCGCTCATCTTTGCAGGCTCCTTTGCCTGAACAAATACCTTCTTGTTGTAGCCAGTCCAGAACTTTGAATCGTCTGGCATCTTACCTGTTGCATAGAACTCTGCTACATAGTTGTTAAAGTCAAACAGTGCGCTGTAGTAGCCAGAGCCCCATCCCCAGTGGTCCTCATTGCTATAGGTAAACTCACCAAGCATCAGATACATTGGCTGACCAGGAACGATTGGGTCGTAGTATACAGGTGCATCTTCACTTGGACCTCCAACATAGCTGTTATCCTCATTGAACAACCACGTTGTAGGCTCTGTAACATAGTTGTGGTACACACCATCATTCATATTGAGCATCTCAGCATCTGTAAAGCCCTTCAAATTGCGGTTTGTGTAGTATACAGGGAACTCGCTAATACCCCACTTTACGACATTACCCTCAGTAATCTTATCCTTTGGATAGTTAAAGTGAGCAGAGAATGACATATAGTCAACATCAAAAATAGTAAGCTCCTCAGTAAATGCCTCAGTCTTGAATGTAACTTTTACGATATCCTCGTAGAACTCATCCTCAATAGTTGCACCAGCGAAAATGGCAACATAGTCTGTATCAGGGCTCAGCGAGGCAATATCAACCAAATTGTCGCCATCGTCACAAGGAGATGGTGTTCCAGTAGCAAAAATAAGGTCTGGAGTAAGGTTTGTGTCAGCAGTCTCAACAACATAAGCGTACTGGGCAATGTTCTCCGTTGTAAGCTTAATCTGTGCTGTTGATGAGCCAGCCTTTACAAGCTCAGCAGCAAACTTAAACGTCAGCTCTGGGTCTGGTTCTGGGTCTGGCTTTGGATCTGGTTTCTCATCTGGATTTGGATCCTTGTTGTCAATCTCTTCATTTGTCTGACCGCAAGCAACAAGAGCTACTGCCGCGAAGATGGTCAGCAAACGAGACATAATTAAAGTGAATTTTTTCATAAAAATGTAAATTGATATTTAATATTAGTTAGTATGCTTTTAACGGCACAAGATACGACAAAAAATTCACTTTTAGGGGATAAATTTCAAAAAAATCGCACAACTAAACATAACACACTATAAATCAAGTAATTACAGCAAAATAATAAAACCTCTTGCAAAACCGAAAATTAATCCCTATCTTTGATAGTCAAAAAATTTGTGTTTTGTCTATGAAGAGGATTATTGAGTGTGTGCCCAACTTTAGCGAGGGGCGCGATATGGAGGTTATAAATCAGATTACCGCTGCCATAACATCTGCGGCAAATGTTCGTCTGCTGGATGTAGACCCTGGCGAGGCGACAAACCGCACTGTGGTGACCTTTGCAGGCTCTCCAGAGGATGTTGTCGAGGCCGCCTTTGCAGGTGTTAAGCGCGCAGCCGAGCTGATTGATATGCGCAAGCACAAGGGCGCTCATCCCCGCATGGGAGCGACAGATGTGCTTCCACTTGTACCAGTGTCAGGCGTAACCCTTGAGGAGTGTGCCGAAATGGCAAGAGAACTTGCAAAGCGAATAGCTACGGAGCTACACATTCCTGTCTACTGCTACGAGGCGGCAGCCTACACTCCTGAGCGAAAGAATCTTGCCGTTTGTCGTGAAGGCGAGTATGAGGCTTTGGCACAGCGATTTACTGACCCCGCTTCTGCTCCAGACTTCGGTGGCGAAGAGTGGAACGAAAGCACCGCCCGAAGTGGTGCTACGGCCGTTGGAGCGCGTGACTTCCTTATTGCTGTAAACTACAACCTCAACACCACCTCTACTCGTCGTGCAAATGCCATTGCCTTTGATGTTCGCGAGAAGGGTCGCCCAGTGCGTGAGGGAAATCCTATCATTGGCAAGATTGTCACAGACGAAAATGGCGAGCCTCTGATGCGTCCCGGAACGCTCAAGGGGACAAAGGCGATTGGCTGGTACATAGAGGAGTACGGCATTGCACAGGTATCAATGAACATCACAGACATTGCCCTCACACCGCTTCACATAGCCTTTGATGAGGTATCTCGTGCAGCAAATGAGCGCGGCATACGCGTTACAGGCACTGAGATTGTCGGCCTTGTACCGAAGCGCACCCTTATTGAGGCGGGAAAGTACTTCCTACGCAAGCAGCATCGCTCAGTAGGTATTGCCGAGAGTGAGATTATCCGTATGGCGGTAAAGAGTATGGGTCTTGACGAGCTGAAGCCATTTGTGCCAGAGGAGAAGATTATTGAGTATATGCTTGAGGATAAGGTCTCAAAGCGACTTGTAGATATGACCTGCACAGATTTTGCCCTTGAGACGGCGAGCGAGTCGCCAGCCCCTGGTGGAGGCTCAATATCAGCATATATGGGCGCACTTGCAGCGGCTTTAGGCACTATGGTTGCCAACCTATCGTCACACAAGGCGGGTTGGGATGAGCGCTGGGAGGAGTTTTCAGACTATGCCGAGCGTGGACAGGAGCTTGTCAGCCGACTGCTTGCCCTTGTGGATGAGGATACCGAGGCCTTTAACCGCATTATGGCTGTCTTTGCAATGCCTAAAACCACAGCCGAGGAGAAGGCAGCCCGCAGTGCCGCACTGCAGAGCGCAACACTCTATGCTACAGAGGTTCCTCTCAAGACCATGAAGGCTGCCTATGAGTGCTTTGAGATTGTCAAGGCTATGGCAGAGACGGGCAACCCTAACTCCGTATCAGATGCAGGCGTGGGCGCACTTGCTGCGCGCAGTGCCGTACTTGGCGCGGAGCTAAATGTAAAAATTAATGCCGCAGGGCTGAAGGATAGTCAGAGAGCCGAGCGACTTATCAGCGAAGCGAATGAGATTGCCCGCAAGGCGGTAGCACAAGAGGCAGAGATACTACAAATTGTAAATCAGAAAATAGGATAACAGTATGACACTCAGCGAGTTTCAAGATAGCATCCGTGCAGGCATTCCAGAGACTCTTCCTGCACCCAAGCCCTACGATACAACGATAAACCACGCCCCAAAGCGTAAGGATATCCTCACCCCAGAGCAGAAGGAGTTGGCACTACATAATGCTCTGCGATATTTTGACCCCAAGCACCACGAGACACTCGCACCAGAGTTTGCCGAGGAGCTACGCAAGTATGGGCGAATCTATATGTATCGTTTGCGTCCTGAGTATGAGATGTATGCGCGCCCTATAGAGCACTACCCTGCTCGCAGTCGCCAAGCGGCAGCTATAATGCTGATGATACAGAACAACCTTGACAAGGCCGTAGCACAGCATCCACACGAGCTGATAACCTATGGCGGTAATGGCGCTGTATTTCAGAATTGGGCACAGTACCGCCTAACGATGAAGTATCTGAGCCAGATGACTGACAGTCAGACACTTGTAATGTACTCTGGCCATCCACTTGGACTCTTCCCATCCCACCCAGATGCGCCGCGCGTAGTGGTTACAAACGGTATGGTTATTCCAAACTACTCTAAGCCAGACGACTGGGAGCGAATGAACGCTATGGGAGTATCGCAATATGGTCAGATGACCGCAGGTTCGTATATGTACATAGGCCCGCAGGGTATTGTTCATGGCACGACAATTACCGTTATGAACGCCGCCCGCAAAAGGTACAAGGAGGGACAGACCGATGCTCGCGGAATGCTATTTATCTCCTCTGGTCTTGGGGGTATGTCGGGCGCACAGCCAAAGGCGGGCAATATCTCGCAGGTGGTAAGTGTCGTTGCCGAGATAAACCCAAAGGCTGCCGAGAAGCGACACTCGCAGGGTTGGGTAGATGAACTGCACTACTCGCTTGATGAGCTCGTCGTTAGAGTACGAAGTGCTGTTGCTGCAAAGGAGGTTGTCTCGCTTGCCTATGTAGGCAATGTTGTAGACCTCTGGGAGCGACTTGCTGATGAAAATATCGCTGTAGACCTTGGCTCTGACCAGACCTCGCTCCATAATCCTTGGGCGGGAGGCTACTACCCAGTAGGATACAGCTACGAGGAGTCAAACCGTATGATGGCCGAGGAGCCAGAGCGTTTCCGCGAGGCTGTGCAGCAGTCACTGCGCCGACAGGTGGCAGCAATAAACAAGCTTACTGCTCGCGGAATGTACTTCTTTGACTATGGCAACGCCTTCCTTCTTGAGTCCTCTCGCGCAGGGGCAGATATTATGGCAGAGGATGGAGTAAAGTTCCGCTATCCATCTTATGTTCAAGACATTATGGGCCCTATGTTCTTTGACTACGGCTTCGGCCCTTTCCGCTGGGTTTGTACATCGGGCAAGGCCGCTGACCTTGAGGCTACAGACCGCATAGCGGCAGAAGTTCTGCGCGAAATTGCCAAAACAGCACCAGAGGATATCGTAGGACAGCTTGAGGACAACATACACTGGATTGTTGAGGCGGGCAAGAATCGCCTTGTTGTAGGCTCTCAGGCACGAATACTCTATGCCGACTGTCAGGGACGAATGAAAATTGCACAGGCGTTCAACCGCGCTATTGCTTCAGGCGAGATATCGGCGCCGATTGTCCTTGGTCGCGACCACCACGATGTATCTGGCACGGACTCGCCATATCGCGAGACATCTAACATCTACGACGGCTCTAACCTTACTGCCGATATGGCTGTTCACAATGTTATTGGAGATAGTTTTCGCGGCGCTACATGGGTATCTATCCACAATGGTGGCGGCGTAGGCTGGGGCGAGGTTATCAATGGCGGCTTCGGTATGTTTATAGATGGCAGCGACGAGTCTGACCGTCATATCCGCGAAATGTTACTGTGGGATGTCAATAACGGCATTGCTCGCCGCAGTTGGGCGCGCAACAAGGGGGCTATAGATGCTATCCGCCGACAGATGGAGGTAACACCAGAGCTACAAGTTACACTACCTAATTTTGCAGACGAAAACCTAATCAAAAAATCATTACAATAATGGAACTTCACTATATATCAGCCGAGCGACTGACTATTGAGCGCGTGGGCGAGATTCTTGAGAACAACATACAGATTGCGCTAAGCAAGGATGCAGAAAACCGCATTGTCCGCTGTCGCGAGTATCTTGACAACAAGATGAGCAGCCAGACAGAGCCTATCTACGGCATTACCACAGGCTTCGGCTCACTGTGCAATATCAGCATTAGCGCAGATGAACTTGGCACACTGCAGAAAAACCTTGTTATGTCTCACGCCTGCGGCACGGGAGACAAAGTGCCAAGCCAGATTGTCAAGCTGATGTTACTGCTCAAGGTGCAGTCGCTAAGCTATGGTCATTCGGGAGTGCAACTTACTACTGTAGAGCGACTTATAGATATGTTCAACAACAATGTGCTTCCAGTAGTCTATCAGCAAGGCTCTCTTGGCGCATCAGGCGACCTTGCACCTCTGGCGCACCTCTGCCTTCCTCTTTTAGGACTTGGCGAAGTTGAAGTAGAGGGTATGCCTATGCCTACTGCGGAGGTTATGGAGCAGTTTGGCTGGGAGCCTATATCCCTACAGTCAAAGGAGGGATTGGCACTGCTCAATGGTACTCAATTTATGAGCGCATATGGCGTGTGGTCACTGCTCAAGGCTATAAGGCTGAGCGGTCAGGCTGATAAAATTGCAGCCGTATCTCTTGACGCCTTTGATGGTCGCATAGAGCCATTCTGCGACGAGGTGCATATTGTGCGCAGCCATCGCGGACAGATAGAGACTGCTCGGAGAATGAGAGCGCTTCTTGAAGGTAGCCAGATTATCTCTCGCAAGAAGGAGCATGTTCAAGACCCATACTCATTCCGCTGTATACCGCAAGTTCACGGAGCAACAAAGGATACAATAGCCTATGTATCAACCGTTTTAGAGAATGAGATAAACAGTGTTACGGACAATCCGACAGTATTCCCAGAGCAGGATATGGTTGTCAGCGCAGGTAACTTTCACGGCCAACCTATAGCACTTGCAATGGACTTCCTTGCCATTGCCGTAGCCGAGCTTGCTAATATCTCCGAGCGCAGAACATACCGTCTTATCTCTGGCAGTCGTGGCCTACCTTCGTTCCTTGTTGCCAAGCCGGGTCTAAATAGCGGATTTATGATTCCGCAGTACACTGCCGCATCTATCGTCAGTCAAAATAAGGGACTCTGTATGCCAGCCTCTGTAGACTCCATTCCATCGTCACAGAGTCAGGAGGACCATGTAAGTATGGGCTCAAATGCTGCAACAAAACTCGCCCGCGTGGTAGATAACACCGAGCGCGTGCTTGCCATAGAGCTCTTCAATGCTGCGCAGGCGCTTGAGTTCCGCCGTCCACTACGCTCCTCTGAGGCTGTTGAGCGACTTGTGGAGAGGTATCGTCAAGTTGTGCCATATATTGACAACGACAGAGTGATGTATCCACTGATTGACGCATCTATAACCTTCTTGCAGAACAACAAATGAGGCTTCTTGTAATAAACATAGGTACTATTGTAGGTATTGACACTGCTGCTCGCACTCGCATTTCTGGCTTAGAGATGGATAGTATGGAGCGTATAGATAACGCGTGGCTTACGGCTGAAGATGGAGTGATTACCGCCTTTGGAAGTATGGATAGCTGTCCGAGTGGCGAGGGCTTTGAGGTGTTAGATGCTATGGGAGGTATGCTCTTTCCGTCATACTGCGACTCACACACCCATATTGTCTATGCAGGCAGTCGTGAGCAGGAGTTTGTAGATAAGATTCACGGGCTGACATATGAGCAGATTGCCCAGCGTGGAGGAGGTATCCTCAATTCGGCAGATAGACTACACAATACCTCTGAGGATGAACTCTATAATCAAGCTATGGAGCGCATAAATGAGGTTATTGCTATGGGCACAGGCGCGATAGAGATAAAGTCGGGCTATGGCCTTACAACAGAGGACGAGCTGAAGATGCTCCGCGTAATTGGTCGCATAGCAAAGAGTGCCCCAATAGCCGTTAAGGCTACATTTCTCGGTGCACATGCTGTGCCACGCGACTACAAAGGTCGTCAGAGTGAGTATGTAGAGCTTATCTGCAGCACAATGCTCCCTGCCGTAGCCAAACAGGGCATAGCTGAGTTTGTAGATGTATTTTGTGACCGAGGATTTTTTACAACCGAGCAGACCGAGCAGATAGTAACAAAGGCTGCAGAGTTTGGTCTAAAAGCAAAGATACACGCCAATGAGCTTGACTACTCTGGTGGAGTACAGTTAGGCGTAAGGCTTGGTGCTTTGTCCGTAGACCACCTTGAGAGTAGCGGCGAAGATGAAATAGAGTCTCTGAAAGGGAGCGCAACAATGCCTACCCTACTACCTGGCGCGGCATTCTTCCTCGGTATGAGTTACCCACCTGCCCGCAAGATGATTGATGCAGGCCTTGCCGTAGCACTCGCCTCGGACTACAACCCTGGCTCATCGCCATCTGGCAATATGCGCTTTGTAACTTCGCTCGCCTCTATTCGTATGCGTATGACACCTACAGAGGCTCTATGGGCAGCAACGCTCAACGGTGCAGCAGCTATGGGAATTAGCGACCGCTACGGCTCAATAACCGTTGGTAAGGCGGCTAACTTCTTTATTACCAAGCCTATACCATCCTTTGAATACTTCACCTACGCCTATAACACGCCACTAATTTCGAGCATTGTTTTGGGCGGAGAGATTATTAAATAGGCTGACTACAAACCTAAAAACTTTCTATATGGTAGGAATTGACTACATCGTAATTGTACTTTACTTTCTGGGGCTTATAGCGGTAAGTGTGCTTGTCTCGCGAAGCATTAAGTCCTCAGCCGATATGTTTATCGCGGGCAGAAACTCCTCGTGGTGGCTCTCTGGAATGTCCACCTATATGACACTCTTCTCGGCAAGCACATTTGTTATCTGGGGTGGCGTGGCGTTCCGTTCTGGCTTTGTAGCTGTGCTTATCGGAAACATACTGGGATTTGCCAGCTTCTTTGTCGGCAGATACTTGTCGGGCAAGTGGCGCGAGATGAAGATTAAATCGCCTGGAGAGTATCTCACCATCCGCTTTGGCAAGCGCTCGCTCAACTTCTACACCCTACTGGGCATCATCGGTAGAGGATTTCACACTGCCGTAGCACTATATGCCATTGCCATTGTGATGTCTACCCTGATGACTCTTCCTGAGGGGCACTTTATGGCAGACGCAAGTGGCCATTTAGCTGTCAGTTGGGCGATAGTTATCCTTGGCATTATCACACTGCTATACACTATTTTAGGAGGTTTTCTTGCGGTGCTGATGACCGATGTAATACAGTTTGGAGTGCTTATTACGGTGGTAATCTTTATGATTCCGTTATCAATCAATGCCATAGGCGGATTGGACAACTTTGTTGCTAACGCACCAGAGGGCTACTTTACGCCAGTGAGTGCAGAGTATCCTTGGTTCTGGCTGATACTGTGGTTCTTTGTCAATAGCTTTACCATTGGTGGCGACTGGCCATTTGTACAGCGATATATCAGTGTGCCGACAGTAAGCGATGCAAAAAAGAGTACATATCTTGTCGGTGCGCTCTACCTGCTTACGCCACTTATCTGGTACTTCCCAGCAATGGTCTTCCGACAGATTGAGCCGACAGCAAATCCAGAGCAGGCCTATATCCTTATGTCCGACCATGTGCTGATGAAGGGTATGCTCGGCGTTATGCTCGCAGCAATGGTTTCGGCAACACTCTCTACCGTGTCGGGCACACTCAATGTCTTTGCAAATGTCTTTACATACGACATCTACGGTCAGAAGCACCCTGAGGTTGGTGAGAAGGGGCTTATTCGCATAGGCAGAATCTTTACCTTCGCCTTTGGTGCGGCAATTATCGCTCTGGCACTGCTTATCCCATATGCGGGTGGCGCGGAGAAGGTTGTTGTGACAATTCTTACGATGATTATCGGCCCACTATATATCCCATCTGTGTGGGGAGTATTCTCTAAGCGACTGACACAGAAGCACTTGCTTACAGCAATGATTATCACATACGCCTGCGGAATTTTCGGCCTTGCATTTAAGTTTAGCGATGCTGTCCGTGCAAACTTTGAGTGGATAAATCCAAATGTGCTTGAGTCCGTTATCGGCACTGTTGTACCAGTAATTCTACTGGCAATAATGGAGTTGTGGGCAAAGCACAAGGGGACAATAGACCCTGGATATGCCCGTGTGCAGGCGATACTTGACCCTCAGGCAGATACCGAGCCGAGCGCAGAGATGAAACGCGCGACGAAGCGTTACTCACATATGGCAGTGACTTGCTTTGTTGTCACACTACTTGCCATTGCTGCACTGCTTGTTCAGCAGCTGTTTACAGAGAGTTATGATGCTGCCGTAGAGAGAATTATGGTTGGTGGTATTGCCGTAATGGTAGGCATTGCCGCAGTATATGCTATTTATAGATACATAGATGCAAAACACAATTAACTACACTAAACAACTTCAGGTACGAGGCTACTACGATGTTGTTGTTGCAGGCTCTGGCCCTGCAGGAATTTGCGCTGCTGTGGCGGCAGCCCGCGAGTGTGCAAAAGTAGCCCTTGTAGAGCGCTATGGCGTTGTTGGAGGAAACCTCACAACAGGTTATGTCGGGCCAATACTTGGTATGGTTGGCAAGGGGACTATGCGCGATGAGCTGGTAGAGCTTCTTGGCGTGCCAGAGAACGATATGATTGGCGTAACGGGTCGCGCACACGACTTTGAGATGGCTAAAATTCGCCTTATGCAGTTTGTAAACCATCCAAATATAGATGTCTACCTACAAACTACCGTAACAGATGTTATCAAGGAGGGGGATACACTGAAGGGCATTATCGCCACATCTGGCGAGGGTCAGTTTGCACTGCTTGGCAAGGTAACTATTGACGCTACGGGCGATGGAATAGTAAGCTACCTTGCAGGTGCTGCAACAGAAAAGGGTCGCGAGGATGGACTTATGCAACCCGTAACACTTGAGTTTACCATTGATGGCGTAGATGAGAGCAAGGGCGTTATCTGTATTGGCGATGTAGACGATGTAAGGCTTGGCGATGAGCGATTTTTGGACTACTGCAAGCGTCTGAGCCTTGAGGGAGAGATTCCAGAGCGCATAGCTGCCGTGCGATTGCATCCAACAACGCATAGCGGTGAGCGTCAGGTAAATACAACGCAGGTAAACGGCGTTGATATGACCCGCGTAGACCATATTTTCAAGGCTGACCTTGAGCTTCGCGAGCAGATACTTACCCTAATGGACTTCTTCCACAAGCATATTCCGGGTTATGAAAATTGCCGTATAATTTCAAGCGGCACGACAACGGGTGTTCGCGAGACTCGCCGAGTAATTGGCGACTACATTATCACTGCCGAGGAGATGGCCGCAGGTTGTCGCTTTGACGATGTTATTGTCCACCGCGCAGAGTTTATCGTAGATATTCACAACCCTGAGGGCTCTGGTCAGGCAGAGGAGCATATTCAGTACTGCGACCCTTATGATTTGCCTTACCGCTGCTTTACCCCAAAGGGTGTTGAGGGCCTGTACACCGCAGGTCGCTGCATATCAGGCACACACCGCGCCCACGCATCCTACCGCGTGATGAGCATCTGTATGGCTATGGGCGAGGCTGTGGGTGTTGCGGCAGCAATGTGCTCTCAGAATGGCACTACTCCGCGAAATCTGGATGTAAAAGAGTTACAAAATCGTTTAACAAATAAAGGTATAGAGTTGTATGGATAAGATTATGCTCTACAGCAAGTTTAACCCACTAAAGAGGGTGCTTTGCTACGACATTTTTGACCGAGGCTTTAACGGCTGGATGGTTTTGCTTCCAAATTTTACGGAGCATCCCGACTTTGATGTTCCGCCAACAAAGGTCAATAAGGACCAGTGGCCGCCAGTGATGCTCAGCTCGGCAACATTCCGCTTTCCCGGCACACACGGCTCAATGTCAGGCACTTACTCACTTAAACTCTCCACTCGTCCCGTTGCAAACCCATACTCAATGCCACCCGCGCCAGGCTCTATGGGTCACGCAATCAAGCGACTGTCAAATATGGACCCAAATGCAAGATACTTGCAGTATGAGTGCTGGTTTGCATACACTGGCGAGCAGAATGAGGTAGATGGAGATGGTGAACAACCAGGATTGCACGAGAACTCTATCCGCGCCTTTGGTATCGGCTCAGACACGCAGGATGACAACAACCGCTTCTTCTGGGGTGTGCGTTATCTCAACACCGTAGATGGCAAGCCTATGCGCAAGTGGCAGTATATACAAGCAACTCCAGGAACAGACAAAGAGTGGGCCTTTGGTCTTGATGGCGACTGGTGCAAGTGGGGCGTTGACTGCTGGTGGTTTGGCGAGCGCCGTCCAGACGGTTACCACGCTGGTTATAAGGATGTTCCAGGGGGCACGCAGAATCTTATCTACAACGAAACCGACTGCAAGATTAACTGGCAGTACTTGCGTCTGAAGGTAGATATTGTTGAGCGCGAGTATGTTGAGATGCAGTGCCAGAACAAGATTTTTGACATGCGCGGTATAAAGATGACTGCCGTAGATAAATACCGCAGAATTGACGGACTTATCAACCCTGTAATATGGCTTGAGACCGACACTAACCGCCGCGTGTTCCTATACATTGATTCATTTGTAGTATCACAGGAGTAGAGAGTATGAAACAGTTTAATGCAGCTCATTTAGAGATAAAAAAGTCCTTCGCAGAGGGCTTTGAGACCCATCCATATGAGGTTGGCTGGGCAGATGAAGTTATCTTCTTTGTATATATTGAAGATGTTATTGGCAGTGGCACTTTTGATGCCAAGGTGCAGATTTCTCACGACGGAATACACTGGGCAGATGAGGGAACAGCCTTTACGACAATAACAGAGCGTGGACTATACTTCGTAAAGGTTTCACACTTTGGCAATTACATCCGCTTAAAGACCGACATTAAGGGTGCGGAGTTTAAGTTGCAAATTCAGATAGCTTCAAAGGGATGATATATCGCATTTTAGGTCTTGACCCAGGTACAAACTATATGGGTTACGGAATTTTGGAGGTTGATGGAAGAACTCTTACACCTATTGTACTGGGAGATATTGACCTGCACAAGATTTGCGACCCATATGACAAATTGCGCTATATCTTTGAGCGAGTGAGGGCACTTGTTACGGAGTACTCTCCAAAGGAGGTTGCCCTTGAGTCGCCATTCTTCGGGCAGAATGTGCAGAGTATGCTCAAGCTCGGCAGAGCGCAGGGCGTTGCTATGGCCGCCGCGCTGAGTTGTAATAAGCCCGTTGCCGAGTATGCTCCTACACGCATTAAGCAGGCGATAACTGGCTCTGGAGCAGCCTCTAAACAGCAGGTAGCGGCTATCGTTATGCGCACGCTCAAGATTGACAATCCGCCCCGTCGCCTTGATGCTACAGATGGTATGGCCGTTGCACTATGCCACTACTACGCCACATCATCGCCACTTAATGCTGCACTTGGCGAGAGTCGCATAAAGGGTCTTGGCGGCGAAAAAACAGCCCGCAAAAGAGGCAGCAAATCGTGGGAACAATTTATTAGTGAGAATCCTAAACGAGTAAAGAGATAGCAACAAAAAAATACAGCCCTAAAGCTGTATTTTTTCTATATATAGTTTAGTAACAAGCTATTGCATCAGCGAACCGATAATATCACACAACATAGTAAACTCATCGGCATTATACTCTGCCGACAAAGCTACGATACGACCAAGCGGATCGATGACAAAGCAGCGCGGCACATACTGCGTAGCATAGAGCGAGTAGGCACTATTTTCACTATCTACACCAACAGCAAAGGTGTAGTTTCTCTGATTCACAAACTCGCGAACATCACTCACCTCCTCACCGCGTGATACGGCAAGAATTGATAACTTTAAACTATCAAAATTGCTCTGTATAGCCTCTATTGCATCTAACTGCTTGTGGCAATCTGGACACCACGTAGCGAAAAAGACAAGTAGCACCGTACGACCCTGCAACTGCGAGAGCGTAACAGAACTTCCGTCAAGAGTCGTGACAGTAAAATCTGGAGCAGCCTCGCCCACACGTACAAGCGTAGTCTTATCGTATGACGGCATATCCTCATCATACATTGCACTACAACCTGTCACGCTACAGAGCAGTAACAATACTACCAAAATGTTGTAAATGGTTCTCATAACGTCGCCAAAGGTAGGCATTTAGTTTGAAATATCAAAATTTCGCGCTATTAGCCTCTGAGTAGAGGGCAGTTGTCGCCCTCCACCCAGTAGTCAATACTATAGGAAAGGTATCTTAACAACCTCTGCTTTGAGCAATCTGCCACGCACCTCCACCGCGATAACAGTGCCCACCTTTGAAAACTCGGTCTTAACATAGCCAAGGCCGATGCCAACATTAAGGGTAGGAGACATTGTTCCAGAGGTTACAACGCCGATATTGTTACCATCAAGGTCTGCAAGTGGATACTCGTGGCGAGGGATACCGCGATCAATCATCTTAAAGCCCACAAGCTTACGGCTAACACCCTCGGCCTTCTGCTGTGCAAGTAGGTCGCGGTCAACGAAATCCTTGCCGTCAACGAACTTGGTAATCCAACCCAGACCCGCTTCAATAGGCGATGTGGTATCAGAGATATCGTTACCATAGAGGCAGAAGCCCTTCTCAAGGCGCAGGGTGTCGCGTGCGCCAAGACCAATATTCTTCAGGCCATACTCCTCGCCAGCATCCCACAGAGCTTTCCACATAGTCTCAGCGTCAGCATTATGCAGATAAATCTCACAGCCACCTGCGCCAGTATAACCAGTAATAGAGAGTATCGCATCACAACCTGCAACATTCATCTGGCGGAAGGTGTAGTACTCCATATCCACTACAGGCTCACTGCACATCTTCTGGACAATCTTCATAGCATCTGGTCCCTGAATAGCCAGCTGGCAGATGCGATCTGATGCGTTCTCAAGCTCAACGCCCTCACGCATACCAAACTGCTCACCATACTTAAGAATATGGTTCCAGTCCTTATCTACATTAGCAGCATTAACGCAGAGCATATACTTTGTCTCAGAAAAGCGGTATACAAGCACATCGTCAACAATACCTCCCTGACCATTAGGCATGCAAGCATAGAGCACCTTACCGTCATAGAGCTTTGAGCAGTCGTTAGACATAATCTTTTGCAGCAGGGCAAGGGCTTTCTCGCCCTTAATCCAAATCTCGCCCATATGGCTGACATCAAATACGCCAGCGCCATTGCGAACAGTTGTATGCTCATCCTTAATGCCCGTAAACTCAATAGGCATATTATAGCCTGCAAAAGGAGCCATCTTCGCACCTGCAGCTATGTGATAGTTTGTAAACGGTGTAGTTTTCATTTTATATAGTTTTTAAGGTTATTTTGCTGGTCGCTTAAATCCGATGCGAGGGCAACGGGTAAACTCCTTAGTACGGTCAAAGAGATAGCGGTATGTGGTGTGCATCTTATGGCGTGTAGCGCATACATAACGCTCAATCATCTTGTTCATAACTGGATTAAAGTCGCCAATCCACGCAAACTCAAATGACTTATAATGCGAGCGACCTGTCTGGATATAATTCTCAAGGATATAGGTCATAATAGCGCTCTCTATACCCTTACCCTGGAATTCTGGGGTAATACCGAAGATGATTCCAAAGACTCTGTCGCACGACTTACTAACCTTCAACTCCCACATTAAGCGAAGCTTCTCAATAATACCAAAGCGACCGTTGAACTTGCCAATAATGCGATTAAGGTCTGGCACCATAACAAAGAAACCAATTGGCTCATTATTGTGATATGCGAAGTATATCAAATTAGGGTCAATAATAGGCTTTAGAGTCTGCATCAACTTCTGCGCCTCCGCCTCACTCATAGGCTTTACGCCCGTAAAGAGCGCCCACGCCTTGTTGTAAATTGTTCTCAGATTCTCTGCCGCCTGCGAAAGGTCTGTATTGCTCACATCTCTGATTTGGTACTCAGGATTAGAGAGCACACGTCGCGCCTTCTCAAGGGCAATCTCGCTCAGCACGCCACTCTCGGCACGCCAAACATATGTATTCTGGTTAAAATAGTTCTGAAAACCGTAATTCTCAAACAGTTCCTTGTAGTAAGGCAGATGATATGGGTTGGTATAGAGTGGCTGGTATTGATAGCCATCCACCAGAAGTCCCCACCACGCATCTCTTGAGCCAAAGTTTATTGGGCCATCCATTGCCTCCATACCTTTTGAGGCGAGCCAGTCGCGGCATGCATCAAACAACAGATTTGCAACCTCCTGATTGTCAATAGACTCAAAAAATCCGCAACCACCTGTTGGTTGCTCATAATCCTCACTGGCATTGTTCTCATAGAAGGCCGCAATACGACCCACGGCCTCGCCCGTAGCGCTATCAAAAGCTGTCCAACGGATAGCCTCGCCATTGTTAAACTTCTTGTTTACCTGAGGATTGAAGACTCTGCTAATGTCGTTATCAAGAGGACAAACCCACATAGGGTTACCTTTATAGATTGGACGGTCAACATGCAACCAAACCTTCTCGTCAGAGGCTGTCTTTACCTCTTTAAGAATATACTTTGCCATATCTCTATTTATTAAACAAGTTCTGCAATCATATCAAAGCTGTCCGCTTTGGTTATACGGACATTATAGAAGCGGCCGCGATAGAGGCGCTTACCCCCTACTGGAATAAAAATCTCCTGATCCACCTCTGGCGAGTCGTACTGGCTACGGCCAACATAGTAGTCGCCACGACGCTCGTCAATAATCACGCGCTCAATGCAACCTACGCGATACTCATTATTATACAACGACACATCGCTCTGGATTGTCATCAGCTTATCTACGCGGTAATTTTTTACTCGCTCAGGCACATTGTCAGTAAGTTTCTCTGCCGAGAATGTACCCTCCTCCTCCGAGTATGGGAACACGCCCAGTCGCTCAAAGCACTGCTCTTCTACAAACTCACACAGCTCCTCAAAGTCCTCCGCGCTCTCATTAGGATAGCCCACAAGCATAGTTGTGCGGATAGCAATATTTGGGATAGCAGCTCTCAAGCGATTCAGCAGCTCTATAGCCTCAGCCTTAGTATGGCGGCGGTGCATTAGCGAGAGCTGATTGTCAGATATATGCTGTAGTGGAATGTCAAGATACTTACAAATCTTCGGTTCGCGCGCCATAACATCTATAACATCCTGTGGGAAATCTACTGGATAGGCGTAGTGCAGGCGAATCCACTCTATGCCCTTAATGCGACAGAGTTTCTCTAATAGCTCTGCCAACTTGCGCTCCCCATAGAGGTCCATACCGTAGTAAGTTGTATCCTGCGCGATAACCATCAGCTCCTTAACGCCCGCAGCTGCAAGGCTCTCAGCCTCCTCAATAAGGCGCTCCATAGGCACAGAGATATGCTTGCCTCGGATGCCTGGAATAGCGCAGTATCCACAGCGCCAATTACAACCCTCAGAAATTTTCAAATAGGCGTAGTGCTTTGGTGTTGATAGCTCGCGAGCCGTAGAGTCGCTATTGTACTCTCCACCCAGAGCCTTCACAACACCAGAGAGGTCACGAGCGCCGAAATAGTCGTCTACCTCTGGAATCTGTTCGCGCAAGTAGTCTGCATAGCGCTCCGAAAGACAACCGATAACAAAGAGTCTATCTATAAGGCCTGCATTCTTAGCATTCACCGCCTCAAAGATTGTATCGATACTCTCCTGCTTGGCATCGCCAATAAATCCACAAGTGTTTATAACAACAATCTTGGCATCTGTTCTGTCGCTATCAAATAGAATCTGATAGCCCATAGCAGCCAGTTGCGCGGCAATATGCTCTGAGTCTACACGATTCTTTGCACAGCCAAGTGTTATAACGTTTATCTTCTGCATACTATTTACCAAAAAGCGCCTTTACAAAGTCGTGACGGTCAAAAATCTTAAGCTGGTCTATACCCTCGCCAATGCCAATATAGCGCACTGGAATGCGGAACGTATCGCTAATACCGATAACTACACCACCCTTTGCCGTACCGTCCAACTTAGTGATAGATAGCGATGTAACCTGCGTAGCGGCAGTAAACTGGCGAGCCTGTTCAAAGGCATTCTGACCCGTAGAGCCGTCCAGAACAAGCATAACCTCGTGTGGAGCATCTGGAATAACCTTTGCCATAACATTACGAATCTTCGTCAGCTCGTTCATCAGTCCAACCTTATTATGTAGTCGGCCAGCGGTATCTATAAGCACCACATCCGCGCCATTTGACACTGCACTCTTGAGCGTATCAAAGGCTACCGATGCAGGGTCAGAGCCCATCTGCTGACTAATCATCGTTGCCCCTGCCCTATCTGCCCACACAGCGAGCTGGTCAATAGCCGCAGCGCGGAATGTATCGGCAGCACCGATATAGACCTTCTTACCTGCGCGAGTGAGCTGTGCAGCGAGCTTGCCAATAGTAGTGGTCTTACCTGCGCCATTTACGCCCACGACCATAACCACATAAGGCATACCCTCTTTGACATCAAGCCCAAAGCTATCGGCTCTTCCCTCTGCCTCCTCCATAAGGCGAGCAATCTCGTCGTAAAGGATATCCTGCAGCTCATCTGAACTAACATACTTATCGCGAGCAACACGCTCTTCAATGCGGTTGATAATTTTCACTGTTGTATCTACGCCAACATCGGATGTAATAAGCACCTCCTCAAGCTCATCAAGCACCTCAGCATCTACTGTTGAGCGACCAGCAATAGCGCGCGCAATCTTTGAGAAAAATCCCTGCTTAGTCTTCGCAAGACCCTCACTAAGTTCGCGCTGTTCCTGCTCAGCAGCCGCTATAGTCTGTTCTGGAGTTTGAGCACTCTGCTCCTCCTTTTTTTTCGTCTTAAAAAGGTCAAAAAATCCCATATCAAAAATAAAAACAAAATTATCAACGCAAATATAGTGATTTTTACTATATTTGTAACAATGAAAGATACGAAAATGAGACGAACAATCACTTTTATAGCACTTTTTATAGCCTCAGTGTTATCTCTGACAGCTCAAGACCTACTTGTCAAGCGTAGTGGCGAGCAGATGAAGGTATCGGTACTTGAAGTTTCAAAAGAGAGTATCAAGTATGTAAGATATAAGACCAAGGCTCCGCTCTACACCCTGCCGACCTCGGATATTGAGTATATAGAGTATGCAGATGGTGCGCGCGACACATTTAATAAAACAGTCGTTGCAGAGCCTCAACCGACACAGAGCGCGGATAACGAGATTTACGACATCGGGGCTTACTACAACAAAAATGGTGTAGAGGGTGTTGTCATCGCCACAACAGATGGTGGTCGTCACGGCACGATAATCTCTATTGACGAGGCTGATTTATCGTGGTCTACAATAGAGCGCAAGAGGGCTGTAAGTTGTGGTTGCACAGACCGCATTGACGGCCGTGAGAATATGAAGGCTCTGGAAAAGTGTATCGCTAATAACAACTTAAGTTGGGAGGATTTCCCCGCTGCAAAGTGGTGCAGGGATAAGGGCGAAGGTTGGTATCTACCAGCTCTTACAGAGGTGTGGCATATGGGTACTATTGTCAATGGAGGCTCGCGAAACAAACCTCGCCGAGAGGTGCGCAAGCAGTACAACGCTCTACTCAAAGAGTGTGGTGGCAAGCCTCTCAACCCGCTGATGTACTACTACTCTTCTACCGAGGCGGAGGATTTTCGTAATGCCACCTACTCGCATTGCAGCCCAGATATGCCACATACGGGCGAGGGCTCAAAGAACGACCGTCTCTTTGTTCGCGCATTCTACAGATTTTAGATTATGAGCATCATCAATTACTTAATCCTTCTTGCCATCTACTTTGTCACCCCTGCCCTTGTGCTGTGGTTGGCTCGCAAGTATGCTATAATAGGCAAGATTGGCCCAATAATGGTGCTCTATGCGCTGGGAATGATACTTGGTAATATCCCCTTTGCAACAGAGCAGATGGCAGTCCTGCAAGATTTTCTGCCCAACGCTCTTATACCGCTCGCCATACCGATGATGCTCTTTGGCTGCAACTTTGCAAAGGGCGAGGCACGACTACAGCTTAAACTCGTCTTCAGCGGATTTATCTCTGTAGCTTTGGCCGTAGCATTAGGCTATATCCTTTTTGGACATAAGGTAGACGAGGGTGCAGAAATGGGCGGAATAATCTCTGGAATGTACACCGGTGGCACACTCAATGCGGCAGCCCTGCAGACAATATTTACAATCAAGAGCGAGAGCTTTATTCTTGTCAATTCGTACGATATTATCATCTCGTTCAGCTACTTTGTCTTCCTATTTTCATTCGGCATACGACTCTTCCGCCGTCTGTACGGACAACAAACAGTGCTTACTACAGAGACAGCAGAGGCAGAGAGCCAGGATGCTTCAAACCACAATCCATACAGCATACTGCTCACCAAGGATGGCATAAAGCAGTTACTGAAAACAGTCGGTGTAACACTCATCGTAGCCGCAGCAAGCGGTGGCGTGGCAATAGTGATGCCTGAGGGGTGGTTTATGGTCGTGTTTATACTTCTGCTAACGACTCTTGGCGTAGTATGCTCATTTATAAAGCCTATTAAAGCGCTGACCGTAAGCTACGACATAGGCATCTACCTGATTTACATCTTCAGCATGGTAATTGCCTCAATGGCAGACTTTTCAAACCTCAATATCGCGGGCGGAATAAACCAGTTTGCCTTTATGACCGTCGCCGTGTTTGTATCCCTTGCCCTGCACGCGCTACTCTGCCGAGTGATGAAGGTAGATGCCGACGCAATGATAATCTCCTCCGTAGCATTTATTAACTCGCCACCATTTGTACCTATGGCAGCCGCCGCAATGCGCAATAAAGATATTATCGTCACAGGTCTGAGCGTGGGCGTGGTCGGATACGCCATAGGCAACCACTTCGGCGTGCTTATGTGCTACCTGCTGGGCTTGCTGTAGTTCGGCTACGCAGTACTGCCCGCTTTTTGAAAAAAGCAGGGCGTGCAAAAACTTTCTGAGAAACTTCGTTTCTCTTCCATGCTGATGCGGATTTAGGGTAACTCTGCGAGTTATTGAAATAAAAAATATCCACCTTTGGTTTCAAGCAAGCTTCACCTTTGGTGGATATTTTCTCTTTCACTACCTTACGGCAGCAACCTAAATCCGAATAAACACACAGATGAAGTCTGTACCGCTAAACTGCTAACAGCCAATGGCTAATGGCTAACGGCTAATAGCAAATGAGGCTGACCTCTTGGTCAGCCTCATAACTGCAGATTCCGTAAGGAGCGTAGCGACAAGCCCCCTTTACAGAAAGGGGGTTTGGGGGATAGGTAACACACTTCTCGGCTTATAGAATCTGTAACCGTACGCCACAAGTCTACTGACACAAATAAAAAAGTCCCACATCGCACCGATGTAGGACATAACTGCAGATTCTATAAGCCGAGTTCTGTGTCAAGAGTTTCCTCCCCAGTTCATCATTTATCTACGGCGATAGTCTCCTATCGTCTCTAGCGGTTTACCCCTCGGCATCGGGCGAGCAACCCTTAATTGCCGATATACATAACCTTGCAACCCACAAGGCGTACTGCCGAGAGACATCGCTGCCCTCGCGGTGGGCTCTTACCCCGCCTTTTCACCCTTACCCTTTCGGGCGGTTATTCTCTGTTACGCTACTATACCCTCACGGACATCAAGCCATTAACTTGTGTGGTGCTCTATGTTGCTCGGACTTTCCTCCCCTCAAGAGGGTTACCCCTCCCAAGCAGCGATGAACCGAATCTGCGTGGCAAAGGTAGTAACTCTTTGCTAAACATCCAAAAAAAAGAGCCCGGACTGACAGTCCGAGCTCAAGAAATTATAGTCAGAAGGCCTACTTCTCAACCTTCTTAACCTGATAGATATTACCTGCAGCATCAGTCCAAGCAACAGCTACTGTAGCATTCTCTGCAACATTCTCAAGAGTACCGCTAACAGCAGTTGTACTCTTTACAGCATCAGCGTGGAGTGGAAGTGCGTAAGTAAGATCGTCATCATCGTAGTAGAGCTTGTTAGGCACTGCAAGAACATAAATCTCTGCTGCACCTGCACCTGGAGTTACTGAGTATGTGAGTACACCAGCCTCAAGAGTTGCCTCAACGGTTGGCTCTGAAGCGGTCCAAGCAGCCTCGGTAGATGCAATGTATGGAGCAGTGAATACTGGCTTCTGAACAGCCTCATAGTAGTTACCAGCAGCGTCGCACCAAGCTACATAAACAACAGCCTTAACATCGTATGTACGACCAGACTTGTATGATGGAGTGAATGTAGCAGCCTCTGTACCAGAAACACTACCATAGTACTGACCCTCCTTAAGCATAAGGTTGTCGATGATATCCTTTGCAGGTGAATCTGGAGCAACTGCACTCTCTGAATCCCAAACAGCTACCCAGTACTTTGTAGTACCTGCAGCAGGAGTAACAGTAACTGTTACATCAAATGCACCGTAGTCAGAGTTCCAAGCAACTACAGACTCAACAGTAGGAACCATTGCAGCATAAGCCTCGTTTGTAGAGCGGATGATTGGGTACTCTGGAAGTGATGGAGTGAAGTAGTGGAAAGTAGCGTGTGAAGGGTTACCCTCAGCGTCAATAGCTACGATACCGAATGCGTACTGGTTGTTTGTTGTAAGGTCCTCAAGGTTGATATAACCGTCTACAACATCAGCAACAGCGATAGTCTTAACATTCCAGTTAGAGTTAAGAGCAAGCTGTGTCTCAGTTGTTGCCTCGTCCTTCCAAGAGTAACCAGTTGTATCAACAGCGATATAGCGGTAAGATACTGGAGTACCACCCTCGGTTGAAACCTTGATAGATGCAGTAGTTACATCTACCTTTGAAGCAGCGGCATCAACATTAACCTTCATAGTGTTGTAATTAAGGGTGTTGGTCTTGAACTCCTGCTTGTAGAGCTTGCTGTACTTACCCTCTGTATCAACAGCAAATGCAAGAACAGTTGCTGCATCGCCTGGCTTAAGAGATGAGATGTAAGCAGTAGACTCATTGCCGACAGTAATCATATCGTAAGCAGTGTTGTACTCAATAACATACTGGATAAGCTCCTCATCAGTCTTGTATGCTGCAAACTGATCAGCAGTAGCAAATACAGAGTAGATCATTGTTGTGTTCTCTGAACCCTTGATAGCAACCTCAATGTTTGAGTATGTGGTCTCAAGAGCCTCAAATGCAAGGGTTGCAGAGCCACCAGCCTCAATGTTTGGAGTAGTGAACGCGTAGGTCTTAAGGTCAGAAACAAGGTACTCTGACTCTGCCTTACCATCAACAAGTGGAAGGATATATACTACATAAGTAGTGTTAGGATAAACTGCAGGGTAGTATGCATCGCCGAAGCCAAGGATATCTCCCTTGTAGTTGAGCTCATTAAGCTCTGCGCCGAACATACCCCAACCCATCTGCCAGTTGCCAAATGCGTTCTCAATCTGCATCTTTGCCTCATCTGCAGTCGCAGCAGAAACTACACCTACGATGTAGCCAGCATAACCACCACCAACAGCAGAAATCTTTACAGAGTTGAATGTAACAGCTGTAGACTCAACATTGAGGAATGCAGGGGTGTAAACAGAGAACAATACATCACTCTCTGTATATACATAAGGCTCATACCAGCTACCCTGGCCCTCTGAAACTGCCCAAAGAACATAAGACTGACCTGTAGGAATATCTACATAAGATGCTGGATCATACTTGCCCTGCATCATATTGTAAACCTCCTTAAGAGATACAGTTACCTGTGGATCATAAGAGTACAGCATATTTAGAGTGTAGTCGTTCATGCCTTTAGCAATAGCAGCAGCAGAGAACTCTGACTGTGGCATAAGACCATAGTAAGCAGGTGCAATATCACCCCAAGAGTTTGTTGCATTGTTGTAGATAGTAAGATTATCACCAACAATCTCAAGTACGATAGTTGCAGTAGCAGCAGATACAGCAAGCTTACCTACCATACACTTACCATCGCCACCTGCAGCGTGAATCTTTACAAGACCCTCAAGCTCAGCCTCGCCTGCGTCAAGCTTCTCCTGTGCAGGAGCTGTTACAGTCAGGGTCTTACCGCTGATTGAAGTCTTCCAACCCTCTGGCTTTGCAATTACTGTAAGGTCGTCAATGTTCTCTGCCTTCAGAGCTACATCTACACTCTGACCTGGAGTAACGAAAGTCTTACCAGCCTGAACGCCGAAGTCAATAGTCTCAGCCTTTGGTACAGAGATAACCTCGCCAGAAGCAAGAGTAAAGTCAATTGAAGTCTCACCGTCTACTACACCAGTAAAGATGCAAGTAGGCTCTGGAGTCTCCTCCTGCTCTGCCTTCTCAACTACTACCCATGTGTTACCACCGTCAACTGTAAGCTCTACATCGCCAGTAACTGGGTTTACGCGGAACTGAGGAGTAGCGCTGTGAGCAACAGGAATCTTGTTGCCAGCAGCATCAGTGATAGCAACAGCCTTGCCATCAACAATCTGAGCCCAGTAGTAAACATCGCCATCCTTAATAACGGTTACACAACCATTATTAACCTCTGGAGCCTGTGGCTCTGGCTGATACTGTGGGTAGACAGTAATCTTCTCGCCTGAAGTAAGAAGAATCTCCCAAGAGCCGTCGTTGTTCTTAGTTGCAGATGCAACAACAGTCTTCTCGTCAATCAGAGCCTTGAGAGCAGTAACCTCGCTATTAAGTTTCTCCTCAAGTTTGCTTACCTTCTCATAAAGGTCTGCAATCTCCTGACGAATCTGGGTGTCATCATATGGCTCTGTACAAGATACTGCAACCATTGCAGTAAGCACGAGAGTTGACAACACGCCCTTGAAAATTGCGTAAAAGTTTCTCATAAAATTGAACTTTTAATAGTGGTGTGTGAATCAGGCGCACACCTGTTAAAAATATCTGCCGACTCCTGATTTGTCGGACTAAAATTAAGGTTTGTAAGTTAAATTTCTATCTATACTCCCACGCGCGCAGAGCCTTGCGAGGCTGTGGTACACGAAGGGTTGATGGTGCAGGAGCGGCAGCAGCTACTGACGATGGATTATAGCTTGGATAGTAATCCTTCAGTGTCTTAAAGGCTGTACCGTCCCATATGCAGTAGGCAACAGTGCTACGAACATTGTTCTGGCTATATGCAAGGCAAAGAGCAATAACGACTCTATCTGCTGGCTGTTCAAGGGTTGTGATAATGTTGTCGGTTGAAAGTCCCTGCGCACCGCAGTATGTTGTCCACTTCTTGAGCATCTCCTCGGCAGTGTAGTAGTTCTCATTACCCAAGTACTTGATACCCAGTGCGTCATTATCCATCTCCACATCGCCTGCAAGGTAGAGCATACGCGCGGTCTGGTCGTTAGCGGTAAAGGTAAATGTTACAGTGCCAGTAGCTGGATTGTGCTTACCAGTGATGCTTGCTGTAACATCATCTCCTGCTGCAACACCTGGAAGGGTTACCTCGGCAAACTTAAGCTCGCCAACAACGCCATCCCAATCCTCGCACATATAGGCGTACTTAATCTTTGTTCCTGGTGTGAAGCCTGGGAGGGTAAATGTATCAAAGCCACCCTTATCGGCTGCCCAGTTGTTTGAAACAAGACCCTCTGCATCGCCTGGCATACCAAAGCCAAGGAATGAGATGAAGGTCTCACGGCTTGAGTCTACAGATGGCTGAACACTGCTATCAAGCACTGGCTCAATATACTGGAAGCGAATACCTGCGTGGTTTGCAATGTCGTACTTAACATTAATCTTTACTGCTGTTCGGCCATTAGACTCAAGGGTAAGCTCGGCTGTAGACTTACAAGCTGCTGGGTTGTCAGTAACAAGAGCCTTTGTCTTAAAGAGTGGTGTAAACTGCACATCGCCAAGCTCCTGCACACGGTTACGACCTACATAGGCGATTACATACTCTGTATTTGGATTAAGGTAGTGCACCTCCTCAGCAGAGAAGCTACCACCATACTGCTGTGTAGCCTCATTGTAGCTATATGCCTCATTCTTAAAGCCATAACCGTCGTTATTAAGGGTTACAGCAAAGCCCTTCAACTCCTCTGCAGTAGCCTTTGTCTGATAATATGCAGCCTGCTCTGGTGTAAGGAACTTGTAGAACATAAATGGCGCGTTAGCCTCTGTTGTAAGCTTAATCCAAGAGTAAGATGCACCGACACGATTCTCAACAATCTCTATCTTACACTGTGCAGCCTCAACAGTTGGCTTCTCCTTGAGTGTGAAGACCTTTGAGTCCATTGTCTTTGCAGGTGTATAGTTCTCATCAAGGGCGATAGCTGTTGCCATAAGAGGCACATCTGAAGAGGCATCCTGACCAAAGTCAATGTAGAAGTGTGTTGAGTCTGTATCACTTGCCGAGATAGGGTCGCCGATAACTGTATGGCGCATAAAGTCAATATAGAGCTTCTCGCCATAGGTATTGATATACGGCATAAGGTCAGACTCGTTGCTACACCACTGATAGAGGTACTTACAGTCACTATTTGGCTCGTAAGTGATATCCATAGCGGTATAGTTAGTCTTTACATTCACATTTACACGAGGGTCGCCAATAAGAGGGTTTGCAGTGGTCTTAACATAGCACAGTGACATCTCGCCATCGTCAGTACCCTGACTATCATAGCAAGCAATAACGATGATAATATACTCTGCATCTGGCACTACGCGAGCCTGTGAATAGCTTGTATTCATCCAGTCAAACTCCTTATTTGCATAGTCCTGATGAGTTGCTGGGTCAAAGGTAAAGCCACCAGAGCCTGTAGCATTGAAGATAATATCACGAATATATGTATCTACATCGCGAGCCTCAAGGGTATTTCGACCCTCAGACTTCATACGCTCATAGAGCGAGTTGTAGAGGTGTGCAAGTGGATATACATCAAGGCGGTAAGACTGTACAGCCTCTCCTGGTACAAGGTTGAAGACAAAGTTTTGATTCTCAATCTTAGTAACCTCAACGCTCACACCATCCTTTGATGCGATAACCTTATCCTGATAAGCTACAATTGGAGTAGGAATACCTGGATAGATATCTACTGGGGTCTGCACTGGATTATTTGGGTCTGGGTCCGGCTCTGGCTCTGGAGTTGGGTCTGGGTCAGGGTCGGGAGTTGGATCTGGGTCTGGCTCCGGTTCTGGATCTGGATCTGGATTTTCAGGCTGCTCCTGCTGATTATCATCTACAGGGGCATTCTCTCCACATGAGACTGCAACGCCAATGGTAAGTAGCGCGCAGAGCATAACTGTCAAAAACTTCTTAAACATAATATCTACTTTTTAATGTCGTAATCTACACTTGAGCCAATAGGACACACTGCGGCGTTGATAACCGTCTGGCTGCTGTCAATAACAAGGGCGCAGAGGGTGCAATTCTCCTTTTTCCAGCTCTTGTCAAGGCTAAACGAGTAGCTCTTTGAGGCCTTCTGCCCCGCCTTTATCTCGCCCACGCGATCACCCTCATACAGAGAGCTAATCATCTTTCGCACAACGTGGTTATGGACGTAGTCGTCTTTATATGTTCCACTATTGTTCTGTCTTGCAACAATACCATCCTCAAGGATATAGAGCGCAACGCGGTAAGTACCACTCTTGGCAGCATAGAGTTCAACATCTACACTACTGTCGGTACTTGTCATCTTCACGCCACACGTTGCAGGATAGTCCCTAAACGAACTCTCAATCATCGGCTGAATTTCGGTCTTCTCGGTCGTTCCCTCTCGCAAATCGACAACAAAGGCTGGGAAGCCCGTAAGTCCAAAGTCTGTAAAGATTGTATTTGTCACAGGTATACCCATAGGGTCGTCTGCCGTAGAGTCGTGCAGGGCGAGAATGTGGACTGTATCGTGACTCCACCAATCCTCAATAAGATACTTAAGGAACACGTAACCACTTGGGCACATAGCGCACCAAGTACCCGTAAATTCAAAGACAGAGACGTGGCGGTTAAATGCTACATCGGCTGTCTCATCGCCGCCTGTACCCTCGTTGCTCTCAATAGCGTAGCCGACACTCTTGCCTAACTCGCACTCATTTGTGTTATTGCAGTTGTAGGTCATACCGCCATCTGACGATGTGAGCGCGCTGACAACAACCCTCATATTCTCAACCTTCCAATTACTTGCAAGGGTAACCTTTAGAGGTGCCGAGAGCGGAGTATCTACACCCGCAGTGAGTGTTGTGCCGTTATTAAAGCGGTTACCATATATATTATCAGAGAGCACAGCGCGAACAACATTGTTATGTGTATAACTGCCCGTAATGCCATACTGCTGCGCAACGATACCATCCTCAACTAACATCACAAGGTAACGATATGCCGAGGCGGTATTGGACTTTATGCGCGGAGTGATAGTAAGCTCGCGGCTATCTGCATCATAAGATGTATTAATAGCCACACCGCAGGTTGGAGGGTAGTTCTCTACACGGAACTTCATCTCCGACTCAATAACCGAGCGATTTGAGGTCATATGCTCGCCAGCACGAAGGTCAAGGTAGAACATTGGAAGGCCATTGCCCTTCAGAGCGTTATAGTATGTATCGCCCATAGCAATCTTCATAGGGTCTGATACATTAAAATCTATATGGAACGACACTGGCACAAGGCGGTCTGGCTGAGCCACCTGTATAGACTTGATAACATTGCTCAGCGTTGGGCAGTTCTGACAGCCGATAGATGTAAACTGCATACCAAGCAGCTTATGGCGGAAGTTCTGCGCCTGACCAGCTACAGCAGAGAGAGCCTCAACAGCCACCTCATTCTCAGAGAGAATCTCGCCACCCTTATAGTAGCGCGCCTTGAAGGTGTAGTTACCCGCAACGGTGGTTGTAAAGCTATTCACGCCACCACCCATCTCAGTCTGCTCACCGTTATATGTGCGGATGATAGTCAGTGACTTATCCTTGCTCACATCCGTTGCCCCGTACTTAACAGTAAAGGTCACAGCATCTGCGCCATCGGCAGCAATAGTACTCTTGTCGGCAGAGATAGTGAGTTTCTGCTCTGGCACACCGTCATAAAACTCTACAGCCATATAGTCAGCGCCCTGCCCTACTTTGCAGACATTGGCATTATCTACATAGACCTTTCCGCCGACCTTTGTAAGGGCGAAGACCACAACGCGCATATCATTTGCATCGGTATACTTAAGGTCTGTAACAGTAAAGCTCTTTGTACGCTCAATATTTGGTGCTGTGGTAATCTTTGCCGATGTCATCTCAAGGAAGTTATCCGAGTGAGCAACAACAATATCGTTATAGATGCCATCTACAGCCGTACCTCCTGTATAGTACTGATTATCAAGCAGAACAGCATATCCAAACTCATACTCGCCACCTGTAGCCGAAGTAAGTGCTGCATCAATAGTAAGTCTGTTTCCGACAAGTTGCGTGCTCTCTATCTTCACTCCACAAGTTGCAGGATAAGCGGCAATATGCTTCTCAATAATATCGCCAATCTCCTTTGGCGAGCGGGCATTGCCATTCAGATACTGAAGGTCATACACGCAACTCGGATAGCCTAGACCTCCAAATTGAGAGAGCATTGTAGTTGCAAGGTCGTTTCCTTGATACTTAAGAGCCCACTGGTCGCCATTGTGAACGGCCAGAACAACCATATTCTCACGCCACAGCTCATCTACATTGGCAAGTCCTGCCGTCATCGTAGGACAATTTGGACACCATGCTCCTGTAAGGTCGTAGACCATAATCTTCTGGCCATAAGGCTCATACTTCTGACGATTTACAGCCTTAACCTGCACAGAGTTTTCAGACTGCTGACCCTTATATGTTGCTACAAAGGAGTAGTTTCCATTCTTTACGGCCGAGAATGTCGTTGCATAGCGCTCAAGGCGATTGCCGCTCTTCTCGTGCTTAATATATACATTGGCAAGGGTCGTATCGTCCGCCATAAGCTCCTCTCCATCAAGGGTTAGCGAGAAGGTGCAACAGTCTACACCGTCCGCCTCAATAGTTGTGCGGTCTACACTCAGCACAAGGCCCGACTGTGTATCTGGCTTATCATCAGGCGTAGGCTTCTGCTGATTATCCACAACAAGGTCGTTCACATCGCCGTGACAGCCAACAGCAAGCAGTGCAAGGCAGAGGGTTATATATTTTGCAATACCTTTCATAGTTTAGAAAGAGGTTGTAATCATTAAGTTAGCACCCGTATATGCTGGAATATTTCGGCAAACACCACCAGAGCAGACAACACCCGCGCGGTTACGACCATAGCTCAGCTGAATGCGAGTACGCGACTTGGTATAGCTCACGCCCGCGTTGTAGTAGTGCAGATTGGTCTTACCGTGATTGTACATATCGCTCACATAGACACTCCAGTGAGGCGCAAAGTTGACCTCCGCAAGTGCCGCCATCCAATCCCTGTCATCATCCTTTGAGAGCAGGTACTGCAACTCAAGGCGTGTAGAGAGTGTCGGAGTCCACTTATAGAGCATATCCGCAACAAAGATATTGGTCTTCCAAGTGTAGTTATTCACGCCATGTGAGTCGTTATACTCCTGGAATGAGTAGAGGAAGTTTAGCTTAAACTTACGAGTTATCTGCTTCTCAAGTGTAAAGTTTATACTCTGCCAGAGCAGATTATCAGCCTTGGCACTACGGTCAGCAGCAAGCGACCAGTAGGTTGAGTAATTAAGACCGAGCTTCATACCGCGCTTACCACCGAGCTTTGTGCGGCGAGCAACATTGTAGTAGATATCTACCTGACCACCAATCTCTCCTGGGGCGATATATGAGCCAAGAAGTGTACTTGGCTGCACAATGTATGGGTTGAGATTCATCAGCAGGTATGAGTACTGCGCCGTAAGGGCTGGAATATAGTTGAGCGCATTGGCAGTAGATGTGTTACGGTATACCGTCGGCATATCCATATACTCAAGTCTTCGAGCAGTGACATTGACTCCTAAGCCGTGACCGCTATAGCCAAGCTCAACAAGCTGCGCATTACCATTCTTGATAAGGTCAATGCGTGGGTCGTTCACTCCGTCATACGCTCCATTTGGATAGTGACGCTCGCCCGCATCAATATACTCGCCACGCACTACAAATCCCTTATGCTCAAAGTTTACACGGCCAGAGAAGCCTGTAGACGAAGGTTTTCCACCCTCCTCCTTAAGGTCTGCCGAGATAGCCTCGTAGCGATTAATTACCGAGCCCTCAACAGCAAGATGTGTAGCCTTCCAACCGACAAGGTTTGAAATAGCAAATGAGATATCTCCACCGCGAACTTGAGTGTCGGTAAACTTCATACCAAGTCGTGGCATACCCCAGATAGCCTTCAGAGCCACTATATCCTTGTAGTTGTAGGTAAATCTTGCACCAGTAAGGGCGTTATTCATACCCAGAGTGCGGTCCTCATAAGCGCGAAAGAGCAATCCGCTACCGAACTGCTCATAGAATGTACCCGCTGTAACTGAGAAACTATCATCTACCCACTGGGCATAATAATTTGTCAGGGCGACCTTTGTCAAATCTGTTGGATAGCCCTGAAGTACTGGCATATATGCCTCACCCTGAATACCTGCCGAGAACTTACCGTGATAGTAGTCTAACTTCAGATAGTTATTTGAGCCGAAGTTATCCTGCGGAGTTATAGCCCCACTCTTTGCATCCTCAACATAGAAGATTGAGTTGGTCTCAAAGCTACCAGTAAGCCTTCCCTTCGTCTTTTCACCCTCTCTTTGCTCTGCAAAGGCTGAAACAGAGAGGAGCGATAAAACGAATAAAATTGTAAGTTTCTTCATATTGGGATTTGAGAATTTTCTACTTGAGCGACTTAATCTTATCAATCAACTCCTGCTCGCTACCTGCTGTATATCCAGTGTGAGAGTAGACAACTTTACCATTTTTATCAACAACAAAGACCTGCGGAGTGTAAGATACATTCATTGCACGCATAAACTCCTTATTCTTGTCAAAAAGAACAGTAAAATCGCTCCAGCCGTGACCCTCAACCCACGCTCTTGCCTGCGCAGAGAAGCGGCTATCGTCTGTAGAGACAGCTATAACGCGGAAAGAGGCCTCCTCAAGCCAATCTGGCATTGCATCGTTAATAGCATCAAGTTCCTGAATGCAAGGCTTGCAAGTAACAGCCCAGAAAGAGATAATCATCGGAGTCTTACCATCTACAAGTGATGAGGTATTAACTGTCTCACCCTTGCGATTCTCAAGCTTTACTGACGGAAGCTGCGCCGCTGCTGTAAACGATACTGCAATAGCTACAACAGCCATAAAAAGTCTCTTAAATAAACGCATAATTATTTCTGTTTTATGAATATCCTAACTAATAATAGCCCAATTACTACATATCGCATAGCATATATACATCTATACAACCCGCAAAGTTATATATAATTTTCGGTTTTTTACACTTTTTACAAAGAAATCTTAAAAATTTTTAATTTAGCATATTCTTTTTTTATGCGTTTTTACTTCTCCGCTGGATATTTAATATCAAGCTGAAAGAGTGGATTATTCGCATCGGTATGCGACTCTTTTATAGCCTGCCACATAGCAGCTACCACCTTTGGGTAATCTGCTGCAAGGTCATTCTCCTCGCGCACATCTGCTGTAATATCATAGAGTTGCATACGGGTATTTCCGTCTGCCACATCCTCTACAAGAGCCTTCCAGCGACCCATTCTCACACTCAGCCAGCCATTTCCACCCTTAAACTTCGGAAACTCCCAGTAGAGATAGTCATGCTTCGGCTGTCGTTTACCCTTAAGGGTAGGTAGGAACGATATTCCATCGGTCTTTGGGCTCACAACACCTGCGATATCACACAGTGTAGGCATAACATCTGGGAAGTAACCGATATAATCGCTCACAGCTGGAGTCAGCTTATCACCCCACGAAACAATAAACGGCATACGGATACCACCCTCGTGCAGTGAACGTTTTGTCCACCCCTTATCACTACGGAAAGGGTGCGCACAGTCAAACCAATCGGTATTTGTATAGGCGTTATGGCTTGGGCCGTTGTCACTTGTTATCATTATGATAGTATTGTCGTACAACCCCTTATCCTTCAACAGCTTAACAAGAGATCCAATCTGATAATCCAGATAGGAAATCATTGCAGCATACGTAGCCTTTGGATATCTTGTCGGGAAATAGCCCTTACCCATATACACAGGCTCCTCATCCCCAAACTTGGCAACATACTTTGCCACCCACTCCTCTGGAGCAGTAAGCGCACTATGAGGGATAGTGGTTGTCCACATAAGGAAGAACTCGTTGTTGCGATTTGCATCAACAAACTGTTCAATCTTACTGTAGATAGCATCTGGGCTATAGGTCGTACCCTTAAACTTATCGTAACTCTTTGAGTGGTAAGGGTCTGCACCCTTGTCAAGACGGTCTCCCAAGTCCATCTCTGGATTGGCAGTATACTCTCTAACATCGTTATCATACAAGAACGGAGGATAGTAACACTGAGCCATACGCTGACAGAGGTAGCCATAGAAGTAGTCAAAGCCCATCTCTGTAGGTTTACTCTGCGACGTTGGCCCACCAAGACCCCACTTGCCAATCATCGCTGTAGCATAGCCTGCATCTTTCATCACCGTAGCAAGAGTAGTTGTTCCTGGAGCAAGAGGTGCTTGACCCTCAAGCTCAGGATTCTCACGCATAGCCTTGATACTCCACACATTACCGCGCTCTGTCATCTCATCATTAGAGCGAATTTGCGCGTGACCAGAGTGGAGTCCAGTTAGCAGTGTACATCGCGAAGGGGCAGAGACTGGCGCGCCGGCGTACATATCTGTAAAGCGCACTCCTCGCTCTGCCAGTGTGTCAATATTTGGCGTCTCAATCTTTGTCTGCCCATAGCAGCCGAAGTCTCCGTAGCCTGCATCATCCAGCAGAATAAAAACAACATTAGGACGCTGCTTGTCGCCCTTTTTGCCACTCTTTGACTCTGCCGCCACAGCCTGATTTGTTACCAACGCAACTACGCCCGCAGTTGCTGCCACAATAGCTATTTTATTATCCCTCATCGTTTTATACGGTTAGTTGTCGCAAAAATACTATTTTTTCAAAAAAGATTTGCACCGTTACCATATTTTTTTATATCTTTGCACCCGCGTAGATAATTAAAAGGTTATTTCAGGACCCATAGCTCAGTCGGTTAGAGCAGCGGACTCATAATCCGAAGGTCGTGGGATCATGCCCCTCTGGGTCCACAAAGGCTTCGTCATTTGGCGAGGCCTTTTTTGGTGGAAGGCAGTGTTGGTGTGGTAATGTTTGCTTTTTACAATATTATTATCTACATTTGTAAAATAAAACCATTCAACTATGAAAATCAAATCTTTATTAATTCTGGCCACAGTTGCCCTTTTTGCAATCTCTTGTGGCGGCAATAGAGCAAAGAGTGTAACTGCCGAGGCAGTAGTAGAGGTTGAAACTCTACTGGCCGGTGCAACGGAGTATGTAGACAAAATTATTGAGGTGGAGGGCATTTGCACCCACATCTGTCAGCACGGAGCTCGCAAGATTTTCCTTATGGGCAGCGACGAGACAAAGAGCATCCGCATAGAGTCAGGCGACCTCGGCGCGTTTGACCAGAAGTGCCAGAATAGCATTGTCAAGGTTATAGGCACACTATGCGAAGAGCGTATAGATGAGGCATACCTTCAGAATTGGGAGGCTGCTGTAGCTGCAAATAGTGCTGAGCAACACGGCGATGGAGAGTCTGGCTGCGAGACAGAGAAGAAGTCGCGTGGCGAGACTGCGACAACAACAGAGGGGCGCATAGCTGACTTCCGCGCAAAAATTGCCGCTCGCAAGGCTGCAGAGGGCAAGGAGTATCTTTCATTCTACTATGTAGTTGCAGAGGCTTATGAAGTTCTCGAGTAGCGACTTTCGCCGTTGGTGTCGCATTATTCACGGCGACATCTCGTTTCTCTTTGCTGGCATGGTGTTAATATACGCCCTGTCTGGCATCTATATGAACCACCGCGATACAATAAATCCACACTACACCGTCTCACGCACCGAGGTAGTGCTTACAGACCTACCCGCACAAGCAGATATGGACAAGGCGGCCGTTATCGCACTTATGGAGCGAGTGGGCGTTAGCGAGAGGTACACAAAGCACTACTTTCCGAAGGAGAACCGCCTGAAGGTCTTTCTCAAGGGCAGTTCAACACTTGAAGCCGACTTAATATCTGGCAGTGTTGTCTACGAGTCGTTGCGTCGCCGACCTTTAGTTAGTCAGATGACTACCCTACACTACAATCCAGGCAAGTGGTGGACATGGTTTTCGGACGCATTTGCTATTGCGCTAATAGTAATAACAATAACAGGCCTTGCTATGCTCAAGGGCAATAGAGGCCTGTGGGGTCGTGGAGGGGTAGAGTTGCTTATTGGTATAGCAATCCCCGTCCTACTATCTCTTCTCAACGCTTAACTGAACAGCGCTCTTGAGAGACTCAAGTGCCGACAGTAGATTTGCACGGGTAGTGCCGACATTGAGTCGCATAAAGCACTGCCCCTGCTCTCCGAACATCGCACCCTCATTTAGAGCCAACTTCGCCCCGTCAGTAAACAGGCTAACAACCTCGCTATGAGGCATATTCAGCCCTCGGCAGTCCAACCATACAAGGAACGAAGCCTCTGGGCGTATTGGGACAATCTGCGGGATATGCTCCCCTAAAAAGTGCTCCACAAGCAGAATATTTCCCTCAACATACTCTATCATCTCTCTTCGCCAAGCCTCGCCATTCTCAAAGGCGGCAATAGTAGCTATAGGGGCAAAGATATCTGGATGATTCAGCTCATTACCCTCCATCCAGCCGAAGAACTTTTCGCGCAAGGCTTCATTCGGCACAATGGCGTATGATGTTACAATGCCCGCAATATTAAAGGTCTTAGATGGCGCACCGAAGGTTATGCTACAACTTGCAGCTGCACTGCTTACTGATGCAAATGGTATATGCTTTCCACCCCAGAGTGCCATATCTGAGTGAATTTCATCGGAGATAACAATGATATTATGCCTACAGCAAATCTCCGCCAGACGAACAAGGGTCTCACGACTCCAGAGTATACCCACAGGGTTATGCGGATTGGCAAGGAGAATCATCCTACACCCCGCAACAACAGACTCAAGGTGCTCAAAGTCCATCTCGTACCCTCCATCAGCAAGCTCACGCAGTGGATTCTCAACAACCTGACAACCATTATGCTCGGCAACCATACGGAAAGGGTGGTATACGGGTGGCTGGATGATAATCTTATCGCCAGGTTTGAGAAGTGAGTTTATAGCCATTGCAATACCCTTGACAATGCCTGGGATGTAGCTAATCCACTGCCCCTCTATCTTCCACTGATGACGCTCATAAATCCAGTTGCATATAGCTCTGCGATAGCGCTCTGGCTCAAGAGTATAACCAAAAATTGGGTGCTCAAGGCGAGCCTTAAGAGCATCTACAATAAAGTCAGGCGTTGCAAAGTCCATATCTGCAACCCACATCGGCAACAGATTCTCATCTCCATACCACTCTCCGAGTGCATCAAACTTCAGAGCGCCCGTTCCCCTACGCTCTATATATCTATCAAAATCGCACCTCATATCCTATCCTCTACCAGTGCTACCAAAGCCTCCTGCGCCACGCTCAGTCTGCTCAAGGCTATCAACCTGCTGCCACTCTACACGCTCATGCTTAGCCACAACAGCTTGAGCAATACGCTCGCCAGGATTTATCTCAAATGGGGTATTAGAGAGGTTTACAAGGATAACCTTAATCTCTCCGCGATAGTCCGCATCAATAGTTCCAGGGCTGTTGAGCACCGTTATTCCATGCTTAGCAGCGAGACCACTACGCGGGCGTACCTGCATCTCATAGCCAGCAGGAAGCTCTACATAGAGCCCCGTAGGCACCATTGCACGCTCAAGTGGTGCAAGAGTTATGCTACCCTCAATAGCTGCCCTAAGGTCCATACCCGCAGAGAGCGCTGTTGCATATTCAGGCAGCGACATACCTGAACGGTTGATAATATTCACCTTCATAATTTATCGTTTTTTTACTAAAATCTCTATTGTCTTCTCAAGGTTTCTACCTCCCTCGCTCTCAAAAATAGCCTTTACCTGACGAAATCCATCTCCATATATCGGGTCTGGATTCTCCAACATCCACTGCGCGTGTTGCTGCGAGAGTTCATTGTCAATGTACTTATAGAAGAGGTACGAGCCGAGGTTGCAAAATCCTTCGCTGTAGTGTGGCGGCAGTTTTATACGATGTTCATTCTGCCAAACGTGTAGCAGCTCGTGCGCCAGCACACCGCCAAAGAGCACTTTATGCTGATAGTCAAGCATATACACCTTATGCTTCATCGGCATACCAAACAGCGCCACGCCACCCGAAACGGTAAGGCCCGATGGCACAGTGCCCGTATGTGTAGGCTTAGAGTAGTGCGAAAGCATCTGCTCAGAAGTGACAATCTCCACTGGAATCTTCCCTGGCAGGGTCAGAAAATTACGCTCGAAGATATCTTGCACACGGCTATAGACCCACTCAATATGCTCTGGCTTACGCACGGTCCTTCCGATACAGAATGAGCAGACATTTCTGCCATCTGGCAGATGAACATCTGCTGGACGAGTTATCCTTCCGCAACAAGTACAGAAGAGAAGTTCGTGATCTACGCACACCTTCTGCCCCCACTTATCCACGCGACAGCTACCCAGAAGTGGTTTATCGCATATCACACAACGGTCTGGGGTTAATCCATTTATCAGAGACTGAACACCTTTAAGCATAATTTCCTCGCATATTTCAGACAAATGTAGTAATTTTTACCGTTTATCGCAATATTTTTTGCCATATTTCCTCTTTATTAGTAAATTTGCCTTATGGAACCAAAGAACAGATTTGCTGGTGACAAGCCAGAGAATATAGAAATCAAGTCGTTAATCATCTTTGTGATTGACAACTCCACCTCAATGACAGCTGGCAAGATGGAGTGCATCAATAACTTTCTGAATAACCTCTACAAAAGTATCCAGAGGGGCGACAGCAATCCATTTCCGATGGATATGCTTAACAAAATAGAACTCTCTATTGTCACATACAGCAACACCGTTCAGACCCTGCGCCGCGCATCACATATCAAGCAGAGAGAGGTCGCGCCACGCATTAAGCGTAGCACAAACTCTTCTACCTGCGCCATTGCTGCCATAAATGAGGCGTTAGATATAGTCAAGGAGCGCAAGGAGTGGTATAGAGAGACAGAGCAGCGCTACTACCGTCCGCAAATATACCTATTCTCAGCAGATGGTCTAACAGATAACGAGGCAGAGGAGTACATAGCACTGCGCAATAGAATTTTAGAGGATTATAAGCATAGAGGCTACCACATCTTCAATACCTACATAGACTCTATTGTTGGCAGTGACACTGAGTATCCCAAAGAGATATGCCGCCTCACTGTGCATTCATTGTACGAGTTAGCAGAGACTATAAACATGACTGGCATCCTCCCCCACGACGATATAAGCATTATCTCACAAAAGAGCGAGGGTGAGAAGATTGATATATCAGATGAGAGTTGGTTAGACCAATTTGATGTTTAGAAACACATTGTTGTATTTATATTTGGAACTTTGAAAAATATTAATTACATTTGTATCCAGAACAATTTTTTTGACAAAAACAACTAAAAACACAATATTATGAGTACAGAACACAGATTTGCCGGTGAATCGGCTGTAAACCAGGAGATGAAATGTCTTTGCGTATTTGTATTGGACGTTTCTGGTTCTATGCGCGGAGAGAAGCTCAACGCTCTTAACCAAGGTATTAAAGATTTTTATGCAGAGATTCAGGAGGGCGACTCTGTCTCTGAGAAGCTTATCGACCAGCTTGAGATTGCTGTAATCCAGTATGACGAGGAGGTACAGATTCTGCGTAACCCAGCTCTTCTTGAGGAGGAGGAGCAGGCTCCAACTCTTACCGAGCGTGGCTCTGTAACCGAGACTGTTATGGCTATGGAGGAGGCTATCCGCATCGTTGAGGAGCGCAAGGCTTGGTACAAGGAGACTGGCCAGAAGTACTACCGCCCTTGGATTGTTGTTATGACCGACGGTGAGCCTTATGGCGAGCGCGCATCTGCTGCTGATATTGACGCTATCTCTGCTCGCGTAGCTGCTGACTCTGCTGCCAAGAAGTACTTTATGATGGGTATCGGCGTAGGCGAGGCTAACATGGAGCTGCTATCAAGAATGTGCGGTAAGGCACTGCCTCTCTCAGGTACAAAGTTCACAGAGTTCTTCAAGTGGCTCAGTAACTCACTCTCTATGGTATCTACCAGCAAGGAGGGCGAGAAGGTGAGCATCAAGGATGGTGCAGACTCTTGGATGGACTCATTTGAGATTTAATTCCGATTTATACACAATTGAAGAGGTGTATCCGCCTTGCGGTGCACCTCTTTATTTAATAGAGAACAACTATGGGTAAATTTTCATTTATTGACAAAATCTTTGGCAACAACACCACCCCAAAGCCTGAGGTAGAGCCAAATGTAGACCCAACATCAACCCCAAAGGCTGACGACACAAAGACTACCGTAGAGCCTACTCCGACTGTTGAGCCAACTCCGACCGTTGAGCCAGCTCCGACCGTTGAGCCAACCGCTACACCAACACCTGCGGTTGAGCCTAAAGCGCCTGTTAAGCCTACCCTTGATGATATGTTTACTGTAGACACCACTGCTGAGCAGGACGAGCCAAAGCAAGACGAGCCAAAGCAGGACGAGCCAAAGCAAGACGAGCCAAAGCAGGACGAGCCAAAGCAGGACGAACCAAAAGCTGAGCCAGTGGATGAGCCAAAGCAGGATGAAGCGGCTGACACTGCTGATATCGCAGATGCTGTAGATGCAGCGACTGACGAGCCTACAGATGCGACTGATACCGACCCTGTAGATGCTATAAAGGAGGATGTCAAGCCTATAGACCTTGATAATCCTGCTCGCCGTGTTGTGACAAGCGTAGCCGATGAGAGCGGATATGTCGTTGGTTTTTCTATTCAGGGTCGTAGTCACATATCTGCAGGCACTCCTTGCGAGGACTACCATGCCTACAAGGAGATTGCTCCAGGCTGGAAGCTATTTATCACCTCTGACGGTGCAGGCTCGGCTCGCGAGAGCTCTCGTGGTTCAAAGGCCAACTGCGAGATGGCAGAGAAGTTTATCATTCAGCTCCTTAATGCTAAGGGTTGGATAGAGAAGAACTATATGCCTACAGAGCTTGAGTGGTACATTGAGTGCTACAACATCTTCCTGGCAATGAAGAACATCATCTTCCGTCAGGCAGAGAAGCAGGCAGAGCAGTACAAGGCTGACAAAGAGGCTGCACTTGAGCAGATTACCGCTACTATTGAGGCCACTACAGACCAAATTCTGCGTGGCAAACTTGAGAGCCAAAAGCGCGACATTATGGCTGACATCAACAAGCCTCTTGGCGCGAGGGACTTCAACGCGACTATAATCCTTATGCTTCTCACCCCACGCGGAATGCTCACTGCACATATTGGCGATGGCCGTATGGGTTACAAGAGCAAGGATGGCGAGTGGAAGGCTCTGATGACCCCACACAAGGGCGAGGAGGCGTGTGCAACAGTATTTATCCCTAACGACTGGCATCAGATTAAGGTACCTGCATTTACTATGGGCGATGCTTACCTGCCAGATGTGAGGGTTGTGCACGAACTTCCAGAGGCTATTGTACTTATGAGCGATGGTTGCGAGAATATCACTTGGAGTTGCTATGCAAAGGATGACTCTGGTCGCTACTACGACCCTAACACTCCATTTGCAGGCTTCTTCGGCCCTCTGCTTGACGAGATGAACGCAGACCTTACACCAGAGGCTCGCGTAGACCGTTTTATTGAGATTATCAACGTTGAGACCAAGGCTGGTAGAAGTGAGCCAGATGACAGAACAATGATTCTCGCCGTCTTCAAGTAGGAGGAAGGTAATTTAGAGCACAAAGCGCTCATTTTAAACATTTTGACAGATGCAGATAAATCTATACATCAAAAAGGGTAAGAAGGATTGCCACGAGGCCATAACTGCAGAACCTTCATTGGACTTTGAGGGTATCTTCAATGTCACTACTGCTGCATACAGTTCATACTGCGTTGAGATGACTTGGGCCTATCCTGATGAGGCCGTAAGTGAGGAGAAGGTGCTTTATATGGCTGAAAACCAGATTGCTAACGCTGGCATTTCAGACAACATCTGCCTTGCATACCCAGTAGCTGCAGTATACGACAAGAATATGCAGTTTGTCGGCTATATGTACCCTAAGGTATTTGAGCAGAGCATTGCTCTAACTACACTTACCACCTATCAGCGTCGTCCGATGTCAAAGATGAAGCGATTTGCAGATAAACCAGCGTGGCACGATAAGTACGAGAGAGACGAGAAGGGTATGAAAAACCGTCTGAAGCTCCTCTACAACATCACCAAGGCGCTGCATATAATACCACAGCACTGCGTGCCCGTATACCTCTCGCCAGATGAGATTTTTATCACAGCATCTGGCAAGGTCACAATTGGCAAGTTGCACCTCTCGGAGCTTTGTCAAGCGGGCAAACTTATCCATCCTCTCCGATGTGTAAAGAGCGAGTATCTATCTGCGGAGGGCAGAAAGCGTTTTGGCACTGACGTTCCAATGACTCAGAGTGCTGCGCTATTTGCCTATGCTGTGATTTTCTACCAAGTGCTCACGGGCACACACCCTTACAGCGGTACGGTGCTTAAAGCCCCGTATGACAAGTGTGTAGAGGTCAGCCAGTGTATAGACAACAACCTCTTTGCCTTTGGTCAGAGGTCGGAGTATATCAGCTTCCCTACAGGTCTTAACCTACACCAAGCATTCAACACTTTGCACCCATATATTCAGGCGCTCTTCAAGCGCGCATTTAGCTCTGACAACTCCTCTCGTCCATCGTTAGAGGAGTGGGGAAAGGGTCTTTATGAGTGCATTGTTGCAATGAAGTAAAACAACACAACACAGACAGATGAAATTATATATCCAAACAACGCCCAATGGCAGTTTTGAGACTATTGATGTCAAGGACGATCCGCTTGGCAAAGGTGGTCAAGGTGCGGTGTACAACATCATTACATCGCAATATAAGGATGACTACTGTATAAAAATCTATCTACGCGATGCCCAGAAGGCATACGAGAAGATTAAGTATATGGTCACCCATCCACCAAAGAACATCAAGGATAATCCAAGTTTCCGCATCTGTTGGCCAGTAGCCCTTGTCTACGATACGAGCAAGAAGTTTGTTGGCTATATGATGCCACTCGCCTTTCCAAAGGGCCACGACCTTACTATCCTCTCTGTATACAAGAGTAAGCCTCTCTCACAGATAAAGAGGTACAAGAAGTACACCGAGTGGCACAACAAGTACGAGCTTGACACCACCGAGGGTATCAAAAACCGAATTATGATGCTCAAGAATGTGGCTGTGGCTCTGCACCGAATCCACGAGACGGGCCGCTATGTGCTTGTTGACCTCAAGCCTGAGAATATTGACGCTACTGGTACGGGTAAGGTCTCTATTATGGATACCGACTCAATCCAAATCTCTGAGGGCGGACGAATACTCCACCCTGCAACAGCCTTTACCCCTGACTACTTTGCACCAGAGGGCAAGGAGTTGCAGAAGTGTAAGCGCCCATTCTCATTGCAGTGCGACTACTTTGCTGCGGCGATATGCTTCTACCAGATTCTCACCGGTACGCACCCATACTCTGGAACAGTGCTGAAGCATCCGTATGACAAGTGTACAGAGCTCTCGGACTGTATTGCTAACGGACTGTTTGCATATGGCGAGAAGTCTCGCTATATCTCATTCCCTCAGGGCTTTAACCTGCAGCAGAACTTCTTCAACCTCCCCGCTGAGGTGCAGGCGCTCTTTAAGCGTGCCTTTGGTAGCTCATCGGCAAACCGTCCATCTATGGAGGAGTGGGGTCGTGTATTTCACGGCATTGTAACTCAGGGCATTACGGTCAAAGGCTCGTCTGTCAAGCGCACCCCAGCGGCTACAAATGCCTTTGAGATTACAGCTATAGCCTTTAGTGACCAAGATAACAACGGCAAGGTTATTCGCGCGACAGGCAATAAGCTCTATACAGATGTTACATACCTCTGTCCAGTGCTTACATACACTGTCAACAACCCTGCGGGCAAGGTTACTCTGCGCTACCGAATTATCAGTCCAAATGGCAACGAGCTGACCAATGCCAACACTACGGGTACGCTTGATGTTAGCGTTAAGGGTGGCCATAGAGAGGAGCTTGGTGGCTGGGGAAATGATAAGAAGACACTCTACAAGGTGGCTGGTGAGTACAAAATTGAGATTTACCACCTCAACAAGTGCATCTACAAGAGTTCGTTTACTATCCACCCTCTTGGCTCACAGAGTAGAATAACTCCAACGCACAATCCACCTAAGCCAACGACATCTGCGCCGTTGAAAATCACCAGTGTATCATTCCTCTCTACTGACCCATCAGTAAAGATTGTCACCCCAGCAGGAGACACCTTATACAGTGATATACAGTATCTTAACGCAAAGATTTCGGGCGTTGCAAACTCTCCACTCTCTTGCTATCTGTATATTCGTATTACAGACCCTAATGGCAAGGTTAAGACCAATCTGAAGAGCTCTCCAAAGTCGGGCTTCTACCAGAGCGATTTTCGCTGTGCTGCGGGTCAGTTCTCCTATACCCTTACTGGTTGGGGAAATGACAATGGCGCAAGCTACTCTATCACTGGACGCTATAAATATGAGATTTTCTACGAGGACACCTGTCTCTATTCAACCTATGTAACAATCCGTGATAAGAGCAGTCGTCGCAAGAGTTCTTCCTCTACAACAACGACTCGCAAGAGCCGTAGCGGAGACAATTTGTGGCAGACGCTGAACAACAAGGTGGCAAATATCGGCTACTGGATTGAGGACCATATAGATACAGTGGGCGATGACAGTGTTTGGACAAAGATATTCGCTGTTATCGGCGGTCTGGGTCTTATTGCTGGCGCAATCGGCACGGGCAGCATTATCTGGGGTATTGTTGTCTTGGTTCTCGGATATGCCATTGGAATATATGTAGTAACTATTGGTGGCGTTGTCTTTGGATGGATAGGCAGCATACTTGCCAATGTTGCACGATATATATTCTACAACATCTACACTCTGCTTGCAACCATTGCCGTTATTGTAGCGACCTCTTTTGGACCTGCAATAGTGGATAGCATCAGTAATATTGGCAAAAAGGAGTATACGGCCAAGAGTGTTACTACAAGCAAGCAGACAACAACCTATGTCTGCCGCTCAAATGATGTGCTTAATATCCGTAAGCAGGCTAATGCAACTTCTGAAGTTATCGGCACTATCAGACCTGGCTCTACCATTGAGGTTTACAGCATCAGCAAAGGCTGGGCAAAGGTTAAATACAATAGCCAGACAGCATACGCTAAGGCGGAGTACCTTGAACTGCAGGAGTAGCCACTTGGTGAACAGTAAAAAACCCTCGAAGACTTCGAGGGTTTTTCTTTTGAAAATTGTAAATTTTCACTATATTTGTCGTATGATAGAGCGAATATTTTCAATCACTACGCAAGAGCAGTTTCAAAGTGTAGCAATGGATGTGTTCCGTTTTCAGGCGGAGCACTGCGCTGTTTATGCTCAGTATCTAAGGCTTATCGGCGTAGAGCCTGCCTCTGTTACTCGCATTGAGGATATACCGATGCTACCTATTGAGCTATTCAAGAGCCACGACATCTACTCAGCAGCAACACCTCCACAAGTTGTCTTTACATCCAGCGCAACGACAGGGATGAGTGTCTCGCGCCATATGGTTGCCGACCTTGCCATTTACGAGCGCGACTTTACACAGAGTTTTCGTCTCTTCTATGGCGATATTGAGCAGTGGAGCGTCTATGGGCTTCTGCCAAACTACTTAGAGCGCACTGGCTCGTCTCTTGTATATATGGTTGACAGACTTATTCGCAAGGCTGGCGGTGGAGGGTTCTACCTGCACGACTACGAGAAGTTGATTGCTGATATGGAGGCTGATAACCGCCCGAAAATTCTTATTGGCGTAACCTATGCCCTATTAGACCTTGCCGAGCAGTACGCGCCGAAGCTCAATAACACCGTTGTTATGGAGACGGGCGGAATGAAGGGTCGCCGCAAGGAGATGTCAAAAGAGGGACTACACACAGTGCTATGCAGTGCCTTTGGCGTTGAGCGCATACACTCGGAGTATGGCATGGCGGAGCTGATGTCGCAGGGCTACTCTACTGGCGAGGGGCTTTTTGCCTCTCCACCTTGGATGAGAGTGCTTGTGAGGGATATAAACGACCCCTTCACCCACCTTGAGGCGGGGCGCAGAGGGGCGATAGATATTATTGATTTGGGCAATCTCTACTCCTGCTCATTTATCGCTACGCAAGATGTGGGCGTGGCATATGCAGACAACAGTTTCCGCATTGAGGGCAGAGTGACAGATGCCGATATTAGAGGTTGTAATTTACTTGTGCAATGAGATACGACGAGAAGGACTTAATGCAGCTACATACGATGCTCTACCAGATTCTGGCGGAGATAGACCGCGTTTGCAAGAAGCACGACATCCCATACTTTATTCAGGGAGGTAGTGCTATTGGCGCATTTTATAACAAGGGTATCGTACCTTGGGACGACGATGTAGATGTGGGTATGACCCGCGAGAACTACAACCGCTTTTTGGAGGTTGCACCTAAGGAGTTAGGCGCGGAGTACTTCCTTGAGTGGTTTGGCACCGAGAGCAACACCCCCTTCTACTTTGCCAAGGTAAAGAGAAACAATACTCTCTTTGTAGAGCATATCTGGAAGGATATGGATATCCATCATGGCGTATTTGTGGACATTTTCCCCTATGACCGTGTACCGAACAACAAGACTCTTGAAAAGTTGCATCGCTTCAGTGTCAAGTTCTGGGTTAATTGCTTTATGGGCAAGCAGATATGGCTCTGGAAGCACTGCGGCAAGTGTCAGATAGAGGCTCCACTACCAAAGTCGTGGATAAGCTGCGCAGCTATACGCGTCGTCTGTTCTCTACTCTCACGCAAGGCTATCTACAACAAGATGTGCCGCGTGATGGGCCGTTATAACAACTGCGAGACGGAGTATATAAACATTGTCCGTATGCCGAAGGACCAGATTCGCCGCCGCTATGCCGAGAATCCGGTGCTTATGGAGTTTGGCGGTATGATGATACCTGTGCCAGATAATGTGGAGGAGTACCTGCGCCACCACTACCCTAACCTGCGCCCAGTACTGCCCGTAGAGGAGCAGGTAAACCATGCGCCTTACAAACTAAACTTTGACACAACAAAATGAAGCGACTCTCTGTAGTAATTCCCACATATAATATGGAACAGCTACTGCCCGCCTGCCTTGACTCTGTAGTAGGTAGCAGTGCAGCCTCTGCTCTTGAGGTTGTTGTGGTAAACGACGGCAGCAAGGACTCATCTCTTGCCATTGCAAGGGAGTATGAGGCAAAGTATCCCACGATTATCCGCGTTATAGATAAGCCAAATGGCAACTACGGCTCAACGATAAATGCCGCACTGCCGACACTGCAGGGCGAGTATGTGCGTATTCTTGATGCAGACGACACTTTTGACACTGCTTCCCTTGAGCCATACATAGAGTACCTACAGCAGGTTAGCGGAACAGATATGGTTGTAGGGCCATACATAGAGCTGTCGCAGAGCGGCACTCGCAAGGTGGAGTATGACCTCTACAACGGTAAACATTTTGGCTATGGTCAGCCATACGATGCCGAGCAGGTATTTGAGCGCGGAGTGATTCCATTCTTTATGATGCACTCGGTTGCCTACCGCACAGAGCTGCTGCAGAGGATAGGCTACCACCAGCGCGAGGGTATCTCATACACCGACCAACAGTGGTGCTTCTACCCTATTTTCTATATCAAGAGCATAGCCTTTACAGATATCGCCCTCTATCGCTACAACCTTGCTCGCGAGGGTCAGACGATGGATAGTCGCGTTCAGCTTCGCAAGATAACTGAGCTAACGACAGTGGTTACCGATATGGCGCACTATCTTGACAATTATGGAAACGACCTCTCTCATGCACGTCACAATTTTCTCTCAAATGTGGTTATCCGCCGTATGCAGACAGTGCTGCGCAAGTACCTGCTTGAGATGGACGACCAGAGTTTTATGACCTCCGACTTTAAGCATACCCTTGAGAGTTTTACAAATCTTGCGCCCCAGCCGCTGAGTGTGCCAGTAAATGGTATGCTCAAGATTGACCTGCTTAGCAGGTGGCGCAAAAAAGGTACTCGCTACCCAAAGAGAGTGCGCTTGCTACTTAATGCTGCCGACAACTTTATGCAGCGCATATACAAACTAATTTTCAGCTAATTGAGGCTATGGAGAGTAGTACAAAACGCGAACTAAAGGAGCAGGTCTCTCTGCTACCTCTCTTGCCTGGGTGTTACATCTTCTCGGACAAGAGTGGCGAAATAATCTATGTCGGCAAGGCCAAGAGCCTCAAAAAGAGGGTCAGCAGCTACTTTGTCGATAGCCGCGACCACTCGCCAAAGGTTCGTGCTATGGTGCGCCAGATTGCAAGCCTAAGATATATCATCGTAGATAGCGAGACCGACGCCCTACTGCTTGAGAACTCACTGATAAAGAGCCACAAACCGCGCTACAACATACTTCTAAAGGACGACAAGTCCTACCCTTGGATAGCCCTCACACCGCCACCCTTTGAGCGTGTAATATCTACCCGCCGAGTGGTTAAAGATGGCTCGCGATATTTTGGTCCCTATGCCTCTCTGTCGGCGCAAAAGTCTGTGCTTGAGTTTATTGCGGAGGTTATCCCTCTGCGCACCTGCCGACACAACCTTTCGCAGGAGATGATAGATAGTGGCAAATATAGAGTTTGCCTGCAGTACCACATCGGCAACTGCAAAGCCCCCTGCTGTGGCAAGCAGTCTCTTACTGAGTACGCCGAATTGGTAAACCTTACCGTCTCTATCCTTAAGGGCGACCTTAGACCCGTAAAAAACTACCTTGAGGGCGAGATGAACCGCGCAGCGGCAGAGCTTCGCTTTGAGGCGGCACACCGCTTCAAGATGCGATTAGAGGCGCTGGAGAAGTATCGCTCAAAGTCGGTTATTGTCAGCGCCAATATAACCGATGCGGATATCTTTTCGCTATATATAGAGGGCGAAGAGGCGTACTGCAACTTCCTCAGAGTCAAGGGCGGAGCTATTGTTGCTGTGCAGACACTTACAATTGAGCAGGGCGTTGATGCTACAGAGGAGCAGATGCTTACATTGGGCATACAGCACTTTGTAGACAACATTGCGGGCGAATTGCAGCGTGAGGTTATCGTACCTTTGCTGCCAGAGGTCGCACTCTTTGAGGGGGTCACCTTCACCATTCCGCAGAGGGGCGAGAAGCGCGAGCTGCTTGCCTTCTCACAGCGCACAGCAAGGCTCTACCGCGCCGAGCTGATGAAAAATATGGAGATAAAGAATCCAGAGCGTCACGCCGACCGCATTATGGAGGCTATGCAGCGGGAGTTGCGCCTTGACCGTCAGCCACGACATATAGAGTGCTTTGATAACTCCAACACGCAGGGCACAAACCCTGTCGCCTCGTGCGTGGTCTTTCGCAACGGCAAGCCGTCAAAGCGCGAGTATCGCCACTTTAACATCAAGACCGTCGTCGGCGCAGACGACTTTGCCTCTATGCGCGAGATTCTTACGCGCCGATATACCCGCCTTGTGGAGGAGGGGGCGGAGCTGCCAGACCTTATTGTCGTTGATGGCGGTAAGGGTCAGCTGTCAAGTGCATACGCAGTGCTGTGCGAGTTGGGACTTGAGAGTCGGATACCTATTGTCGGCCTTGCCAAGCGACTTGAGGAGGTCTACTACCCTAACGACCCAATGCCATACTACCTGTCGCGCACGGGCGAGCCACTGAAGGTTATGTGCCACATCCGCGACGAGGCGCACCGCTTTGGTATTACCTTCCACCGCAGCAAGCGCAACAATGCTATGCTACGCAGCACCCTTGAGGATATTGAGGGCGTGGGTAGCAAGAGCGTTGAGAGCCTATTTAAGCACTTCAAGAGCCTGACAAAGATTAAGGCTGCAACAGTAGAGGAGCTTGCAGAGGTCGTCGGAAGAGTGAGGGCAGAGAAGATTTATAACCATTTTCATAACGAGCAATGAGACAGAAAGAGAGATATGAGGGTATAATAGCTTGGTTTTCAGAGCATATGCCCGTAGCCGAAAGCGAACTTAACTACCGCAACACCTTTGAGCTTCTTGTGGCGGTGATACTCTCGGCGCAGTGTACCGACAAGCGCGTGAATATGACTACGCCCGCACTTTTTGAGGCCTTTCCGACCCCTGAGGCACTGGCTGCAGTGACACCAGAAGAACTTTTTCCATATATCCGCTCAATATCATACCCAAATAATAAGGCAAAAAACCTCGTTGCTATGGCGCGTATGCTCTGCAGTGAGTTTGGGGGCGAGGTGCCGTCAGATATTGAAAGTATGATGCGCCTGCCGGGCGTGGGTCGCAAGACGGCAAATGTCGTGGGCGCGGTTATCTGGGGCAAGGAGGTTATGCCCGTAGATACGCATGTCTTTCGCGTCTCAGCACGCATAGGCCTTACAACAGCTGCCAAGACTCCGCGCCAAACAGAGCTGCAGCTTGAGAAGAATATCCCAAGCCACCTGCTGCCCATAGCCCACCACTGGCTTATCCTTCACGGCCGATATACCTGCACCGCCCGCAAGCCAAAGTGCCACGAATGCGGCATTGCCCACTGGTGCAAATCAGCCCCAAAGAATAACGAATAAGATTTTTTACTATCTTTGTGCCTATGAAAAGATTATTTGCCATACTAACCCTACTTTTTGCTACTCTGACCGCTGCGGCGCAGATAGAGAACTCCATTGTTTTAGACCGTAGCACTTTTCGCGCGGTGCAAACGGATGCCCTTACTGGTGTGAATATAGACCCGATAGGCCTTGACCGCTCTCGTAGGGCGTGTGCGCGACTAAAGATATTCTTCCACCGCATGACGCGCGAGCAGATGGAGTTGTTAGAGCCAATTTTCCCGTCGGGGACTATTGACTACACAAAGTGTAAGGTTGCCGAGGGTAATACAGTGCTTATCCTTGAGTTTACCGCTAAGCCGAGAGTAAAGTTCTACCTCAAGCACCCCACTTTTGGCACATCTAACGAGGTGGAGTTTGACTTTGAGGGAGACAAGGAGTATCAGCTTGAGGCGAGCCTTAACCAGACCTACAGCATTGTTGTGAATAGCAATGTAGTAAATGCCGATGTCTATCTTGATGGAGTGTTCAAGGGTAAGACCGACAGCTCTAATAGCCTAACAATCAAGGATGTAATGATTGGTGGACATAGACTGAAACTTACTTATGGTAATGTGAGCGCAGAGCAGACAATAGAGGTCAATGACAGTAGTATTTCGTTCCGACTGAGTGTCAATACGGCTGCTAATGAGCCGCAATTCGTGGTCTTTACCGTAGAGCCTCATAGCGCAGTTGTGATTATTGATAATCAGCACTATACGCTAACTGACGGGGCGATGAGCATTGTGCTTGACGGCGGAAATTATAGCTATACAGTAACCGCTGCGGGCTATCATCCACAGAGTGGAACTTTTACTATTGCGGGCAGTAAGGTTGTAAAAGATATTCGCCTAAAGGCAGATGCGGCAACCGTTACTCTGACTGCTCCTGACAATGCCGAGATTTGGGTCAATGGGGTGATGAAGGGTACAAACAGTTGGAGCGGAACGCTTAACTCTGGTACATATATCTTTGAGGCACGCAAGGCGGGACACAAGAGTGCAACACTCTCAAAGCATATCACATCTGCGCAGTCAGTACAGAGCTACACACTGCCTGCACCAACGCCAATTTTCGGTTCGTTGATTATCTCTGGTACGCCAATAAACGCCGATGTTACGCTTGACGGCAAGGCTGTGGGGCAGTTGCCACTGAAGCTTGGCGACATCCTTGTGGGAGAACATACGGTCGTGGTCTCTAAATCGGGATATGAGTCTTATACACAGAGTGTTACCATTGCCGATGGTAAGACAGCAACTATAAACGCTACGCTCAAAAAGCAAATTACCTCAACACTTAAGGGAGTTACGCCAATAGAGATAGACAGCTCGCTTACAGCAAAGCAGTTAAGAGCAAAAGGTATAGAGTTTCAAGGTAAAAAAGAGTATAACTCCGCTGTACAACATTACCATAAGGCGGCCCTAATGGGGTATGATGTTGCGCAATGTGATTTAGGATACTGCTACGAATTTGGTCTAGGTGTAACACAAGATTACACAGAGGCGGTAAAGTGGTATCGCAAGGCAGCGGAGCAGGGAGAAGCTTATGCGCAATGTAATTTAGGATACTGCTACCGTAAAGGTTTAGGTGTAGCACGAGATAATTATGAGGCTGTAAAGTGGTATCGCAAGGCAGCGGAGCAGGGGCTTGCTAATGCGCAATGTAATTTAGGAGTATGCTACAAGAATGGAGAAGGTGTAACACAAGATTACACAGAGGCTGTAAAGTGGTATCGCAAGGCCGTGGAGCAGGGGCATGCAGGTGCGCATAATAATTTAGGAGTCTGCTACGAATTGGGTCATGGCGTAACAAAGAGTACAACCGAGGCTGTAAAGTGGTATAAAAAGGCGGCAGAGAAGGGCGATGAAAATGCGAAAAAAAGTCTTCGCAGGCTTGGGTATTAATAGTTTGATTATGAGCAATATAGATATTGAACAGAGGGTTTTAAGGGCGAAGGAGTTATTTTTGAGCGGGTACAACTGTTGTCAGTCTGTGGTGCTTGCCTTTAAGGATATTACCACGCTTGAGCCGACTCTTGCAGCGACTATCTCTGCGCCCTTTGGGGGTGGTATGGGTCGGTTGCGTGAGGTGTGCGGAGCGGTGAGCGGAATGACTATGCTCGCGGGCTTTATATCCCCCAGTCCGACAAATAGCGACTCGGTGGCAAAAAAGGAGAACTACGCCCTTGTGCAGCGCTTTGCAGAGGCGTTCCGAGAGCAGAATGGCGCGATAGTTTGTCGCACTCTGCTGGGTCTTGACCGCACGAAGGACAACCCTACCCCATCGCCTCGCACAGCGGAGTACTACAAAAAGCGCCCTTGCGCCGAGCTTGTAGCCGATGCAGCCCGCATAGTAGCACAGTATTTAGCAGAGAACAGTAAAAAATAGTATAAACAACATTTTGGATTTTAGGCGAGGATTTTCAAGGCTTGCGCCGTAGAGAAAAGCGGAGCATACTAAGCGTATGTGAGCATTTTCGAGACAAGCGTAACGCAGAAAATACCGGCTAAAAACAAAATCTAAATTAAAGTGATGTCATTATGAATAAGGTAATTGCAAGCCCTGCAGCACCAAAGGCCGTAGGCCCATACTCGCAGGCAATTCAGGCAGAGGGTACACTCTATCTTTCAGGACAGCTTCCAATTGACGGAGCGACAGGCACTATGCCAAGCACTATTGAGGAGCAGACAGAGCAGAGTCTTAAGAATGTAGGTCATATCCTGCGCGAGGCGGGTTACGACTACACCGATGTTGTAAAGACAACTGTTCTACTTGCTGATATTAAGGATTTTGCAGCGATGAACGCCGTATATGCAAAGTTCTTCAGCGGAGCGTTCCCTGCTCGCGTATGCTATCAGGTAGCAGCACTACCTATGGGCGCAAAGGTAGAGATTGACGCTATTGCAGTGAAACTTTAGCCGTTAGCCATTGGCCATTGGCCATTAGCTTTATAGAGGTATCCGCTTCGCGGATTTATATTAGTCGGCTTTGCCGACACCGCTAAAAGGCTAACGGCTAATGGTCCTAAAAAAGTATTTATATCTGTCGGCTTGCCGACACCGCTAAAAGGCTAATGGCTAATAGCCAATAGCTCAAAAATACAAAAGTATGGATATTCAGCAGAACGAAAAAGGTAAAGACTACTCGCGTCTAATGAGTCGTAGAATCCGCCGCATAATGCTTGTGTGCAACAGCTACGACAGCTACACGCTGGAGGAGGATGGCAGGTTGGAGGTGCAGATTACGCAGGAGTATTCGGAGTTGAACCTGAGTAATCCGCCATCTATAACGCGCGTAGAGAGTACTATTGAGGCGTTAGAGCTTATTGGGGCGGGCGAGCAGTTTGACCTTGTAATTACGATGTACAATGTGGGGCAGATGGATGTCTACACATTCTCGCATCGTATGAAGCAGCTATGTCCCACAACACCAGTTGTTCTGCTGACAAACTTCTCAAAGGAGATATATAATCAGATTGAGAAGGCGGACACCTCATCGCTTGACTATATGTTCTGCTGGAACAACTCCACAGACCTTATTATTGCCATTATCAAGCTGATTGAGGATAGCATGAATGCCGACCACGACATTCTTGAGTTTGGCGTTCAGACAATTCTGCTTGTAGAGGACTCTGTCCGCTACTACTCAACCTACCTACCAGCCATTTACAAGCTCGTGCTGCAGCAAAATGGAGCCTCTATCCGCGATGCACTCAATGAGCAGCAGCAGATTGCCCGCAAGCGCGCGCGTCCAAAGATTTTAATGGCGACAAATTACGACGATGCAGTGGCAATGTATGAGCGCTACAAGAACAATATGCTGGGTGTTATCTCTGACGTTGGCTTTGTAATCCACAAGAATGACGACCCCGCAACCGAGAAGCTTGATGCGGGCATTGACCTATGCAATCTTATCCGCAAGGACAACCCTACGATGCCATTTTTGATGCAATCCTCACAGGAGAGTATGCGTGAGGTGGCAGATAGTCTTGGCGTAGGCTTTGTAGTCAAGCACTCCAAGACTCTCATACACGAGATTAGTGAGTATATCGGTCGGGAGTTTGCCTTCGGCGACTTTGTGCTTACAGACCCTATAACTGGTGAGCAGACTGCCCGCGCCGAAGATTTGTATGGCCTTGAGAGGTTACTACACAATATCTCGGACGATGTTCTACACAGTGTAGTAACGACAACATATCTATCTAAATGGCTACTCTCACGCGGTATATTCTCGCTTGGCAACTCCTTCCGCGAACTTACCCTTAAGGAGTTCAAAAATGACATTGGCGCCGTACGTCGATTTCTTACTGACACCATTCGCGACTATCGCATAAAGCAGGGACTGGGCGTAGTGGCACGATTTAGTGCAGAGACCTACAACGATGCCATTTGGTTTGCCCGTCTTGGTAACGGCTCTATAGGTGGCAAGGCGCGCGGATTAGCCTTTATGAACAACATACTGCAAAAGTACAACCTCTACAACGAGTGGGAGAATGTCAGAGTGATGGTACCGCGCACACTGGTAATTACAACAGAGTACTTTGACCGCTTTATTATTGACAACGGACTGCAGTATGTTATCAACTCAGACATCTCAGATGCCGAGATACTCTCTGAGTTTGTTGCCTCCACACTTCCAACAGAGCTTACAGAGGCGCTGAGAGTATTTATCCGTTGTGTAAAAAAGCCGTTAGCTGTGCGCTCATCGTCAAAGCTGGAGGACTCTTACTACCAGCCATTTGCAGGCATATACTCTACCTATATGATTCCTCATACAGACAATGAGGACCAAGAGCTTCGCCTGCTGTCAAAGGCTATTAAGAGTGTCTACGCATCAGTATATTTTGCCTCTTCACGTGCATATATTACCGCAACGGCAAACGTTATCTCGGAGGAGAAGATGGCCATTGTTCTTCAAGAGATTTGCGGCTCGGAGGATAGCGGTTACTTCTTCCCAACACTCTCAGGAGTTGCTCGCTCGCTCAACTTCTACCCTATCGGTTACGAAAGAGCCGAAGAGGGTATAGCTAAGGTCGCATTTGGACTTGGCAAGGCGGTTGTTGATGGTGAACAGGTGTTGCGCTTTAGCCCAAAGTATCCTCAACACATTCTACAGACATCAACCCCAGAGCTGGCCATGCGAGAGACGCAACAGACAATGTATGCACTTAACCTACAGCCTGATAAGTTTAAGACATCCATTGACGATGCGGTAAACCTTGAGAAGATAAACATTGCCGATTGTACCCATTTCCGCAACCTAAAACATGTTGCATCTACTTGGGATATGCAGAGCATGCGCCTGACAGACTCACCTTTGGCTGAGGGTATAAAGGTTATTACCTTTGCCCGCATACTCAAATATGACACCTTCCCGCTTGCAGATATTCTTTGTAGGCTACTTGAGATTGGACAGCAGGAGATGAAGACATGTGTAGAGATTGAGTTTGCTGCCAACCTTGACCGAGGCCGCCGACTGAGCATCTTCAATGTGTTACAGATACGTCCTATAGCCGCTGCCGCAGCCGAAACCAATAAAGATTGGACAGCTGTTGATAGCAGCAAGGCGCTTATATACTCTCAGAGCGCGTTAGGCACAGGATATGTAGAGGGCATTACAGATGTTGTCTACCTACGACGCGAGAACTTCAACCCTGCAAAAACACAAATTATGGCAGAAGAGGTGACACGCCTAAATAGCCAGATGCGCAAAGATGGTCGTGGCTATATGCTTGTAGGCTTTGGACGATGGGGCTCTAGCAACCCTTGGCTCGGTGTACCTATAAAGTGGAGCGACATTTCGGAGGTTAAGGTGATTGTTGAGTGCGGACTGGACTCTTTCCGCATAGAGCCAAGTCAAGGAACACACTTCTTCCAAAATATGACCAGCTTCGGCGTGGGATATATGACCGTAAATCCATATGCAGGCGACGGAATACTGGACTTTGACCGTCTGGATGCTATGCCTGCCATATTTGAGACCGAGTATATCCGCCACGTAAGGTTTGACTCCCCACTCGACATCTGCATTGATGGCGCTAAAAATCGTGGTATCGTAGAGTAAAATAACTTTTTTTTGCAAAAACTATTGCATATTAAAAATATATCGCCTACCTTTGTATCGGCAACCGATATAACAGCAACCGATATAATTATGAATACATCTAACAACTCACTTACGGAGGCGACCTACTACATACTGCTTGCGCTTGTAACACCACTACACGGATATGGGATTATGCAGCGCACGGCGGAGCTCAGCTCTGGACGACTGATGATTTCGGCAGGTACGCTCTATGGCGCACTATCTACGCTGATGGAGAAGGGGTGGATAGAGCAGCTTGCAGCAATTACAGACTCGCGCAAAAAGGAGTATCAAATAACCGACATAGGAGTTACGGTCCTTCGTGGCGAGATAGCTCGTCTGGAGGAGTTGGTACGCAATGGTAGGAACATAATAGAGAAGATAAAATAACCCAAAACATTACAACTATGGCAACAACAGAGTACAAAAAGGTTTGGAACTTCTTCTTCATCTCACAGGTAGACGAGGAGGAGCAGTGGTTAAATAGTATGGCTCGTGCAGGGTGGGACTTTGTGCGTGTAAATTGGTGCTCACGATATATCTTCAAGAGGGGTACACCAGGTGAGCACATCTACAAGATTGACCTTCCAGAGCATCTACCACACGGACTTGGCAAGGAGGAGTACTACAACTTCCTTACCGAGTGTGGAATCAGAATCGTATTTGAGAAGAAGGAGTGGATGTATTTGCAGAAAAAGGCTGCTGACGGCCCATTTAACCGCGAAGGGGATATGTTTGCCAAGCTCAAGAGCGCAAACAAATCCTACAGCTATGCTGTGCGCACACTCTGCACACTGATGAAAACCTTCTGCGCGCTGATGATTTGCGCCATTGTAGGTATGCTCGTAGTTAATAATCAGTCTGTAAGCGACTTTCTGCACGGCATTACACTTGGCATCGGCATCGGCACAGTAGTGAGCGTAACCTTTGTCTGGGTTCCAGTACTCACCTCGCTACGCAAGCGCATCAACACCCTTATAGACGAAATCGGAATAAAAAATTAAGGGGCTAAATTTGAGCACAGAGAGATATGAAGATTATTTTTACGATTATACCACTGCTCTACTTGGCTAGTAATGGATATCTACTTTGGAAGGTATGGCAGGCAACAACACTACCCCTGTGGTGTAAGATAATTATCTGCGTGATACTTAGCTTAGCAGCTTTTTCGCTCTTTATGGCTATAGGTCTTCGAGGCGCAGACATTCCACACCCTATGCTCAAAGCGATGTTCAACATCGGCTCTATATGGATGGTCTTTATGTTCTACATGGTGCTGCTGCTACTTGTTTTTGACATCGTTGGCATATTTGCGCCAGTCAGAAAGTACTCTTTTGCCCTCTGCTTGGCAGTTACTACTGTGACTCTTATTTGCGGGTATATAAACTACCGCCACCCAAAGGTTGAGCATATAGATATCAACCTCGCCAAGTCACAAAATACCCAAAGCCTACGCATAGTCGCCATAAGCGATATTCACTTAGGATATGGAACAAGCGCAGCAAGGCTCAAGGGCTATGTAGATATGATAAACGCTCAGAAACCAGATGTTGTGGTTATCGCTGGCGACCTTATAGACAACAGCACACGACCACTTGCCAGTGAACCATACGCCGAAACGCTCAGCACTCTGCACGCCACTATGGGTATCTATATGACGCTGGGTAACCACGAGTATATCAGTGGCATAGACTCTTGCATCAAATTTATCCAGAGCACCCCTATCAAACTACTCAGGGATAGCTCCATAACCCTGCCTTCAGGACTACAAATCATAGGTCGCGATGACCGTAGCAACCGTCACCGCAAGAGCCTTCAAGAGCTTCTTAATTCTGCAAACAAAGACAATCCTATCGTACTTGTTGACCACCAGCCATACGAACTTGAAAAGGCAGACTCTCTGGAGGTAGAGCTCCAAATCTACGGACATACCCATCGAGGACAAATCTGGCCACTCAACCTACTCACAGACCACCTCTACAGCCAGAGTCACGGCTACCGCCACTGGAGCCACTCGCACACTATTGTCTCCAGCGGTCTCTCACTCTGGGGTCCACCCTTCCGCATTGGCACTCGTAGCGACATGTATGTTATTGATATAAAGTGGTAGAATGCCTATTTTTACGAGGGTTGAGGACAGTGTGTGTTGGATTGATGCCTACTCCATAACACAAAATGAAAATAGCCACCCCCGAAAGGGTGGCTACTTCATTTTGAGCTGCCTACGAGGCTTAACTGCCGCTTCGCTCTGTTGAGCCTCTCCGCTCCGCGGGGGCGCTTTCAAACTTGCAAATATCGCTCGCGATATCTTTTGTTGTTTATAGAGCAATTCCCAAACAAGTTTGGACTGCTCTATAAACAACAAACGCCATCCTTTGGATGGCATTTGCAAGTTTGAGCTGCCTACGAGGCTTGAACTCGCGTGTGCTGCCGCACCCGTTGGGTTGTTTTTTACAATCCTCCCAAACCCTCCTTTGATAAGGAGGGCTTTGAGGTCACGAGTTCAGTCTGCTCCATAACACAAAATGAAATAGCCACCCGATTGGGTGGCTACTTCATTTTGAGCTGTTGACGAGGCTTGAACTCGTGACCTCTTCCTTACCAAGGAAGTGCTCTACCACTGAGCTACAACAGCAATTGGCTTCTAAAGCGATGCAAAGATATAGATAAAAATCAACTTTGCAAACTTTTTCTGCAAAAATCACTAATTTTAGAGGACGGTATGGCTTTTCTTCAAAAAAAAATTGTTACCTTTCGCAAAAATTAGCTTATCCTAAACTTTTGTTATGAAAAAGATTCTTGTTGTAGGTGCTGGTGGTCAGATAGGTTCTGAGCTGGTTCCATATTTGCGCTCTGTTTATGGTGCGCACAATGTAGTTGCTACAGATGTTCGTGAGTGCAGAAATCTCTCTGAGGATGGTCCTTTTGAGGTGTTAGATGCCCTCAACCCTACCAATATGGCCTCTGTAGTTGCTCGTTACAACATTGACACAATTTTCAACCTTGTGGCTCTGCTCTCGGCCGTTGGCGAAAAGAACCCTCAGATGGCGTGGGGGCTTAATATGGGTGCGCTCCTTAACGCCCTTGAGGTGGCGCGTCAGCACAACTGCGCAGTATTTACCCCATCATCTATCGGTGCTTTTGGCCCAACTTCTCCAAAGGATGGCACGCCGCAGGACACTATTATGCAGCCGACAACAATCTACGGTATATGCAAGGTTACAGGCGAGCTGCTGAGCAACTACTACACACAGAAGTACGGCATTGATACCCGCTCACTCCGCTTCCCTGGCATTATCTCTAACAAGACCCTGCCGGGTGGTGGTACGACAGACTACGCTGTAGAGATTTTCTACGAGGCTATCCGCAACGGCAAGTACACCTGCGCTGTACCAAACGATGTCTATATGGATATGATATATATGCCAGATGCTCTGCGCGCGATTGTTGAGCTGATGGAGGCCGACCCTGCAAAGCTCATTCACCGCAACAGCTTCAATGTCGCATCTATGAGCTTCACACCAGAGATTATCGCTGCTGAAATCCGCAAGCATATCCCAGAGTTTACTATGGACTACGATATTGACCCAGTGAAAGACAAAATCTCTCGTAGCTGGCCAAACTACCTTGACGACAGCTGCGCTCGCGAGGAGTGGGGCTGGAAACCAAAGTGGGACCTTGAGCTTACCGTAACAGATATGCTCGACGCTATCCGCTACAAGCTCAGCCACCATTAGTAAAAAAGAGATGTCAGTACACTGCTGACATCTCTTTTTTTGGCTATTAGCCGTTGGCCATTGGCTGTTGGCTGTTTACCTCAAGCGGATAGTTTGGTCTACCTCTAAAGGGCGAGATGGGCGAGTACGATTAAGGCGGGCAAGGCGACGAAGGCGGATGCCGTAGCTCTGGCTGATAGAGTGCAGAGTTTGGCCGTGACTCGCCATATGTAGCAGCTGCTGAGAGAGCCAAGCACCCTTCTTGCGCTCAATAAATACGATACTACCCTTTGTTAGCACTGCCCTACGATTAACATCGTTAAACTTGCGCAGGTTACTCTCCGAAATGGCAAAAATCTTACTCAGCGATTCGTATGTATCGCCCTCTTTAGCAAGCACATAGCAAGTGTGATTAACACGGTATATGCTATAGCCTTTATGGGCATTGATTGTAACATTGAATGGGTCTTCCATCTGCTGATTTGGGGAGCTACTCTGCTGAGCAAACCACTCGGCATTCTGCTTTGCGTGTTTGCCAGAGGAGTATATAGCACTGCCGTCAGCCTGATCAAGGATATAGAGTTTATACTTCTCAATGATAGTAACAAGTCGCTCAGCATAGTCAGGTGCTGTAGCGTATCCTGCAGCCTTCAGACCGCGAGCCCAACTACGGTAGTCATTTGAAGGGTAACTAAAGAGTGAATCGTAACGAGGCGAGGAGTCCAAAAACAGTGCGTGGTCCTCATACGAAGCCTCAACAGAGGGGTAGGCTCTGAAGCACTCGCCCTTAGCATCATCATCGTAGTAGACCTTGCGACCCGTCCAGCTCTTCTTACACTTTATACCGAAGTGGTTATTTGACGAGAGCGAGAGAGCGCTATTTCCCGCATCCGACTCAAGGATACCCTGTGCCATAGTAATGCTGGCAGGAATGCCATACTTCTCCATATGCGCAACTGCAATAGACTTATATTTCTCAATATACTCCTCGCGAGTCTGTCTTGTCTGGGCATAAACAGCCACGCATGATATTGCTAAAAGTGCAAAAACTATTGTAAATCTGATTTTTTTCATTTATCTTTGCGTAAATTGTAGTAATACAAAGGTATAAAATTTTTTACAAACTATCAACAGGTCAATGAAAAACCTGCATATAATAACACCTGTCAAAGACTCTATAGACTCTACGCTACAGACGATAGAGGCACTAATGACATCCAAAACAGGTGTCAATTTTAAGTATACTATATACAACGATTTCAGCACGCCCCAGAATAGAGCACTATTAGAGAAGTATTCTGCAAAGTACGGATTTGAGCTTGTAAATCTATCTGATATTACCGACCACCCATCGCCAAACTACCTGCTTGTGCTTCAAACCGCGCAGAGAAGGGCTATAGAGAACAATGCCGACCTGCTGATTGTGGAGAGCGATGTTATTGTTGCGCCAGACACAGTGCAGAGGCTTGTAGAGGGTGCTACAGCTCGCACTGATTGCGGTATTGCCGCCTCTGTTACGGTAGATGACAATGGGGAGATAAACTACCCATACGGCTATGCCAAGGGGCACGAGGGCGAGGTCTACGCCGTAGATAAGCACTGTAGCTTCTGCTGCTCGTTGCTTACAAATGCACTTCTGCGCAGTTACGATTTTAATCTTCTCAACCCCGACAAGCATTGGTTTGATGTGCACATCTCTCGCATATCACGGGATAGAGGATTTAACAACTACCTATTCTGCGACACACCTGTTGTGCATCGTCCGCACAGCTCCCGCCCTTGGAAGCAGTTGAAGTACACAAACCCGCTGAAGTACTACTGGCGCAAGTTTGTAAATAGATTTGATAAGATTTAGACTATTGTACAACCTTAAAATTTAAAGATTATGAAAAAACTTTTTAGCATTTCGCTCATTGCTCTTGTAGCAATGTTGTTCGTTGGTTGCGCTCCTATGTCAAAGGATAGCTATATGAAGCAGTTTGGTAAGCTTATGGATGAGGCAGCAAGTGTATATAGTAATTGTACGGAGAGTGAGTGGGCTAATATTACGGAGGACTATGAGAAGTTTGCTGGTGAGTATTACGACAAGTTTGAGAAGGAGCTCTCAGCCTCAGAGAAGCTAACTATTGTTGGCTATGAGGCTAAGATGGTAGGCTATGCTGCTGGTAGAGGCATTAGCACGCTCTTCTCAGGCGAGGATGAGAAATAGCAGAGTATCTAACAACTACAATTCTCATAAGCGATGAAAAAGATTTTTAACATTTCAATAATTACCCTTGTCGCCATACTATTTGTTGGGTGTGCGCCAACATCTAAGCAGAGCTACTTGGAGCGTTATGATGCCTTTATAGAAGAGGCTTCGCAGATGTACCGTGATTGCACTCCTGAAGATTGGAGCAAGATGGTAGAGAAGTTTGATAAGTACTCTAAGGAGTACTACAACAAATTTGAGAGCGAGCTCACTGCAAAAGAGAAGCTCAAGGCACTTGGCTATGAGGCTAAATTCATTGGTTATCAGTCATATATCGAAATGAAGGGTATCACAAAGGATGCCGACGAGTTAATAAATGGTGTCATTAGCGATGTTAAGGATTATGTTGATAACGACCTTAAGAGAGATGTTGATGAGTTAAAGCGCGATATTGAGAGCGCAGTAAACGAACTTGACAAGACCCTGAACGAGGAGCTTTAACCTGCAAAATTTACATTTATGAAGAGACTACTTAACATTGCGCTGCTTGCTCTGCTGGCATTGTTCGTATCTTGCGCACCAAGTTCTAAGGAGAGCTATGTGCAGAAGTTTGACGAGTTTATGACTAAGACCGCAGGTCTATATACTACCTGCCCATCAAAGCAGTGGATAAAGATTGAGAAGGAGTTTAAGAAGTACTCTGAGGAGTACCTCAAGCTCTACGAATTTGACCTCACCCCAGAGCAGAGAGTAGCTGTTCAGGAGTATGTTGCCATATTTCACGGTTTTCAGGAGTTCAGAGAGTTCAATGGCACCAAGGAGGGTTATATTATGGCCTTTGACAAACTCATCCTTGAGGCTGGTCGCACATACGACTCATGCACAGAGACTGAGTGGAAAGCGTTAGAGGTAAAGTATCAACTCTACTCTGATACCTACTACCAGCTCTTTGAAAAGGAGCTAACCTCTGGCGATAAAATCCGCATCTTGGGTTACCAGACAAAGTTCGTAGGATTTCAGTCACAGCGTGATGCTGGCGACATTATTGATGGCATTAGTAGCTGGTTTAACTAATAACAAGCAGTGATTATGAGTAAGAGCATCTATAGACATTGGCTCTACTGGACAACTGCACTACTACTCGTTGCATCAATAGCATTCTACATCTTAGGACTCTGCTACCCTATACTATCAAACCACATAGAGGTTTGGAAATGGAATTTTAACCACAAGGATGTCAATATTTTTGACTCTGTAGTGCTATTTTTTGAGGCTGGAGATTATCTGGTTGCTACGGTAATTTTTGTATTTACATTCCTATTTCCGTCAATAAAATATATAGAGCTTGCGTTCAGAATGGCAACTTGTCGTTTTAAGAACAACTTTCCGAGCATTGACAAGTGGAATATGCTTGATGTCTTTTTAGTAGCACTACTGCTGCTAAACTTCAAGATGAATGGAGCAATAATGGCAATGGATTTAGAGATTGGCACAACGTTTATTGCCCTGGCCGTCTTAACCAGGATGTTTACCATAATTGCCATAGAGCAGTTAAGCAAACAAGTTGATAAATAACAAATTAGGCTGTCGTTTGACAGCCTAATTTGTTATTTTACGAAGTACTCAACCAAAGCATAGACTGGAAGAAGTATCGTCAGCGAGAGAGCCATATATCCGAAGAATGACGGCATCTTTACCCCCTCCTGCTCGGCTATAGCCTTGACCATAAAGTTTGGACCATTACCGATATATGTCATAGAGCCAAAGTAGACTGCGCCCATAGATATAGCCTTCAGGATAGTTGGATCTACTCCTGCGACAAGCTCTCCCGTAAACTTGAGTCCACTGGCAACAGTATGGAAAGCTACTGCTGTAGGTGCATTATCAAGGAACGACGAGAGCAGACCAGCGCAATAGAAGAACTCGCGAGACGTCGTTAGGCCAAACATCTCAGCATTCTGATTAAGGTATAGCAACGCTGGTGTCATAGTTACAAAGATACCGACAAAGATTATCGCAACCTCTGTTATCGGCTCCCAGCTAAAGTGGTTATCCTCGCGCACCTTTTTCTTTGTCATCTTAAGCGAGAGAAATATTATTACCACAAGGGCTATCTCGCGCAAAAACTTAAGGTATAATGGAGCATCTGCCTCACCCATAGCTGGTATTGTAGATGGATTGATAAACGCTACACACATCACGACTCCTGCAAGGAAGATAAAGTTCTTTGCGCCTCTGATATTGATTGTAAAGCCCGTCTCATCCTCATAATGGCGGTAAGGGCGGACACCAATAGTCTCACAGTAGTGATACCTCCAACTATCATACAAATAGTATCCTACAAGCAGCACCACACCCACAGCAACCCACTGCGGATACATCTCCATAAACCAACTAAATGGAGCGCCTCTGAGGTATAGCAAAAAGAGTGGTGGATCGCCCAGCGGGGTAAGGATACCTCCGCAGTTTGCCACAAGGGCAATAAAGACAAAGACCGTATGCATCTTATGTTCACGGTCACGATTCATCTCAAGCAGTGGACGGATAAGCAACATTGCCGCACCCGTAGTTCCCACAAAAGATGCAATGGTATAGCCCAAAAAGAGCATAGTCGTATTGACCGCTGGCGTAGCCACAGATGTACAGTGCAGTCTAATACCTCCCGTGACAACAAAAAGTGCCGCCAAAAGCACTATGAACGGTATATAGTCGTAGACCAACTGGTGCCACAACTGAGCTCCAAGTCCATATACCGCCAAAATAATTGCTGTCGGAACTGAGATAATGACTACATACCACAACTTATTGACATTACTCTCCCACCAACGCTCGGCCACAAGTGGCGCAACCGCAATTGAGAGTAACATTATAACGAATGGTATTAATAACCAAACCGATACTTCCTGCATACCTTATTTAACCTAAAAACCGCACAAAGTTAATACCAAAATGGACTCGTTGTTCCACAATACCAAAAAAATTTTCAATTTCAGGTAGTAACTAACACAAAAATCCAGCGATAAATAGCGCCGAAACTACTCTATCGCTGGATTTTTTACTTTTAACGTCTATTTTGCTATCATAATAATAGCTTGAAACCGACACCCTTACATGTTGCAATAACATCATCGCCAAGTTTGCGACGCAGGCGGCGAATATGAACATCCAGAGTTCTATCTCCTACCACAACCTCACAACCCCAAATCTCTCTATAAATCTCCTCACGAGTAAATACTCTATCAGGCTCAGAGTATAGCAGTTGCAGAATATCAAACTCCTTACGTGGCAGTGCTATCTCCCCCTCTGGAGTCACAACCATACGGCGTAGTGGGTCAAGTGTCAGCTGTTGCGGCAGTGCAGGCTCTGGTGTTATGCGCTTCATAATAGCCGCCACACGACTACAGAGCACGCGCATACTCACAGGCTTTGTGATATAATCATCCGCGCCAGCCTCGTAACTATCTATCTGACACTGCTCCTCCTGAACAGCCGAGAGGAAAACCACCATAGTATCCTTCAGCTCAGGCATCTTTCGCACCGCCTCACAAGTTTGACGACCATCCATTATCGGCATCATCATATCAAGCAGAATAAGGTGCGGCCTTACATCCATAGCCACCTCAAGTGCCTGTTGTCCATCGGCTGCCGTATAGACATCATACCCCTCACGGCGAAGGTTGTAGCTGATAAACTCGCGGATATCAACCTCGTCGTCAACTATAAGTATTCGTTGCGCCATTGCAATACCTACCCCTTAAAACTCAACTACAGGAGCCACCTCAGCGCCCGCCTGTGCTGCAAAAAACTCCTTTGTAGAGAAGCCAAAGAGCGATGCAAGCAGGTTATTTGGGAATGTTACAACGCTCTTATTGAACGCCTTAACCACCTCGTTATATCGCTGACGCTCAACAGCAATGCGATTCTCCGTTCCCTCAAGCTGAGATTGAAGTTCAAGGAAGTTCTGATTAGCCTTCAGCTCTGGATAGTTCTCTGCAACGGCAATCAAACGACCCAATGCCGAGGTAACAGCACCCTGCGCCTCTGTAAACTCATTAAACTGCTCAGCAGTCATATTTGCACCATCGACAGTAATAGAGGTAGCCTTTGCGCGCGCTGCAACAACGCCCTCAAGAGTCTCTGTCTCATGTGCTGCATAACCCTTGACTGTATTCACAAGGTTTGGAATAAGGTCACTACGACGCTGATACTGGGTCTCAACGTTTGCCCAAGCACTCTCAACCTCCTGTGAAGCCTTTGCAAGGTTGTTGTAGATAACCACACCATAAATTGCCACAACAATGGCAACTACAAAAACAATAGTAACTGTTGACTTTTTCATAATCTATTCTGTTAAACATCAAAATCTACTTCCTGCGCCACCGCCTCCGAAGCTTCCGCCTCCGAAGCCGCCACCAAAGCTGCCGCCACCGCCAAATCCACGACCGCCACCAACGTAAGTTCCACCACTACTCTTATATATCTTCTCCTGCTGCTCCTTTGTATGTCCGCAATTGCTACAGCGATAGGTGTGCAACATTATGTTATACTGACGCGTTGAGCTAATCTTTACAGATGTTGTTCTAACGAGCGTATGCTTACCACACTTTGGACACTTGCGACTCATCCATACTGCAATTGAGACAATGGCTATCAGCAACACTACAAATCCGAAGAACGAGAGTATAAAGATTATAAAATCCTCATCACTCCCATCACTCTGCGCCGAAAGCTCCTCGCTACCAGAGATTATGCGAGCCACAGCCGCCACACCCTCAACCATACCAGTACTATAGTCGCCTGCCGAGAGGTGAGAAACCATATATCGTTGCTGTATGCGCTTGCACATAGCATCCGTTAGCACACCCTCAAGGCCATAGCCCGTAACAAAACGAATCTCTCGCTTCTCTGTCACAAGCAGAATGCCCACTCCATTATCACTCCTCTTGCCTCCCACGCCCCAAGCTGAGAATAGGTCAAAGGCGAACTGAAAAACATCATCCCCCTCAATATCCTCAATAGCCACAACAGCAATCTGCGCGCGAGAAGCACTATGCAGAGAGTCACAAGCCCTGTCAATAGCCTCAACAGCACTCTGAGAGAGTATTCCATCAGGATTTGATGTATATCTCGTAGCATCAAGAATCTGCACATTTGGCACCTGCTCTACAGTGTATGTACGACCAAAGCAGAGCGAAATTGAACAGAGCAAAGCTGCAAAAAGGGTCAATTTTCTCATCACATACAATCAATAACTCTACAAAGGTATACAAAAAATAGCAAAATGTTAAAAAAACTACAAGAAAATTGATTTACTCATTTTGAATTTTGAATTGGTTTGACTACCTTTGTGCGATACTTTTTTATACTAAAATTACTACTATGTCTACTATTAATTCTACAGAGACTCCAGAGCTGGAGCAGGTCAGCATTGCTGAGGATGCGTCTATTGAGATCGTTGAACAAATTTCGGAAAATAACACACCGGAGGAGCCATCAGATGATGCCACTCCAGAGCAAGATGACCAGGGCGAGGTTGTTGTAGAGTACCAGATAGCCGGCAAGAGCAAGGCGGAGCTTGTTGATATGCTTGCATTCCTCCTTGAGCAGGATTTGGTTGAGGAGATTCGCCACTATGTAGAGGAGATTAAGACAGCCTTCTACAAGATTCATCGCCAGCAGGTTGATGCCCAGAGAGAGGCACAGCAGGGCGAGCAGGGTGAGGTTACACCTGATGCCGACGAGGCTCGTCTCAAGGAGCTTCTGAAGGTATACCGCGAGCGTCGTGACCGCGCAACTGCCGAGACAGAGAAGGTTAAGGAGGAGAACTATCGCCTTAAGTTGGAGATTATTGAGGAGCTGAAGGCTCTTGTATCCAGCGAGGAGACTATAAATGTAACATTTACCCGTTTCCGCGAGCTTCAGGCTCGTTGGAAGGAGATTGGTCAGGTGCCACAGAGTGTTGTAAACGACCTCTGGGAGACCTACAACCTCCATGTTGAGCACTTCTACGACTTTGTAAAGATCAATAAGGAGTTGCGCGACCTTGACCTAAAGAAGAACTACGAGGCAAAGGTGGCACTCTGTGAGGCTGCTGAGGCTCTTGCAGAGCAGACAAACGTTGTAGAGGCATTCCGTAAGCTGCAGAAGCTCCACGACCAGTGGCGCGAGACTGGCCCAGTAGCTGCCGATCAGAAGGAGGCTCTCTGGGAGCGCTTCAAGGCGGCATCTTCAATTATCAACCGTCGCCATCAGGAGCACTTTGAGTCACTCAAGCAGGAGCAGCTGAAGAACCTTGAGGCTAAGATTGCACTTTGTGAGGCTGCCGAGGCACTTGTTGCCGCTGCGCCAACCTCTCATAAGGAGTGGAACAAGGCAAACGAGCGTCTTATTGAGCTTCAGGCTCAGTGGCGCACTATCGGCTTTGCTCCAAAGCGCGACAATACGAAGATTTACGACCGCTTCCGCACCGCTTGCGACCGCTTCTTTGAGCTCAAGCACGCCTTCTATGCAGAGGTTAAGGGCGATATGGAGCAGAACCTTGCTCAAAAGGTTGCTCTGTGTGAGGCAGCAGAGGCTATTCAGGATAGCGAGGATTGGAAGGGCGCAACAGAGCGTCTACTTGAGCTTCAGGCTGAGTGGAAGAGGGTTGGCTCGGTGGCTCGTCGTCACGCAGATGCCATCTGGCAGCGTTTCCGCGCAGCTTGTGACCACTTCTTTGAGCGTAAGAGCGCACACTTTGCTGGCGTTGAGGACCAGTTTGCGCAGAACCTCGCAGCAAAGAGGGCTCTTATTGAGCAGATGAACAGCGCAGATATTAGCGTTGGTGGCTACGATATGATTAAGGAGTTCCAGCGTCGTTGGTCTGAGATTGGTTTTGTGCCTATCAAGCACAAGGATGAGATTCAGAAGCTCTACAAACAGGCTGTAGACAGATTATTTGCTGTTGTGCGTGGCGCAGACCGTGAGCAGAACCTAAATCGCTTCAAGGAGCGCGTGAATAGTCTCAAGCAGAACGGAGATCGTCGTCTGCGTTCAGAGCGCGAGAAGCTATACAATCGTGTTCGCCAACTTGAGCAGCAGGTAGCAACACTTGAGAACAATATCGGTTTCTTCTCAAAGTCTAAGGGAGCAGAGGCGCTTATTGCAGAGGTTGAGGAGAAGATCGCCAAGACTAAGCGCGAGATTGCCGACACAATTGCTAAGATTAGACTTATAGACGGCGAATAAAAGGCCGACAGATGACGGTACTGCCGTCATCTGTTTGGTTTGTTAGGATAAATGAGATAAACTTTTTTTAAATTTTTAAGGTATGAAACTGTCAAAACCAAAGTACATCTTCGTTACCGGAGGTGTTGCGTCATCACTCGGAAAGGGAATTATCTCTTCATCACTTGCAAGACTACTGCAGGCGCGTGGATATGTAACTACCATTCAAAAGTTTGACCCATATATTAACGTTGACCCTGGAACGCTCAACCCATATGAGCACGGTGAGTGTTATGTTACTGACGATGGAACTGAGGCAGACCTTGACCTTGGTCACTACGAGCGATTTACATCTATCGCCACATCAAACAAGAACACTGTTACCACTGGTAAGATTTACAAGACTGTAATTGAGAAGGAGCGTCGCGGTGACTATCTGGGCAAGACCGTGCAGGTTATCCCTCATATCACAGACGAGATTAAGCGTCGCATACAGCTCAATGGACAGACAAAGCAGTTTGATATTATCATCACTGAGATTGGTGGTACTGTGGGCGATATTGAGTCACTACCATTTATTGAGTCAGTGCGTCAGCTGAGAAACTCTTTAGGTTATCAGAACACAGCCCTTATTCACCTTGCGTGGGTGCCTTATCTTGCCGCTTCAGGCGAGGTTAAGACAAAGCCTACACAGCACTCTGTAAAGGCACTTCTTGAGAATGGTCTTCAGCCAGATGTCCTTGTGCTTCGTGCCGAGAATCCTCTTGAGACATCTATCAAGCGTAAGATTGCCCTCTTCTGCAATGTTATGCCAGAGGCTGTTATTGAGTCTGTAGATATGCCAACAATCTACGAGGTGCCACTGCGACTGTTTGAGCAGAAGATGGACCTTGTAGTAATGCAGCGTCTTGGCCTTCCTACAGAGGGCTCAGAGTCTGACCTTACTGCTTGGCGCGCATTTGTGGACAAGGTTAAGAACCCTACAAAGAGTGTAGAGATTGCCCTTGTTGGCAAGTATACAGAGCTTCCAGATGCCTACAAGTCTATCAATGAATCATTTATCCACGCAGGAGCTATGAACGACTGCAAGGTTAAGGTTCGCTATGTCAAGGCGGAGAAGGTTAATGAGCAGAGCGCAGCAGAGCTATTTGATGGCGTATCGGGCATTTTCGTCGCTCCAGGAGCTGGTAGTCGTGGTGTAGAGGGTAAGATTGCGGCTGTAAAGTATGCCCGCGAGAATAATATCCCATTCTTCGGCATTAACCTCGGTATGCACTGCGCTATTGTAGAGTTTGCGCGCAACGTCCTTGGCTACGCTGATGCAGCATCTAAGGAGCTTGATGCAAACACTAAGCACCCAGTTGTTGACCTTATGGAGGATAGCAAGAGCGACAAGGGCGACACTCGTCGCATTGGTGGTTATGTATGCACACTCAACCCAGAGTCTAAGTCTGCAAAGGCTTATGGCATTACATCCGTTATGGAGCGCCACTCAAATCGCTATGAGTTCAATAGTGAGTATCGTGAGGCATTTGAGGCCGCAGGTCTTAAGTGCGTAGGTATCAACCCAGAGACTCAGCTCGTAGAGGTTCTTGAGCTGGATTCTCACCCTTGGTTTGTAGCAACTCAGTATCACCCTGAGTATAAGAGTACTGTTGAGCACCCTTCACCACTATTTGTGGACTTTGTTAAGGCTGCGTTAAATTACAAAAAATAAGAGATGGAAAGCAACAACACAAACAAACAATCAATCATCGGTTTTATTCTTATAGGACTTCTCTTCTTCGGATATATGTTGTACAACAACTATCAGATGGAGAAGTACAACGAGCAGCTTGCCATTGAGCAGGCTGCTGAGGCTATTGCAACGCAAGCATCAGAGCAGATTGCCGCTCAAAGTGCAGCTACTATAGCTCAAAATCAACCACAACAGGCAGCGCCAGAGGTTGATCCATTTATCATCAACGCAGAGAAGGAGGAGCAGGTAACTATTGAGAACGACTACTTGCGCCTTACTCTTAGCTCTGTGGGTGGACAGATTGTTGATGCTACACTCAAGCAGCATACAAAGTATGCACCTAAACAGGAGCGCAATGAGCTTGTAAAGCTCTTTGACCCTCAGAGCGCAGCCTTTGATTTAAGTTTTTACGTTAAGGATGGTTACAAAAATGTCAAGGTTGAGACTCTGTCGCACAACTTTACCCTTCTGCCAGTTGTTAAGCAGCAGGACAAGCAGGTGGTAACTTTCCGCCTACCATTTAAGGGCGAGGCGTCAATAGACTTTGTATACACCCTCTACGACCAAAAAGTTGAGGAGCGAGACTACCTTGTAGATTTTGATGTTAAGCTCAATGGCCTTGCTCCAATGATGGCTAACCAGACATCTATTGGCATTGAGTGGAGCAATTGCAGCTACCAGAACGAGCGTAGTTACAAGAATGAGAATATGTACACCAACCTTTACTACCGCCATCCAGGTGAGACAGGCATTGAGGATTTGGGTGTCTCTGAGGGCAATAAGTCTGACAACATATCTACTTCTGTAGACTGGGTAGCCTTCAAGCAGCAGTACTTTACCGCAGCCCTTATCCCACAGAGTGTTGATTTTACATATGCAGACCTTGCATACAAGACTGCACCAGAGAAGAGCGGATATATCAAGGAGTACTCTATGGTCGCTGCTGTGCCTTACACTCCGCAGACCGAGGGCTACAACTTTGACTTCTACTTGGGACCAAATAAGTTCCCAGTACTCAAGAAACTTACAGATGCTAACGGCGAGACTCTCTCTTTGGAGCGTGTAATTCCTCTGGGTTGGATATTCTCAACATATGTGAGCCGTTGGTTGGTAATTCCACTCTTTAACTTCCTGAGCAAGTATATTGATAGCTTCGGACTCATTATCCTTATCCTTACACTTGTTATCAAGTTGCTTATCTCGCCTCTGACATACAAGAGCTACCTCTCTACAGCAAAGATGCGCGCTGTACGTCCAGAGCTTGAGGCTATTAATGCCAAGTACCCTCGTCAGGAGGATGCGATGAAGAAGCAACAGGCTACTATGGAGCTCTACAATAAGGCTGGCATCAGCCCTATGAGTGGCTGTCTGCCAATGCTGATACAGATGCCTATTCTTATCGCTATGTTCCGCTTCTTCCCTGCCTCTATTGAGCTTCGTGGACAGTCTTTCCTCTGGAGTGACGACCTCTCATCTTACGACAGTATACTTGACTTGCCATTTAACATCCCATTCTATGGCGACCACATCTCACTTTTCTGTCTACTGATGACTGTCGTTATGTTCGCATACTCGTATATGAATTACAAGCAGACAGCTGCTTCACAACCTCAGATGCCGGGTATGAAGTTTATGACAGTCTATATGATGCCACTGATGCTGCTGTTCTGGTTCAACGACTATGCCAGCGGTCTTTGCTACTACTACCTACTCTCAAATATCATCACCATGCTGATGATGTTCGGTATCCGATATATGGTTGACGACGAGAAGGTAAGAGCCAAGATTAGCACTAAGATGGCTAATACTAAGGGTAAGAAGTCTCGTTTCCAGCAGCGCTATGAGGAGCTTATGCGCCAGCAGGAGGAACTTCAGAAAAGAGGAGGCAAAAAATAAATGACATTCGCACAGACAATATCAAACGAGCAGGTCGCAGCACTACCCGCCATACAATATAATGGACAGATAGTGGTTGTAGAGACTCCACAAGCCCTTGCTGAGGCGTGTGAACACCTATCAAAGCAGAGAATCCTCGGCTTTGATACCGAAACCAGACCCTCGTTTACTGCCGGCGTGACAAATAAGGTAGCACTGCTCCAACTCTATGGTGGGGGCAAGTGCTTCCTTATTCGCCTAAACCGCGTGCAGATGTCTAAACCCCTCACCGCAATACTTCACAATCCAAATATCCTTAAAATCGGCGCTGCAGTGAGAAACGACATCCTCGGACTGGCCAAACTACGCCACTTTACCGCTGGCGGATTTATTGACCTGCAGGAGATTGTCGGCAACTACGGCATAGCCGATAAATCACTTCGCAAAATATCAGGCATCGTACTGGGCAAGAAGGTCTCTAAAGCACAACGCCTGAGCAACTGGGAGGCTAAAACCCTTACCCCACAACAACAACTCTACGCCGCAACAGACGCATGGGTCTGCGTGGAAATCTACCAACACTTGCTGACAGAATAGCTGACGCAGAAAGCGTGTACCGAAGCTTTTTGAAAAAAGCTTCACCAAAAACTTTATGAAAAACTCCGTTTTTCTTCCGTGCTGATGCGGATTTAGGATAGCCTTGCGGCTATTACAATAAAAAAGAGAGATATGCTTTTGCTCAAGTAAACTTGGCAAGCAATCTCTCTTTTCCATTGTACCATCTGTGATGGCAAGCTAAATCCGAATAAACACACAGACGAAGTCTGTACCTCTGTAAGGCT
>JAGBAX010000015.1 GCA_017938765.1 Alistipes sp. | reverse complement strand
TACATAATAGCTTAGCGGTATGGCTATCGCCGAGCAAATAGCCACTATGCAGACATATTTTAGGTTAAAAAGAGTCAATATACCACTGAACGATGCTCCATAAACTCTTCGAATTGCAATCTCTCTTCGGCGATACTGCGTTTCGAAGAGTACCAAGCCAAAGACTCCGATAATCGAAATCACAATCGAAAGGAATGAGAACAAAGTAACGAGTGTCGAGAGCTTATCCTCGCGCTGATATACCATCTCCAACTCGTTGTCGAAGAATTTTACCTCGACCTTCTCGGGGTCGGCATTGGGAGCGAACTCCATAATCGTATCGAAGATATACTTTCGCACCTCGGCAATGTCAGCTCCTGCCACGGTACGGATATAGGCGTGGCAAGGGAAGGTGTAAACACGCTTACCGTAGACAACAAAGGCAAAGGGTGCAACGCTGTGTTGTGCAGAGAGGAAGTCGAAATCCTCGCAGATACCAACTATATTGGTTTTTTGCTGATGTAGGTGTCCGTAGAGACTCATATCTGTCGTAAGTCCAAAATTACGGCTTGCATTCTGATTGAAAATTAGTGCGCCAGTTTCAGATGCCTCATCCGATGGCGAGAAGTTACGACCATCGACTATATCTATCCCCATAACCTCCAAAAAGTTATACGATACAGGGTATGATGTAAATTCAATAAGTGAACCATCATCTGATACGGTTTGGAAATTTCCATCGAGGTTAGCATCACTTACCATTACACCACTACCAAAAGCCACATCCTTGATTTGTGGATTCTCCTTTAGCTTATCAATAAATGCGTTGCGGCGTGTCTGCTCTACACCACTCATAGAGAATTTGGAGATAGATTCATAGGGCACATCGACTGTAAGCAAATTCTCCTTATCGAATCCCATATCACGCGAGAGCATATATTGATGTTGTCGATATATGAATAGTGAGCAGATAATAAGCGTAATAGAGATGGTAAACTGTATACCTACAAGCGTATAGCGCAAGATGCGGCCAGACTTTGAGGCCGAGAAATCTCCCTTGATAACAAATGCGGGTGAGAACTTGGTAATATACCACGCAGGATAGAGCGATACCACCACGCCAAAGAGAATCACGCCCAAAGCGATAGCGCCTGCCAGCAACCAATTTTCATCAATAGCAACCGAAGTTGAGATATACTCTTTGAGTGGCGTATCGGCAAAGAGCACGACAATAACAGCTGCACCAAACAACGAAACGAGGATCAAACCTACCGTTTCAAAGAGGAAATTCAGGCGCAATTTTGCAGTAGGTGCACCAAAGATTTTGTAGTTGTTCACTGCACGGATTCGGCTTGGTATCAACGCAAAGAAGAAGTTTACAAAGTTGATAAACGAGATAACGAGAATAAGCACAGCAATGGCAATCAGCGTATAGGTCGTTGTGCGACTGCCGTGATACCACTCTGGCTGCGCATCCTCAATAAAGTATAGATCTGCAATAGGTGTAAGGCGAGGTTGCGCTCTGTCTATTATGTTCGCTATATCCTCTTCCGATAGTCCAGACTTGCGGTTATCCTCAATAACAAAGTCGAGCATTTGTTTCTCAACGGCTTCAGCAGATGCCCCTTCCTGTAGGCGAACATAATAGGGGTCTGTCCAATTGTTCTCGCTTGTCGTTGCTTGATGGGATAGATTATACCACCCATCTAAATGAGAAAGCGACGAAGGCTCAGGGAAATCTTTGTAGATACCCACAATGGTGCGAATACCATTAGACGTTGCGCCACGACCGATGTGAAGTCCATCTCCGACCTCAAGGTTATAACGCTTGGCGGCTGATTCAGATATAACAAGAACACTTGCACTACTGTTGTCTACCACATCGATAAAATCCTCGATACCTCCTGCAACCCACTCAAATGGGAATACCTCCAAACCATCACGCTCTGCGCCAGCAATTTCGAGTGTTATGTTTTCGATTGTAGCATTTCGCTTATGCGAATACTCTCGCTGTGAAACATACACATCAATGTTGAGTGAGCCTGCCGCCTCTACTTCGGGGCAAGAGGCAACAAGGTTGTCGGGGTATTGTCTATTCCAAGTGTGCTCCCAACGACCTGAGCCTGCCTCATTTGGATATTCAAGGCGATAGATTCGCTCCGAGTTTTTAATAACACGGTTGTATGATAGGTCAAAATTTACCTGCACGGCAATAAGATATACCGCAGCAAAGGCTATCGCCATACCCACAATGTTGAGTAACGATGATGCCGTATAACGGCGTAGTAGTGTTATAAAGTTTCTCCAGAACATAGGCTCTTAGTTTGATTTAACGACATCGGCAGGATTCTCGGTAGCAGCCTTCCACGAGCGGATGGTTACAAGACCGACCGTAACGGCGAGGACAACGACGAGGGCTGCGATATAGAGCCACCACGGCTGTGAAATGCGGTTGGCGAACGACTCCAACCAGCGTGAGGTGATATACCACGCCACGGGTGCTGCCACCACAAAGCAACCTCCGACAATCCACACATAGCGCAGGTTAAGCATCTCGACAATCTGGCTTGTCGTTGCGCCATAGACCTTGCGAACAGCAATCTCCGAGCGGCGGTGTTGCGTCTCGAACATCACAATACCAAAGACTCCCATCAGTGCGATAACAATAGCCAGCACGGCGAACAGGCCAAT
>JAGBAX010000014.1 GCA_017938765.1 Alistipes sp. | reverse complement strand
GTATCAGTCGCAGTGCAAGCACTTCAAAATGCGAAATTGAAAATCTGTGAGCAAGCTCCCGTTTTCAATCTTCGCCTTTTGCACCTTCGGTGTGCGACCGCTGTTGCTCTCGGCTTAATCGCAGTGTTGGCTTTTCAGCGGTACAGACTTTGTCTGTGTATTTATTCGGATTGAGGTTGCCCATCGCAGATGGTACGAGAGAAAAGAGAGATTGCTTGCCAAGTTTACTTGAGCAAAAGCATATCTCTCTTTTTTATCGTAATAGCCGCAAGGCTATCCTAAATCCGCATCAGCATGGAAGCGAAACAGAGTTTCGCCTAAAGTCTTTTGGGTCACTTTTCTTCAGAAAAGGGACGGTACTGCGTAGCTACTGAACCACGCGCATCATAAATCCGCCGCCAGGGGCGAGGTAAACGGTAAGTTTGCGGGATGCTGGCAGGGTGATTTTCTCGCGCTTATAGTCTGAGGCTATGCGGTGCGCGTTTGCGCCATCTCTGAACATATCTGCGGTGTAGTTGCCCTCTGCAAGGATTTGTGAGAGGTCTACCTCAAGTGTGCGGGCAGTCCAGTTTGTCATTCCGCCGATATACCAGGTGTTGCCTTTTCTGCGGGCTGTAACTACATATTCGCCGATTTTGCCGTCAAGGACTACTGTCTCATCCCATACTGTAGGCACAGAGGCGATAAACTCTGCGCACTCACTCTCCTTGCGATATGCCGATGGGGAGTCGCAGAGCATTGATAGTGGCGAGTAGAATACGGCATATGCGGCAAGCTGGTGGCAGCGCGTACCTTGACTCATAGGCTCGTGCTTTACGGGGCGGTAGTTGCTCTTTGTGGCGTTGCGCATCGCGCCCTGCGTGTAGTCTATAGGGCCTGCGACCATACGGATAAATGGCATAGTGACATCGTATGCCATATGGTCTACCGTTGTTTTGCTCCACTTCATCTGCTCAAGGCCGAAGACAGCCTCAAAGTTTATAACATTCGGATATGTTCTGTTCATTCCTGCAGGTTTTGCACATCCGTGAAAGTCTACCAGCAGCTTGTGCTTTGCGCAGGCTTCGGCGGCGCGGTAGTAGAAGGCCATCATCGGCTGGTCGTCGCGGTCCATAAAGTCAATCTTGAAACCCTTTACGCCCATAGCGGCATAGTGACGACATACACCCTCAATATCGGCATTAAAGGCGTTGTAGCCCGCCCAGAGGATTATTCCCACACCCTTTTGCGCAGCATAGTCTACGATATGCTCAAGGTCAATCTCTGGAACGACATCTAATAGGTTGTTCTTGTACTTTGCGGCCCAACCCTCGTCAAGGATAACATACTCTACGCCATAGTCGGCAGCAAAATCTATGTATGCTTTGTAGGTGGCAGTATTTACGCCCGCCTCAAAGTCTACGCCCGTAAGTCCCCAGTGATTCCACCACTCCCAAGCGACCTTGCCAGGAACAATCCAGTCGGTGTTCTCTACGCGCGAGGGCGAAGCGAGTCGGTAGACCATGTCAGTGCCAGCAAGTTCACTGTCGTTCTTGGCTACGACAACTACTCTCCAAGGAAAGTTGCTCTTGCCACTGCACTGGGCGATGTAGTCGTGACGAGAGAGGACAATGCCCTGCAGCTTGTTGTGCCCGCCAACCTTGACTTCGTTTGGCACTGGGGCAAAGTGACCCTTGAGCGAGGTGCTCTTGTCTGGATTGTGAAGGAACATACCCGGATAGTTCTCCGTATCGCTCTCGGCAATCAAGACCTTCACACCGTCAACATCTACAACAGCAGGCGATAGTGCAAGGCGAGAGTCGCTGACCTCCGTAAGCGCTATATTATTATAGGTGTTCTCAAAGGATGTGAAGTACTTGTCCCTCTTCGTGCCAGTCAGATTGGCGTAGGCAACCCAGCACTTATAGTTTGAGCCGAAGTTAAACTGTGCGAGCTCATCCTTGACGGTATAACCCTCCTTGCGGTCGGTGGTTATGCGGTAGGCCACGCCGTCGTTGTATGCGCGAAACTCTATTGCGCTGCGGTCACGATACTCTACAGTAAGACTGTTGTAGTTGTCCTCAATGGCACTCTTGAAGTAGAATTTCGGAGTGATAACCTCGTTGTGGTTGCCACGCACTATGCGCTTTACCTTGCCACTGCCGATAGTTGTGCCGTCAGTGAGGGTCAGGGCGACTGTAGATGGCTGAAGAATAGTCTTGCCCTCCAAAGCTACGGAGTAGGTTGTTGCATTGCCAGTGCTAACTGTGGCTGTAAGGGCCCCATCAGGGGAAGAGAGCGAGTAGCTCTTTTGTGCGTAGAGAGAACTGATAGTCGCTACGCAGAGTGTTAGTAGTGTAAAAAATCTTTTCATATTTGTTGTGTTTATTATAATGTACAACTGAACGGCTGTTTTGCCTTTTGGAGAGTAAAGATAGTAGATAAAATTCAATTTTCCAATTTATTTTGTATCTTTGCGCTTGATATGGCAGCTCCACTTGCAGAGAGGCTTCGTCCTCAACGACTTGAAGATTATATCGGTCAGAGTCATCTGGTCGGTCGTGATGGTGTGTTCCGTCGCTTTATAGAGACTAAGAATGTTCCATCCTTTATCCTTTGGGGTCCTCCTGGTGTGGGTAAGACTACACTGGCAAAGATTGTTGCTGCGGAGCTTGAGCGACCATTCTATACACTCTCGGCCGTCACGAGTGGCGTTAAGGAGGTGCGCGAGGTTATTGAGGCGGCAAAGCGTCAGCAGTTTTTCAGTTCGGCTACGCCACTGCTCTTTATAGATGAGATTCATCGCTTCAATAAGTCGCAGCAGGACTCCCTGCTCGGTGCCGTGGAGAGGGGCGAGGTGGTGCTTATAGGTGCTACTACAGAGAATCCATCGTTTGAGGTTATCACTCCGCTGCTCAGCCGCTGTCAGGTCTACACATTAAGACCTATGGATAACGACTGCCTTGCCGAGCTGCTTAATCGCGCCCTTACGACAGATACGGAGCTGAAAAAGCGCAATATCACTGTTGAGCAGACTGAGGCTCTGTTTGGCTTTGCGGGTGGTGATGCTCGTAAACTGCTCAATATTCTGGATATTATCACAAGTGCTACGGAGGGGGATGTTGTGATTAATAACCAGACTATTACAGACGCCCTTCAGCAGAATATAGCACTCTATGATAAGAATGGCGAGCAACACTACGACATAATCTCCGCCTTTATCAAGTCTGTGCGCGGCTCTGACCCCAATGCAGCAATATACTACTTGGCGCGAATGTTGGAGGGTGGCGAGGAGCCGAGGTTTATCGCCCGTAGGCTTGTGATACTGGCTTCGGAGGATATCGGTCTTGCCAATCCAAATGCGCTACTGCTGGCCAATGCCTGCTTTGATACGGTGCATAAAATTGGTATGCCAGAGGCGCGAATAACCCTTGCCGAGACGACCATCTATCTTGCTACAAGTCAGAAGAGCAACTCTGCCTACATGGCAATTAACGAGGCACTTGCCTTTGTGCGTAAGGATAACACTCTGCGCCCAGTACCGCTTCATCTGCGTAATGCCGTTACGGGTCTTATGAAGAGCGAGGGGTATGGTAAGGATTATAAGTATGCGCACGACTACGATAATAACTTCGTAGTGCAGGAGTTTATGCCAGATTCACTTGCTGGAACACAGTTTTATCACCCTAACACCTCTAACGCTACGGAGCAGAAGATTGCCGCTCGTATGACGGAGTTGTGGGAGGGAAAGTATAAGTAATATGAGAAGATTTTTGACACTATTTATTGCGCTCTCTTGTTGTTTTATAGTTTCAGCGCAAACTACACATCTCTATGCAATTAAAGATGGAGAGCAGCTCCACCTTGACCACTACGCAGCCGTAGAGGTTGAGGGACTGCGTCCTTGCGTAATCTTCGCCTTTGGTGGTGCTTTTGCGCGTGGAACACGTGCAGATAAGGAGTATGTTCCTTATTTCAAGGCTTTGAACAATGCAGGTATTGATGTTGTAAGCATTGATTATCGCAAGGTGCTTGCAAAGGGTTTTGATACAGAGAGTCTTAAGGGCTCTATTATGACTATGAAGCGCGCTGTAGATTTTGCTGCGGAAGATATGCTTGCTGCAACCTTGTTCGTGCTGCACAATGCCGAGGAGTGGAATATCAATCCTGAGCAGATTGTTGCTTGTGGCTCAAGTGCTGGTGCGATAACAGCACTGCAGGCAGAAAATATGATTTGTAATTCTGACCCTCGCACAGAGGTGCTTGGCGATTTTAACTACGCAGGTGTTGTTAGCTTTGCTGGTGCTATATTCTCTGTCTCTGGCAAGCCAAAATGGGAGAAGACCCCTTGTCCGATGATGCTTTTTCATGGCGATGCAGATAGCAATGTGCCATATAAGAAGGCATCTGCCTTTGGCGTGGGATTCTACGGCTCAAAGTTTATTGTTGGACAACTTGAGAAGATGGAGGTGCCGTTCCTCTTCTATTCGGCTGCTTATCGTAATCATGCTATGGCTGGCGAGCCGATGTATGCAAATGTCTACGACGTTATCAGCTTTATCAAGCGATATGTCGTTGATGGTAGCAAATTGCAGATTACCGAGACAGTGCGCGACCAGAAGTATCCAAAGACAAAGACTCGCTTTAGCGTAAAGGAGTATCTGTCTACAAATTATAATTAAGCGATGAGACGCATTGGCGTAATTTCCGATACTCACGGCACTTTTGACGATTGCTTAAAGTATTTCCTCAAGGATGTAGATGAGATTTGGCACGCGGGAGATATCGGCAATGTTGAGACCGCTGAGGCTATCGCCGCCTTTAAGCCACTGAGGGCTGTCTACGGAAATATAGACAACACCTCGGTGCGCTACCACTATGAGGAGTTTGCCTATTTCAAGTGCGAGGATGTTACTGTCCTTATGACCCATATCGGTGGCTATCCGCGCCACTATCACCCCAAGGCTCTGCAGAAGATACAGACGGCACGACCAAAGATTTTTATCTCTGGACACTCACATATTCTGAAGGTTATATACGATAAAGTCTACGACCTGCTGCACATCAACCCAGGTGCTGCGGGGTGTTATGGATTTCATAATGTCCGCACGGCTATCCGCTTTACTATTGACGGCAGCGATATCCGCGATATGGAGATTGGTAACTGGGAGCGCGATAAGAAGAGTGCGTGGTAGAATTACGCCTTGTCAAACGCCTCGCCCATAAATAGGCGTGGTAGGTTGCAACCGATATAGTTACCAGCAATGGCCCATAGCCACGCTATGAGTAGTTCCCACTCAAAAGAGTTGTAGAGCAGTGCTGCGACATAGTAGAAGGCATCAGCAACGCAGTGGGGTAGCCCACAGAGTATAAAGACTGGTACACCAAACAGTAGTGGCAGATAGTGCTTTTGACGCGCACCGTAGACTGCAAGGGTCATAATCATTCCAGTACCAATAGATGTTACAAGCACCTTGTGCCAAGAGGCAGCAAGGCGAGCATCTATAATGCTATGAAGGTTAGCAATAAGAGTCTCAGAGCTACAATAAGATGCAATAAATGCCGCTATTGCGCATCCTACAGCATTGAGAAGAATCATTGCTATCAGCTTCGGAAAATCTTTGTATGGCAGAAAGCCAGACTTACCTGTAAAGAGTTGCGCACCACACATCACAACGCATAGCAATCCAAATGCAAATAGTACTGCGCCTGCTACGCCGCCAACTCTAAGGTATACAAGTCCTCCTGTGCCAATAAGTAGACCTGCAAATATAGACATCAGTGTAAAGTTCTTCATCTCGTTTGGTTTTTGTTTTGCAAAGATAATAAAACATATATGAATATGGATTTTTTTCTAAAAATTATTATATCTTTGTGTTAGTGTTTAATTCTAAAAAATGAAGATTATGAAATTTTGTCCAAATTGCGGTGCTCAGGTAGATGAGAAGGCTGTTGTATGTGTAAAGTGCGGTGTTGCTCTTCCAACACAGACTCCTGTTCCTGTGTCAAATGTCGATAGTAGATGGCTTATCACTTTGCTCCTTTGTTTCTTCCTCGGAGGATTAGGCGTACACCGCTTCTATGTGGGTAAGATTGGCTCTGGTGTTGTTCAGTTGCTCACTTGTGGTGGTTGTGGAATATGGGCGCTGATAGATTTTATTATGATTCTTACAGGTAACTTTACTGACAATAATGGCAACCCAATCAAGGGTAATTTGTAAACTACTGCTTTTAGTACTGCTTCCTCTGTTACTCTATATTGTCCCGACGGAGGGTATCTTCAGCGGGGAGAGTATTTGCCTTATAAAGAGTATCTTTGGCATTGAGTGTTGGGGGTGTGGTATTACGCGAGCGTTTTTCTCGGTGCTCTACTTTGACTTTGCGGCTGCGTGGGAGTATAATCCTCTGATTTACATTGTTCTCCCACTGCTACTATGGTTGTGGGCTCGTGAATTGTATTGCACTGTGTGTAAGTTGAGACAAAAATAGAGAGTTGGCTACTACCAACTCTCTATTTTTGTATTGTATCTCTACTACTCTGGCTTTACAAGTGAGAGGTAGAGCTCATCAAGCTGCTCCTGTGCCACTGGAGATGGGCCGTCAAGCATTACATCGCGACCAGCGTTGTTCTTAGGGAATGCGATATAGTCGCGGATAGACTCTGAGCCACCAAATAGTGAGCAGAGACGGTCAAAGCCGAATGCCAGACCTCCGTGAGGTGGTGCACCGTACTTAAATGCGTTAATCAGGAAGCCAAACTGAGCCTCTGCCTGCTCTGGAGTGAAGCCCAGACACTTGAAGATTGTCTGTTGCAACTGCGCATCGTGAATACGGATACTACCGCCACCAAGCTCTGTGCCGTTGCAGACAAAGTCGTACGCATTTGCTCTTACTCTGCCAGGGTCAGACTCAAGATACTCAACATCCTCTGGCTTTGGTGATGTGAATGGGTGGTGCATAGCGTAGAAGCGCTCAGTCTCCTCATCCCACTCAAACATTGGGAAGTCAACAACCCACAGTGGAGCGAACTTCTGCGGGTCACGCAGGCCGAGCTGCTGACCAACCTCAAGACGCAGTGCGCAGAGCTGTGTGAGCACCTTGAACTTCTTGCCACACATAATAAGACAGAGGTCGCCCTCCTTTGCACCAAGGCGCTCTGCAATAGCACGAAGTGATGCCTCGTCAAAGAACTTATCTACAGATGACTTAATGCCGCCACCATTCTCAAGGCGAATCCACACAAGACCCTTAGCGCCTACCTGTGGACGCTTAACAAACTCAGTCAGTGCATCAATCTGTTTGCGAGTGTATGTTGCGCAACCAGTAGCAGCGAAACCTACTACATACTCCTGGTCGTCAAATACCGCAAAGTTATGTCCGTGTGCAAGGTCTGTAATATCGTTAAACTCCATGCCGAAGCGAAGGTCTGGCTTGTCAGAGCCATACTTCTCCATAGCCTCAATCCAAGGCATACGGCGCAGAGGCTCGTTAAACTCGATACCCAGCACGCTCTTGAACATATGCTTTGCCCAACGCTCAAAGATTGAGAGTACATCCTCCTGCTCAACGAATGCCATCTCGCAGTCAATCTGAGTAAACTCTGGCTGACGGTCAGCACGAAGGTCCTCATCGCGGAAGCAACGAACAATCTGGAAGTAGCGGTCATAACCTGCAACCATCAGCAGCTGCTTGAGTGTCTGTGGCGACTGTGGAAGAGCGTAGAACTGGTTAGGGTTCATACGGCTTGGCACGATAAAGTCGCGCGCACCCTCTGGGGTAGACTTGATAAGATATGGAGTCTCAATCTCAAGGAATCCCTCGCTGTCAAGGAAGCGGCGAATCTCCTGTGCCATCTTGTGGCGCAGAATCATATTACGCTGAAGCGGTGGACGGCGGAGGTCAAGATAGCGATACTTCATTCTCAGGTCGTCGCCACCGTCAGAGTTCTCCTCAATAGTAAATGGTGGAGTAACAGCCTCTGTGAGGATTGTAATTGCCTCTGCAATAACCTCAATGTCGCCAGTTGCCATCTTTGGATTCTTGCTACTGCGCTCAATTACGCGACCTGTAACCTGAATTACAAACTCACGACCAAGGCGTGCTGCAGCCTCTTTTGTCTGCTCATTTGAACCCTCCTCTACAACAATCTGTGTTATGCCGTAGCGGTCACGCAGATCAATAAATGCCATAGCACCGAGGTTGCGCACCTTCTGTACCCAACCGGCAAGGGTAACTGTCTGATTGATATTTGCGGATCTAAGCTCTCCGCAGGTGTGACTTCTGTACATCTTTGAAACTATTTATGTTTTTACTATATTTGCAGTGTTTTAACCCACAAAGATAGTAAAAATATGGATACCAATCTCCAAACTGACGAAAAATATATGCGTTTGGCAATAATTGAGGCTCAAAAGGCGTTTGATAGTGACGAGGTACCTATCGGAGCGGTGATTGTTGCTGGGGGGCGTGTTATTGCTCGCGGGCATAATTTGGTAGAGACTCTGACGGATGTTACTGCCCACGCAGAGATGCAGACAATAACGGCGGCGGCCTCGGCTGCAGGGGGTAAATACTTGCAGAACTGCACCCTCTATGTCACTGTAGAGCCGTGTGTTATGTGTGCTGGGGCTATTGCTTGGAGTCAGATTAGTAGGGTAGTCTACGGCGCGGCAGATGCAAAGAGGGGTTACTCGCGCTTTGGCAATGGAGTGTTGCACCCCCGTACAGAGGTTACTTGTGGCGTACTTGCGACAGAGTGTGAGAAACTTATGACAGATTTTTTTGCAAAGTTGAGGTAAAAGCACTACCTTTGTCGCTTGTTGATGAAAAATTACTAAAACTTAATAAATTTCAGATCGTAACTATGAAAAAAATTGTTTTGATGGCTGTTGCACTCTTCTCTTTTGCAATGGTATCAGCACAGAGTGCAAGTGAAATTACTGCAAAGTACAATGAGGCTGCTGCTGCGCTTCAGGCTAAGGATTGGGCTAAGGCTCTTGAGAATTTTGAGGCTGTGGTTAAGGGTGGTATGGACTCAGAGGATAGCAATGTTCTTAACTGTGTTGCTACTTCAAAGAAGTATATCCCTACTTGCTACCAGCGCCTTGGTCTTCGTGCTGCAGGTGCAAAGAAGTATGACGAGGCTATTAAGTTCCTCTCTACTGCTGCTGAGAAGGCTGAGCTTTGGGGTGATAGCACTGCAAAGGTTAAGTCAAATCAGATTCTTGCAAAGGTTTATCAGGCACAGGGCGGTGAGGCATTCAACGCTGGTGACTATGCTGCTGCAGTAGCTGTATTTGAGAAGGGCTATGCTGCTAACAAGCGTAATACTGAGATGGCACTCTTCCTTGCAGAGAGCTACTTTAAGCTCGGTGAGTATCAGAAGGGTATGGATGTTTGTACTAACATCTGCGGTATGAACGCTACAAAGTATGCTGATGCTATCGCTGAGGCTAAGGAGAAGATGGCTATGTATACCAATAACGAGGTAGCTCGCCTCCAGCAGGCTGGCGACCAGGATGGTATTATCGCTATGGCTGACTCAATGCTCGCTACAGACCCTACTTCTGCTCTTGCAGAGAAGATTCGTCTTCAGGCTTACAACAACAAGAAGGAGTATGACAAGGTTATTGAGCTTGGTGAGAACGCTGCTGCTGCTCAGACTGTTGAGGAGGAGAAGAGCGATGTTTACTTCATCATCGGTGCTGCATACAATGCTAAGTACAACGCTGGTGGTAACAAGGATGCAGCTCTTAAGGATAAGGCTGTTTCTTACCTGCAGAAGGTTACTGCTGGTGGTAGCGTTGAGGCTGCAAAGGCTGCTCTTGAGAGCCTTAAGTAATCTATACTACATAGAGTCTAATGAGCCTGCTTTGTCAGGCTCTTTTTGTATTGAGATATGAGAAATTTTACACTTCTGTTGCTCACTCTTATGGCTGTGGGATGTGGCGGACAGAAATCTAAAAAGCTGGAGAGCGCTACGCCTCAAACTCTTCACTTCAAGCGTGTTATGCCACCTGTGCAGTCTACACCTGAGGCACAGTTTCGGTATATGGTAGACCACTACTGGGACCGCTTTGACTTTACCGATACGCTATTTATTGAGAGAGTGGATAGCGCCGAGATGATGCGCGCCTATGTCGAGTATATCGCCACTTATGTCGGCCCATATAATGGCGAGCCAGTGGCAAGGCTGATGAAACGAGCCTCTGTGTCGCGTAAGATGTTGGACTACTTCGCCACTATGTCCGAGAAACTCTTCCACGACCCAAATTCGCCACTGCGTAGTGATGAGCTCTATATCCCAGTGCTTGAGGCGCAGATTGCCGCACCTTTTTACGATGAGTACGAGAAGATGGTGCCTCAGTATGACCTTGCTTTAGCTTCGCAGAATAGAATACTGAAAAAGGCAAACGACTTCCGCTATACTGTAGCCTCTGGTCGCACCTCAAACCTCTATTCACTCAAGGCGGACTTCGTACTTATATATATTAATAATCCGGGTTGCCCTATGTGTCGCCAGATTCAGGAGCAACTCGTTGCCTCGCAGATTGTTGCCGATGCGCTTAAAGATGGCAGACTGAAGATTTTGGCAATCTATCCCGATGAGGATTTGACCCTCTGGCGCGAGCATCCACTGCCAAAGGCGTGGATTAATGGCTACGATAGGGGACGAAGGCTTGAGAAAGACCGCCTCTATGACCTTCGCGCAATACCTGCTATGTATTTGGTAGACAGGGAGAAAACAGTGCTTGTCAAAGACTCTACAACTGTACCAGAGATTGAGAGGATGATAATTGAATACCAACAATAAAATAGAGGCTGAATAAAAAGTCTATTTTGTCGTTACACTCACCTTCAAAATCCTCACATACGTTTAGTATGCTGCGGTTTTTCAGGTTTCGTAAGCCTTAAAATAGTTCTTTTTATTCAACCTCTTAACAAAACGAGGGTGAATAATTCTTTAATCACCCTCGTTTTCTTTAGTGGTATTGATTACTTGAAGTAGCGATTGTAAAGACCCTCAAATCCCTTGCCGTGACGAGCCTCATCCTTTGCCATCTCGTGAACTGTGTCGTGAACAGCGTCAAGGTTCTGCTCCTTTGCAAGGCGAGCAAGGCGGAACTTATCCTCGCAAGCACCACTCTCAGCGTTCATACGCTTGAAGAGGTTGGTCTTTGTATCCCAAACTACCTCGCCCAGTAGCTCGGCAATCTTTGCAGCGTGCTCTGCCTCCTCCCAAGCGTAGCGCTTGAAGGCCTCTGCAATCTCTGGATAACCCTCGCGGTCTGCCTGACGGCTCATAGCAAGGTACATACCTACCTCTGTGCACTCGCCCATAAAGTGGTTCTTAAGACCCTCAAGAAGCTCTGGGTCAGCACCAAGGCCATCGCCGAGAACGTGCTCTGTAACAAACTCAAGGTTGCCGCTCTGCTCCTCAATCTCTACAAACTTATCTGCAGGAACTTTGCAAAGTGGGCAACGCTCTGGTGCCTCATTTCCCTCATGAATATAACCACATACTGTGCAACGAAATTTCTTAGCCATAATAATTCTTATTTTAAAGTTTTACATTCTGTTTTGTTTTCTACTGCAAAGATAAAAACTATTTACGAAATATCAAAATTCTTTTTTCTTATAACAGTATAAGGTTTGCCTATTCTTGTATGCTGTGCAGGTTTTTTTTAGAAGAGACTCTATTATTAAAATATGTATAATCTTGCAATAGAGAGATTTTTTTATTAATTTTGTATATCAAAAACTATGTAGTTATGAAACTGAAGCATCTTACAGGTCTTTCGTTGCTTGCGCCGTCGGTGGCTTTTGCGGCTGATAGACCTAATATCGTCTTTTTTATTGTGGATGATATGGGCTGGGTAGATAGCTCTGTAGCCTATGGCGAGGAGGTCTATCCGAATAATATGCGCTACAACACGCCCAATATGCAACGCCTTGCTTCGCAGGGTGTTATGCTGACAAACGCCTATGCCTGTCCAGTCTCTACGCCGACAAGAACATCGCTTCTTACGGGTGTTAATGCTGCCCATTCGCGCATTACAAACTGGACCTCTACTATGCGTGACACTCCGTCTGATGCTACGGGAGGTGCTGTGGCGATGATGCAGAGTGGTGCTAACCACGATAAGAGCAGTCGTTTTGTTCGCCCAGAGTGGAATATTAACGGTATGAGTCCTGTTGAGGGCGTTGAGAATACTCTCTATGCTACACCTCTGCCACAGCTTCTTAAGGAGGCGGGTTACTACACTATTCATGTGGGTAAGGCTCACTGGGCAAGTGCTGGCACTCCGGGTGCAAGTCCATATAATATGGGTTATGTTGTTAATGTCACTGGAAATGTGGCAGGTATGCCGCGTAGCTACTTGAGTGAGGAGAACTATGGCAATACTCCAGATAAGTGGAACTACCTTGCTGTGCAGAATATGACCGAGTACTATGGCACGGGCATTCATCTTACCGAGGCGCTTACTCGTGAGGCAATAAAGACGCTTGACTATCCGATAATGCACAATCAGCCATTCTACCTCTACTTTGCCCACTATGCGACACATACGCCTATACAGCGCGACCCTCGCTTTGTGCAGAAGTATCTTGATGCGGGTATGGATGAGGGTCAGGCTCGCTATGCATCTATGGTTGAGGGTGTAGATAAGAGCTTGGGAGATTTGCTGGACTTTCTTGAGGATAAGGGTGTTGCAGACGATACGATTATTATCTTTATGACCGACAATGGCGGAAATGCCGAGAATAAGGCTAAGGGTGGTGTGCGATTTATGCACAACCTGCCACTGAGAAATGGTAAGGGCTCTGTCTATGAGGGTGGAGTGCGCGTTCCGCTAATGGTTAAGTGGGATGGAAAGGTTGCCCCTGCCACTCGCGTAAATACCCCTGTGATTTGTGAGGATTTGTTCCCAACAATTCTGCAAATGGCGGGTGTTAAGAACTACGATGTGGTGCAGAGTGTTGACGGTCTGAGCCTTGTAGACCTTGTCACTAAAGGCTCAAAACTTGCAGCAAAGGCGGCAAAGCGCGGTCAGATTACGGACCAGAAGTCTGCCAATGCCTTTGTTGTTCCGCAATCGGTGTCTGGTATAGACCCTTCTCGTGCGCTTATTTTCCACTATCCGCACCAGTGGAAGCCTTACGACCTTGTGGATATTGACTTTTTGAGTGCAGTGCGTAAGGGCGACTGGAAACTTGTCTACCGTATGCGCACCAGAAAGCTGGAGCTTTACAATCTCAAGACAGATATTGGCGAGCAACACGACTTGTCGGCCGTCTACCCAGAGCGAGTTCGTGAGCTTGCTAAAGAGCTGTCGTCAAAGTTGCGTGGTTGGAACTCTCCAATGCCTCGCCTGCGCGAGAAGGGGACGAGTGTTCCTCTGCCAGATGAGTTGTTATAATTTATAAGTAAAATTTGGAAATTTCTTTTAGGTTAGTTATATTTGTGTTACACAAAACTATTAATTGTTATGAAAAAGCATAATTTTAGCGCGGGACCATCTATTCTCCCAGAGGTTGCTTATCAAAATGCAGCAAAGGCTATTCTTGATTTTAACGGAACAGGGTTATCAATTCTCTCTATTTCGCACCGTACGAAGGATTTTGAGGATGTTCTTAACTCTGCACAGTCACTTATGCGCGAATTGCTTAATATTCCAGATAATTATCACATCTACTTTGTTGGCGGTGGTGCAAGTACACAGTTTTTCCACCTTCCTGCCAACTTCTTGGGTCGTAAGGCGGGCTATGTAAACACTGGCGTGTGGACAAAGAAGGCTATTAAGGAGGCAAAACTCTACGGCGAGGTTGTGGTTGTGGCATCTTCCGAGGATAGAAACTTCTGCTACATTCCAAAAGATTTTGATATTCCTCAGGACCTTGACTACCTCTATATCTGCACCAATAATACTATCTATGGTACAGAGTATAAGATAGATATCGACTCTCCAGTGCCTCTTATTGCCGATATGAGTTCAGATATTCTCAGTCGCCCTGTTGATGTGTCAAAGTATGCTGTTATCTACGGTGGTGCGCAGAAGAATCTCGCCCCTGCGGGTGTCTCTTTCGTAATTATCCGTGATGATATGCTCAGTAAGGTTGTTCGCCCACTGCCAACGATGGTTAATGTAAATACACATGTGGAGAACAACTCTATGTTTAACACTCCGCCAGTCTTCCCAATCTTTGTGATGAACGAGACTCTTAAGTGGATTAAGTCTATCGGAGGAATTGAGGCTATGTACAAGCGAAATCTTGAGAAGGCACAGATTCTCTACGACGAGATTGAGCGCAACACGCTCTTCCGCCCAACTGTGGACGAGGCAGACCGCTCGCTGATGAACATCTGCTTTGTTATGGCCGAGGGTAAGGAGGAACTTGCAGCCGACTTCCTTAAGTTTGCTACAGAGCGCGGTATGGTGGGCATCAAGGGTCACCGCCTTGTGGGTGGCTTCCGTGCATCTTGTTATAACGCTCTGCCAAAGGAGTCTGTAGAGGCTCTGGTGGCTTGTATGCAGGAGTTTGAACAGTTACACAAATAGTTTATGGCCACTATTGTTCCATATACTTTTGAGAAAAAGGAGGATAGTGCAGTCTATTTCACATCATTTGTAAAGGGTATGAAAGTTCTTATAGCAACCGAGAAACCATTTGCAGCAGCGGCTGTAGATGGTATTGTAGAGATTCTTGAGAGTGCGGGCCATACAGTTGCTCGCCTTGAGAAGTATAAAGAAAAGAGCGAGCTTCTTGATGCTGTTGCCGATATTGATGCACTTATTGTGCGTAGCGATAAGGTTACGGCAGATGTCATCGCTGCCGCTCCAAATCTGAAGATTGTTGTTCGCGCAGGTGCGGGTTATGATAATGTAGACTGCGCAGCTGCCAAGGCACGTGACATTGTGGTAATGAACACTCCAGGACAGAACTCAAACGCTGTGGCTGAGTTGGCACTGGCAATGATGATATTTATGTCGCGCAACTGCTTCACACCGGGTACAGGTGGCGAAATTAAGGGTAAGACCCTTGCTATCCACGCCTATGGCAATGTGGGCCGCCTTGTTGGACAAAAGGGTAAGGCTCTGGGTATGAATGTTATCGCCTATGACCCATTTGTGGCAGATGACTCTGTCTTTGAGGCTGATGGCGTGGAGAAGATTACCACTATTGAGGAGCTATACCGTCGTGCAGACTTCCTCTCGCTCCATATCCCTGCCACACCGCAGACTAAGGGCTCTATAGGCTACGACCTTATCACCTCAATGCCAAAGGGTGCAACCCTTGTAAATACTGCCCGCAAGGAGGTTATTGACGAGGCGGGACTGTGCAAGGCTCTTGCCGAGCGTGATGATATTAAGTATGTGAGTGATGTTGCTCCAGACTGCTGTGCAGATTTGTGTAACTGTGCAGGTAAGCGCTACTTCGCTACTCCAAAGAAGATGGGCGCCGAGACTGCCGAGGCAAATATCAACGCTGGCCTTGCTGCAGCACGACAGATTGTAGACTTTTTTGCAACCGGAAATAGACGATTCCAAGTAAATAAATAGTTATGGTACGCATTAAACCTTTTCAGGGCGTCCGCCCTCCAAAGCAGTATGCCGCCGAGGTGGCATCGCGCCCTTATGATGTTCTGAACTCTGCTGAGGCTAAGGCCGAGGCTACCGAGCGCTCGTTGCTCCACATCATCAAGCCAGAGATAGACTTTGACCCTATCGCAGATGAACACTCCGAGGCTGTATATCAAAAGGCTGTGGAGAACTTCCAGCTATGGCAACAGCGAGGCTGGCTTGAGCGCGATAATAAGGAGTGCTACTATGTATATGCGCAGACTATGGAGGGTAGAACTCAGTACGGCCTTGTAATGTGCTGTCACTTTGAGGATTACCTCTCTGGCGCTATTAAGAAGCACGAGCTTACACGCCCCGATAAGGAGGAGGATCGTATGATTCATGTGCGTAACCAGAGGGCAAATATAGAGCCTGTATTTTTCGCCTATCCCGATAATGCCGAGATTGACGCTATCGTAAATAGGACTATCCAAGCCCCTGCCGAGTACGACTTTACTGCTGCTGATGGCTTTGGTCACCAGCTGTGGGTTATTGACGATGACAAGACGTGCAGTCGCATTACAGAGATTTTTAAGTCTATACCAGCCCTCTATGTCGCTGATGGTCACCACCGTACAGCCGCTGCTGCCCGCGTGGGTGCAGAGTGTAAGGCCGCCAATCCTAACCATACGGGCGAGGAGGAGTACTGCTACTTCCTTGCAGTGACCTTCCCAGAGTCACACCTTAAGATTATTGACTATAACCGCGTTGTTAAGGACCTTAATGGCCTAAGTTCGGAGCAGTTCCTTGCCGCCCTTGAGAATGACTTTACGGTTGAGAAGGTGGGCGAACAGATTTACACTCCTAATGCCCTGCATAACTTCTCACTCTACCTTGACGGCTCTTGGTATAGCTTAACGGCTCGTGAGGGAACGTATGACGATAGCGACCCAATCGGAGTGCTGGATGTTACTGTACTGTCAAATCTTGTTCTTGATAAGATTTTGGATATTAAGGACTTGCGTACCTCAAAGCGTATTGACTTCGTGGGTGGCATCCGAGGCCTTGGCGAACTTAAGCGCCGCGTAGATAGCGGCGAGATGAAGGCCGCTTTCGCCCTCTATCCAGTCTCTATGCGCCAGCTTATTGACATCGCCGACACTGGCAATATTATGCCGCCGAAGACTACGTGGTTTGAGCCTAAACTGCGTTCAGGAGTTGTTATCCACACCTTCTAATTTTGTTGTGAAAATGGCGTATTTCCTGCCGCTATCAAGGAAAATTGTCTTGGCTGTATGTCTTGATACTATCCTGCGCCAATTTTTCTTGCCGAGCGTTGTAAATCCACCATTTTGACAACAAAATGGCTATTAGCCAATGGCTAACAGCCAACAGTAAAAAATCTTGCACTCGCAAGATTTTTTTATTACCTTTGCACCATTAATTTTGTGACTATGCAGAGATCAATGACAGGCTTCGGTAAGGCCGAGGTTAAAGTAGGGGAGAAGTGCTTTGTGGCGGAGATTCGTTCACTCAACTCAAAGCAGTTAGATTTGTCTGTTAAGCTGCCTATGGCGTTCCGTGCTGCGGAGGCCGAGGTGCGCAGTGTTGTGAGCAAGGCTCTTGTGCGCGGAAAGGTGGATGTGCTGATAACTATGCAGTCTGAGTTGGTGCAGACTTCGGGCGAGGTGAACAAGGAGATTTTCCGTGCCTACCTTGGTCAAGTAACTGATGCGTTGAGCTACTCTGGCATTGATGCGGCGTACGATGTTATTGTGCCGGCAGTGTTGCGTATGCCAAACGTGCTGACAACAGAGGTTGAGAGCGCAACAGATAGCGACATTGCGGCGATTGTTGAGGCTGTAACCCTTGCTTGCGAGCGGCTGAATGCCTTCAGAGTACAGGAGGGAGCGGTACTTATTTCCGACCTGCTTGCTCGCGTAGATAAGATTGAGGCATACCGCGACCAGATAACACCTTTTGAGGCTCAGCGCGCAGATGCTGTTCGTGCGCGTATTCGTGAGGGAATAGAAAAACTCGGCGTTGAGGTAGACGAGAATCGCCTTGAGCAGGAGATGATTTTCTACATCGAAAAGCTCGATATAACAGAGGAGAAGGTTCGCCTTGCTGCCCACTGCAACTACTTCCGCCAGGTAGCCGCTACCGAGGCAGATGCGGGTCGCAAGCTCGGCTTTATAACTCAAGAGATGGGTCGCGAGATTAACACCACAGGCTCCAAGGCCAATAACCACGATATTCAGGTGTTGGTCGTAAAGATGAAAGATGAGCTTGAGAAGATTAAGGAACAAGTACTCAATATACTGTAAGCCACATATATGGAAAAGGTAATCATATTTTCAGCTCCGAGCGGGTCGGGCAAGACAACTATTGTTCACGAGTTGTTAAAGAGATATCCGCAGTTTGAGTTCTCAATCTCTGCCACTTCGCGCGCTCCACGAGGAGCCGAGCGTGATGGCGTGGACTACTACTTCCTTACTGAGGAGGAGTTTCTGCGCCGCATAGAGGCTGATGCCTTTGTTGAGTGGGAGGCGGTCTATGCCGGTACTCACTATGGTACTCTGCGCAGCGAGGTTGATAGAATCTGGAGCAAGGGTAATGTGATTATTTTTGATGTAGATGTTGTTGGCGGAGTAAACCTGAAGCGCATTTTTGGCGACAAGGCCTGCTCGGTGTTTATTATGCCACCATCTATTGAGGAGCTTGAGCGTCGTTTGATTGGTCGTGGTACAGATGCGCCAGAGGTTATTGCCAAGCGCGTTGCCAAGGCTGGGCAGGAGATTGAGCGCGCGCCAGAGTTTGACCATGTGGTGGTAAACGACGATTTGCAGAGGGCTATTGCTGACACTTGTGCTATTATTGATAACTTCATCGCACAGTAATGAAAGCTCGTGTAGTTCTCTATTTCGGCTCGTTTAACCCCGTACATCGCGGCCATATCGCCCTTGCGGAGTATGTCATCGCTGACGGTTTTGCAGATAGTGTGGTGATGATCGTCTCGCCCCAAAATCCGCATAAAGAGCAGAGTGACCTTGCGGCGGAGTTCTCTCGCTATGAGATGTGTCAGGCGGCGTGTGCAGCCTCGCTCTACCCTGAAAAGATACAAGTGTCGGCCGTTGAGTTTACCCTCCCGCGACCTTCGTATACTATTGATACTCTGAACTTTTTGGCGGAGAACTTTGGCGATAAGATGGAGTTTTCAATCCTTATGGGAACTGACAATATTGAGTCCTTTCACCGTTGGAAAAACCATGAGCAGATTATTGCCAACTATCCGATACTGGTCTATCCACGCAGTGGATATAGCCTCTCGCGTTCACAGTATGCCGATAGGGTAGTCTTCCTTGAGAATGCGCCACTGTTTGACTACTCGGCAACAGATGTGCGTAGGGCTATAGCCGAGGGCGGCGATATCTCCCAGATGGTTATTCCTGAGGTTGAGAATTATATAAAACAGAATAAAATCTACTGATAATGGATAGACTTAAAATAGCACTTCTTGCAGGTGGAAACTCATCCGAGCGAGAGATTGCACTTAATAGCGCACAGCAGATTGCCTCTGCCCTTGATAGCGCAAAGTACGATGTAAAGGTTATAGACCTTCACTACCGCAATATGACCTATACAGATGCCAATGGAGGCAAGTGGGAGGTAGATAAGAACGACTTTTCACTTACTGTCGCTGGTGTTCGCACAGAGTTTGAGTATGCGCTGATTATTATTCACGGCACTCCGGGTGAGGATGGTAAACTGCAGGGATATCTTGATATGATGGGCATTCCTTACTCCTCTTGCTCGCAGGTATCTTCAGCTATTACTTTTGACAAGATTTCAACAAAGCGCGCTGTTGCGGGTGGTAGTATAAACCTTGCCCGTGAGGTGCTCGTTACTAAGGGCGAAACGGTTGATAGTAAGGCTGTTGTAGAGAAGCTCGGACTGCCACTCTTTGTAAAGCCAAATGCGAGTGGTAGTAGTTTTGGTGTGACAAAGGTAACGGCCGTAGAGCAGATTGCATCGGCAGTAGAGGTGGCATTCAAGGAGAGTGACGAGGTACTTATAGAGGAGTGTATCGTAGGACGCGAGATGGGTTGTGGAGTTGTTGTAACGGCTGACCGCGAGATACTACTGCCTATAACTGAGATTGTCTCAAAGCGCGACTTCTTTGACTATGAGGCCAAGTACACTGCGGGCCTCTCGGACGAGATTACCCCTGCGCCTATTAGCGAGGATGTGCGACTCAAACTCAACCGTATGACACTTGAGGCCTATCGTAAGTGCCGTTGTAGTGGTATTGTCCGCATAGATTTTATCGTTACCGAGGCGGGCGAGCCATACCTTATTGAGATAAACTCTATCCCAGGTATGAGTAGTGGCAGCATTGTGCCAAAGCAGGTGCGCGAGGCTGGTATGACACTGGGAGAACTGTACGACATCGTTATTGAGGACTCACTGAAAAGGTTTCGCGCACGATGATTGAGATAGATGGTAAAATTGTCAGCACCGACCTGCTGACCGAGTGCTTTGCTTGCGATATTAATGCCTGCAAGGGTCAGTGTTGTATAGATGGCGATGCAGGCGCTCCGCTGACTCTTGAGGAGGCTGATATTTTAGAGCAGGAGTATGAGAACTATAAGCCGTATATGACCGCTGAGGGTATCGCTGCTGTTGAGAGTCAAGGATTTATGGTTGTGGACTTTGAGGGCGACTATACCACGCCGCTTGTTAATAACTGTGAGTGTGCATACACTTTTGTAAATGAGCAGGGACTGACACTCTGCGCTATTGAGGCGGCATATCGTGACGGTAAGTGCTCGTTTATCAAGCCTATATCGTGCCACCTCTATCCCATTCGTGTTGTAGAGTTTTCAAATGGCACTGTGGGGCTGAACTACCACCGCTGGGGTATCTGCTCATCGGCTTGCAAGAATGGCCGAAAGTTGGGTATACCTCTCTATAAGTCACTCAAAGAGCCTATTATCCGACAGTTTGGCGAGGAGTTTTACTCGGCTCTTGAGTGCGCAGAGGATTTGTTGAAAAATAGTAAATAGTATATGAAGAGACTTCTTATTGCTGTTGTGGCACTACTCGCTACAACAGACATTTATGCCCTTGATTCGCTTGCTGTGCAGGCGGTAAAACCCGTTATCTCGCCAATAGTCGTAGATACCCTTGCAACGGACTCTCCGTCGCTCTCGGTGTTACTTTTTAATGACGGCACGTGGCGATATACGCTCAATAGAACAATAGAGCAAGATTCAACTCTCTATAGTCGCTATTGGGATACAGAGAATATCTCTGCTTATCGCTCTGTCTCTATAGACTCCATACCTAAAGCTGTGGCTATCAATCTGGTAGATAGCCTCAAACACTATAGATATCCCTATCTTGGTCGCATTACATCGCGCTATGGAATGCGCCACCGCCGTCCGCATAATGGTATTGATATTGCTCTGAAGGTGGGCGATACTATCTGCGCAGCTTTTGACGGTCGCGTACGCTTCTCAAAGGCGACAAATACAGGCTATGGTACTCTGGTGATTATCCGCCACGACAATGGTCTTGAGACCTATCACGGACACCTCTCTGCCCGCCTTGTGGAGGAAAACGATAGGGTAGTGGCAGGTCAGCCAATTGCCCTTGGTGGAAACTCTGGCCGAAGCACAGGTCCTCATATGCACTTTGAGGTGAGATACTACGGCCAATCGTTTGACCCTGAGCGAATTATCAACTTCCGAACTGGAGAGCTTCGCCGTGACCATATTCTACTCAAGAAGGGCTACTATAGCATCTACTCAAAGTATGAGCAGGACTTTAACGCAGAGGCAGAGCGCGATGATGCGGAGAAGAAGGAGAAGGCACTCTCAGCCGAGAAACGATACTATAAGGTGCGCAAGGGTGACTACCTCGGCCTTATTGCCAAGCGCAACCATACTACCGTTGGTGCTATCTGCCGCCTAAATGGTATCAAGCCTACCACAACACTGCAAATTGGTCGCGTGCTTAGAGTTAAGTAGAGTACCGTCCCTTTTCTGAAGAAAAGTGACCCAAAAGACTTTCGCGAAAAACTTCGTTTTTCTTCTGTGCTGATACGGATTTAGGGTAACTCTGCGAGTTATTGAAATAAAAAATAGAGTCTTTCCACTTTCAAGCAAGCTTGAGTGTCAGACTCTATTTTCTCTTTCGCCTCCTTAGGAGGCAACCTAAATCCGAGAACAGCCTCGTACTGCGCAGTAATCTCTTTGCTATTTAGTCAATGACTAAGGCTAAACAGTTAGTATTAAGGAGTTTAAGAGGTTTAATGAGTTTAGTGAGAGTAGTCACTAAATTCTTTAACTTCACTAAATTCCTTAAATTCTCTGTTCTGCGTCAGCAAAATCTAACAGCTCCGAATATTGAAAATAATTTAAATTTGGAGTGAAAAGTTGTGTAATTCAGAAATTTGTATTACCTTTGCGCACTCGCAAAGTGCGAGGTTGGATTATATTTATTAACAACAAGTATTAATTTTAACAAATGGATTCATTAAGCTACAAGACAGTCTCATTGAATGCAGCGACAGTTACCAAGGAGTGGGTAGTTATCGATGCTACTAATGAGGTGTTGGGTCGTTTGGCTTCACAGATCGCGAAGATTCTGTGTGGTAAAAACAAGCCGGGCTACACTCCACACGTTGATTGCGGTGACTATGTTATCGTTGTTAACGCGGACAAGGTGAAGCTCACCGGCAAGAAGTTGACCGACAAGGTCTATGTTCGTCACACCGGCTATCCGGGTGGTCAGCGTTTCGCTACTCCAGCTGATCTTCTTACCCGCAAGCCAACTGCTGTAATTGAGGAGGCAGTAAAGGGTATGCTCCCAAAGACACGCCTCGGTGCAGCGATTATGAAAAATCTTAAGGTTTATGCTGGCGCTGAGCATCCTCACGCTGCACAGAACCCAAGACAAATTAAGTTAAACGAGATTAAGTAAACATTATGGAAGTTGTAAACACTGTTGGTCGCCGTAAGGCCGCTGTTGCTCGCGTATTCGTGAAGGCTGGTACAGGTAAAATTACAATTAACCAGAAGGAGCTTGAGGTTTACTTCCCACTGAACATTCTTCAGTATGAGGTAAAGCAGCCACTGCTTGTTACAGAGACTACCGAGAATTTTGATGTAATGATCAACCTCGTTGGTGGTGGTATCAAGGGTCAGGCTGAGGCAGCTCGTATGGGTATTGCTCGCGCATTGTGCGAGATCAATCCTGAGTATCGTTCAGTTCTTAAGAAGAACGGATTCCTTACTCGTGATTCCCGTGAGGTTGAGCGTAAGAAGCCAGGACAGCCTGGTGCACGTCGTAAGTTCCAGTTCAGTAAGCGTTAATCCTTATTTGACCAACTTATTCGGCAAAGCACGACAAGGGTTACAAACCAGCACGACTACCTATATATATTATATGTACTACCCGTTGGTTGCCCTGTCGCGGAAAACTCAGCAGATCAATTTTGCTACTGCCTGAGTTGAAATAAAGAGAACAAAAACAAACAAAAAAACAGAGAATTAAAATGGCTCGTACAGATTTTAATACACTATTGGAGGCCGGCGTTCACTTTGGTCACTTGAAGCGCAAGTGGAACCCAAGAATGGCTCCGTATATCTTCATGGAGAAGAACGGCATCCACATCATCGATCTTCACAAGACAGTAGTGAAGCTTGATGAGGCAGCTGCAGCACTTAAGCAGATCGCAAAGAGCGGTCGTCGCGTGTTGTTCGTTGCAACCAAGAAACAAGCTAAGGATATTGTTGCCGAAAAGGTAGCAGCAGTCACTATGCCATACGTTACAGAGCGTTGGGCTGGTGGTATGCTGACAAACTTCCCAACTATACGTAAGGCCGTAAAGAAGATGGCAACCATCGACAAGCAGATTGCTGACGGTCTTTTTGAAAACTTCTCAAAGCGTGAGAAGCTCCAGATCTCTCGCCAGCGTGCAAAGCTGGAGAGAAACCTCGGCTCAATTGCTGACCTTAACCGCCTTCCAGCTGCACTTTTCGTTATTGACGTGCAGAAGGAGCAGAACGCAGTTCGCGAGGCAAAGCGTTTGAACATCCCTGTATTTGCAATGGTAGATACTTGTTGTGATCCAACCGACATTGATTATGTAATACCTGCAAATGACGATGCTGCAAAGTCAATCGCTTTGATTCTTGACGTAGTATGCGGTGCTATCGCAGAGGGTCTTGAGGAGCGCAAGCTTGAGCGCGAGAAGGCTGAGACAGAGGCTGAGGCTAACACAGAGGCTCCAGCTCGTACTGGCAAGACACGCGTAAAGCGTGGCGTAAAGGCTGCTGTTGATGCACAGGAGAATGCAGCTGCAGAGATTGTTGCTGCAACTGAGCAGACAGAGGCTTAATTATTAACCAACCGTTAAAACAGAACAAAATTATGGCAATAGAAATTAAGGCAGCTGATGTAATGAAGCTCCGCAAGATGACCGGTGCCGGTATGATGGATTGCAAGAAGGCTCTTATTGAGGCTGAGGGCGATTTTGAGCGCGCACAGGATATTATCCGCGAGAAGGGTAAGCTTATCGTTGCAAAGCGTGCTGACCGTAGCGCTACTGAGGGTGTTGTTGTTACTAAGATTGTAGGCACTAAGGGTTATATCCTTTGCCTTGCTTGTGAGACAGACTTCGTAGCTCAGAACGTAGAGTTCTCTGCAACTGCTAACGAGTTGCTCGACCTTGCTGTAGCAGCTGACGCTGTTGATACAGCAGCTCTGCTCGCAGTAAAGAACGCTGAGGGTCGCACCGTTGAGGAGCTTGTAACAGAGAAGTCTGGCCAGACAGGTGAGAAGTGTGAGCTTGCTTACTACGCTCGCATTGAGGCTCCTTATATCGCAGCTTATGTTCACTTCAACAAGAAGCTCGGTACTATCCTTGGTTTCAACAAGGAGGTTTCAGAGGAGATTGCAAAGCAGATTGCTATGCAGGCAACTGCAATGGCTCCACTCTCAATTGATGTAGACGACTGCCCAGCAGAGATCGTTGAGAAGGAGCGCGCAATTGCTCTTGAGCAGATGAAGCAGGATCCAAAGAACGCAAACAAGCCAGAGGCTATCCTTGAGAAGATTGCTGAGGGTAAGATGCGTAAGTTCTTTGAGGAGAACACTCTTCTTAACCAGGCAGTAGTAGGCGAGAAGGAGTCTATCCGTGAGCTCCTCGCTCGTACTGACAAGGAGGCTACTGTTGTGGCTTATAAGCGTTTTGCTCTTGAGGCTTAAAAATTGAATTTAAGCGGTATTTACCGCGTTGCACTACGATAACCGAGTTGCTCACATACGCTTTAGTATGCTGCGCACTCGGTTTCTTGTGCGCCTTGTAGATTCTCGCTTAAGTTCAATTTTGTTTGCGTGATAATGCGGCTATCTACTGCCGCTAATAAAAAATTCCAGCAATGGCTGTACTTCTTGTACTATCCATCGCTGGGATTTTTCATTGAGCGTTGTACCTACCGCATTCTGACGCTAAAATGTTTGGAGCTAACTCTCTATTTCTGTTGTAATCAACTCTCTTTTTTTTGTACGGAGATTCGGTAGTATATAATTTAGAACGGTTTGTTCTGCGTAGCAAAGTCCCCCTCACAGGAGGGGGATTTAGGGGGTGGGTAACACACTTGTCTCTCTCCGCTACAAAAAAAGGAGTGATTTCTATCACTCCTTTTTTGTAGCGGGAGAGAGACTTGAATGTCGCGCAGAACATCATACCTTTGTGCGTAACAGGATTATTCTGCGTAGCAATGCCTCCCTTTGCCAAAGGGAGGTTTGGAGGGAATGTAAATATGGTCGGGAGAGAGACTTGAATGTCGCGCTGAAGCAATAGCTTTAGCGCGTCATCAGCGACGAAGTAGCGCAGTCAAGCTCTGCTTGGTGCGTGAATAACCGAGGAGCTAACTCTCCATCCTAAAAGTCTCACTGTTGCGAAAACTATGGGCGTAAAGTCGCTATGCGACATTTTATTTGAGGCGTGAACACAGAGCTTGCTCAATGTGTATCACGCCTCAAATAAAATAGTGCAACGCAGTTGCACAACGCCCATAGTTGCACAAAAAAGGATTGCCATTTGACAATCCTTTGTAGCGGGAGAGAGACTTGAACTCTCGACCTCATGATTATGAATCATGCGCTCTAACCAGCTGAGCTATCCCGCCATTGCTTATTTGCGAGTGCAAAGATAGGTAAATAATTTTGTTTTGCAAAGTTTTTGCAGGAAAAAATTATGTTTTCTAACATTTTGGCATATGGGTAGTTCAAATTCAATTCTCTATAGAATTGCAAATATATTTAATACCATATCTTTGGCTGCAAGTATAGCTCTGCTTGTGGGTATTTCGTTTGAGGTTACGGGTGGAGAGAAGGGTGGTTTTGCTGATTGGTATCGTGACTTACAGCTTGTTGTCTGCTCCATATTTTTCGCCACTGCGATATTCAGATTGATGATTGCCGAGTATCGGAAGAGGCATTGGCTACGCGATTTACTCTTTGCTGTTGCCTCTGTTCCTTATATGGATATCTTGGAGTGGGGTGGAGCAAATCTGGAGCATAGCAGCGTGCGTATACTTGCTTTTGCTCCAGTATTAATTTCTATTATGGCTACGGTAGTAATCCTTGAGTGGCTCATAGAGGGCAAAAAGAGGCGGCTTATGGCGGCTTATGTGCTTACGGTGACTATGTTTACGTATATCTCGGCACTGCTCTTCTATGACTGCGAAATGGGCGTTAATAGCCACCTGAAAACTTTTGGTGATGCGCTGTGGTGGGCATGGATGAATGTGACGACAGTGGGCGCTGCGATTTTTCCCGTAACGACTGTAGGTAAGGTTGTCTGCGTGCTACTACCCGTAGTAGGAATGATGTTCTTTCCAATTTTTACAGTCTATGTTTCGGACTACTACGACCGCAAGGAGAGCAACAGTTAGTAAACGAAAAAAGGGTGGCACTTCATTTGCCACCCTTTGATATAGAAATACTATTGATTACTGTGCAAGTACGCAGTTGAAGATGTGAGCTGTTGCAAGGTAGTTCTTACAGCCGTTTGCAAGAACTGCAGGGTCGTTGCAGTTTGTTGCATCTACAACTGTTGTAGTCTCGCCAATCTGGAGTGAACCACCAACCTTAATTGGCTCGTCAGCAGTACCGAAGTAGATGGTCTTTGAGTTACCGTTGAAGTGACCAACAACCATACCTACACCGCAAGTACCCTCTGCAGACTTAACAAGACACTTGATAGTGTTGTTCTTAATCTTACCCTCATCGTGAGCCGCGTTACCGAGGTTACCGGCCATACCAGCAACACCACCGCCAGAGATAGCGACGTTACATACGATGTCACCTGTGTTAGTAGAGTTAATAAGCTCATAACCACCAGAGTGGAAACCTGCAAGACCACCGTAGTTAGATGCGCTGTTAGAAGAGTTGACAGTGATGCTACCCTCGTTTGTACAGCCCTTGATGATACCAGAACCACCCTGGATACCGCCAAGACGGAACTTACCCTCACCAGATACTACGATGTTACCCTTGTTTACGCAGTTCTCTGTAACATTTGTACAACCAGACTCCTTACCAGGCCAGCCGATGATACCACCAGCAGCATTGTTTGAAGTACCGCAGTCGCAGTCAATAGTAATGTTACCCTCGTTTACGCAGTTGATAATACTTGACTCGCTCTGGCTCTTTGAATAGTAGTCAGAACCTGCAATACCGCCGAGATAAGAGAGGTGGTTAACAATAGCAGTCTTGTACTTAGCGATGAATGTTACATCACCATAGTTGTTACAGTTAGTTACATCACCCCAAGGAGCACCAATGACACCAGCAACCTGTGTACGACCAGAAGTACCTGAGCCGTCAGTCTCAAACCAGTTGAAAGTAACCTTACCATAGTTGTGGCAGTTGTCCATGCTAAATGGAGAGCCTGAGCTCTTATAACCATAACCTACTATACCTGCAGCAGTTGGAGCAGCTGAAGAGGTAGCAGCAGAAGTAGAGATGCTACCTACAGTGTTACGGCCTCCGAAGATACCACCTTCCATATAGATCTCACCCTTGTTGGTACAGCCGCTGATAGGACCGTTTTGGTAAGGGGCGATACCTGCAACGATAGTACCCTTTAGCTGAGCTGCAGACTTGAAGGTGACGTTACCCTCGTTGATACAGTTCTTAATCTCACCTGCTGAGTAAGAGGTGATACCACCAAGGCAGACAGCAGCACCAGAGTTGTTTGAGTTAAATGTGAGGTTACCGTAGTTCTCGCAGCCCTCAGTAACTGTATAAGAGTTTGAAGAACCAGTAACAGCACCAATGTAGAAGTTAGAAGTGTTAGAAGTAGCTACGTTGATAGTAAGGTCACCATAGTTCTTACAGTTATACACACCGCAACCAAGAGTCTCAGCTGAAGATGCAAAACGACCAGATACAGTACCAATATAACCAGTACCAGCACCGTGAGTGCCGATCTCAATAGTCACATTACCATAGTTTGAGCAGTCACGAAGGTTTGCACCGATAGCAGAGTAACCAACAAGAGCAGCACGAGTTACAGATGGATTCTCTGGAGCGTTGCAGAGTACATCAGCGTTGTTTGTACAGCCGCTAACCTCACCGAGGTTGTGTGCAACGAGGAATGCGATAGCGGCTCCGCCAGTAAGACCAGCAAGACCCTCCTGTGGCATATTAAGTGCGCAAGATGCGTCAATATTTACATTCATCACCTTACCAGTAGCAGCAACGGTGTGGAACAGAGGCTGTGAAGTTGCCCAGTTCTTAATAGAGAAGCCGCAACCATCAAAGATACCGTCAAAACCAACTGGAAGACCAGCATCATTAGCAGGACCAGCAATCATTGGCCAAGCCTCTACAGCAACAGATGCCATATCAATATCGCCACCGAGGACAACCTTACCCTCCTCATTAACGAACTTCTTGTAGCGACCCATATTTACGCACTTAGCGAAGTCAACAAGCTCCTCAGCAGTTACAATCTTCTCAATCTTAACCTCCTGATACTGGTATTGGTCAGCTGTAGCAGTCTCGCCACCACGAACTGTAAGGCCAGTAGGGAAGATGCGGTGGTTCTCAAGAAGACCAACGCTTGAGTAGATGTTTACATACAGACCATTGCGAACAGAGCCCTTAGGAACGATGAAGTTTACTGTAGCAGTCTCCTCTGGAGCGATAGTAAACTCACCCTCGTTAGGGTTAAGAACGATTGCAGACTTACCAGCAACAGAGGTAAGAGCATTTGTTCTATAATTAATATGGTATTTACCTGCGATAGGGTCACCCTCTGAAGTGCGAACCTCAATCTTGTCAAGAACGATAGTCTCGCCCTCGTACTTATTAGTAATAGGAATAGAGACAATACCGCAAAGGTTGTTAAGAGTTACCTCGTTTGTTGATGAGTAACCAGCCATAGCCATAAGAGAGTGGTTTACCTCATTCTTAACGATTGGCTGATTGTCGTGGAAACGGAAAGAACCGCTTGTAGTGTAGTACTCAGCAGGATAGAATACAGAGTATGGATAAGCTACAGCATCAAAGCTGAACTGTGCAGTCTGTGTGCCAGCTGCAGTTGCATCAACAGTATTTGTAGAGAGAGAGTTGTTACATACAACAGCATCGCCCTCTACCCAGTTAATGCCAGCCTCGCCAATCTTAACGGTAAGAGTTGCAGGAGCCTTCTCAATAACAGTAAAGAGTGAAGGAGTAAGCTCAAGGTTTACACCACGCTCAACAGCGATATCCTCAGCAAGGGTAAGAACGAAGTTGTGATCCTGAGTGTCAGAGAGAACAACCTCAAAACCGCCAGTGTAAACACCTGCAGGAACAACAAGGCTGAAGTAAGTAGGAGTAGAGCTGTTAATCTCAACACCCTCACCGCAATCCAGAACAGATGTAGCAGTGTTAGCAACACCAGTAAGCTCAACGTCGTAAGTCACAACGCCAGCCTCGTCAGTGTTGGTCTTAGCCTCTGCATTCCAAACACCATTCAGTGCAGCACCGCTAAGAGCTGTGAAAGAGATGTTCTTGATAGCAACAGGTGCTGAAGCAGTAGCAGAGTCAAGAGTAAGTGGCAATGTGATAACACCTACAACTGGAGAAAGAGCGACATCGGCAACCAGATTCTTCTCATCCTCCTCGCTTACAGGCAGTGCCTGTGGTGCGATGCCTGCCATAGCATAAGAGGTACGGTCAAAGCTGTCAGCTACGTACTGCTGTGAAGCAGGAAGAGTTACCTCGTTAAGACCTGTAAGAATGTCAAACGGAGCAACTACAACAATTGGAGCCTCAACATCAGTAGCAGTGAAAGCGTAAGTTGCCTTACCAGCCTCCTCTTCGCTAACAGCGTTAGACTCTAAACCGTTGATTGCAACCTTATCTCCAGCAACCCAAACAAGGTCTGAAGGCAGAGTTGCGTTGACTGTAACGACAGTTTTGTCGTTGGCTCCTGGAAGCACAGGAGTCTCATCTACTGGATCACCATTGTTACAGCCTACAGCTAATGCACTGAGCATCAAGCTGATAAATAAGTAGACTTTTTTCATTACGATATGTTTTAGGTTAAAAAATATTATTTCCGATTTCAAAGTTAAAAATAAATTTTTAATTACGCACATTTTTTGCATTATTTTTCTTAAAAAAAACGATTTTGTGAATATTGATTTATTAAAAATATTGAATAATTCTGTTTTGGTGGTAAAAAAAAAGAGCCCTTTTTGAAGGACTCTTACGCTGTGGGTGTGTTAGAATTATATCTCCTTGCGGTATTCTCCAGGAGTTTTGCCAGTGATTCGCTTGAAGTATTGTCCCATAAATGATGGGTTTGGAAAATTGAGTTCATATGAAATTTGCTGGATTGACAAATCTGAATACTTGAGCAGATTTTTAATCTCAAGAACCACAAATTCGTCTATCCATTGGTGTACGCTCTTGCCCGAATAGTTACGCACAACACGGGATAGATGTTTTGGTGTTAAATTCATTTTGTTAGCATAAAATTCAACACTGCGCTCGGTCTTATAATGCTCGTGCAAAAGAGTGATGAGCTGTCTGAAATAGTCTCCACTACGGTCTTTAGGTGTTATTTCTGTCTGAATAGAGTGAGAGGTTGCGATAAACTCGCAAAGGCGATAAATCATACTTGCATACATATGTCTTATTGCCATCTCCTTAAATAAACCGCCATTTGCTTCATCAGACAGACTCTGTGTATACTCTGTATATAGCGCATTAAAAGAGCGCTTAAGAGCCTCAATAACATCTGGTTTATTTATATTATGTACGATTGACTGCGAGTGCAGAGATGTGATTATTGGCATAACCAATTTAAGGTTAATATTCATCTCTGATGCAAAATCATTATTAAAGGCGGCAATGTAAAGTTCGCAGTTGTGACTCTTTTTGAATGTTACAACAGTGGTTGGCGCGACAAGGATTGTATTCTCTGTAAGCGTGAAATCCTTCATATGAACAGAGAGTGTAACACTACCTTTTGTGCATACCATAGCAAAGAATCCATTCATCTTTGCAGGATACTTCATCTCCCTGCCAATATGCTCGTCAAGGGAGTGGATGTGCACTAACGCTGCATTTTTGCAGGCTACGTAATCAATGCCCTCCTTCTCATCAAGGTGGTTGATTTTGTACGGAAAAAGCTCATTTTCTATCATATTCAACAAATGTTTACGCAAAATTCTGTATTATTTTAGACATTCCAAAATTTTTACGACAAAAAGCGAGGTATAGAACATTTATACACTGTATATCTACACCTGCCAAAATTTTAGTGTTGCACTTTTTGAAAATTATAACTAAATTTGCGAGCTAAATATTGTATAAATAACACAAAAAAATAAGTTTATGCGTAAAATTCTATTTGCAATCCTTGCTCTGGTGTCATTTACGGCAATGGCTCAGGATAATACAGTTGAGTGGAAGAGCGAGGTTAAGGATAACGGCGATGGTGTCTATACGCTTGTTGTTAAGGCAGATATCGTTGATGGTTGGCACATCTATGATGCCACCCACCCGTTTACCCCAACCACTATTCAGTTTACAGTTCCGCAGGGCGCTGCGCTTGAGGGAGAGCTTCGTGCGCTCTCTACTGTAAAGCCTGTTCAGGATGAGTATTTCGGCTCATATGGCGAGTATGAGGGCGAGGCTATCTTTGAGCAGGATGTAAAGCTTGAGGGACAGGGTGTAGTGGTAAAGGCTCTTGTTAGCTATCAGGCATGCACAGAGGGTAACTGTACTGCTCCGACAGAGAAGGAACTTACATTTGAGATTGGTAGTGCTGCTGCTCAGGCTCCAGTAACAGAGGTTAAGGCAGTAAAGGATGCTGCAGGTAATGGAACGATGTGGGCAATGATTCTGGAGGCTATTATCTGGGGTCTTGCTGCACTTGTAACTCCTTGTGTGTTCCCTATGATTCCGATGACAGTATCCTTCTTTATGAAGGGTAGTGGCTCGCCTACAAAGGGTCGCATTAATGCAGCTCTGTATGGATTTTTCATCGTGTTGCTCTATACACTTCCTATCGCGGCAATTATCATCATCACTCGCCTTGTAGGTGGTGGTGCTGTAACTGCAGATATCTTCCAGTGGCTGGCAACACACTGGGTGCCAAATATCCTCTTCTTCCTCGTCTTTATGGTCTTCGCAGCATCATTCTTTGGAGCCTTTGACATCACACTGCCATCATGGCTTGTCAATAAGAGTGACGAGAATAGCGAGAAGGGTGGTATTGCAGGTATCTTCTTTATGGCGCTGACACTTGTACTTGTCTCTTTCTCTTGTACTGGTCCAATTATCGGCTCGGTGCTTATTAAGTCTACAGCTGGCGAGTTCTGGAATCCTATCGTAACGATGCTTGCATTCTCAATTACCTTTGCACTGCCATTTACCCTCTTTGCATTCTTCCCATCGGTGCTCAAGAAACTGCCAAAGAGTGGTGGTTGGCTCAACTCTGTAAAGGTTGTTTTGGGATTTGTTGAGGTGGCGCTGGGCTTCAAGTTCTTGAGCGTTGCAGATCAGGTTTACCACTGGGGTATTCTTGACCGTGAGGTATATCTGGCTATCTGGATTGTGGTATTCACACTGCTTGGCTTCTACCTTCTTGGTAAGATTCGCTTTGCACACGATAGCGAGATGAAGCACCTCAGTGTAACTCGTCTTGCACTGGCTATTGGCGTATTCTCATTTGTTGTCTATCTTATCCCAGGTATGTGGGGCGCACCGCTGGAGAAGCTCTCTGGCTACCTACCACCACAGTCATCACTTGACTTTGACCTTACTCGCAATAGGGGTGTTGTAGCAGCTCAGAACTCTACAACTGCGGATGTGAAGTACGGCGATGTGCTACACTTGCCACACGGCCTTCAGGGATTCTTCGACCTTGAGCAGGCAGAGCAGTATGCTGCAAAGGTTGATAAACCAATATTTATTGATTTTACAGGTCACGGCTGTGTAAACTGCCGAGAGATGGAGGCTCGCGTGTGGAGTGACCCAGCAGTTCTTGAGCTGCTTAATAATGAGTATGTTATCTGCGCACTCTATACAGACGATAAGATGTCTCTTCCGCAGAGCGAGTGGGTGACAACCGATAATGGTACTGTGCTCAAGAGCCTTGGTAAGGTTAATGCACACTACGCACTGACACGCTTTGGTGTTAATGCGCAGCCATACTATGTTATTCAAGGTAAGAACGAGCAGGTGCTTGTAGAGCCTCGTGGCTATAACCTTGATGTCGCTCAGTTTGTTGACTTCCTCAAGCGAGGTGTTGAGGCGTATCGTAAATAGAAAAAAACGATAATAAGAGAGAGGAGGCCATTAGACCTCCTCTTTTTCGTTGTCGGTAGATGCTCCCAAAAGAGCTGAGACCCAATCTATCCAACTGCGAACAGCCCGCGAAACGGAGTAAATTACATTTAACTCTTCGCCAATCTGACGGAAGTAGCTCTTAAGTGTTACGGCATAGACTGTTGTGGCGATTATTGCCATAAAGATGCCAACTATTAAACATGGTATCTTTAACGAGCCGAATATCTCGGCAAGCCACGCTACGAGTGCCGATACAAACAGAAGTGTGGCAATTATGGCAGTTACTACCGTTATTGCAAGTGGTAGAAAGAAGGGTCTATCAGCTCTCATGCTATTGTCTCTACTTTACAGGTTCTGTTACCTCAGTGTGGTTGCACTCCTCGCCACACTTGCAGCGAATCTTGTCCAGCTCATCACCAATAAAATCACGAATGTGGTCGCGCATCTGACGACCTGTCTTTGGGGTTACAAGCATAGCAATCGCCGCCCCCATCAGTGCCCCACCCAGTAGGGTCACAATGCAAAGTCCAGTCTGTTTCATAACGTTTTTGAATTAAAAGGTTCAACCACTACGATGCAAACTATAGACCAAATTCATAGAATTTGTCGTAAAAAAAAGGATGCCCTTTCGGACATCCTCTTACTCTTTGACGCTTGACAGCCTCATGCCGTCCAACATTGTCTGAATGTATTTTGAGAATGCTGTATCTTGCGAAATAAAGCCAATCTCGTCGGATGAGTATTTACTTGGAAAGGCGATAATTGCTGTCTCCTTATTATTTACGATAGTCATCCAGCACGACATTGTCAGATACTCGTCAAGTGGCACCAACTCTACGCTCTTTAGTCCGTTCAGCATGTTAGCAATAGCGATGGTAATCTCTTCGTACATATTTTTAATGTCTGAATAGAGTACCTGATTGTGAGGCTTGCTTAGGTGTTTGCGCTTAATGGCGTCCAACACTGTGCATAGACTGTCAATTTTAATCTCAGCAGCTGTAGTTCCTCCGCTCATAGGCAACGGGCGTAGTAATTGAGCAACGAGTTTCTTGTTTTTCTGCGGATTTGTAGCATTTGTGGCTCGGAAATACTTCTCGCAGAGGACGGAATCTACTCTGCGATCATTAGAGAGTTGATTGCGAAGCTCTGCAAAGCTCTTGTTCTTGCCACTTTGAGCTCTTTGCTTTACGATATAATTGTCAAAGTGCTTGTTAATCATATCCTCCATAAGCGCTGTTCTCTCGGCTGCGGTTTTTTCCTTTGAAATATGGTTGTACGCCTGCTTGATGAGCATCATACGCTCGCGATATGCTTTTCTGTCCTCGCGATAGTGCCTCTGCTGCTCCATTGATATCAGGCTGTTGTTAATCATATTCTTAAAGGGAAAACTCTTTGTGTCGTAGTATGCAATAGATATCGGACACCCCTTCTCCGAGAGGATAACCAGATTTGTAAGCATATCTCTAAAACCTTGGGCGTCGCTTCGGATGCAGTAGTAGAGCACATCCTCGCAGATTATCACCGAGTCGTGCGCCTCGTGTTTATCCTGATGCTCAATAGCCTGCTCAAGCAGGTCGTTGATATTGTCAATATACTCAGGAAATAGACCTAAGTAGCGTGTAGATAGTGAGTTTTGTATCGCCTTAAGGTCGTCTACAATCTCCTTTGACTCCTCGGCGCCTGAATTCATCTCGTAGGCGAAAAATGCAACAGAGAGCAGTAGCGCAAATGTCGCACTCTGAAAAATCTTCTTGAATACATCTATGTACTTGTTCGGTTTCATAAGTAGTCTTGTGTAAATGTAGTTCTGATGCACAAAGATAATAAAAAGTATGTGATAAAACTAAAATTTGTAAATCCTGCAAATTTTTACTACCTTTACCCCGTTATGGCTATGACTCAAAATTATAAGGCGAGGATTCTCAAGGCAAGTGCTGGTTCGGGTAAGACCTACTCGTTGGCGCGTGAGTATATCTACAACACTCTGCGCAATCAGCCAGGAGAGACAGATGCCGACTTTAATCCTAACGTTTATCGCACAATTCTCGCAGTAACCTTTACCAATAAGGCTACCGAGGAGATGAAGAGTCGTATCCTTAAGCAGATAAATCTGCTTGCAACGGGGGGCGAGTGCGAGTTCTTGGACGACCTTATTGCCATGACCTCACTACCCGAAAGAGTGCTTCGCCAGAGGGCGCTCAAAGTTCGCAGTGCGATACTTCACGACTACTCACGATTCTCAATTCTTACAAACGATACCTTCTTTCAGCGCATTGTCCGTGCCTTTGCTAAGGAGCTGAATATTGATATGGACTACGCCATTGAGTTAGATACCGCTCCAGTGGTGCAGAAGAGTGTGGATATGCTTATTGAGAGGGCAGAGAAAGACCAATTTTTGCAACAGTGGCTTACCGACTTTGCTGAGGAGAATATTGAGAATGGCCGTCAGTGGAACATCAAGCGAGTGATTCTTCGTCTTAAAAACGAGTTGTTTAAGGAGCATGCTAAGAGTACTATTGGTCGTGAAATTGACAAGGAGCAGCTACAGCAGGTAGTTATGGAGTACATCAGCTCGGCTCGCGAACTTGTTGAGCGTGTTCAGCAGTTGGCTCAGCGTGCTGTGGATATGTTTGAGGGTGCTGGCTATAGCCATTCAACATTCTCAGGCAGTTTTACGAGATATTTTGATAAGGTTGCACGCTTTGATAGCAAGACTACCGCTCCGACAGATACCTTTGTAAAGCACTGCACAGATGAGCCTCGCAAGTGGTACACGCAGAAGACGAAGGTTAGCCCTGATATGCTGAGCCTTGCAGCAGCCCTTCAACCATTAGCAGCCGAGATTGTAGAGCGATTTGAGGATACAAAGTATCTGTGCAACAGCATTGCACTGTTAGAGAAGAACTATCGTAGCTTTGCGTTGATGTACGACCTATACTCAATGGTTGCGGAGATTTGCAAGGAGCAAAATACTATGCTACTGGCTCAGACAAAGCACACTATTGCTCAGTTTGTCCGTGAGCCAAGTGATGCTCCGTTTATCTATGAGAAGGTGGGCAATCTCTTTGAGAAGTTTATGATTGACGAGTTTCAGGACACCTCACTGATGGAGTGGCAGAATTTTCTACCAATGCTCCGCAATGCTATCTCGCAGAGCGAGGATGTGGCGGTGCTTCTTGTGGGCGATATCAAGCAGTCTATATACCGTTGGAGGGGTAGTGATTGGAATATCCTTGGCGTTAAGGCCCCAGCGGCTCTCTCTGAGAATGGTACGGCAGTTCAGCAGAGCAACCTTGAGGATAACTACCGCAGTCAGCCAAATATCGTAAGGTTTAATAATGTGGCTATCAGCCTTGCTGCAAGACGACTAAATAGGGGTCTAAATGAGTTGCTACTCTCGGCACGCGCAAAGTCTTATATCTCAGACCAGCTACTCTCGGAGCTATATGATGCCGTTGGAGATGCCTACTGCTGGCCTCAGCTACGCCAGATACCGAAGCGTAAGCCTCGCCGCAGTGGATGTGTAAGAGTGACAGCCCATAGAGATAAGGAGCCAGATGTTATCGGCTGTATAAGAACTCTCGTGCATGAAAAGCACTATAAGCCGTGCGATATTACAGTCCTTGTGCGTACGAATGATGAGGCAGAGCGTATCGCCTCAATGCTACTTGATGCAGGGGCAGCAGATGAGAGTATGCGCTTTGGTATTATGACGCAGGAGGCGCTGAAGATTAACAGTTCTGTTGTTGTGCGCTTTGCTTTGGCTGTTATGAAGTACGCCATAGACCGAAAGGATGTTGTCAGCCTTGCTACATACAACCGCTACCACCATAACTTTAATATCTACCATCGCTTGTCTGCTGATGAGTTGGCGTTTTTTGATAGTATCAAGACCCTCTCGCCAGAGGAGGCCTTTGAGCGAATAATGGTTCGCTTCCCAGAGATTTTCAAGGGCCAGGCGGTCTATACAGATGCCTTCCACGAGCATATCGTAAAGTTCTGCGCTACAAAGGTGGCAGACCTCTCGCTCTTTGTCAAGTGGTGGGATGAGAATGGGTACAATAAGTCGGTGTCAATAGATAAGGATACAAACGCTATTGAGATTATGACTGTCCACAAGGCCAAAGGTCTTGAGAATAAGGTTGTAATTATCCCTTACTGCTCTTGGAAGTTTGTCCCAGAGCCTACACGCGCAGCTACTGTGTGGACAATGCCTGCTGAAGGAAGTAATCTGAATACCGACACGCTCTTTCCTGTTGTTGCTACGGCAGATGCGGGAAAATCTATCTTCTCGGAGGGCTACTATCGCGAGTTGATATATGACTATGTGGATGCTATAAACCTGCTCTATGTAGCCTTTACCCGACCAAAGGAGCAGTTGCACATATTCTTCCCAGCTCCTAAGTCTACGGGCAATGGTGCTCTTGAGAGTAGTGTTGGCGAACTAATCTATAAGGTGCTCGGCATGCGCCCTCAGCTAAACGAGGATGGAGTGGTGGATGAGGATGCGCCGATAGTCTACCAGTATGGAGAGTGTGCGCCACCTCTTGATTATACCAAGACGCAGGAGTGTACTGTTGTGCTGGAGAACAATGTTGTCTCGCCATTTAAGATGAAGCTCAAACTCTCATCAGAGCGGTATATGGAGGCTCGCAGGGGTGGTAAAGTTACTCCTCAGCAGGAGGGTATTTTGCTGCATGGCATTATGGAGCGCGCAGCTACAAGAGAGGATATAGACCGCGAATTGGCACGGCTCTCTTATGACGGTGTGCTCTCTGAGAGGGAGTCTAAGCTGCTACAGCAACAGATTGATACTATGTTCGCTATGCCACTTGTCGCTCAGTGGTTCTCAAAGAGTTGGGATGAGGTCTATACTGAGAATGCGATTATTATGACCGATGCCAAGACAAAGCGTCCAGATAGGGTAATGACCGTTGGCGACAAGGCTGTGGTGGTAGACTATAAGTTTGGTGAGCAGAGCGAGGATAATAGGAGGCAGATTGCCCAGTATGCTCAGTTGCTTGAGACAATGGGATATAGAGATGTTGAGGGATATATATGGTATGTCCGCGAGGGCATAATAGATAGAGTGCTATGAAGTTAGGAGTGTTAAATATTATACCGCGCTCGTTTAGGGCAAAGGGTGTGTGGGTGAGCGTTACGATTTTTATCCGCGCGCTACTCAACTTTTTGGGTCTTGCAGCACTGCTCCCAGTGCTCTACCTTATTCTGGATAGCCAGAGCATTCAGAGTAATAGTCTGCTCTCAGGGGCTTACAACTATTTCGGCTTTACCTCCGAGATGTCGTTTGTTGTGGCTGTGGCCGCCTCTGTGGTCGGTTTTATCGCTATCAAGTGTGGCATAAACCTGCTGCTCTATCGCTTTGAGAGGGATTATATCTACTCGCTCTATCGCTACTTGTCGCGCAACCTATATATTGACTACTTTAATCGCGGATTGTCGTTTATCAAAGCCTCAAATTCGGCAGTTCTGTCGCGTAATGTCAATGTGGTCTGCTATACCTTCGTCTCTGGAGTGCTTCGTCCTATGGCTGTGCTACTGAGCGAGGCGATACTCTTTGTGTTGCTCTTTGGCTCTATAGCTCTCTATAGCCCACTTGCAGCACTGCTTACTGTGGCGATTTTTATTCCAGCGGTGTGGCTCTACTTCGCCCTTATTAAGGATAGAGTCAATAACTATGGAACAATAGAGAATGAGGCGCACCGCCGTAAGTTTCGCGATACGGTTGAGACCTATCGTGGCTATGCAGATATAGAGATTAACAACGCCTTTAGCAGTATGCTCCGCCAGTTTGATGACAATACCGATACTATGGTTAGTGTCGGGGCAAAGAATGCTACTATATCTACTCTGCCACAGCTCTTTACAGAGATTGGTCTTGCTGCGGGTATGGCGCTGATGGTAGTTTTGTGTGTAGGACTTGATAGCGGTAGCTTGAAGATACTGTTTGGCGTTTTTGCTGTTGCGGCACTAAGGCTTATGCCATCTGTGCGTGCAATTATGGGTGCGTGGACCTCGCTCCGTTATAACCGATTTGCTATTGATATTATTGCCTCGGCAGATATTTCAGAGCCAGTGGATGTGGAGAATGTCGTCAGTGAGCAGCTTGACTTTACCCACTCTATTGAGGTTGAAAATCTCGGCTTTAAGTTTGAGGATAGTCAGTCGCCACTCTTTACAGACCTCAATTTTACTATCCGCAAGGGCGAGAAGATTGGTATCAATGGTCGCTCTGGCGCGGGAAAAACTACGCTGTTTAATCTGCTACTGGGATTCTACTTGCCGACAGAGGGGCAGATACTTATTGATGGTCAGCCTCTTACTGCCGATAACCGCCGAATGTGGCAGAACTCTATCGGCTATGTGTCGCAGAGTGTATTCCTTACAGATAGCACTATTCTTGCCAACATTGCCCTTGGCTGTAAGGCTGAGGATATAGATATGGAGCGTGTGGTGAAGGCTGTTGAGGCAGCATCTCTGTCGGAGTTTGTCGCTATGCTACCAAATGGACTTGATACTCGTATTGGCGAGTGTGGAGCACTCCTTTCGGGCGGTCAGCGTCAGCGAATAGGCATCGCCCGCGCGCTGTATAAGGGTGCGCAGGTGCTATTCTTTGATGAGGCAACATCATCTTTGGATAATCAAACGGAGCAGAGTATAAATGAGGCTATTGTAGAGCTTGCTCGGAGTAATGAGGCGCTGACAATCGTTGTCATTGCTCACCGTGAGAGCTCACTTGGATATTGTGATAGAGTAATAACATTAAAGTAAGATTATGGAGTATATAGTAGCACAGTATAGAATTAGAACTACGGGTCGCCACTCGGATGTTGTGGCAGCAGGTGTTAGGGGATTTGCTCCCTTTGTGGTAGATGCAGAGCCGGATAAGAGAGCCGATATGGAACTGTTCACCGAGACAGAAATTGTCAAGCAGGAGTTTGACCTTACTGAGTTATCAACTTTTGACTTTGAGAATGAGCTTGCACGGTGTACACTCTATAGCTATGGCTCCGGTTACCTCTTTGAGATGGCTAAGGATAATCAGTCATACCTCTTTGTTAAGGAGGAGGGTGGCGTGGTAAAGGCTAACTATGGACTCTTTGACCAGGTTGATGTTTCACTGTTGCGCTTTGGACTGTGGATGATGTTTGGGCTGTGTACAGTTCCGCTTGGGGCTATTGCTATTCACTCGTCCGTTCTTGTTAAGGATGGCGGGGCGGTGCTCTGCCTCGGCGAGTCGGGCACAGGAAAGAGTACTCATACACGACTTTGGCGTGAACATATTGCAGGCACTACGCTCCTTAATGACGATAGCCCGATTATTCGCCTTGTGGATGGTGTTCCGACAGCTTTTGGCTCTCCTTGGAGCGGAAAGACCCCTTGCTATCGCAATCTGAGCTATCATATTCGCGGATTTATGCGCCTCTCGCAAGCACCATACAACAAGATTCATCGTCTGCCAGTGCTCAATGCCATAGGTGCGCTGTTGCCATCGTGCCCACCAGCCTTTGCATATGATGAAAAGTTGCAGGATAATATTTGTGACACCCTGTCGGATATGATTTCGTCTGTGCCAGTGTTCCACCTTGAGTGCCTGCCTGATGCCGCAGCGGCAGAGTTGTCGTATAGTACAATCTTTAAGAAGTAGGGCTATGAATGAAAAAAGTGTGGCAAATGTCGCAACATTCTCTGTCGTCAGAGATATCCTGCTTGAGGGGCAAACAGTAAGAGTTACAGTCAAGGGGCAGAGTATGTTGCCTTTCTTTATTAGCGGAAGTACGGTAAACCTGCGACCAATAAAAAGTGAGGATTTTGTGCGCTACAATGTGGTCTTTGCAGATGCAGGCCAACACTTTGTTATACATCGTATTATAGCCCTTGAGGGGGATAGTGTAACACTCCTTGGCGATGGAAATATTTATGGCACAGAGACTATGCCAAAAAACAAAGTCTACGGTATAGTGGATTGCTCGGCACTACATCTTTTCTTTGCTAAAATTTGGGTGGCTATGCGTCGTGTGCGCCGTTTTCCTCTTGCTATTTTCCGTCGTATAACACCTAAGTAAGAGTATGCTCCTTACGACAAATGGCCAGAATATCTTCCCTGAGGAGATAGAGGTTATACTCAACACACTTCCATATGTTAGCGAATCTATTGTAGTTCAGCGAGATAATCACCTTGTGGCAATCATTGTTCCAGATCTTGACGCTATAGAGCATATAGACAGCCATAGCCTAAATACCCTTATGGCAGAGAACCTCAAACGCCTTAATGAGGTAATCCCTGCATATGAGGCTGTAGCAAACTATCAACTTCGCTTTGAGCCGTTAGAGAAGACACCGAAGGGGTCTATTAAGCGCTACTTGTATAAGTAAAAGAGTTGTGGGACTACCACAACTCTTTTATTTATTTCATAAGCCGTAGGATAAAGTAAGGTGTCATCTCGCGGTACTTTGCATTTTGGAATGTTCGCTTACCCTGCTTGGTAATCTCTCCCTTGACAGTGCCGACAATGTTCATCTGCCAGAATGGCGGATTCTTTCTGCCCTTAAATCGCTCTAAGGCAGTGTGGTTGAGCTTGAGGTAGATAATCTTCTCCCTCTCCTCTGGTAGTATAGTCACTGGGTCAAGGGTAAAGACTCTATGCTTAACACCCATTACAAGCTCTATAGGGTCATTAAAGCCTGGGTCTTTATCAACGATAATCTTAATTGGAATATGCTCGTTGCTAAATGCGAATGGAACTTCATTCTCTACATCAAAGTCTACGCTCATACGGTATGGCGATGGTTGAGTAACATCAAGCGCTAACTCTGCTGCCTGAATGTAGTGGGTGTAGTAGAATGCCTGCATCATATTGTCTACTGGCACTACTTTGGCTGTTGCACGACTATCCTTTGTCGCATACTCAAGATTAACCTCAATAGGGAAACGCTCTACTGTAGCATCCTTTGGCGCGGTTATAGATACGTTCCATCTACGACCAGCTAACAGATTAAGGCTACTTGTTGTAAAGCCCTTTGGTAGCCCCTCTACAATAAGGTTTGCAGGTCGCTTAACCTTTCCAGTGATATCTACGCGGAAAGTTGATGTACCACCTGCTGGAACGGTTATATTTGCAGGGGAAACAAAGGCGTTGAACGATGGTAGCTGACTATGTCGCCTGAGTAGGTAGTGGTAATCTTCGCCATAGCCCTGATAGAGGTCTTCAACCTCAAGAATCATTACTTCAGTGCGCTTAGGTGTGTATTTAAGCACTGGGTCTGCGTGGAAGGTCATCATTCCCTGCATAGGGTCCTCCTTGTCATCCGCCTTGGCTACAACTTTGCCATAACCATCTCTCAAGCGCATAACAGCATCTATTCTTGAGCCATTTCTGCGACCAATAAGCTCAACAATAATCGGCTCGCGCATCTGGGCGCTTATGCGGTATCGCTTAATGCGAGAGGTCGTTGTAAGAGAGTCCGATATGGCCGTTCCAATGTTGAGCATAGCCCCCTCCTTGCCTTGGATATGCTTTACACCCTTCGGCAGCGCGTAGAACGATACGGCGTCAGATGTGCCAATGTCGTTTGTAAAGGTTATCTGGTTGTATCCCGCCTTTCTGACCTTCACTTTTGCAGTCGTTGTGCCGAGGTTTACGCCCGTAATACGTTGCTTAACGCTCTTGCCCACAGTGCCATAAGCAGGGTAGCGACCCGTAACAAATGGTATCTGGCCAAGATGTATGCGGTAGTTGAAATCCTCACGACCACGATAGATAGCATCGTGGATAATTATTGTGTAGTTGTCGTCCTTTGGTAGGGTTGTGATAATCACTGGGTCTACATTGTGGTGGTAGTCGTCAGAGTATGCCACCTCACGACCATCCGAATCTACAATCTTCAGCACTGGTTGAAACCATCCTGGTACGGCATCAGCGATATATGGCACAAGCTGTCGCGCCTTGACTGTCGCTACAATAGTCTGTCCCGCACAACCTTCAAAGCGGAAGCGGTCAACACCTCCAGGGGTAACATATCCGCAGAGTACCGCAGGGAGTGATGGAACAATGTTTGGATTGCGCTCAGAGGCCCTCTTGTTTTCAACAAAGTTGGGATATGATGCCACCTCAAATGGTAGCATATTGGATACTCCACTTGGCCCTTGCAGTCGCAGGTCGTACATCGCGCAAGGTACAGTGCTGTCAATCTTGATTGTCAGCTTTACTCTGTCGGCAAGCTGTGGACTGCTCTGGTCATTGAGTCTTCTGCGCTTGCGCTTTGCTGCTGCGCTCTCCTTCACAGGCTCTATGTCGGCAGTAATTCCTGGATGGTTAAATAGCACCTTTGTTGCCTTGTTGATATTCAGTCCACCTGCCTCAATTACAACGGTAGTACCAACTTGACCACCTGCAGGGTAGAGATAGCCAAGTGAAAGCTTCTGCGCATAGAGAGTTGTTGAAATAATGGCGCAGAGTATTGTCAGAATGATTCTTCTACTTTTCATGGTCAGGCTTTTTTATGTCAATAATCTCGTAAAGCAGTCCGTGACTCTTCTTACTATCAAGCAACGACGGAAGTATCGGCAGCTCGCCCTCGGATACGTGCGGAAGTGTTCCGTAAGGGTCAATACCCATAAGTAGGTATACAGTGCCTATCAAATCACAAGGGCTTACAGGTCGCTGGGCAACCTTCTCTCCGGTCTTATCTGTGGCTCCAAGCACCTTGCCACCCTGGAAACCACCACCTGCAACAAGATAGCTAAAGGCTGCACCAAAGTGTGCGCGACCTCCATTCCAAGGGGCCTCCCACAGCACCTTTGGCGAGCGACCGAACTCGCCACCACATAGAATAATGGTGCTGTCAAGTAACCCTCGGCTGTCAAGGTCGGCAATAAGTGCCGAGAGTGCTCTATCAAGGACTGCAAGCATGGTGTTCATCTTTGAGAAGTGCTTCTTGTGGGTATCCCAACCCGTTGTGCGGACATTTACAAATGGCACACCCGCCTCAACAAGTCGTCTGGCAACAAGGCAGGACTGACCAAGGCGAGATTTGCCATATCTCTGCCTTACTGAGTCTGGCTCGTTTTTGAGGTTGAACACCTCGCGACTTTCTCCCCATATGAACTCCATATTTACGCCACGCAGAGAGTCTATAGTCTGCTTATCCATACCTTTGCCCTCAAAGTTATTGAGTAGAGCCATTCGGCTATCCATTCTCTGGCGATCAATGTGCTTGTTTACAATACCCTCAACCTCATACTCTGAAGACTCTGGTTTTCCGCCCGTATCAAAAGATTTGTACTGGTTGCCTAAAAATCCACCCTCGTTAAAGCGGCTATTTGCGCTTGTGACGGATATATAGCACGGTAAAATACCCTTGTATGTATCCCTTTTTATGTAAGATATCACCGCTCCAAATGATGGGTAGACAACAGCTCCGCCCGACGTATCACCCGTAATCATTGCGTAGTGACCCGTTTCGTGGGCATTACTGCCGTGTGTAAGGCTGCGGATAAGGGTGTACTTGTCTGCCATAGTAGCCAGCAGTGGGAGCTTCTCGCCAATCTCAATGCCCTCTACATTAGTCTTGCATACGCCCTTAAAGTTGCCGTGATAATTTCGCCCCATCTCTGGCTTAGGGTCGAAGGTGTCGGTCTGCGCAGGGCCACCGTCAAGGTAGACAAGTATCACAGACTTTGCTCGTTGAGCCTCCGCACTGAGTGTTACGGCAAGCAGTAGTATAAGTAGATATATCTTTCTCATAACATTGCCAATTAATGGTTATAAAGGAACTCGTTGCTGTTTATCTGCATCCACATAATATCTATTGCTGCCTCCATCAGTGGAAGATTATTCTGTGCCATATACTGACTGTAGAGTGCCACTTCATCCTTTGTCGCTCTGCGCGATAGAACAAGAAGTGTAATTCTCTGTGCAAGTTGCTCAATATCTGCACTTTGGAGGTATATTCGCTGTAGCACTTGACTCTTTCTTATGCGAGACTCAAGAGCAGATGAGTTCATCAGGTATAGTAGCTGTCGCGATGTTATGTTGTTGTTGCGCTGACTCTCAAGTGATACATCGCGTGATACCTTGCCAAATAACTCCAGTTCGGATGATGATACTGTCGCATCGCCAAGGTGAGTAGACCTTGTTTTTGGAGGATAGACGGTAAATGGCTCTGGTACGCGGCTGGTGTATGTGCTCCAGATGCCAGTCACAGAGGCAATGGCATCAACAATAACCTCGGCAGGCAGACGCTGTGGGGTGTAGTTATCTGCGGAGTTAAACTGCTCTGAGAGAAGAATCTTCTTCATCAGCGCGCGCAGGTCAAACTTCTGTGCAATAAAGTAGTCTGTCAGCTCTTTAAGTAGCTGAGGGTCAGATGGTGGGTTGTCATATCGCCAATCGTCTGGCTCGTGAACAATGCCCTTGCCAAAGACCCAGTACCACATACGGTTTGCCATAACCTCGGCAAAGCGACGGTTGTTTGGAGAGGTAAGCCAAGAGACATAAGGCTCACGCCAGTCGGTGTCGGGTTGCAACTTTATTGTAGTGCAGTCATCAAGCTCTATCAGTTGATTTGGCACCCTCTTGTGTATGTCAAGGTATACAATCTCCTCCTTCCACTCCTTTGTGGACTTGTACTTTATCTGTTGGAAGCAGATATTTCCGTTGTCTGTCACCTCGCGGTTGCCAAGAAAGAGCAGGTTAATATTGTCGTATATGTTTTTAGATGTACGCTTCTGAAATCCGCGATAGAAGTTTGCTGCAGGGGCGCGGAAGTTGCTACCGGCAGAGATGAGCAGGTCTCTAACCATCTTGTCGTATGGAACGTTGTTCATCAGCTGCTCATATATCCAGCGGTTGTATGCCTGCACACCATTTGGCCAGAGGTTGCTCGGAAACTCCGACTTTATGCGCAGAATATCTCCCCAGCGCATCTGCATATACTTAAGCCCAAGCTCGCTCTGTATAAGTTTGTCAATAAGAGCTTCGCGCTTATTCTCTGCAGGGCTGTCAAGAAAGTCTACAACCTCTTTGGGCGTAGGTAGCGCACCAGTGACAGTAAGGTATGCTCTGCGCAAAAATACCTCATCACTGCATCTTACAGATGCTGTGGCCTGCATAAACGGAAATAGCAGGCAGAGAATGAGTGCCAGAATAGTTCTTCTCATATTATTGTGATGTTAAAATTCCCTCTATCTCAACAAGTAGTTCACTGCGGCATACATCGGCAATGGTATAGACTGTCGGTACGCTGACATAGTTGCGCTCAACCACTGCGCGCACATCGTCAAAATCCTCAGCCCGCTTTATAAATACTTGTAGCTGTTGATACTCTAACTCGTATGGCGGGCAATTAAACTTCTCAAGGTTCTCCTTTGATACCAGATTGGCAATGTTTTCAATAGTTAGCCTTGTCTGCTCTGCTGCCGAAGTGTCCTCCACGCTCTGCTCACCACGAATAGCAGCCGTGCCTGATACAAAGCAGCATGCACCACGACTTGTAGTAATTACTTTTGCTCTCTCAAACTTTGGCGTACTCTTTACTGCATCTGCTCGGCTATCTATCAGCACATCTTTTGAGTATGTGTGCGCAGCCACTTGCAAAGGGTTGTCAATAGGGTATACACCACTATTATCTGCGCGCTTAAAGGCTATAGCGCTGACAATAATTCCCTCTCCACTTGCACCAATGCCTGTAGCAGCAGGGTAACCATTCTGCCAATGTCCACTACTGTAGTACGCCGTACGAGCATCGTTAAACTCCTGATAGTTCTGCTTACCAGCTCTGCTACCGACAATATTTCCGATATAGTTCCACTGGCGGACAATGTCATCTACTCTAAAGTTGTGGGCAGCAAGAAGACTATCTAACTGTCCAAAGACCTCTCGGCTCTGACTCTCTACGCTATCTGCAAAATTGGTCGCAGCAATACCTTCAATAAAGAGTAGTGACTCGTACTTGTTCTCAAGTAAACCATAGCACACGCCACTGATTGTACCCGTTGTGATTTTATCGCTTCCCTCAAGGGTGTAGATATCCATTTTAAGAGCCCCATTTGGAAGTAGATACTGCGGAACAAGCGTTACGGGAACAGTTTTAGATAGAGAGTCGTAAACTGCATATTTTATTGTCGTCAGTAGAGCGTGATACTCCAACACTTCACTTGTGCCGTAGACCACAATGCCGCATACTCTTTCAGCTGCCACGCGCTGTAGCCCCTCTCTGACAGCCTCAGAGAGTTGGTCGTTAATATCTATTATCGCGGAGAGTATCTTAAATCCCATAGTTCGTGCAGCATTGCTTTATTAATAGATAAAGTTAATGTGAAAAAGTTAAATTTCCAAATTAATATTGTGCAGGGAGTTATAGAAAAACGAAAAAGGTCACCAGATGGTGACCTTTTCAGTGACTCCGCCAGGATTCAAACCTGGAACCGCTTGATCCGTAGTCAAGTACTCTATTCAGTTGAGCTACGGAGCCATTTGCTGATTGCGAGTGCAAATATAGAGGCTTTTTTTGTAATAACCAAATTTTTTAAGAAAAAAAGTGCGTTTTTTCAACAAAAACGCACTTTTAATTGCTTTTAACAGCCCTTAGAAGCAATATACGCAGCTAAGACCGAAGTTAAACCAGCTACCTCTGAAGCCACCACCATTTGTGCACATAAGACCTACACCAGGAGTGTAATCAATAGCAAGCTTGATAGGTACCTTGTTGAATTTGATACCAAACTTAGCATCACCAGCAGCACCTACATATACGCCACCGTTGTCCTTGAGGAACAGTGCAGCCTGAGGACCAACACCAGCATCAAAGAACCATGTACCAGCCTTTGGAGTCCAGTCCCAGTTGCCAATGTTCCACTGATAGAGCACAGTAAGGTCAAGATTAAGACCATCTGGAAATGCAATACCCAGACGAGCGTCAAGATAGTTCTCAGATGCAAAGTGGTACTCGCCCTGAAGCTGAACACCTGCGTTAATACGAGCACCAAGGCCCCAACCCTGTGCTGATGCGCTTACAGCAAAAAACAGGAATGCTAATGCAAGAAAAAGTCTCTTCATAATAATAAAGTATTTAATGTTTGACAAGTTTAGAAGCAGTATACGCAACTAATACCAAAGTTTACCAATCCGTACTCGTTGAATGTCGCGTGGCTATTTCCGCCACCGTAAACTATACCTGGGCCGATAACTGGAGTCCAGTCAATAGCCAATTTAACAGGGGCGCCGTTGAACCTAATGCCTAATTTAGCGCCTCCAGCAACGCCTATATATGCGTAGTGCTCTCTGCCACCGACACTTGCACCAAGGCCTGCATCAAAGAACCACTCGCCAGCGCGAGGTGTCCAGTCCATCTTTGTAATGTTCCACTGGTATAGGGCAGTCAAGTCAGCCATAATATTAGCTCCCTTATTGCACCACGACATACCAAAGCGGGCATCAATATAGTTGTCGTTGTTAAATGTATACTCTGCTTGTGCCTGAAATCCAGAGCCTAAACGACCTCCAACACCCCAACCCTCAGCAGAAACGCTTGCAGCACACAATACAAATGCAAGTGCAAGGATTATCTTCTTCATAGTCAATCGTTATTAATAGTTGTACAATAAAAATTTCACAGATATATTGTTTTTATCTCTGTTTGTTTTTCAAAGATAAGAAAAGTTTTTTGTATTGCAAAATTTGTTAAGCAATTTTCAATGAAAAAACAGATTGTTTAAACACAATGATTATGCCACTATATACACAAAAAAAGAGGGACACTTCTTTGAGCATCCCTCTAATAATATATAAGGTATATTCCTTACTCCTTAAGAGCAGCGTGAGCTGCTGCAAGGCGAGCGATAGGCACGCGGAATGGAGAGCAGCTTACATAGTCAAGACCTGCGAAGTGGCAGAACTCAACAGATGATGGCTCACCACCGTGCTCACCGCAGATACCGCACTTGAGCTCAAGGCGAGTAGAGCGGCCCTTCATAACAGCCTCACGAACAAGCTGACCAACACCGTTGCGGTCAAGAACCTTGAATGGGTCAGCCTTGATGAGGTTCTTCTCAAGGTAGATAGGCAAGAACTTAGCGATATCGTCACGAGAGAAACCGAGAGTCATCTGTGTAAGGTCGTTAGTACCGAATGAGAAGAACTCAGCAACCTCTGCAATCTGGTTTGCAGTAACAGCTGCACGTGGAACCTCAATCATAGTACCTACAAGGTAGTCAATCTTGTCGTTGCGCTCTGCGAATACCTCGTTAGCTACACGGTCAATAACAGCCTTCTGTGCACGGAGCTCCTTGTGGTTACCTACCAGTGGAACCATAATCTCAACCTTCACATCAACACCTGAAGCCTTTACATTCATAGCAGCCTCAATGATTGCGCGTGCCTGCATCTCGGTAATCTCTGGATATGTGTTACCAAGACGGCAACCACGATGACCGAGCATAGGGTTTACCTCGTGAAGAGCCTCAACCTTTGCTACAACCTTCTCGTATGTAATGCCCATAACCTCTGCCATCTCGCGCTGATCCTTCTCTGTGTTAGGAGCAAACTCGTGCAATGGTGGGTCAAGCAGACGAACAATCACTGGATAGCCCTTCATAACGCGGAACAGACCCTCAAAGTCGCCACGCTGCATTGGAAGAAGCTTTGCAAGAGCTACGCGACGACCAGCCTCATCGTCAGAGAGAATCATCTCGCGGATAGCCTTGATACGCTCGCCCTCAAAGAACATATGCTCTGTACGGCAAAGACCGATACCCTCAGCACCGAAAGCAAATGCCTGCTCAGCATCGCGTGGAGTATCAGCATTAGCGCGAACCTTGAGCTTAGAGTACTTAGCTGCAAGCTCCATAAGCTTACCAAAGTCGCCATCAAGAGTTGCCTCCTTAGTAGCTACCTTACCAAGGTAAACCTCACCAGTTGAACCGTTGAGTGAAATCCAGTCACCCTCCTTAATAGTAAGGTCGCCAATCTTGATTGTACGAGCCTTGTAGTCAATCTCAAGCTCGCCAGCACCTGATACGCAGCACTTACCCATACCACGAGCAACAACTGCTGCGTGAGATGTCATACCACCACGAGCGGTAAGGATACCAGCTGCATCAAGCATACCCTTAAGATCCTCTGGAGAGGTCTCAATACGAACAAGGATAGCCTTCTGGCCTGTCTGAGCAAATACCTTCTCAGCGTCATCTGCAAAGAATACTACTGGACCAGTAGCTGCACCTGGAGATGCTGGAAGACCCTTAACTACAACCTTTGCACTCTTGATTGCCTGCTTATCAAATACAGGGTGGAGCAGCTCATCGAGCTTCTCTGGCTCACAACGAAGAACTGCGGTCTTCTCGTCAATAAGACCCTCGCGGAGCATATCCATAGCGATCTTAACCATCGCTGCACCTGTGCGCTTACCGTTACGGCACTGGAGCATCCAGAGCTTACCGTCCTGAATAGTAAACTCAATATCCTGCATATCAGTGAAGTACTCTTCAAGGTGGTGCTGAATCTCGTTAAGCTCCTTGTATACCTCTGGCATAACCTCCTCAAGTGAAGGATACTTAGTTGCGCGCTCCTCCTCAGAGATGTTCTGAGCCTTAGCCCAACGCTTTGAACCCTCAATAGTAATCTGCTGTGGTGTGCGGATACCTGCTACAACATCCTCACCCTGTGCGTTGATAAGGTACTCACCGTTGAAGATGTTCTCGCCAGTTGCAGCATCACGAGAGAATGCAACACCAGTAGCTGAGTTGTCACCCATGTTACCGAATACCATTGCCTGTACGTTTACTGCAGTACCCCACTCTGCTGGGATGTTGTTGAGCTTACGGTAGAGGATTGCGCGGTCGTTCATCCAAGAGCCGAATACTGCGCAGATAGCACCCCAAAGCTGATCCCAAGGATTTACTGGGAAGTCAGAGCCAGTCTGAGCCTTAACAGCAGCCTTGAACTTAACAACAAGCTCCTTAAGGTCGTCAGTAGAGAGCTCAGTGTCAAGATTAACACCGCGAGCCTCTTTCATCTCCTCAATAATAACCTCAAATGGATCCTGATCCTCCTTTGATACTGGCTTCATACCCAGTACAACGTCACCGTACATCTGTACGAAACGACGGTAAGAGTCCCAAGCGAAACGTGGGTTGCCAGAGAGCTGAGCTACAGCCTCTACAGCCTCATCGTTCATACCGAGGTTGAGGATAGTATCCATCATACCTGGCATAGATGCACGAGCACCTGAACGAACTGATACGAGAAGTGGAAGCTTCGCATCGCCAAACTTGCGACCAGTAAGAGCCTCTACCTGAGCGATAGCAGCCTCTACGTCTGGACGAAGAATATCAATAATTGCCTGCTGACCATGCTTGTAGTACTCTGCACAAACCTCGGTTGTGATAGTGAAGCCTGGAGGTACTGGAATACCGATAAGGTTCATCTCGGCGAGGTTGGCACCCTTACCACCGAGCAACTCTCTCATTTTGCCATTACCCTCAGCCTCTTTGTTACCGAAGGTGTAGACGCGTTTAACATTTGCCATAAATCTTTAATTTTTGTGTTAATTAAATATAAATTTGATTGTTTTTTCGTTTCTATCTGTTCCGAACAGCAAATATAGTAATTTTTTTGTAAACAACGACACAAAATGAGCAAAAACTATTAATTTTTTTAATAGTCCCACCAATTGTGCCATAATCGCTATGTATCAGGCAGATATTACACCTGAGCCGACCACTCTATCGCCGTCGTACCACGCCACAAATTGACCCGCTGCAATGCTACGCTGTGGAGTGTCAAAAACTATGTATGCGCCATCGTCTGTCATATGCAACGTAGCCTCTTGCAGTGGCTGACGATAGCGAATGCGGACTTGATAGCGGCGAGTCTCACCTGTCTTCAATGCCTCAGTTGTATCTATCCAGTGTATCTCAGTAGGTAGAACTTTGAGAGCCCTGCGATAGAGTCCTGGATGGTCATCGCCCTGGCCAACATAGATTGTGTTTGTCACAACATCTGTGCCGATGATAAACAGAGACTGTTTGCGCCCTCCAATACCCAGACCCTTGCGCTGTCCGATGGTGTAGAAGTGCGCGCCCGTATGCTCGCCAATCTTCTTGCCGTCGCGCACAGTGTAGCTATATGGACGCGCCATGCCCTCAAGAGTTGTATCTTCGGCATAACGAGCGTACTTTGGCCAAGTGGGCACTATCTCGTGGATGTTTCCCTTACGGGTGGCGAGCTTCTGCTGTAGAAATACTGGAAGGTCTACCTTGCCGACAAAGCATATTCCCTGCGAATCTTTACGCTTTGCTGTTGCGAGCTTTTGTTGTAGTGCAATCTCGCGCACCTCAGGCTTTGTAAGGTGCCCGATAGGGAAGAGGGCGTACTTCAACTGCTCCTGAGTAAGCTGGCAGAGGAAGTAGCTCTGGTCTTTGTTACTATCTGTTCCTGCAAGCAGAGAGTAAGTTGTCTTGCCATCAACGGTCTGCTCGCTCTTTCGGCAGTAGTGTCCCGTAGCGACATACTCTGCGCCGAGCTTAAGTGCCTCCTTAAGGAATACATCAAACTTTATCTCGCGGTTGCACAGTACATCGGGATTTGGTGTCCTACCCCTCTCGTACTCGGCAAACATATACTCTACAACGCGCTCGCGGTACTGCTCCGAGAGGTCTACAAAGTGGAACGGTATGTCAAGGCGCTTTGCAACAAGCTCAGCAAAGAGTTGGTCGTCGTACCAAGGGCAGTCTCCCTCAAGAGTACCTGTCGTGTCGTGCCAGTTGCGCATAAACAGACCGATGACCTCGTGCCCCTGCTCCTTGAGTAGCCACGCTGCAACGGATGAGTCTACGCCTCCAGATAGTCCTATAACAACTTTTGCCATTATACTACAAAGTTTAGTGTACGATAGAGGAGGTTGGCGATATTGTCGCTCAACATATTCCCTGAGATTGATTTTAGGCAGGTGATGCCGCGACTGTCTACATAGAAAATCTCGTCAGCATCTAATGCCTGATCAACCGTTATTATATCCATTTTAACCTCATACTTGATAAGGCTTGCTAATGCTGTGGCAGCCATTTCAGCCTCGACGGTATCCATAGACGTGCCGATAGTTATCTGTTTGCCTTTAACGACAAATGGCACTGTGCCATCTACGCTCCACACCTCACCCTGGCTATTTACGCAGAGTGGAACATCGCAGTTGTAGTGGCGAGAGAGCAGTCGTAGTAGCTCTGTGAATTGAGTCGCAGCAGTGGTCTGCAGTGTAAGCTCATGCCCCTCAATGCTAAACAGCTGTGCATTAGGGCGTAGGGCACGTAGTGCAAACTCCTTGTAAGGAGATGTCTCAACTACGCGCAGTAGAAGACTCTTGTTCTGGTCGTACTGCATCTCAACAATATGTGTGGCAGAACTAGAATAACCTCCTTTTAGTAGCAAGGTGTTGCATGCACTCTCTACTTCGCTCTGTTGTAGTGTGCATGACTCTCCGTAAAGGATGTTGTATGTAAAGTCTAACAACTCAAGGTGGCGAGTAAGGTTTATAATGTTATATCCTTTGGTGCGCATTCGTTGACATGGACAAACTGTTAGCTCATCTGTATTGTACTTGATAACCGAGTTATCTTTAATAAGGAAGTGCTCCATAGCTTACATAAAAATTTTTAGTAGTAACTCGGTTAATAGTTCGCCATCACTCTTGCCTCCAGAGCCTATACCTTTACTTTTACCGTCGTACTCTCGTAGCAAGCCTAAGATGTTAAAGAGTTTGGGTCGCGGCCATAGGCTTGAGTAGCTTTTAATATCGCGCAGGGCGTATATATTAATACCCTTGAGGTGACCAAGTAGCTCCTGGTCTGTTGGGAATGGAACGCGCTTTACTCGCTCTAACCAGCGGAGATACTCAACAATAAATATCTCGCGGAAGGTGCCGGAGAGAGCCATAATTATCAGCAGTAGAGGGGTTTGCTTTGAGTTCTGTGCGAGGTGGTCGGCAATATTCATCGCTCGCTTGACATCTTTTACTGCTACAGCGCGGCAAAGCTCATATATGTTGAAATCCTTTGAAATACCGATGTATGTCTCAATCTCTGTAGCTGTTATGCGACTACAATTCTCAGGCAGAGAGACAATAAGTTTGTTAATCTCATTGCCTATGCGTGAGATATCTGTGCCGAGGTGGTCAACAAGCGTTTGTGCGCAGTTTGGCGCCATCTGAAGTCCATGTTGAGCCACAAAGCCTCCAAGCCAATCCTTAATCTCGTAGTCTCGTGGACGGATAGACTCAAAGACCACGCCATTGGCAAGGCAACTCTTGTAGAGAGACTGTCGCTTGTCGGGGCTCTTCTCCTTGTGACATATTACCAGAATGGTAGATTGTACGGGGTTGGCAGTGTAGGCTGCTAATTGCTCTAATTGTGGCATAGCCTGTGCCTCCTTGACAATAACCACTGTATATCCCCCTATCATCGGGATTTGGCGGCACTGGCTGGCAATGGCGCTACCGTCTGTATCCCTGCCGTAGACAACAACCTGGTTAAAGGCTCTCTCCGCCTCGTTGAGTACTGTGGTGGCAATCTTCTCGGAGATAATGTCAATGAAGTATGGCTCCTCGCCTGAAAGTAGGTAGACGGGGGCATATTTGCGACTCTCTATATCGGCGCAAATTTTGCGAAAGTCAGCATCGCAATCCTTAAATTTTCGTGTGCTTTTTGCCATTAGAGGGTCTGTTTAGTGATTTTTAATATATTCTCTGTCTGCTTGGTTATGCGGTATCTGTCATCTATGCGCCTGCCGACTACCCAGACAATATCCTCGCCAGAAAGGAGTACAAACTGGCGGCTCTTCTCTATTACAGAGACCTTGCGGTCTGTAAGGTAGTCGCTAACCTTCTTTCTGCCAATCATTCCAAAAGGAATAAAACTATCCCCCTCCTGCCAACGGCGTAGAGTTAGTGGGTAGACCAGCTTCTGCTCGTCAAGATATGCTATCTCTGCGGGTGCATTGTAGTCCGAAACATTGTCTATATCTGTGTGCTCAAGGTAGAGGACAGAGTTGCCACAGTAGCTGCGTAGTTGCTCGCGCGTGACGATGGTCATACAGTCGTCGTCCTCTGCAATTGGCGCAATAACAATATCTGTGCGGTCTATGCAGGCGATATACTCTTTAGAGTAGAATCGCTTACCCGACTCACAACTCTTAAGAGCCCTGATGAGCTCATCTACAACATCGCCCTTGAAGCCGTACTGTGTGCTAAGAATTTCGTAGATAACAAACTCCTTAGGGAAGTGCTCCTCAATAAGTGTGGTGTGTATGCGGTCTACGCTATTCTGGCTATGCTCAAGCACAGCCTGCTTAATCTTTGATATTCCCGCCTCGATAAAGCACTGTGCATCATAAAGGTGGTATAGATTGCCTCGCATGATAGATGTAAAGCGAGGGTTAATCTCGCGCACCTTAGGTAGCAATCCTATGCGAATCTTGTTGCGAAGATACTTCTGCGAGTGGTTTGATGAGTCCTCACGGAAGGCAATCTTGTGAGAGACAGCATACTCGTGAATCTCGCGCCTCTCGGCAAATAGTAGCGGACGGATAACATTGCCTCGTTGGCGAGTAATACCCGTAAGTCCGCGTAAACCCGTACCTCGGAAAAGGTTGATGAAGAATGTCTCTATAGAGTCATCTATATGATGGGCAATGGCAATGGCTGTGTATCCATGCTCGCGGCTTAGCTCGTCAAACCACTCGTATCTTAGCCTGCGAGCCGCCATCTCCATTGACTCGCCCGTAAGCTCCATCTCTGCCTTGGTGTCAAATCTCTTGCAGTAGTATGGCACACCGTAAGCCTTTGCTGCTGCCTCTACAGAGGCCTCATCGCCATCAGACTCTGCGCCGCGCAGGTTGAAGTTACAGTGTGCAACGCCAATATCATACCCTCCCTCTACAAAGAGTGAGAGCATAACCATTGAGTCTACACCGCCCGATACTGTCAGCAGGATTTTATCCTGATGGCTAAATAGCTGGTGGCGCTCGTTATACTGCTTGAAGTGCTCTAAAAGTCTGTTTTTTCTCATAGTATATTCACCTCTGGCTCAATAGTAATGCCGAATTTCTGGGCAACGGTTTGGCAAACTTTGCCCGCAAAGGCTATCACCTCGCTACCAGTAGCATTACCTGTGGTGTTTATAAGTACAAGGGCCTGACGGCTATGTACGCCTACATTGCCCTCGCTGTATCCCTTCAGCCCGCACTGGTCTATAAGCCAACCTGCGGCGAGCTTAACCTTTGTAGTGTCGGCAGTAGGGTAGTGCGGCATATCTGGATACTGTTTCAGTAGATTTTGCGCTACCGAAGCCTCTACGATAGGGTTTTTGAAGAAGCTGCCCGCATTGCCTGTTACGGCAGTGTCGGGTAACTTTGCACGACGAATGGCGCAGATAGCCTCGCGGATATTTGTGAGCGATACTCCGCCACGAGCCTCTACCTCGCGCTCTACATCCCCGTAGCCGAGCTTTGGAGCGGCAACTTTAGAGAGACAGAAGGTGACAGAGGTGATAATTACGCGGCCTTTGAGGGTGTGCTTGAACACGCTCTCGCGGTAGCCAAATCCGCAATGCTCTGCTGCAAGTGTGACAAAGGCCCCTTGCTCTGGAAAGAACATCTCTACACTTGCAATAGTATCTTTCGCCTCGGCTCCATAAGCTCCGATGTTCTGCACTGGCGCAGCGCCCACCTTGCCAGGAATAAGAGATAGATTCTCAAGACCCCACAGCCCGCGCTCTACGCTCCACGCTACAAGCTCATCCCACTCAAGTCCAGCACCTACGCGAACATATACTCCCTCGTTGCCCTCAGAGAGAATCTCAATCTGCTCGTTGCGCGGAATGATTATTGGAAAGTCAATGTCGCGCGTGAAGAGTATGTTGTTTGCTCCGCCCATAACCATCCAACGGTCGGTTACCTGCTCGGCAAAAATCTGTTGTAGGTCGCTGTTGCTGTCAAACTCTACTATCTTTGCGGCCTGCTGATGCACCTTGAAACTGTTGCGTGCAGAGAGGTCACTATTTTCAAAAACTCGTATCATAATCTCTAAATTGCGCGGTAAAGATAAAAATAAATGTTCAGAAATGTGTTAATTACAAGAAAAATGTTTAACTTTGGCTACTTAAAACTTTAAAAACCTATAAAACTTAAACCGTTAATATGTTTACAGAGAAAGATCTTCAGCAAATTGCAGCCCATGGACTTACTGTTGAGGCTGTTAATCTTCAGATTGAAAATTTCCGCAAAGGATTTCCTTCACTTAAGGTCGTGAGTGCCGCATCGCCAAATGATGGTATTACAGTTTTAACGCCTGAGCAGGCTGCTGCCTATGCTGATAGTTATGAGCATAGAGATGAGTCTGTTACTGTTGCAAAGTTCGTCCCTGCATCTGGTGCAGCTACGCGTATGTTCAAAGAGCTCTTCGAGTTTGTGAATGAGGATAAGCGCGGAAAGGGTATTGATACTCTGCTTCAGAATATTGAGAAGTTCGCTTTTTATCCAGAGCTTAAGGCTGTTGTGGCAGATTTTACAGATGAGAAGGCTGTCGTTAGCGCAATTATCAAGCAGGGTCTTGGATATGGCTCACTGCCAAAGGGTCTTGTGACTTTCCACGCCTATGAGAATGGCTCTCGTAAGGCTGTTGAGGAGCACCTTGTTGAGGGCGCGCTCTATGGTGCTGCAGATGGCGTTGTTCGCCTCCACTTTACCGTATCGCCAGAGCATGAGGGTGCTTTCCGCGCTCTGCTTGCCGAGCGTACTGCTAAGTATGAGCAGATGTTCGGTGTTAAGTATGATATCTCTTTCTCACAGCAGATGTCCTCTACAGATACTATTGCTGTAAACCCAGATAATACGCCATTTAGAACAGAAAGTGGCGAGCTTCTTTTCCGTCCTGCAGGTCACGGAGCACTGCTTGCAAACCTCAATAAGATAGATGCAAAAGTTATCTTTGTTAAGAATATTGACAATGTTACAACCGACGCTCTGCGTGGCGATACAGTCCTCTATAAGAAGGCTCTTGCTGGTCTGCTTCTTGAGCTTCAGCAGCAGACTTTCGCAGCTCTTGAATCACTCAAGAGTGGTAAAGCAGACCTTGCTGCAGTGGCTGAATTTGTTGAGAAAAAGCTCTGCGTGAAGCTGCCTGCACAGTATGATGCTGCACTTCTTGAGCGTCTTCTCGCTCGCCCAATTCGTGTCTGCGGAATGGTTCGCAATGAGGGTGAGCCTGGTGGTGGCCCATTCTGGGTGGCAAATGCCGACGGCACTCAGACTCTCCAGATTGCAGAGTCAAGCCAGATTTCGGCAGAGGATATGCACCTTATGAAGGATGCTACACACTTTAACCCAGTAGACCTTGTTTGTGGTGTCTATGCTGCCGATGGTACAAAGTACGATTTGAGTAAGTTTACTGACCCTGCAACGGGCTTCATCTCGTCAAAGTCAAGTGGTGGTAGAGAGCTGCGCGCTCAGGAGCTTCCAGGTCTTTGGAATGGAGCAATGGCAGACTGGAGTACTATCTTTGTGGATGTTCCAATTACGACATTCTCGCCAGTGAAGGTTGTTCAAGATCTACTCCGTCCACAACACCAGTAATTTTGTCGTGATAGTGGCACATTTCCTGCCGCTAATAAAAAATGCCTGCTGGGCTGTACTACTCGGTACTATCCTGCGCAGGTATTTTTTATTGAGCGTGGTAAATGCACCACTCTGACGACAAAATGGCTTTTAGTTATTGGCTCTGTAATCTGTAATCTGTACTCTGTAATCTTTGCTAATGGCCAATGGCTAACGGCTAAAAGCCAATGGCTCTCAAAAAAGAACCAAATTGTTGATAAATTGTTACATATCGTAAGTTTAATCTTGCTACTTCCCTAAAATTTTGCTATATTTGTGCCGTTTTATAGATAGAAGAAATTGTAAACAAAATAATTTTTAAATAAATTTAATAACTTATGGAAAATACAAAGTTAAAGGAACTGACCGAGCGCCTTTATGGTGAGGGGCTTGAGAAGGGTCGTGCCGAGGCTGAGCGTCTTGTAGCGGAGGCTACGGCGACAGCTGCAAAGATTATTGCTGATGCTAAGGCTGAGGCTGCAAAGATTGTAAAGGAGGCTGAGACAAAGGCTGCCGATACAGCGAAGAACTCAATGACTGAGATTTCACTTGCAGGTAAGCAGGCGCTGGCAAAGATTAAGACCGAGATTGCTGATGCGATTATTGCAAAGAGTGTTGGCGCAGGTGTTTCTGCAGCTGTTGTTGATGCTCAGTTCGTTAAGTCGCTTCTTCTTGCAGTAGCTGCTGCGTGGAATAATGGTGGCAAGGTTGAGCTTACAGCTATGCTTCCTGCGGCTCTTGAGGCTGACTTTACTAAGGCATTTGAGGCATCTGCACAGGAGCTTCTTGCTGCAGGTATTGAGGTCGGTTACTCAAAGGATGTTCACACTGGATTTAAGGTTTGCCAGAAGGGTGGTGGCTACTACATCTCATTTACTGAGGAGTCTTTTGCCGCTCTGATGCAGGAGTATCTGCGTGAGAAGGTCTCTAAAATGCTTTTCTAATTAGCCTATGTTCAGTAGTAACTACTATACGCTTGTAGCGGGACTTCGTGAGTACGCTCTGGATGCCGATACAAAGGGTTTTGACATCACAGAGATTCTTACGGAGGTGGAGGAGTCGCTCAGCGCTAAGGATTGGCAGAGCGTAGCGCTTCTCTATACCTACTATGATTGTGAAAATCTGGTTGCTCGCCATAACGGTAGCAGTGCGCACAACGCCTTGGGTCTTTTGAGCCCTGAGCAGGTGGCAGCAGAGTTGGAGAATCCGACAACTCTTCCAAAGAGCCTTGCAAAGGTTATTCGTGCCTATGCTGATACAGAGGGTGAGGATGCAGAGGGCGTTGATACGTCGCTCCCTTTCGCTGTTTCACTCTTTGGTGCATACTATGCGCTCTGCGCCTCATCAGGCTCTGCATTTCTGAGGAATTGGTCGGAGTCTGACCGCGCACTGAGAAATGTTATTGCAGCACTTGTTGCCCGTGAGCGCGGCATTGCTGTTGATAGCGCGACGGTTGGTGGTGGTGAGATTGTAGAGCAGCTGCATCGTAGCTCGGCGGCGGACTTTGGTCTGCGTGGCGAGTTGAGTTATATTGACCAGCTGATTTCTGCAATGGACGAGCACAATATGGTTGAGAAGGAGCGTAAGATTGACCTTATCCGTTGGTCTGTAGCTTCAGAACTCTCTACATTTGACTACTTCTCTTTGGATGCCGTTTTGGCATACCTTGTCAAGGTAAATCTCGTTGCGCGTTGGACTCTGCTTGATGTTAAGACGGGACGACAGATGTTTGACAAGCTTATGGCAGAGTTGGACGGAAAACAACACATTGAAATATAAAACAACACTATATGAAAACAATCGGAAAAGTTAGTGGTATTATCTCTAACATCGTAATTGTTCGTGCCGAGGGTGCTGTGGCGCAGAACGAGATTTGCTATGTTTACTGTGGTGATACCCGAATGATGGCTGAGGTCATCAAGGTTATAGGCGATGATGCCTATGTACAGGTTTACGACTCTACTCGTGGTCTGAAGATTGGCGACCGCGTAGAGTTTGAGGGCCATATGCTTGAGGCAACCCTTGCACCGGGTCTGCTCTCAAAGAACTACGACGGTCTGCAGAACGACCTTGCAAAGATGGATGGTCTGTTTATCGACCGAGGCTCAATTACCGAGCCGCTGGACTTCAATAGCGAGTGGGAGTTCAAACCACTTGCAAAGGTTGGCGACAAGGTATCTGCTGCCTCTTGGCTTGGTGAGGTTCAGGAGCAGTGGATTGCTCACAAAATTATGGTGCCTTTCATTATGACTGGCAACTATACTGTAAAGAGCATCGTTGCTGCAGGTACATATAAGGTTACTGATACTATTGCAGTACTTGCGGATGTTGATGGCAACGAGTACAATGTTACAATGGTGCAGAAGTGGCCAGTAAAGCAGGCTGTACGCTGCTATACAGAGAAGCCTCGTCCATCAAAGGTTATGGAGACAGGTGTTCGTGCTATTGATACCTTCAACCCACTTGCAGAGGGTGGTACAGGCTTTATCCCTGGCCCATTCGGTGCTGGTAAGACCGTGCTTCAGCACGCAATTTCAAAGCAGGCAGAGGCAGATGTTATTATCATCGTTGCTTGTGGTGAGCGTGCAAATGAGGTTGTGGAGATTTTCAAGGAGTTCCCAGAGCTTATTGACCCACATACAGGTCACAAGCTTATGGAGCGTACAATCATCATCTGTAACACATCAAATATGCCAGTTGCAGCGCGTGAGGCATCTGTATACACAGGTATGACAATCGGTGAGTACTACCGCTCTATGGGTCTGCGTGTGCTTGTTATGGCGGACTCTACCTCTCGTTGGGCACAGGCACTTCGTGAGATGTCTAACCGCCTTGAGGAGCTTCCAGGTCAGGATGCGTTCCCTATGGACCTCTCTGCAATCATCTCTAACTTCTACGCTCGTGCAGGTCTTGTGAAGCTGACAAATGGTCAAACTGGCTCTGTAACATTCCTCGGTACTGTATCTCCTGCGGGTGGTAACCTGAAGGAGCCAGTTACTGAGTCTACAAAGAAGGCTGCTCGTTGCTTCTACGCTCTTTCACAGGGTCGTGCAGACTCAAAGCGTTATCCAGCTATTGACCCACTGGAGTCTTACTCAAAGTATCTTGAGTATCCAGAGGTTGAGGAGTATTTGGGTGAGAAGATTGAGAAGGGCTGGGTAGCACTTGTCCGTAAGGGTAAGACTATCGTTCAGCGCGGTAAAGAGGCTAACGACCAGATTAACATCCTCGGTGATGACGGTGTACCTGTAGACTACCACGAGCGTTTCTGGAAGAGCGAGCTTATTGACTTTGTCGTTCTTCAACAGGATGCTTTTGACGATATTGATGCAAACTGTCCTATGGAGCGTCAGCAGATGATGTACAAGATGGTGCTTGATATCTGTGACTACGACTTTGACTTTGCGGACTTTGAGGCTTGTTCAAAGTTCTTCAAGGGTCTTATCAACCTCTTCCGTCAGATGAACTACTCTGAGTGGCAGAGCGAGAAATTCTACGACTATCAGAAGCAAATTAATGAGTATGTTGCCTCTGCAAAATAATTTGGTACTATGACAACAAGAGCATTTCAAAAAGTATATACAAAAATTGACAACATTACCAAGGCAACAGTCACTCTTCGTGCTACTGGCGTAGGTAATGATGAGCTTGCTACTGTGGGCGGAAAGCTTGCACAGGTAGTAAAGATTATGGGCGAGCATGTAACCCTTCAGGTATTTGCAGGTACTGAGGGTCTTGCTACAAACTCGGAGGTGGTATTTCACGGCGAGCCACCAAAGCTTAAGGTATCTGATAACCTCGCTGGCCGCTTCTTCAACGCCTATGGCGAGCCACTTGAGGGTGGTGAGCAGCTTGAGGGCGAGGCTCGCGAGATTGGTGGTCCTACTGTAAACCCATTCAAGCGTCTGCAGCCTTCAGAGCTTATTGCTACAGGTATCGCAGGTATTGACCTTAATAACACTATCGTAACTGGTCAGAAGATTCCATTCTTTGCCGACCCAGATCAGCCATACAACGCTGTTATGGCAAATGTGGCTCTGCGTGCAAAGGCCGATAAGATTATCCTCGGCGGTATGGGTCTTACAAACGACGACTTCCTCTACTTCAAGCAGGTGTTTGAGAACGCGGGAGCCCTTGACCGTATCGTATCTTTCGTAAATACTACTGAGAACCCTCCAGTAGAGCGTCTGCTTGTGCCAGATATGGCACTTACAGCTGCCGAGTACTTCGCTGTAGATAAGGGCGAGAAGGTGCTTGTGCTGCTTACAGATATGACCCTCTATGCCGATGCGCTTGCTATCGTGTCTAACCGTATGGACCAGATTCCATCAAAGGACTCTATGCCAGGTTCACTCTACTCTGACCTTGCAAAGATTTACGAGAAGGCGGTACAGCTTCCAAATGGAGGTTCTATTACAATTATTGCCGTTACAACCCTCTCTGGTGGCGATATTACCCACGCTATTCCAGATAATACTGGTTATATTACTGAGGGTCAGCTCTTCCTTCGTAACGACTCTGATACTGGTAAGGTTATCATTGACCCATTCCGTTCACTGTCACGACTCAAGCAGCTTGTTATCGGTAAGAAGACCCGTGAGGACCACCCTCAGGTTATGAATGCCTGCGTGCGTCTGTATGCTGATGCTGCAAATGCAAAGACCAAGCTGGAGAACGGTTTTGACCTCTCTGACTACGACGAGCGTGCTCTTAAGTTTGCGCGTGACTACTCAGAGAAGCTTCTTGCTATCGACGTAAACATTGAGATTACTGAGATGCTTGATACCGCTTGGACTCTGTTTGCGGAGTACTTCTCAAAGGAGGAGGTTGCAATTAAGGCAGAACTTATTGCTAAATACTGGAAAGCATAATAACTGATGGCAATCAAATTTCAATATAATAAGACTTCGCTTGGCGAGCTTGGTAAGCAGCTCAAGATGCGCCAGAAGGCACTCCCTACTATCAAGAGTAAGGAGTCGGCTCTGCGCCTTGAGGTAAAGCGAGCGAAGGACTCAGCCAACGGCTACCGTAGCCAGTACGAGGCCCTTGTGGCGCAGTACGACTATATGGTCTCGCTGTGGGGAGAGTTTGATTGTACACTGCTCAAGATTTCTGATGTTGAACTGTCAACGCAGAAAATCGCGGGAGTTCGTATTCCGATACTTGGAGATGTTGTCTTTGATGAGAAACCATTTGACATCTTCTCCTCTCCAGCGTGGTATAGCGATGGTGTGGCACTGCTCAAGCAGATAGCTGTTTTGGGCATTCAGGCCGCAGTATTTACCCGCCAAATGGAGCTATTGGACTACGCTCGCCGCAAGACTACTCAAAAGGTAAACCTCTATGAAAAGGTGCAAATACCTGGATATGAGGATGCTATACGTAAAATTAAGCGATTTATGGAGGATGAGGAGAATCTGAGTAAGTCGGCACAGAAGATTGTTAAAACTCGCCAGCAACAGCAGGCTTCTGCCGAGGAGGGCAGTGCAGTATGATAGTAAAAATGATGAAATATGATATCGTACTCTTTGCCGCCGAGCGTGAGCGATTCATTGAGTCGCTGCGCCAGATAGGCATGGTAGATATCACAACTACTGGCTGGGAGCCTACAGAGTCAGACCGCGACCTGCTTCTTGAGATTGAGAGCCGCACAAAGGCACTCAGCACTCTTGAAGCTATCGTGAAGGAGGAGAAGACGACAACTCAGAGTGTTGATAGCGCAACTGTTTTTGCTACTTATACAGCTGCTCAGGCAGAGATTACTGCTGCTAAGAGTGAAATTACTCGCCTTGAGAAGAGTGTTGATGAGTGGAAGGCTTGGGGCGACTTTGATACTAATCATCTTGCAGAGCTTGCAAAGGTAGGCATTGTACTTCGCTACTTCGTCACCCCTACAAGTACATACTCTAAGGGTGTGGAGCAGTGGTCAGAGCAGTATAACCTCTCTCTTGTGAGCGATGAAGATAATATGGCTCGCTTCGTTATTATTGGCGATGGAACAGAGCAGATAGATATTGATGCTCAGGAGATTAAGGCTCCAACAATGAATCTTTCGGCTCTCACATCTGCAGTAAAGGCTGCTCAGGCTCGTATTGATGCTGCGGAGCAGACGATTACCGCTTGTGCTGCTCATCGTGATGTTATCGTGGCTGAATTGGCAACTCTTAAGACAAAGCTTCAGGATGTGCGCATCGCTGCTACGGCTGATAGCGCTGCTGAGGGTCTGCTTGTCGTTCTTGAGGGCTGGGCAGAGAAGCGCAATGCCGAGAGGGTTGACGCACTGCTTGAGGCCTCTCCAAATACAGTCTACATTAAGAGCGACCCAACTCCAGAGGATAATACGCCAGTAAAGCTGAAGAATAACCGCTTTGCTCGTATATTTGAGTTGGTGGGCAATATGTACGCACTACCAAAGTATGGTACTATTGACCTTACGCCGTTCTTTGCTCCATTCTATATGCTCTTCTTCGCAATCTGTCTATGCGATGCGGGCTATGGAAGTGTTATCCTTGCTGCGGGAATCGGCCTGCTTCTTAAGGGAGGACCGAAGATGCGTCAGGCGGCACTATTCTCAACTATCTGCGGATTGGCAAGTGTGGCATTTGGTTTTGCTGCAAATTCATTCTTTGGAATGACAATCTCTGATGCACCTCTGTTTGAGGACTTTAAGTTCTTGGATTTCCAGAATCAATTCTTCTACGCATCACTGGGTATTGGTATCTTCCAGATTCTGTTTGGTATGGCTATCAATATTGTGATGACAACAGTTACCTACGGCTTTAAGAATGCACTCGGCTCGCTGGGTTGGTTCTTGCTAATCTTTAGCTCTTGCGCTGCAGGTGTTGCTGGTATGTTTGGCGTAGAGTGGTACTCGTTCTCATCAGTAGCTTATCTTGCTACAGCAGGCGTGGCACTTGTGCTTATGCTGTTGCTCAACAAGCCGAGCTTCAATATCTTTGCCAACTTTGGTGTTGGACTGTGGGATACCTACAATAATATTACAGGCCTTCTTTCAGACCTACTCTCATATATCCGTCTGTTCGCTATTGGACTTTCAGGAGGTGTGCTTGCGCTGGTATTCAACAGCCTTGCGATGGGTTTGACAGGTCTTGATGCAGGTATTGAGCAGTTTACTGTTGGTACTCTGTTCCAGATTATTGGAGCATCGGCAATACTACTTGTTGGTCACGGTATCAATCTATTTATGTCTACAATCTCTTCATTTGTGCATCCTATGCGACTCACATTTGTGGAGTTCTTTAAAAATGCAGGCTTTGAGATGGGCACACGCGCATTTGAGCCTTTAAAAAATGAGTAATACTAATAACAATAATTAAACTTAAACAATTACAATTATGGCAAATTCAGCAATTATTATGGCCTACGTAGGCGTTGCGCTTATGGTAGGTTTGGCAGGTATCGCATCTGCAATTGGTACTGCAATCTGTGGTCAGGCAGCAGTAGGCGCAATGAAGAAGAACGGTGGTGCATTTGGTAGCTACATGGTGCTCTCAGCGCTTCCAGGTTCACAGGGTCTTTATGGTTTCGTTTGTTTCTTTATGGTAACAAACCTCTATCCACTCGTTGGCCCAACTACAACTCCTGCACAGGGTGCTGCTGTTCTTGGTATCGGTCTGCTCGTAGGTATGGTAAACCTTCTGGCTGCTATCTACCAGGGTAAGGTTTGTGCTAATGGTATCGCAGCTATCGGTAACGGTCATGATGTAATGGGTAAGACTCTTATCCTTGCAGCGTTCCCAGAGCTCTACGCAATCCTTACTGTTGCTGCAACATTCCTTATCGCTTCTGCAGCAACTGCTTGGGTTTAATAAAGCGCTATTTACGGCACTTGTTGCCACAAAAAAATCCCTGCAACTTGGCTTGCAGGGATTTTTTGTGCCTATCCTCTACTTCAGATAGTCTTCAAAGTAATCTGTAACTTTCTGCATCAGATGTACGCGGTCTTTACCTCGTACATTGTGCTGTGCTCGTGGATATGGGAAGTAGTCTACTGGTACCCAGTTCTTGATGCACTCGTCAATAAAGTTGAGAGAGTGTTGCCATACAACAACATCATCTACAGCGCCCTGACAGATAAGCAGCTTGCCCTTAAGGTCCTTTGCGCGAGGTATAAGAGATGTTGCGTTCATACCGCCAGCGTTTGTAGCCTCTGTCTCCATATACCTCTCGCCATACATAACCTCGTACCAACGCCAGTCAATAACTGGTCCACCAGCTACGCCGACTTTGAAGATGTCGGGGTGGTTTACCATCAGTGAGATAGTCATAAATCCGCCATACGACCAGCCGTGAACACCTATGCGTGAGCTATCTACCCAACTGTGGCTCATTAGCCACTTTAAGCCTGCCATCTGGTCTGCCATCTCAGCTACTCCACACTGACGGTGTATAGCCTGCTCAAATGCCAAACCTCGGTTGTCTGTTCCGCGATTATCCATCACAAAGACTACATAGCCACGCTGCGCCATATACATCTCCCAACGACGCAGTTGTGCTTGGAATGAGTTTGTAACCATCTGAGAGTGTGGGCCTCCATAGACATATAGTATTACGGGGTACCTCTTCTCAGGGTCAAAATCAATAGGCTTGATGAGTCGATAGTAGTTGTCGTACTTGTCATCTGCACTGCGCACTGAGCCAAGCTCAATAGGGCAGTAGTTGTAGCCTTCTGTTGGGTCTACAGCGCGGAAAAGCTCTCGGTAGTGACGGCCATTTGTCGTACCTACAGCAACTACGCGCGGAACAGCAAGCGAGGAGTAGTTGTCTGCAAAGTACTCTCCATTTGTAGAGATTGTGCAGTTATGCCAACCCTCACCGCGAGTTAGTTGGCGAGTTTTACCCGTCTTAATATCAACTGCAAAGAGGTGTCGCTCTACGGGACTAACCTCAGCCGAGTGGTAGAATAGAGACTTGCTGTTCTGGCCAGCATACTCCACATCGGCATCTACTGCGGTAAGGCGCTCAACATCCCCACTTGTGGTGCAGAGGTAGAGATTTTGAAATCCATCGCGGTTAGATGTTGTGTAGATAAACTTTGTAGGGTCGCTCTGAAGGAAAACAAGTGGGAACGACGGCTCAACATACTTGTCGTTGTGCTCTGTAAGCAGTGTGGCTGTTTTTACTCCCGTAGTGGCGCAGTAAGCATTAAGGTGTACATTCTTCTGTTGACGGTCAAGCACTTGCAGGTAGACGGTCTTGCTATCTGGCGACCATGTGAGGTTTGTAAGGTATCTCTCACTGTCAAAATCATCTACGGCAAGGTATATAGTCTGCTGAGTGTCAGCGTTATATATGCCAACAGAGACCTTTTCTGACGGCATGCCGTTCATCGGGTACTTAATCTCAAACAAAGAGCCTGTGCGGGTAGTGATATCAAGCAGCGGAAAAGTACTCACTGCGCTCTCATCCTTCTGATAGAAGGCAAGTTGTCGCTTGTCGGGCGAGAGGAACAATCCACCGCTAATGCCAAATTCATTGCGCGAAACGGAACTTCCTGCAACGATATTTTTATCAGCAAAGTTAGTTACAGCTATCTCTGTACCATCATTGTCTATCCAGACGATGTTGTTGCCAACGGTTTTTACAATCTGCTTTTCACGCTCTGGACGTTCAACTACACGACTCTTACCCGAAACGACATCAATGGCGTAGCAGAGGCTATCTGTAGGGTGGAGAAACTCCTTCGGATAGTTCTCGTTCCATGCGATGCGGTATGATGCGGGGATAAGCTCTCGGCTAAGGATTGCCTCCTCCATAGTGAGCAGACGGCGAGGCTCTGCTGCGGCTGTAAGTGCCGTAAGGGTCAGAAGTAGAAGTGCTATTTTTCTCATTTTAGAATAGGTATCGCTCTGTTTTTACTCGGTTTACATACTTGAACACATCATCCCACGCCTCATCAGAGAGTGTTGTGCCGACAATCTCAATAACCTTACCCGCTGTTACAGCGCCGATAGTACCGCACTGGCGAAGGTCAAGACCCTCTGTCAGTCCATAGAGGAAGCCCGCAGCATAGAAGTCGCCCGCGCCCGTAGTATCTACTCGCTTGGCTGCCGCCATAATGCCTACGTGCACGACAGTCTCGCCTTGCTTAATTAGTGCACCCTTCATACCGATTTTAACTACGGTAAGGTCGCACATTTCTGAGATATACTGCAGAGCATTAATTGGCTCGCACTCGCCCGAAAAGGTCTTGGCCTCATCCTCATTTGCAAAGACAATGTCTACATAGTCTCTCACCAGCTCGCGCAGAAACTCAAGGTTCTCCGCAACAACATTAAAACTCGCAAGGTCAATAGCCACAGTAAGGCCGCACTCCTTAGCCGTTTTAGCTACTGAGCGTATAAGCGTATGGTCCTGAACAAGATAACCTTCTATATATAGGCAGTCGTAGCCAGTAAAAACATCTGCTGAAATCTCGTCTGCTTGCAACTCAAGTGCTGCACCGAGGTGTGTGAGCATCGTACGCTCGCCATCCGTTGAGATTAACGATACGCACTTTCCTGAGCGATTCTCTCCGCGAAAAATTACAGGGTGGATGCCCAGATTTGTCAGTGCCTGCTCAAAAAAGTCGCCCGTAGTATCACGACCGACCTTGCCGATAAAGCCTACATCGGCACCAAGGCGAGCCATAGCGCGGATAGTATTGTCTGCGCTGCCTCCAAGCGATAGGGAGTAGGGTCTACCTGCAACAGCCTTTGAGACTTCGCTCTGCAACTTACTGTCAACAAGCGACATTGAGCCGCGAGCAATATTATATCGCTCAAGAACAGCATCACTGCTTAGATTCACGAGCATATCCGTAAGGGCATTTCCAATACCTATAACTCTCTTCATTTTAATGGGTTATGTTTTTTGATTTACTAAATTGAAAGCATCTTTACAAGGTCTACATTGCTCTGCTTTACGGTCTTGGTCTTGGCAAGCGCCTGACAGAATGGAGTGTAGACAATCTCGCCATTCTTTAGGCCTACCATAATGTTTCGCTGACCCTCCTTCAGAGCCTCAACAGCTGAAGCGCCAAGTCTTGAGGCGAGGATTCTATCCGCTGCCGTTGGGCTTCCTCCACGCTGTAGGTGTCCAAGGATAGTGACCCTTGCATCGTACTGCGGATACTCCCTCTCTACACGCTCGGCAAGACCAAATGCGCCACCCGTTGCTGGGTCTTCTGCCACAAGAACAATAGCGGAATTTTTGCTCTTGCGGAAGCCATTGTCAATCAGTGTCTTAAGCTGGTCGTCGCCAGTCTCTGACTCTGGGATTATCGCCGCTTCAGCTCCCGAAGCGATAGCTCCATTGAGGGCAAGGTAGCCTGCGTGGCGACCCATAACCTCAACAAAGAAGAGTCGCTCGTGCGAAGTAGCAGTGTCACGCAATTTATCTACCGCCTCAACAATGGTATTGAGCGCTGTATCGTAACCAATAGTAGTATCAGTGCCAGATAGGTCGTTGTCAATAGTGCCTGGCAGAGCCACGATAGGAATATCAAACTCCTCGGCAAAGACCTTTGCGCCAGTAATTGTTCCGTCGCCACCGATAACAACCAGTGCATCTATGCCTGCTGCTCTCATATTGTCGTAGGCAATCTTGCGACCCTCAGTAGTCATAAACTCCTTACAGCGAGCAGTCTTGAGAATTGTTCCTCCGCGCTGAATGATGTTGCTTACGCTGTTTGAGTGAAACTCCTCTATCTCGCCAGTTATCAGACCCTTATATCCTCGCATAATACCCTTCACACCCCAGCCGTTAAATCTCGCTGCGCGTGTAACGGCGCGAATTGCCGCATTCATACCTGGTGCGTCACCACCTGAAGTAAGTATTCCAATACACTTAATAGTTGCCATAACTTTTACCTAATATTAAACAGTCAAAGATAGTGATTTTTTACTATTTCGCAAAATATAGTCCAAGCCCCATCTGAAAACAAAAAAATATCCCAGCGCTCTTTGCCGCTGGGACTCTGTTGACTGTAGTCTCTATTATACCGCAGTGATAAAGACTATATAGTCGCCTTGTGCAGAAATAGTAAACTCTCCGCTACGGCAACAGTTGAGCGTTCCCTGCCAGAGGGCAGTAAAGTCGTAGATAGGGTAGTCTAATCCCTCACTGCGTAGAGCTGTGGCGTTGATGTTAAAGATTGATACTTGAGCATTAGGGGTGCACTGCAATCTCTTGTTGTCACGGCAAGGGATAAAACATCCGCTGTCTGTATAGCTCACAACCTCCGCACCCATTGCCATATACTCTGCCGTAAGGGCTATATTGGCAATTGTATGGTCCTCGCGCCTGCCCGTTGCCCCAACAATGGCTATGCGGGTAATGCCGCGTGAGAGTAGATATTGGACGGCCTTTGTCTGGTCGTTAGTCTCTTGGTCGGGGTTGTGGATGATAATGTCGCTATAGCGAGCCTTGTTCTCATCTGACAGAGAGTCCATATCGCCGATAATTATGTCTGGCACTCCTCCGCGCGCGATAAAGTCATCCGCCGCACCATCACAACAAACCGTAAGGGGTGCAGAGTTGATAATTTCTAACACCTCTTTTCGCGTAGGATACTCTCCATTCGCAATCACTACAGCCTCAATATTACTTCTCATCTTTCATTAGTTTTTGCCACTTTCGGTAACCGAAAATAGCGATTATTGCGTATGCTGCATATAGTAGTGCGGTAAGATATAGCCCCATGTATACGTACAGCCCTACAGAGAGAATATCTACCACCGCCCAGACAATCCACTGCTCAATATATTTGCGCGCAAGCATCCACATTCCTACTACGCTAAGCGCCGAAGTAAGTCCGTTAAACCAAGGCACGGTGCTATCGGTAAAGTTGAGCAGCAAGAGCGATATAACTACCTGCAAAACGGCATAGAGAGCCACCATTGCCACTGCTTGACGTAGTGTTATATGGCTGATTTTAAGTTCAGTACCACTATCTTTACCTCTGCGCCATGCGATAAAACCGTAGAGAGCGATAAGTAGGTAGTAGATGTTTATTGCCGTATCGGCATATAGTCCTGCATCGTAGAAGACGACAAGGTATATAGCCGGCATAATCACGCTTGCTATCCACAGATATATGCTCGCCTTGTACTCCAACCACAAGTAGACAAAGCCCACCACTGCGCCTACTATCTCCAGATAATTCTCCATAGCTACAAAGATACAAAAAAAGCGACTATTTTAGTCGCTTTTATCAATTTTATTCATCTGCTAATCTATACTCTCTACATTTGGGTCGTTTAGCAGTCGGTTGTACTCAAGGCTATCTATCTGCCCATCAATACGAGCATCATCCCAGTCGCTCTTCAGTATTCGCTCAATCTCGTCTTCGTGCATATTGATTACTACATTGTGTGCCGTTGTGAATATGCCGATGATAAAGAGTATCCAGATAATAAGAGAGCAGAGAAGTACCCATCCGCGAGGCTTGCTACCAAGAACAAGTGAGGCGAGCAGATATATTATAACCATTGCAGGGACTAGAACAACGCATACTGCAAACAGAGGTAGACCAGTGCCAAATGTGGAGATTACATCGGCAAGTGTTCCAAGGTTACCTGCTTGAATAAGTGTAGTACCTATACCTGTAGCCATAGCGATGAATGCTGCGATAAGGCCAATACAGAAGAATATCATCACAAAGACAACTATCGCCACAAAAGCCTTCAGACAGACAATAGCAATCTTTCCAAGGCTGCCGATAAATGTAGCAAGAGTAGACTTAGCCCTCTCCTCGTCGGTGCTATCTTTCTGGTGGTCGGCAATAGCCTTTGCTGTCACAGCTTCGCCCTCCATTTCAAGCTTCTGGCGCGCGCTGATAGCTTTTGGAACAACAAACCACATAATTATGTAGGCAACAATTAGCACCCAGAAGATGTCTCTGCCCACAGGGTCTAACCAGTGAATGTAGTGTGATATTTTTGATATCGGAATAAGTACAAGCGGCGAGAACATCAGAAGACGGATAAGTACTGGGTCAATATTAAAGTACTTTCCAAGACCAGAGCAGACGCCACCGAGCTTGCTATTCTCCATATCGCGGTACAATCGGCGAGCAATGCGGGTGTCTGTGGTAGGCGGAACGGTTTCCTCTTTGCCTGTAATGTCCTCAGCACTACCAAGTTGCGCGATGATATTCTCTACTAATGGCAGGCATACTGTTTGCTTCTGGTCGCTTAGTGCCGAGAGTATTAGCTCTGCAATACGCGCCTCAATGTCGGCAATAATCTCTTCACTCTCGCTGTTATCTTTGTATGCTCGCTTTAACGAAGCTATGTACTCGCTCAAACGATTGTAGGCAACCTTCTCAAAGACAAAGGCAACGCCTGAAATACTACATTTTTTAATCTCGTTCATACCTTATCTCTTTTTAATGCTACTCGCACCCATATTCTCAACAATGTTTACCTTGCAGTCGCCACTATATCTGATTGACGAAGCACCAACGGCAGATGCTGTGAGCTGTGAGCTACACTCTACCGTAGCGCTTGATGCTCCAACAACATTTATGGTGCAAATATCTCCCTTTACTGCCGCCTTTGAAGCTCCCACAACCTCAGCCTCAAGCCTTGAGCAGTTGAACTCGTCGGCGTTGAGTGTCGCTGCTCCTGCTACATCTATGTCGGCTTTTGTCGCACTTCCCTCAAGGTTTAGCACTGCCGCACCTGCAACTTCTGCCTCTAATGTCGTGCACTGAATCTCTGCATCAACGTTTGAGCCACCAGCGACCTCAATATCTGCCTTGTTTGCCTTTCCCTTAATGGTTATGCGAGAGGCTCCAATGCACTCTATATCAAGTTTTTCGGCAGAGATAAAAGGTTTGACATCAATAGATGATACGGCTGTTGCCTCAAAGCTATATAGATTGCCATTGTATGGTAGATAGACCTCGGCGATAGGGATGTTGTCGTTGCGGTTTATCTGCTTAAAGTCGCTTGATATCTTGAGCGTCTTACCCTCAACCTTTAACACTATGTGGGACATCATTCGCTCTGTTGCGCGGATAATAATATTACCCTCTGTGCGATTCTCTACAACCACCTTTATTGGACTAAATACCTCAACGGCTGTGTAGCTGTGTCTGCTCTTTACAGCCTTCATTATTACCTTGCCACTATCTGCTGATGCTACACCAATGGTAAGTAGCGCAACTAACATTACTAAATATCGTCTCATAACCCTGCTTTTTTTACTATTTACCTCTGATTGCGTTAATCTGCTCAACAAGTTTGTCCCACGCCTCGTCAAGTGAAGCGAGATACTTCTTACCCTCATCAGTAAGTGTGTAGTACTTTCGCGGTGGTCCCTGTGGAGACTCCTCCCAGCGGTAAGTAAGATACCCCGCATTCTTCATTCTTGTCAGAATAGGGTAGAGCGTTCCCTCCACAACAATCATCTCCGCCTTCTTTAGCTCGGCAATTATCGCTGGCGCGTAGCTATCTGCTGCCGCCAGTATCGCAAGTATGCAGTAGTCTAAAATGCCCTTGCGCATCTGTATTTTTGCATTGTCCTCCCTCATTGTAATTCAATTTTAATTGTTTATATCTCTACTCCTCCTCTGGAATTAGTAGCCACAGAATTATATATATCCACAGCGATAGACCTCCGAAAATTATAAAGAGCAATACGACAAGTCTAACCAGTGATGAGTCTAAGTTGAAGTACTTGGCAATACCCCCACATACACCACCTATTGAGCGGTCTGTACGGCTTCGGCGAAGCTGTGGTGCGGTATTAACGCTACTCTTTGGTGCTGATTTTGCAGGACCAAAATCATCTGGATTGCCCATGCGGGCAATGGCGGCCTCTACCATCTGTATTGTTACGACCATCATCGTTGAGCTGAGCGCCTGCGCAAAGATGTCAGCTATCGCACTCTCAATGTCGGCCATAGTCTCGCCTGTCGGATCTGTTATTCGGCTGCGAACATCTGTTAAGTAGTCACTTAATCTCTCAAAGGCGTCCTTGTCAAGGGTGAAGTTTCTTCCGCCAATGTTTGCATTTGTTGTCTCTTTCATCTGTTATCTATTTTTAGTTAATTTCTACTGCAAATATAATACACTTTTAGGTACTATGCAATAAAAAGTACTAAAATTTTACAAAAAAATATAGGTATAACTCAAAATTCGGGTTATACCTATATAAATAGTAGAGCATAGGGTTACTTTTCTCTTAGTTCCTCATAGGATTTAAGGATAATATCGTTATATCTTGCAACCACATCTGTCGCCTTCTGGTTATCCTTTGGCTCAAACATAAACACGCCGCGATAGCCGTTATCCTTGAGCATAGTCTTGTAGACCTCGCCCCAAGGGCGGTTTTTGGTGTGGATATCTCCGTCGCCTACAAGGCGATGGTCGTCAGAGCCAGACTTGTATGCCGTATCGTGCATATGGACAGTTCCGAGCTTTGTGCCGATAGCCTTCAGATACTCCACAACATCGTATCCCTTGCAGTTTGCATGACCGATGTCAAATGTAGCGTAGACATTGTCAAATGGCTTGATGACAGCCATAAGGTCGTCAATAGTGTAGCAGAAGCTACCCACAAGGTTCTCAACGCAGAAGCGTACGCCATACTGTTTTGCAACCTCGTCCATCTCCATAAGGGATTTGTGAGCCTGAGAAATAGCTGTTGCACTTGGACTTACGCTCTTGCTGGCGTGAAGCACATAGTTTTTGCAAGTAGGAAAGCTCTTTGCGCATAGGTGTAGCGTGCGAAGGATATACTCTACAGATTGCTTGCGGATGCTCTCACTGGCACTGATGCTTGTCCAGTTTTTATCCTCATATGGCAGGTGAATAGACCAGACTGTAATGCCGTACTGTTCCATCTGCTGCTGCATAGAGTCAAAAGTGGCAGTTACCTGCTCGTCGCTCTTGTTATGCAGGCCGTAGCTATACTTAATCTTCAGCTCTACATACTTAAATCCCGCATCGGCAACCTCCTTAAGTCGGGTGCTGAAAGTGTTGTCGGCAACATTAATCTGCATACCTATTGTATAGAACAATCCTGCGATATTGTCACCAGGCTGAGCATTTTTAGTTGTCGGTGTGATAACTGTCGTTGTCGGCTGTTCTGGCTTTGGGTCTATAGGCTGCTCTGGCTCTGGGTCAGGAGTGGGAATTTGGCTCCAATCTGGACCCTTTGAGTACTCATTATCTGGGTTACAAGCAATCATTGCTATAGAGAGAAAGAGAAATAATAGTTTTTTCATATAGTGTCTTTTACTGATTATACGCTTTTTGGTAGTCGGCAACTATCTTCTTGTATGAGTTCATCACCGTAACGGCATTTGCACCACTAAGCTCAAAGAGGAACACTCCGCGATATCTGTTATCCTTGAGCATTGTAAGGTATACCTCCTCCCACTTGCTGATATTTCCTTCGCCAATAAGGCTATGGCTGTCGTTTTTAGAGGCGAACATTGTGTCGTGAATATGTACAGTGCCAAGACGAGGGCCAATCCACTTGAGGAAATCTACAACATCTTGTCCTACGCAGTGCGCATGGCCGATGTCGTATGTCACCCACACATCTTTTACGCCATCTATCGTAGAGGCCATCTCCTCTGTTGTAGGGCAGAGACTACCTACAAGATTCTCTACGCATATTCTTACGCCCAGCTCATTAGCTACTGGAATCATCTCGGCAAGCGATTTGCGGGCTTGAATAACCGACTCACTGCGTGGCGAAAGTACGCCCTTGCTTGCATGTAGAACGTAGTTTTTGCACTCTGGGAAGCCTGCAGCGCAGAGTCGCATAACGCGGTTAAGGTAGTCCACGCTCTGACGGCGGATAGCCTCACTACCACCAGGATTTGTCCAGTTTTTATCCTCAAAAGGCAGATGTATAGACCATACAGTCAGCCCCGCAGCCTTAACCTGAGAGAGTACTGTGCTAAATGCCGCCAGCACCGTATCATCGCTCTTGTCCTTAATGCCGTAGCTGTGCTTTATAGTAATCTCAATATACTTAAAGCCCGCAGAGGCGATATCTGCAAGGCGAGCGTTGAAGTTCTTCTGCTCAATGTTGATTGATATACCAGGATAGAATCTCAGACCCGCAATCTGTGAGCCAGCATCGGCAACCTCTGTCGTCGGCTCTATATTCTTAATAACAACCTCCTCAGGCTTCTCCGGTTCTGGTGTAGGGACATAATCGCCCCAATCTGGACCCGCTGGAGTATCCTCAGTGCAGGCTGCAAAGAGTAGTAGAAGCGATAGTAGTAGTGAATAAGTAGTTCTCATAGTGTGATTTTATAGCTCGTTATACTGCTTAAGTATAATCTCGTGATATGTCTTCATAACCTCTACTGGGTCATTACCGCCCAGCTCAAACATAAACACACCACGATAGCGGTTATCCTTGAGTAGAGTCTGATAAACCTCACCCCAACGCTCTACATTGCCCTGACCAACGATGCGGTGGTCGTCAATGCGAGTGCCGAACATTGTGTCGTGCATATGGACTGTTCCAAGACGAGGGCCAATCCACTTGAGAAACTCAATAACATCCTCTCCAACGCAGTTTGCGTGTCCAATGTCGTATGTCACCCACGCATCCTCAACTCCGTCAATCGTCGCTCCCATCTCCTCAATAGTAGGGCAGAGACTGCCTACAAGATTCTCAACGCAGAGGCGCACGCCATACTCTTTTGCTACTGGAAGCATCTCGGAGAGCGACTTGCGAGCCTGTGCAACAGATTCACTGCGAGGGTCAAGTGTTCCCTTGCTGGCGTGTAGAACATAGTTCTTACACTCTGGAATTGCCTGATTGCATAGTCGCAGCACACGCATAATGTTCTCAACACTCTGACAGCGAATTGTCTCCTCGCCACCGATATTTGTCCACACCTTGTCCTCAAATGGTAGGTGAATAGACCACACCGTAAGACCATTTGCTGCTGCTTGATTGCGCTTTGTGGTAAGAAGGTCAATAACCTCAGCATCTGTCATCTGAGATAGACCCGACTTGTGGGCAATAGAGATTTCAATATACTTAAAGCCTGCATCGGCAATCTTACTGAGATACTGTTCAAAGTTCTCCATACGAATGCCGATAGATATTCCCGGATAGTAACGCAGCCCCTCAATCTTTGCACCTTCAGGCGCAACTTCTGTAGTAGGTGTAATCATCACCTCGCGGCTCTGACAGCCGATAACTGCTAACGATAGCAGTGCAATTATAAGTTTTTTCATATGGTTTAGTTTTAGTTTGTCTTATTATAATAAGACACATAAATGAGCCTTAACGCCCAATCTAACTAACAAAAAAGCCCCAAACGGGGCTTATGCTTAATCGCGAATAACTTCGTGTCCAAACGGAAGCAGTGCAAGAATCATCAGCTTGAAGTGCTGTAGACCAAATGGAATGCCTATAATTGTGATGCAGAATGTAAGGCCTAAAGCAAGGTGCGCCAGCGCTAACTCAATACCTCCGCAGATAATCCACAGTACATTGAGCAGAAGCGCAAGACAGCCCGTAGCCTTCTCTGTAGGCACTACCTCGCCACCAAATGGCCACATTGCGAATAGACCCAGCTTCATAACCTTCAGTCCGAATGGTATGCCGACGATAGTAAGACACAAAATCAGACCTCCAAGAATATAACCAAGACCGAGGATAAAACCTCCAAAAAGAAACCAAATAAGATTACCAAGTAGACTCATAGTTTTAAGTTTTTAGTGTAAATTTTCTTCAAATATAGTGATTTTTAACAAAACGACAAACCCTACTCAAAGATGCTCATCTGACTGTCATATACTGGACTGTCTATGCTCAAAAAGTCCATTGTGCTGTGGAAAATGTGATACTGCCCCGCCTCGTCAATCGCCTTAATCTTTGAACTGTCCGATGTCCAGACGATAAAAGGAATCTCAACTTGCTCCTTTGGCGCCATAGCCATCGGCACGCCGTGCATATAGAGGTTGTTCTCGCCAAGTGACTCGCCGTGATCGGAGATAAACATCACGCAGCTGCGATAGTCAGTAAGAGACTTCATACTCTCAATAACCTCGTTTACAAGATAGTCAGTGTAGAGAATAGTGTTATCGTAGGCATTTATCAGCTCCTCAGGCACAGCCTTTGCCATCTCAACAGTGGTGCATACGGGTGTAAAATGCTCAAACTCAGATGGATACTTGCTGTAGTATGTTGGTCCGTGACTCGTTGATGTGTGCAGAACAATAAGCACTTTGTCTGCTGCGCTTGACTCTACAACCTCCTTCAGCCCAACGGTAAGGATGCCGTCGTACCTATCGTCCGCATCGGGGTAGGCGGCCTTTAGGTCGGCAACCTTCTGGTATTTTTCTATATGCACTGGCGGCTCGCCCCAGTTGGCTGTTCGCCAAACGACATCCACACCCGCGCGGTAGAGGTAATTTGGCAAAATCTCGTAGAGCTTATCTGTCGGCTTGTGGTCAAGAATAGCCTTTACTCCCGCCGTTGTATATGTGGCTGCCGACTTGGCTGTAAGCACTGTAACAGCCTGATTCTCAAGCAATGGGTTGGTCTTTTTATCGTAACCATAGAGTGAGAAGTTCTGGCTGCGGGCAGACTCTCCTATAAGTAGCACAACCACCTCTTTGCCGCTGTTTGTAATTGTTGCATCAGGCAGAAGAATCTCCTTCTGGTTGCGCTTGCGCTCAGCATTGTAGTAGCGGACACTGTTTACCGTATACGACCAAGGCATCAGCAGGCTACCGAGCTTCGTTGCATGGCGGTCTATCCAAGTGAAGTTGTTGATGTTTATCGCCACCATAGCCACCATTGTTGCAAGGGCAATACCTGTGTTAATCCCAAATCGCTTAAGGCTCTTATAGTCAATCTGTTGTAGAATAAGGAGTGTGGCGGGAAGAATGCCTAAGAACACAACATACAACACTGCCGAGAGTGAGAAGTAACCAGAGGCCTCCGAGTAGCGGGTATTAAAGACATTGCCCATCATAGAGTCTGTCACAAGCACATCGTAGGTGTTTACAAAGTAGAGCATTATCGCATCGCCAATAAGCGTAAAGGCCGTAATCCACTTGCCCACTATGCGGGTAAGATAGAGCAGTAGGTTGTAGAAGAAGAAGTTTGTGGCGAGCATCAGCACTGCAAAGCCTACGGTGATAATTACGCCATTGAATCCACCCTCAAGATTCTCTACGATAACCTTAAATAGGGGGTAGTGGTAGGCGAGTAGGGTGTAGATACTCAGTAGTGCGCTTATAAGAGTTATACTCCTTTTTTGTTTGAATATATTTACCATACGAAAATAGTTTTATATAGAGCTATGCTCACGCCCGCCGCTGCAACAAGCAACGAAAGGTTAAATAGGGCAGTAAGCGGTATATTTACAGGAACTGGTTCTCTGTTAAATGGTGTTGGTGCAAGTGAGGCATCGTAGCGTGCAAATGGGTTTGTGTATATAACCTCGCCGTCAGCAAAGTAGGCCGTAAAACGACTGTAACTGTCGTCTGTGCGCATAGTGTAACCTACAGAGTCGGTTGCTGTAGCAAGAAGTAGGGTTGTGTGATTCTGCCCCGTAACCTTTATGCTATCCGCCTTTTCAGATAGGGCAATGAAAATATTGCTATCTATTACGCCTATATTTTTAATATAAGGTATCTGTCGGTTTTTCTCGCGCTTAATATCCCAGTTGCCACTTCCATAGTCAGCTATACGCATGGCGTAGAAACTGCCGTCAAGTAGAGCCTTTTTAATGTCGCTATACTGGGCAGTGGGCGTGCAGAGGAAGTTGCTCCTTACGGCGATAGCACTGCTGCGCTCTGGATAGTGCAAATCGTCATTAGCAAGGGCAAAGCTGTAGTTACCTGCGCTCAAGGCAGTGTCCCAATACTCATTCTCGGTACTTCTTCCGCTATCAAGCTCAATGATATTGTAGCCAGAGAGCCTCTGAAGGTGGGTGTCAAATGTGGCATTTGTGCGCAGCGGGTGGTTTAGCACAACGATGTCCGCCTCATCAGAGAGCATATCTATCTGCGTCTGTCGCTGAAATGTAAAGAGTGGCAGAAGGTTATCAAAATAGTTTACAGACTCACTGCCGAAAACGAGTTTGTGAAACTTAAAGAGGTTGTAGCCGTGCTCGTAGAGGTTCATATGTAGACTATCGCCCGCAGGGTGGGGAATAATCTGGTTGTGGTTTGAGAATGTGACAATGTCGTAGCCAAATTCACGGTACTTGTCATAGGTCTGCTCGGCAGTGTACTCGCACTCGTTCAGTATGCCATCTACGCGTGAGTGGGTGTGGAAATTGGCGCGCTTCCAGCAGTGTACAGTATCAATATTGCGATAAGGGTTGAAGATGTCGGGCCCTGAAAATGGCTGTGGATGTCGGAAGTTGTAGACAAAGCTCACTCCAGTAACAATAACTGCCAACAGTGCAAGTAACACTATTGCCACCAGAACCTTTACTATTCTCCTTAAAAACAACATTGGCCTCAATTTATAGCACAAAAGTAACGCTAAATATTGAATTTTTCGTTAAAAGTCACTAAATTTGTAGTGCTATGAGAAAAATTGTTATACTTATGTCGATTCTTTCAACACTATTTGGTTGCACAAAGAAGAGCCCGACCGCTTATCCGCAGGATAGTGTTACTGCTGCCGATGGCTCACAGATTACCTTTACATTCTACGCTCACGCCTCGCTTGGTATTGCTTGGAATGGCATTCAGATATATGTAGACCCAGTGGGCGAATTTGACTGGCAGAGCCAGCCAAAGGCTGACCTACTGCTTGTGACCCACTCACACTACGACCATCTTGAACTCTCTACTATTGAGCAGTTGCAAACAGAGAAGACGGTTGTGCTGTGCGATAAAACATCTGCTGAGGCCTTTGAGCACGACTGCGTGACTATGCTTCCGCGAGCAATCTCTATGCCTGTTGAGGGTGTTACGGTGCGCGCAGTGCCAGCATATAATATCTCGGAGGGACATAGAGATTTCCACCCAAAGTCTCGTGAGGATTGCGGTTATCTGATTACTCTTGGTGGTACGACTATATATGTTGCGGGCGATACGGAGGATAATGAGGATGTGCTGAATATCAAGGATGTGGATATCGCCTTTCTGCCTGTTAATCAGCCATATACAATGACCGTTGAGCAAGCTGCTCGCGTTGTTAAGGCTATCAAACCAAAGATTTTCTACCCTTACCACTACGGTCAGGTAGACGAGAAGACCGATATTGAAGCACTCAAAAAGGCTGTTGAGGGAGTGACAGAGATTAGAGTATTTTCTATGGAGTAGTTTGTTGCCATAATAAAACGCCTGTTAGGAACAACCTAACAGGCGTTTTATTCTTAATATTCAGCAGTGCCATGCAGATTGACTGGTAGGGTATAGCTAACATTTACTGGTTTGCCATTCTCTGTACCCGGAGTCCAGCGTGGGGAGCGGTAGATTGCCCTCTTGACAACTCTGGCTGCGCGAGGGTTGTTCTGCGTAAGAATGTCTACGCTCATAATCTCGCCCGTTTTGCCGACAATAAATAGCGCAACGATAGATGTATCCTCCTGCTGAATGCACTTTTGAAGCTCTTCGTTGGTGTGGTTCATAAACCACTGTCTGAACTTTGAAATTGAGCCTCCTTTGAAAGATGGCATCTGCTTTGTCTCTATTTTCTCCTGCTTTGGTCTTCTTACCATTGTGGCAGATAGGTTAGTCTGCTTGGTAAGCATTGTTGAGGTGTTTTCATACTTGGCAGAGGTGATTACAGCGCGTCTGCCCGCCTTGGCGCGGAACTCTATGTTTCCTGCATAGTCTGTTTTGCCACGGCGGATATATATCACAGCATCCTTAATAGGGTTGCCCTCTGGGTCTACAACAACAACGGTGTACTCTGCCTTATTTTTAATGGTGTTGAATACTAACGGCTCCTTTGTGGTTATCATAGCCACGCCGCGCCTTGTGACATCAATGCTCTCAATGTCGGTATTCTCAAATATCGCTTTGGTGACCTTGTTCCACTTCTTTGTTGTTGTCATACTCTCAATTTGATTGTCTGTGTAGTTGTGGGGTCTGAAAGATGGAACATAGACTCCGTTTACTACATAGAGAGGGTATTCAAGCTCACACTTTAGTGATTGAGGAGGCTCTAATGTGTTCTTTTTACCTGACGCGGAGTGTGGTACAACGCGCTGCAGTGCATCTGATTTAAGAATTAAACCAGTATGGCTATAGCCCTCTGCCTCTATAAGCAGGTTGGTGTTGAACTTGGCGTTAATCTTGTAGAGTCCATTATCATCTGTTCTGCCTATCTCAACAAATAGTGTGGCGTTAGAGATAGCCTTGCCACCCTCGTTAGTGAGGTTGAGAGTGTAGTCAAGACTCTGTGCAGATAGTGACATTGATGTAGCCACTATAGCCAAAAGGAGTATTAATCTTTTCATATTGCTTAAAATTTTCTCAAAGGTAACAAATTCCCCCCCCCATTTCCAAGAAAAATAACAATTTTTTTGCAGCAGGTAAAATTAAGCCACTCTACTGCAAATCTTTTAGTGCCTCAATGGCGTACTTTGAGCCTTTTTTAGCAGCCTTCTGATACCAATACTTTGCCTTTTCATCATCCTTTTCGCACCCAGTGCCATTCTGATAGCACTCGCCAAGGTAGAATGCTGCGCTTGCGTGTCCCTTCTCGGCGGCGACAGTGTAGTGGTGGAGAGCCTTTGTATAGTTTTGCTCCACACCCTTGCCCACTGCATAGAGAACACCCAAGCGGTAGTGCGCCCCGCTATTACCTTGCGCTGCTGCGAGAGAGTATAGCTCAATGGCCTTTTGAATACTCTTCTCCACACCTCTACCGAAGTCGTAGCACAGGGCCAGATAGTACTGCGCTTGGTCGTGACCCTTTTCTGCCGACTGTTGGAAGTAGGCAACAGCTCCCTTGTAACTCTTCTCTGTTCCCTTGCCGTGGTAGCACATATAGCCCACCTTGTACATCGCGGCACGATTGCCTCCGTCAGCGGACTTTATGTACCACATCAGCGCCTCGGTTAGATTCTTCTCTACTCCCAGACCTCTCTCGTAGCATCTTCCCAAGTTGTATTGCGCATAGTTGTTGCCCTTGAGTGCTGACTCTTTGTATAGTTCGGCTGCGCGACAGTAGTCTTTGTTTACGCCCTTGCCGAAGTAGTACATATCGCCCAGATTCTCTATTGCCTTAACAGAACCACTCTCAATAGCCTTTGTGAATAGCTTTATAGCCTCTGCATAGTCCTTTTCAACTCCACGCCCCGTCTCATAACATACGCCCAATAGGTTTTGACCGCTGTGGTATCCTAACTCTGCCGACTTTTTTAGATACTCAACAGCCTTTGTGTAGTCTCTCTCCACGCCTTTGCCGTGATAGTATAGGTTGCCGATGTTGTACATCGCTACGCGGCTACCTTTCTCTGCAGCAAGGGTATACCACTGTGCAGCCTCTGCGTAGTCCCTCTTTACGCCGTGACCATACTCGTAGCATATGCCAATATTATTGTAAGCCCCTTTATGCTCCTGCTCTGCTGCTTTGAAGTATAGCTCAAGAGCACGCTTGTAGTCCTTCTCAACCCCTTTGCCATTGTAGTATAGCCAGCCGAGGTGGTAGAAAGCGTTCTTCCACCCCTGCTTGGCAGCAAGGTCGTACCAGTATGCCGCTTGGGTGTAGTCTCTCTCAACGCCGCGACCAAGGCGGAAGCAGTTGCCAAGATTTGTCTGTGCATATTTGTTTCCCGATTTGGCTCCAGCGGTAAAATGCTCAACCGCCCTCTTGTAATTCTTGTCGCCTAACTTACCGGTGTAGTAGATTATTCCGAGGTTGTTGTTTGCATTGGCGTGACCCTTCTTGGCTGCGCGGGCGTAGTATTTGGCGGCTAACTCAATACTCTTATCTGCGTATTTCCCCTTCTCGTATATGCGACCAAGCTCATAGAGCGCAGATGTGTAACCCTTTTCTGCCGCCTCATTGAGATATTTTAATCCTAAATCAATATCTTGCTTGATACCTTTGCCATAGATGAGCATCACTCCTATAGAGTATTGGCTGGGCGAGTACCCCTTCTCTGCCGTAAGTCGGAAATACTTAGCCGCCTTTTTGAGGCTCTTCTTAACACCAATACCTCGATAGAAGTAGTTGCCTAACAAATATTGACCGTGTATATGCTCCTGCCTTGCTGCCTTCTTTGCCCACTTGAACGCCTTTTTGTGGTCCTGCTCCAGTTTGTCGCCCCAACGATAGATTGAAGATAGCGTTGCTTGAGCATCTGCATTTCCCTCTTTGGCAAGCTTGTGTAACTTGTCTACCAATAGTTGTCGTATCTCACTCTTGTTAGAAAACTCAATATCTGATATCTTTGGCTGATTAGAAGTATAGTCCTCATCCGCAATTGAGTGGAAGAGCGTTGCTATTGCTATCGCGAAAATCAAAAGTCGTTTCATAGCTGTTGAATTTGCACAAAGATAGTAAAAATATCTATACCTATATATATTATATAGTGGAAATTTGCCTCTTAAAACTATTTTTAGAGCTAACTGCTTGATGCATAGTGCTATTATACTTTCGGCCAAAAAAATGTTGCAAAAAAGTTATTAAAAAATTTGCATATCTAAAATTAATGTCGTTACTTTGCACTCGCAATCAGGTCACAAACACGGCCTGGACGCAGAAAAAGGTTCTTAAAAAATTTTATTAAACTTTTTTTCAAAAAGATTTGGAAGTTTGAAAAAGTTGCATTACTTTTGCAACCGCTTTCGCTTCTAAACGAGAGCAAAAAGGTTCTATGAAAAAAAAGTTGAAAATTTTTTCGAAAAAGATTTGGAAGTTTGAAAAAGTTGCCTTACCTTTGCAACCGCTTTCCGCTTCTAAAATCGGAGAGAATCAGAGATATCAATTAGACTTCGGTCTTGAGATACAATTTCGTTCTTTGAGGTATTTGAGCAGCTAAATAAGTTTTTTCCACACTCGCAAGAGTGTAATTTCAAAACAATACCTTTGAGATTAGAGCTAAGATTTAATTAATTCTTTTTTTTACAATGGAGAGTTTGATCC
>JAGBAX010000013.1 GCA_017938765.1 Alistipes sp. | reverse complement strand
CCATCTGCGCACGCCAGAGTTGATATACCATATCCTTAGCTCAGAGGGAAGTTGTATGCGAAGCAAACTGCTTCAAGGGGCAGATGTAGACCAGGTGAAGTTTAGGAGTTGTATCTACGACAACATACTGAAGGAGAACACCATTGAGACCCTTGCACAGCAGACCCACCGCTCGCTAACATCGTTTAAGAAGGAGTTTTCAAGGGCCTTTGACACCTCGCCGCACAAGTGGTTTATAGAGCAGCGATTGCAACTTGCCAAGACGCTCCTCTACACGAGCGACAAGACCGTCTCGGAGATAGGCAACCACTGCACCTTTACCAACACCTCGCACTTTATCCGCCTCTTCAAGCAGCGTTTTAACATTACGCCCTACGCCCTAAAGAAGCAGATACAAGGCAGAAAAGAGGAGTAGTTACTCCTTGAACAGGTCTATCTCGCCGCGCTCAACCTTATGGTACATCGCCGTAAGAGTGGCAATAACTGGAGAGATAAACTCAAGGGTGTCAGAGATTGCAGAGCGGCTATCGCCCTTCATACGATAGAGCATAACGCCATAGAGTGTTCTGAAGCAGAGCTCTGTATCGCTAATATTTTTTCCAAAGATACTCTTTAGTGTAGGCAGGTATGGCGAGAGCTTGGCAACCTTCTCGCGGTACTCTTTACCCACAGGAAGTCTCATAAGCTGAAGATGGAGGCTATGTAGGTCGTCAATAAGGTGCAGGGTATGGTCCAGATGTCCACGCTCCTCTTTGCCCTCCTCGCGCAGAAGTGCCACGATGTCCATATACCAGATAAAGTGGAGGTTTTTCTGCTCCTCCGTTAGGTTACGAGGCGCAACGAACTGCGAGAAGATAGCCTCTGGGCTAAACTGCAGTGCGCGCAACATATCCTCAATCTGCCATAGGTAGAGGATATACTCGGCAATATTCTCTTTGCGTTTTGACTGTGCTATATCCATAACTATTTCAGACTTTGCATCTCAATAAGTTTTGCGTAAATGCCACCCTTGGCAATAAGCTCGCTGTGTGTGCCCTGCTCGGCAATGCGACCATCGTCAACAACGATAATCTTATCGGCATTTTGGATTGTTGAGAGTCGGTGAGCAATAACCACAGAGGTTCTACCCTTGAGCATACGGGTAAGGGCCTGCTGAACAAGCTGCTCGGATTCGGTATCAAGGGCCGATGTCGCCTCGTCAAGAATCAAAAACTCTGGATTCTTAAGCACCGCACGTGCGATACTCAGTCGCTGACGCTGACCACCAGAGAGCTTTGCTCCTCGGTCGCCGATATTGGTATTATAACCATCAGCCGTAGTCATAATAAAGTCGTGGGCGTTGGCTATCTTGGCTGCCTCAACAATCTCACTATGCGTTGCACCCTGCTTTCCAAGGGCGATATTGCTCTCAATAGTATCATTAAAGAGCACCGTATCCTGCGAAACAAGGCTCATATGGCTACGGAGCGAGTCTTGGCTGAAGAGTTTGATATCTACGCCATCAATAAGAATCGTTCCACTGCTTGGGTCGTAGAAGCGCGGCATAAGCTCGCTGAGAGTACTCTTTCCGCCACCCGAAGCACCCACAAGGGCAACGGTCTCGCCCTTATTGATAGTAAAACTGATGTTGTGCAGTATCTCTCGGCTACTGTCATACGAGAAGTTGATATCCTTAAACTCTATCTTCTCCTTAAGACCTGTAAACTCAACAGCACTGCTACTATCCACAATTGCACTCTTGGCATCAATAACTTCAAAGATACGCTCACCTGCGGCAACACCCTGATTGATATTTGCAAACTGGTCAATAAATGCGCGCACTGGGCGGGTAATCTGCGAGAAGGCAGCAATAAAGGCGATAAAACCCGCTGCGCTCATGCTTCCCTTAGTGACAAGTGAGCCACCAAAGACAAGCACCACAGCTACCGCCGTAATACCCAGAAACTCACTCATTGGGGATGCCAACTGCTGACGACGAGCCATCCAGAGCATGATGCGAGACAGCTCGGCATTTATCTGGTGGAACTTATTGCGCACATAATCTGCGGCAGTATAGGTCTTGATAATCTTAATGCCCGACAGAGACTCATCAAGCACGCTGACCATCTCTCCCTGCTGTGCCTGAACGCGGCTTGCAGGGTGGCGAAGACGCTTGACAATGCCACCAATAAGCACTCCCACAACAGGCAAAAACAGAACTGCAAACAGAGCCAACTCCCACGACACATTGAGCATCAGCACGAGGTATCCGATAATAAGGAACGGCTCGCGGAAGGCCACCTGAAGGGTATTTGTAATGCAGAACTGAACTGCCATAACATCCGAAGTGATGCGAGAGATAATATCTCCCTTGCGCTGCTCCGAGAAGTAGCCCACATTCATACCTATAATGTTGTCAAACATCATATTACGCATACGCTGGAGCGTAGTTGTACGCATACACTCAACAGTATAGGCGCTTAAAAATCTAAAGAGGTTTGAGAGCAAATTGGCAGTAATAACAACTCCACCAAGCAGAGCAAGGATGCGGGTCATTGTAAACTCTGGGCCAAAGAGCATTGTATAGATATAGTTCAACCACTCTGTAAGCGCCTGATTGTCAAAGGCAATAGCAGGTGCTGTATATATCGGCTGAAATGCAAACCCCTTATCAAACATAGTGTTCAGAATAGGGATTATAAGGGCATAGGTCGCTGTATTAAATATCGCATGTAGTGCCGCTGTAAAGAAGTATGGAACAGCGTACTTGCTTATCGGGCTGGCGAAATTTAACAGTCGCAAATAGGTCTTAAACATAACATTAACTTTTTAACCTTTATACTAACCCCTCGTTATGATACTCCTCTACGGCAGCAATATAGTGGGCAATAGTATCCTCCATATTCATAAACGACTTACCGCCCGCAGCATTGTGGTGACCACCGCCGTTAAAGTATCGGCGAGCAAAGGTATTCACATCCACCTTGCCGTGACTACGCAGTGACACGCGGATAAAGCCACCCTGCTGCTCTGAAAACATTGCCGACATCTTGACCTTCTTTATCGAGAGTGGATAGTTTACAAAACCCTCGCTATCTCCCTGCTGGAACCAGTAGCGGCGCATCTCCTCCTCGGTAAGTGACATATATGCAACAGTACCCTTGAGCAGGGTCTTCATCTTGCGGTTTATAACATAACCAAAGAGTCGTGCGCGACCCTCGGTAAAGGAGTTGTAGACATTGTTGTAGATTGTCGGAACATCAATGCCCGTCTCAAGCAAATCTGCCGCAGCGCGGAACAGCTGAGGGTTGATTGTAGAGAAGGCGAAGTTGCCAGTATCGGTAATCATACCCACATAGAGCAGTGTAGCAATAGTCTGGTCAAAGACCTCTGCACCAAAGGCAGCCTTGAGAATCTCGTAGACCAGATATGCTGTACTTGACGACTCTGGGAATGAGAAGACAAGGTCAAACTCATCAGATGGGCTGAGGTGATGGTCTATAAGTATGCGCTTAGCCGTTGTATTAGCCGCGATAATCTCCGTCAGCGCCTCCAGGCGGGACAGAGAGCTCATATCGGCGCAAATAACCACATCGGCAGCGGCAATAACACTCTGGGCGATACCTATCTTATCCTGTGCATGGATAATAAGTTCATCACAACAAGGCATCCACTTAAGGTAGTACGGAAAGCGGTTTGGTAGGATACAATTTACTGTATGTCCCCGCTGCTTAAGCACCTGAGAGAGTGCCAGTGACGAGCCTATAGCATCGCCATCTGGATTGGTGTGCGAAAGGATTACCACCTTTTTAGGCTGAGAGAGTAACTCCTTGAGAGCCTCTATTTTATCTAAATCTATATTCATAGCGTACAAAGGTACTGAAAGCTATTGAAAATTCAAAATTTCTCCACTTTTACCACTAATAACAGCTACCTATCTACAAAAATTGACCGCATATGGATTGCAAGAAGCTCCCCAAGTCGAGCATCGCCCGCCTCTATCTGATTGCCGTTATAATCATAGCCCTCTATCTCGTAGTCTCGCACGTCAAATGAGCCTCGGCGACGCTTTGCTGTAGGATTGTTATTTACGATGGTGTAGAATATTGTGTAGCTGACGTTGTAGTAGAGAGTGTCAAACATTGGCAGAAGTACAAAGTTGCCCGAAGTATCAATAACCCCATAGCCACTCTTTGTCCTTACCACTGCGCGGTGCTCATAGAAATCACCAGCCCACTTAAACTGTGGCCTTATTACAACCTGCCCGCTGTGGTCTTTATAGCCATACAGCCCCGCGTGGTTATACCTGGTAAAACAACTACCCTCTTGCCTCTGATTGTCATCTGTGATATATAGCGACTCGGCATCTGCCAATGAGCCTTCGTTAGAGAGAATTGCGTGGCAAACAGAGTCAAAGTTGTCGTGTGCGCCCGTAAATGTTGCATAATGGCAGCGGATAAGGTATGGCGTAGAGTCCTCCCTTATCATAATATCGTAAGGAGTAAGGTTGTTATGGCTAAAGCCTATCCTATGACACTCCTCTTTCAGCTGGGCTAAAATAGCAAGCACCTCATCGCTCTTTAAACCAGCATACGCCAGAGGCACACTATCTGTGATATATTGCAACATAACATCTACCGACTGGTAGTTGCCCTCGTTATCATAAAAGCTCAACTCATCCTTCAGTAGTGTGTATGGTGCGAGAATTGTGCTGTCACTGCACATCAACTTTGGCGAGATGTTTATATGATACTTGCTCAGGGGCATATATATCATCGCATACCCCTCTGTTTTGAGATAAATCTTGGACTCGGCAAAAAGTCCCTGTCTATCTACCACTGGTGGCTCGCAGAGCGCAGCATCCACCCTATTCCATAGTGTTCTAAAGTGATCCTCTGGAGAGACTAACGCACACTGTAGCAATGATATCAACGACTGCCTCATCTCCAGCAAGTGTTTGGAAGATTAAATTAAATCAAATCGGACTCCTCAAGCATAAACATCGCCTCAACAGGTTTATCAAACAGGCGAGCAATGCGAAGAGCGAGCGTGGTACTGGGAACAAAACGACCACTCTCAATAGCATTGACCGTCTGACGACTTACGCCAATGCTATCGGCAAGCTGTTGCTGAGTCATACGGCGCTCAGCTCGCGCTACGCGGATATTATTCTTCATCGTTGTCTCTATTTAATCGCCACATCTTAATCCTGAAGGTGACAAGAAAAATCAGAGGCAAGATGAACATCTGGTATATCAAAAACTCGTAGAAGTTGTTGCCATAGAGGCAGAGTACCGCCACAATAAGCACCACAACAGAGATATAGAGCGCCAGTAAAAGCGAGTCAAGGCGTAGCGCCGAAATCATCTCATCCTCATACTTCTCGCGAGAGCAAGATGTAAAAATAAGCCCTATAAGCAGTCCGATAATGGTAACATTGTTAAGTATCTGAGACTCTATCTCACGATGGTTTCCCGTAGCCGAGAAGAATCTGCCCAAGCTCACCTCTGCCCCGCCTGTAAACATAATAAACAGACCCAGAATAGTAAAGGGCACTAAAATAAACCATCCGATTTTACCAAAGATATGCGGTAGTAGAAAACTTCTATTTTTCATCACTTTAGAGATTTGTTTGTACAAAATTACAACTTTTTAGACAAATCCCAAATAAAAAACGAAAACGGGTCGTGTATACTACCAAATAACTCACCTTTATATATTGCACACAGCACTTTTAAGAAATTCGAAGAGGCAGGAAAGTGCGACCAACACCTCTTCACATCAGCATCTACACGCCCCGTATTCGCAAAATAGAGTCTGTCAAACATCTGTGATTATCATTCACACTGCAAATGTAAAGAATATTTTACATTTTAGCAAGAAAACACGACATTTTTTTGTAAAAAATTTGCAGAGCCTTATGCACTGCAAATTTTTACCATTAGCTATTAGCCGTTAGCCGTTAGCTCGCCTTTGGCAACCCGACCCAGTTTTGACGACAAAATGCAGTGCTAAAAGTAGTGAAATTAATGAGTTTAATGAGTTTAAGGCATATTATCGCTAAATTCTCTAATTTCCTTAAACTCTTTATTTAGACTGTGTTTGTTTGAGTTTCCTCGGATTTAGGGAAACTCTCGGAGAGAGTACGAGAGAAAAGAGAGATTGCTTGCCAAGTTTACTTGAGCAAGAGCATATCTCTCTTTTTTATCGTAATAGCTGTAAAGCTATCCTAAATCCGCATCAGCACAGAAGAAAAACGCAGTTTTTCCAAGAGTTTTTGGGGCGCCTTTTTGCAAAAAGGCGCGGTACTCGCAAGTTTACCTTGTGTTTGGGCGGAGGTACATCACCCAATTTTCAAAGTCAAAGATAACATCAAAGTTCGCGAGTAGGGCGTTGCCGACAAGGCCATCAAATCTACTATCTGTCATTGCTCCCTGCTTGTTTTCCGAGCAGGAGATGCGGACACTATTCACTGTTTTACCTCCGATAGTAATCTGTTTTGCTGTCACATAGCTCTCTGTGCGTGAGCCACCAACGCCTCCCACCTCAACGGTTGTGCTCTGCGCGCCCACAAGGTGTCCGCCACTCTTTAGGCGGGCAGTTGTTGCGCTAACCAGAGCCAATGCATCGGGCATACCCGTATCCACAAGGAAGTTTCCTGTAAGAGCATACCCATCTGCAAATGTGACAGTTAGAGGGACAATAATACGGTCCTTATCCTTTAGCCAAGAACACTTGATGGCCGTAAAATCCTCTGTGATTTTCTCCTCTGGCTTTAGGATGCGCATATAGCCGACAGCATAGTTAAACTCCACGCGCTTGCCTAACATAGATGGCAGTCCAAACAGACCATCTACACCATCGCCCACAATCTTTCGCAAATCCATAACAACAGCCATCGGCTCGGTGTGCGACAGCTCGCCAATGCTATAGCTCCAGCGGCTTGCATCAAGCGTTGTTAGCTGAAAGCCACCGCCCGCACCTGAGAGCATTGCGCGGCGCAAACTATTGTTCTTGCCAAATGTAGTCGTGTAGAATGTAGAGTCCAACAGCAGATTGCTACTTCCCGAATCAAAAATCATCCGCGCGGGTATTGAGTCACGCAGCAGTACATCAAAGTGCAGATGGCGCTCATATCTCATCTCCACAGCCCCCTCTGGCAGTTTAGGCTCAACCTGCGCCACTGTTTTCTGATTTGCAATTGAGCAGGCTGTCGCCACAAAGAGAATTGCTACGACGAGTTGAATAAAGTTTTTCATAGCACTATTTTTTTACCACCACACCGCCTACTCCTTCGCTCTTTGCATCATCCAAGACAAAGTTTACAGGCATCATATACTTAACTTCAACACTTTTGCCATCTTTGACAAATGGCTTCCACGCAGGAGCTTTGGCAAGTACTCGCTTCACCTCATTTGTGAAGAGTTCACTATCGGACTTTACAATATTTACATCCTTAACATTGCCCTCTGTATCTATTGTCAGTGAGGCTATTACCGTACCTGACAAATTCTGCTCTTTTGCCTCAGCGGGATAGTGAACATTAGTTACAACCCAACGATAGAAGTCTTTGTAATCGTTAATCTCTACACTCTCTTGTACCACATCACTCTGCGGAACATCTTGAGCCACAGCCTCTTTTGTTGTGAGCGAGAAGAGAGTAAACAGAACTCCCAATACCGGAATAACAGCCACTTTGCGTAGCAGAGCGTATCTGCCACTGTTGTTTTCAAGAATCATCTTTAGTCGTTTTTTAGTTAATGAATTATGAAGACCGTTGGCTATCTCCGGACTATAGCCAAATAGGTGCTTTAATAGTGTTGTAACATACTGTTTTGCATCACAGCCACTACCTATAACATCGCTATCAGCCTCAAACTCGTGAGCCTCAACAAGACGGCGCGAAGCAATCCACACAAACGGGTTCCACCAAAGCAGAGCCTTGAAAACCTCCATAACAACCCTCTCTACAGAGTGTCTGTGGACAATATGGCTACGCTCGTGCGCCACAATAGTCGGCAAATCACTATCAGCGGTGTTGTTACCTATGTATATCGTCTTAAAGAGCGAAAAAGAGGCAATATTCTGCTGTGAGCGGACAATATTAATACCCTCAAATGTTGTCACACTACCACCCCTTCGTATGCGAAGAACATTTACAAACTGAAGAACAATACTTCCCGCACATAACGCCACACCCAAGCCATAAACAACCCACAATAGAGCCACAAAATTGAAGCCCGAAACCGCCTCCATAGCACTCGGCACAACCTCGGCACCAGTCCCTACGACTGCCGTCACTGTCTGTTGTGGTAGTATCGTTGCCTGCCAAACGGGTATATTTATAATAGGTATTACAGCTGACAGAACAACTGAGAAGAGAAGAAACAGTCGAGCAAATAGGTAGTCCACCTTGCGCTCAATCAGTAGCGAGTAGAGAGCTGCCAATACGCCACTACAAACAATAACCTCAATAAGGTATATAACAACTTGGCGCATACTACTTACCCTTTATCTGTTCAACAATCTCAAGTATCTCATCCATCTCGGCAACAGAGATATCCTCCTTCTTACCAAAGAAAGAGACCATCTGCGAAAGAGAGCCACCAAAATAACTATCTAGCAGACTCTTTGCCACCCCAGAGGCATACTCCTCCCTCTTAACAACAGCGTAGTAACAAAATCCGCGACCCTCTGCCCTATGTGCTACAAAGCCCTTGTTCTCCAATATCTTGATAAATGTCGCTACGGTTGTATACTTTGGCTTGGGCTCCTGAATATGCTCAATAATCTGCGCCACCGATGCCTCTCCCAGCTGCCAGAGAATCTGCATTACCTCCTCCTCGCCGCGTGTAAGTGTCTGTAAATCCTTGCTCATAAAGTCTTTCATCTAAAAGTTTAGTACAAAGTTATAACTAAAAATTTAGATGAACAAATTTTTTCTACTAAAATTTTAGATAAAAAATTATTCCTCTAACGTTGTTAGAGGAAAATTACCATTAGCTGTTGGCCATTAGCCATTAGCTTTTCAGCGGTACAGACTCCGTCTGTCTGTGTTTATTCGGATTTAGGAAAACTCTCGCAGAGAGTACGATGAAAAATAGAGCCTCACTCAAGCTTGCTTGAAAGTGAATGGCTCTATTTTTTGTCGTAATAGCCGTAAGGCTATCCTAAATCCGCATCAGCACACAAGCAAAACGGAGTTTTGCCAAGAGCTTTTTGCACGCCCTGCTTTTTCGCGAAAAAGCGGGCAGTTCGCGTCAGCCTACTGTGTAGCCTACTGCCACATACGCCAGAGGAGTTTTTTGGCGAGCAGACCGTAGGGGGCGAGGTTAAGGAGCAGTCGTGGGTGTTCGTGGCAGGTGTGCCACCAGAGTTTGAGGTATTTTGATATTGGCCCGTGATAGGACAGCAGCCAGAGGGCGCGGTTTTGGCGGCGGCTGGCGAGGAAGTGGTTGAGTTTATTATTGTTATAATGCTCGTCAAACCAGAGCATTATAGTGTCAAGTGAGTAGCAGAAGTCAAGTTGTTTTTCCCACATATGGCTATGGCTCACGCTTGTGGCAAGCACGCGGTGGACTGCCGTTACGCGGTCTATGGCTACTATCTTCTGCGTAGCGGCAAACCAGAGCCACATCGGCAGGTCATCCGTAAGCCAACCCTTAGACTCTGGCTTAACCTCGCCATAATACTGCAAAATCTTGCTTTTGAGTGCAAGAGTTGTGCAGTTCTCGGCGGTGTTGAGTGCAAGCATATCATCCAGCGTGGTGTGCAGGCTACACTCTGGGTATATTGCACTACTACCATCCTCGCCACGACGAAGAGAGCGGGTATAGCACATATCGGCAGAGCTCTTCTCTATCATCTCTACCTGCATCTGCAGTTTATTCTCGTCCGAAAACCAGTCGTCGCCGTCGCACATAGCTATATACTTACCGCGACACGCCTCAATAGTTCGGCGGTAGTTACGGTGCATACCTATGTTGTGTTCAGAGGTTACTACACGCACAATATCGGGGTGTTGTGCCTCGTACTGACGGCAAATGGCAAGGGTGTTGTCGGTGCTGCAATCCTCGCCTATAACGACCTCAAAGCTAAAGGTTGTGCGCTGGCACAGCACACTCTCAATAGCCTGTGAGATATACTTCTCGTGGTTATAGGTGGTCATACAGACCGAGACGAGCGGGGTCATAGCACAGTTAGTTTAGCCAATTTTGCAAGCAGTGTCTTCTCGCCAAAGGCTCCAAAGTCAACCTTTAGCTTATGGTCTGTAGCCAACGCCTCTATAGCCACGATAGTTCCATTGCCGAACTTGGGGTGATTGACTCTCTGCCCTACTGTGTAGGCGCATGGCTGGGTTGTAGTAGCACCAGACGCGCTACTCTCCACACGGCGCATACGCTCTGTATTATAGCTCGGCTTTGGTGTCTCTTGTGGCTGCGGCTTAGGTTGAGGCTGCGGGCGGAATGGCTGATTTTGGCTTCGCTTCTGCTGACTGCGCACATCGTAGCGGCGGCGCAGGGTGGTTATTGCATCCTCGCCCTCGTCAATATTAAGCTCGCGGTTGCGGCGCGTGCCACGCAGGTCAAAGTCGCTCTCTACATACTGGGCGTCTATCTCTGCTAAAAAGCGGCTTGGCGTAGAGAAGTTCATCTGTCCCCAGCGGAAGCGCATATCGGCACAAGTGAGTGTGGCGAGGGTTTTGGCGCGCGTGAGTGCCACATAGAATAGTCGTCGCTCCTCCTCAAGTCCCTCAAGAGACTCAAGCGACATCATCGCTGGAAAGAGATTCTCCTCACAGCCAACGATATAGACATATTTATACTCCAGGCCCTTTGCCGAGTGGACGGTCATAAGTGTAACCTTATTATTACTCTCTGGGTCCTCATTATCCATATCGGTCATCAGCATAACATTCTGAAGCCACTCCTCAACCGTCGGGCGGTCAAACTCCTCTCGCTCGCCCTGACGAATATCAGCCTCGGTGCGCTCTGTATACTCCTGCATTGTATTGAGCAGCTCCTCAATATTATCTACGGCAGACTTAGCCTCTGGAGTGTTCTGCAGTCGGTAGTGCGAGAGCAGCCCAGAGCGAGTAGCCACCTCAAGGCCGAAGTCGTAGAGACTCTTCTGCTCGCGCTCAAGGGCAACGGAGCGGATAAGTGAGACAAAGTCGGTAACCTTCTTTATTATCGCACGCTCAACACTTCCATTTGGAACTGTGCCGACAAGGGTATCTATAGCCTCCCACATAGAGCAGTCGCGCTCTTGGGCTATGGCGGCTATGCGCTCAACAGTAGTATCGCCAATACCGCGCGCAGGGGTGTTTATCACGCGCTTAAAGGCCTCGTCGTCCTTTGGATTTATCACAAGGCGGAAATAACCGAGCAAATCCTTAATCTCGGCGTGGTCGTAGAATGAGTTGCCCTTATAAATCTTATATGGTATACCTTTTCGGCGTAGTGCCTCCTCAAGCACAAGCGACTGATTATTAGTACGATAGAGTATTGCTGCGCTCTGCCAGTCGTCGCCACCCTCGCGCACACGGTCACGAAGGTCCGTTACCACAAGCTCCGCCTCCTCACGGTCTGTATAGGCCTTGAAGATACGGATTTTCTCGCCCTGTTCGGCTGCCGAGAAGCACTGCTTCTGCATCTGGCGAGCGTTGTGCTTGATAACAGAGTTTGCCGCATCTACAATGGTCTGCGTAGAGCGATAGTTCTGCTCAAGTTTGAAGACCTCTGCTGATGGATAGTCGCGCTGGAAAGAGAGAATATTCTCAATCTTTGCACCTCGGAAGGAGTAGATGCTCTGCGCATCGTCGCCAACGACACACACCCTGCCGTGCAGCTGCGAGAGTCGGCGCACGATTAGATACTGAGCGTAGTTCGTATCCTGATACTCATCCACAAGGATATACTGAAACAGCTCCTGATATCTGCGCAAAATCTCTGGGCAGTCGCGCAACAGAATATTTGTCTGCAACAGCAAATCGTCAAAGTCCAATGCATTATTCTGCTTGCAACGGCGACAGTACTCTATATAGATATTAGAAAACTCTGGAATCTGCATGCTACGATCCTCGCCCGTAAGAGCTGCATTTGCCGCATAAGCACCAGGAGTTATAAGGCTATTTTTTGCCGTAGATATGCGCGAGTGGATAAGGCCGGGCTTATACTTGTTGTCATCAAGATTTCGCTCCTTGATGATGGTCTTGATAAGGTTTTTAGAGTCTGTGGTCTCATAGATTGTAAACTCTCGCTTAAAGCCTATCGCCTCGGCATTCTCGCGCAGTATACGGGCAAAGATAGAGTGGAAAGTGCCCATGTTGATTCTTCGGGCAGCTGTTCCAACCATGCTATCAATACGCTCGCGCATCTCATTTGCCGCCTTCTTGGTAAATGTTAGCGCAAGGATATTCTCCGCGCGAACACCCTGCTCAAGCATATAGGCTATGCGCGAAGTGAGCACACGCGTCTTTCCCGACCCCGCACCAGCAATAATTAGCGACGGGGTGTTATAGTGTATCACCGCCTCTCTCTGAGCCGGATTCAGTCCTTCCAATATTTTACTCATCTTACTTCTCTGTTTTTCTGCTGGGCGACAGCTTGCTGATGAACGTTGCAACAGCTTATCCCCGTCTAAACTCCGAACAGGTTATTGCTGTGGCAATGGCTACATTTAGCGACTCCGAGCCACTCCTATCTGCCGGATATGGCGGGATATAGAGGCGGTGGGTGACGCTCTTTTCGCACTCGGCGCTGATTCCCTGACCCTCATTTCCCATAACAATAACGCCACAACGGCTCTTGTCTGCCTTATAGATATTCTGCCCATCAAGGAATGTTCCGTAGATGTTCACTCCCCTATTGTGCTGACACTCAAGCCACCCTGCAAGGTCTGTATAGTGTACCCTCACGCGGATAATGGCCCCCATAGTTGCCTGAACAACCTTGGGATTGAAGCAGTCGGCACTCTGCTCTGAGCAGACGATATCTGTAATGCCAAACCAGTCGGCAAGGCGGATAATAGTACCCAAGTTACCTGGGTTCTGCACCCTATCAAGAGCAAGAACGAGGTTTTTTGTTGGGTCTACAGCAGCAATATCGTACTTCGGGCACTCAACCACTGCAAGGGCATTATTTGCCGTCTTAAGTTGCGAGATACGCTCCATATCCTTTTCGGCAATAACCTCGGCTTCTGCCCAGAGTGGCTTTGTGGTGTATATCCTCCTTACACGCAGAGTTGAGGTGCGCAGTTCCGCAACAAGTTTCTCCCCCTCGGCAATAAAGAGTCGCTGCTCATCTCGCCCTCGCTTGTCGGCCAGTGCGCGAATAGATTGTATTTCGGCCTTTGTTATCATACGGTATATGTCTCCCCCTCCTCGGCAAGTGCCGAATTTTCAAAAATCTCCTTCGCCTCCTCAAGCAGCACCTCTGGCGACTTATAGCGCGACGAGAAATGCCCCAAAAGAAGCCTCTCTGCCCCCGCCACAACGGCCATCTGTGCTGCATCGGCGGCCGTAGAGTGTCCGCGCTCCTTAGCATCGTGCTGGAACTCGCGGGTATATGTAGCCTCGTGGTAGAGCAGTGTCACCCCCTTGACCCTCTCGGCTGCCACTGCCGAGCGCGAGGTGTCCGACAGGTAGGCATAGCTGCGCGGCTCAAAAGGCCGGTATGTCAGTTCGCTATTATCTATCACCGTGCCATCCTCAAGGGTTATATCCTCGCCTCGCTTTGCTGCCACAATCTGGGCTATCGTGAGGTTGTACTTTGTAATCTTAAACTTGTCTACATTAAGTTCTGGGTACTTCTCCTTAAAGTGGTATCCAGAGCAGGGCACGCGGTGGCGCAGAGGGATGCTCCACACCTCAAGGGTCTTACTCTCAAAAATCATCTGGTGGCGGGTCGTATCAACCTCAACCCACTCCACCTCGTATGGCAGTTGAGGGTCAAAGTATCGCAGATGGTACTCCAAAATCTCCCCAAAAGGGCGTGGAGCAAAGACCTTGAGAGGCATTTGACGACCACAAAGCCCCAGTGTAGAGAGGAGCGGAAAGAGCCCGAAAACATGGTCTCCGTGCAGGTGCGAGATAAATACCGCGCGAAGTTTTAGCGGGTTGATACCTCGGCGAAACATCTGCTGCTGCACACCCTCCCCAGCATCAACAAGGTAGTACTGCTCGTTCACATTTACTACCTGTGCTGAGGGGTGGCTGTTTACGGTCGGCTTTGCCGATGCACGACCTAACACCGTAACCTTTATCATTACTTATGCGCCTGAAGAAAACGCTCTGCATCAAGTGCCGCAATACAACCAGAGCCAGCAGCAACAATTGCCTGACGGTAGTGTGGGTCGCACACATCGCCCGCAGCAAAGATACCCTCGCAAGAGGTCTTTGATGTGCCAGCAACAGTGACGATATATCCCTGCTCATCAAGGGCGAGCTTACCTGCAACAAGCTCGGTATTTGGATGGTGACCAATAGCAAGGAAGAAGCCTGAGAGTGGAATCTCATACTCCTCGCCATCACTCTTACGCAGGCGAACACCCGTTACGCCATCCTCATCGCCAAGCACCTCGGCAGTATTATGCTCAAAGAGCACCTTGATATTTGGAGTGTTGAACACACGCTCCTGCATAGCCTTTGAAGCGCGCAAAAATGGCTTGCGGACGATAAGGTATACCTGACGGCAGAGCGATGCGAGGTATGTAGCCTCCTCACAAGCAGTATCTCCACCACCTACAACAGCTACATCCTGCTTGCGGTAGAAAAATCCGTCACAAGTAGCACAAGCACTCACGCCAAGACCCTTGTACTTCTGCTCAGATGGCAGACCAAGATACTTTGCCGATGCACCAGTAGCGATGATAACTGTCTGAGCCTCAATCTGCTCTCCGTTATCTACAGTGACAACAAATGGTCGCTTTGAGGTGTCGATATTACCAATAATACCCGTACGAACATCAGTACCAAAACGCTGTGCCTGTCGGCGCAAATCATCCATCATAGCCTTGCCTGTAATACCCTCTGGGTAGCCTGGGAAGTTCTCAATCTCGGTTGTTGTTGTGAGCTGACCACCTGGCTCAATACCCTCATAAAGCACTGGCGCAAGCGATGCACGCGCCGCATAAATAGCTGCAGTGAAACCCGCAGGACCACTACCAATAATAAGACATTTTACACTCTCCATAGTATGATATTATTTATTGTTATTTCATCTGCACAAAAGTAGTGATTTTTCGCCGTTCATCAAAACAAAATTATTTGCTATTCAAAAATATTTTCCTACCTTTGTTATGGGAATAAAACCTTTTATTAACTTTTTAAAACTTAAGTTATGGAAATTATCTCTTTACTTGTATGGCTTGCATGTGGCTTTGCTTGCTACAAATTGGCAGAGAAGCAGGGTCGTAACACTGTTTTAGCAGCTGTTTTCGGGGTTATCTTCGGTCTTTTGGCTGTTCTGGTTTACCTTATCATTGGTAACAAGAAGCAGTAAAAGTTGAGAAACTGTTGTTTAGAGGGATTATTGTTTGATATCCCTCTTTTTTTGAAAATTTCAATTTTCGTTTTACCTTTGTTCATCGTTTTAACACTTAAACTTATACAACTATGAAAGAATTAAAGGGATCACGTACAGAGCAGAACCTCTGGGCAGCATTCGCAGGCGAGAGCCAGGCTCGTAATAAGTATACCTACTTTGCTTCAAAGGCAAAGAAGGAGGGTTATGTTCAGATTGCAAAGCTCTTTGAGGAGACTGCAAACAACGAGAAGGAGCACGCAAAGATTTGGTTTAAGCTCCTTAACGGCATCAGCGACACCGCTGCAAACCTTAAGGCTGCTGCCGAGGGCGAGAACTACGAGTGGACCGACATGTACGCAACTTTTGCTCGTGAGGCTCGCGAGGAGGGTTTTGTAGAGATTGCTGCTCTGTTTGAGGCGGTTGCAAAGATTGAGAAGGAGCACGAGGAGCGCTACCTCAAGCTGCTTGCAAATGTTGAAGGCGGACTTGTATTCTCTCGCGAGGGCGATATGATTTGGCAGTGCTCAAACTGCGGCCACGTTGTTGTTGGCAAGCAGGCACCAGAGCTTTGCCCAGTATGCGCTCACCCACAGGCTTACTTTGAGATTAAGGCAGAGAATTATTAGCCGTTGGCTTGCCTTCGGCAACCCGACCCTGCTCCGCCTCGGCAAAGTTCAAACAAGTTTGACTTTGCCCTCGGCTTAATCGCAGCGTTGGCCATTGGCTTTGCGCCCGACTTGCGTGTCGGGCGCATTTTTTTGTGTAATAGTAAAAGTTTAGCGCAAAATCACTAATCTCATTAACTTCCTTAACCTCCCTAAATTCTCTGTTCTGCGTCAGCCAGCTAATGGCCAACAGCCAACGGCCAACGGCTGTTAATAATACGTTCCCTTAGGGGCGAAGAGTGGATATCCGAAGTTAAGGGATAGATAGAGATTATTGCCGTTCTTGATACCATACTTTGCCATTGAGATGCTTACAGGGCCGACGACGGAGCGGTAGGTAACAGAGATATCGGCTATATACTGCCATTGGTCTGTAATACCCGCCTCGGCACGGCGGAACATAGCGTAGAAGGCTGTGCGCAGGTAGAGGTTATCCCACAGGCGGAAGGTCGGCATAAGGCCTGCAGCAACATATCGTGACGAGTGGTACTGTGGCATATACATCATCTGCGAGTGGGTCGTTGGTGCATACTGCGGAAGGGATACATTTGTCACCCTAAGGTCATCAAAGCGCGGATGATTTGTGTAGACACCCTCAATGCTATAACCAAATGAAAACCAGCGCGTTTCGCTAAATGGTAAGTAGTGTTGCCAAGAGACCTTTGCACCAAGCCACTCACGCTTCTCGGAGAAGTCGCGGCTCAGACCATAGTCAAACTCATCCACCCACTTATCGCGGCCATTAACATATATTCCCGACACTGCGATACGAGTTCCACTAACAGGAGAGATAGGATTATCAAGTGTGCTTCGGCGGAACTGCAATCTGGTAGAGATAAATGAGAATCTTGTCGGATTATCATCGCCCTCAAAGAGGTAGAAATTCTGACCAGCATTGAATGTCGCCTGCACAAGGCTTCGGTTTGAGGTAGATGCACCCGCCGTAAGAGATGCAAAGTGCTCTCGGTGCTTCTTCTTCAGGGTATTATCTACACGGGTAAGGTTACCGAAGTTTCCATAGGCGGTATTTCTGACAGAGAAGATATAGTGCAAATCAAAAAAGACTGGTCTACGAGGGCGGATAAATACCCTGCCACCGATAATTCCTGCATTGTAGACTGGTCCCAAATAGAGATTTGCGCCCGCATTGATTCCAACACGACCAATATGCTCATACTTAACACCCAAGCGCACCTGGTTATAGGCTGTTGATGAGAGTGTTCCACCAACAGTAAGCCTTAGAGATGGATGTTGACGGATGGTAAGGTGTGGAACAAAGGTTTTATTCTCAGCGTTATACTCAAAACGAGGATACTCAACAGTAAAGTCTCGCTCAGCAAGAAGGTCGTAGATTCCCGCACGGAAGTCTGCAAAGGTTGACAGAGAGTCGTTGTCGCGCTTGCGGGCGAGCATAACCGAGCGTACATACTGCTCCTGAGGCTGGGTAAGTCCCTCTATCTTTGGTCGCGAGAGTACCATCTTTGGCAACTTGGCCGTAAAGGCCTCACGGCGAGCCGCAAGCTCCGCCGCTGAACGACGAGCTGGCACGGTTGCCAAAATCTCATCCATACGCGCCATTGTATCATTATAGCCCTGCTCAATAATCTGCTCTGCCTTATCAAACTCCAGCATACCAGCATCCACCGCCCTATCAATCAGTATGTTACCCTCCGCAGGCAGAGCGTAGTCCGTATGGGCCATAATGAACGACATAGCCTGCTCTATAACATTGCTTTTCTCTGTTACATCCTTATTTCCAGTAGTACACTTAACACCGATAATATGCTTTGGATTGTAATACTCAACCGTATACTGCCAAGGGAAATTATTAAACACACCTCCATCATAGAGCAGCATATCACTCTTCTGAAGAGGCTTAAAGACAAACGGAATAGACATTGACGCGCGGATAGCCTCGCCAAGGTCTCCCTCGCGAAAGACAACAGCCTTACGGTCGTTCATATCGGCCGCAACACAGAAAAATGGCACCATGAGGTTGTCAAACTTACCCCCACAAGCCTCTGTAGCCGGACGTAGAAGCTCGCTCAGCGCAAGCTCAATCTGTGTTGAGGAGAGTATATCGGTCGGCAGTTGCATCATCGGATTTCTATCCACAGAGCCCGATGTGAGACTATTTCCGCCCACATTTAATGAGTCTCTGGCAACATTAAACCTCAGCGTAAGGAGTGTTGGGGGGCTATCCTGCTCGCGGAAGTAGCGATAGTGGCGCTTATCAAGGCGACCAAAGAGCCAACGCTCCATATCGCCAGAGACGGCAATCTGTCGCATCTGCTCTGGAGTGTATCCTGCCGCATAGAGACCCGAAATTATTGAGCCCATAGATGTTCCAGCAACATAATCTATTGCCACCTCATTCTCCTCTAAAGCCTGCAAAACACCAATATGGTAGAGTCCCTTCGCACCTCCGCCACTAAGCACAAGAGCCACCCCCTCTGCCCTGATAACAGAAACAGAGAGTAAAGAGAGGATAATTATTAGAGTTTTGCGAAGCATTTGCTAATTTTTTTGTATTTTTGTCCCTTACTTACCCATTATACCTATTTACGAGTGTAAAGGTAGGGTTTTTTAGAGAAAATACAAAACATAATCATAATGGATAGCAAAATTAAAGACTTATTGACCAGAGTAGAACAGTTTAACTCTGAGAATGCTGCCGAAATCGAGGATTTCCGCGTCAAAATGGTTGGAAAAAAGGGTGAGCTTACAGCTCTGATGGAGCAATTTAAGAGTGTTGCGCCAGAGCTTAAGCGTGAATATGGACAGAAAATCAACGCCCTCAAGCAGGCAATACTCGCAAAGATTGACTCTCTGCGTGAGGCGGCTGCGGCAAAGGCTACTGCTGATGTGAAGATTGACGATATGACTCGCCCTGGTAGTGCTGAGCAGCTCGGCTCTCGCCACCCTATCTCGCTTGTGAAGAATGAGATTTGTGAGATTTTTGCTCGTCTGGGCTACACTATTGCTGATGGTCCAGAGATTGAGGATGACCACCACGTATTCTCTGCTCTCAACTTCCCACCAGAGCACCCTGCTCGCGATATGCAGGATACATTCTTCATTGAGAAGCAGTCGTCAGAGCCAAGCGAGAAGGATATTCTGCTGCGCACCCACACATCTTCTATTCAGGTGCGTACTATGGAGCGTCAGAAGCCACCTATCCGCGTAATCTGCCCTGGTCGTGTGTTCCGTAACGAGGCAATCTCTTACCGCGCACACTGCATCTTCCACCAGATTGAGGGTCTTTATATTGACAAGAATGTCTCGTTTGCAGACCTCAAGCAGTCGCTGCTCTACTTTGCCAAGGAGCTCTTTGGCGAGAATACTCAGATTCGTATGCGCCCATCATACTTCCCATTCACAGAGCCATCTGCCGAAGTTGATGTATCTTGTAACCTCTGTGGTGGTAAGGGTTGCCCAGTATGTAAGGGTACTGGTTGGTTGGAGATTTTGGGTTGCGGTATGGTAGACCCTAACGTGCTTATTGCCAACAACATAGACCCTAACGAGTACTCTGGCTTCGCCTTTGGTATGGGAGTTGAGCGTATTGCAATGCTCAAGTTTGGAGTTAAGGACCTTCGTCTCTACTTTGAGAACGATGTTCGCTTCCTCCACCAGTTTGACAGCGTACTGTAAACGATGAGAAGGCTTGCTCTATATCTTTTTGCGGCGGCAGTCGCACTCTGCGGTATAGTTATACCTCAGGGCGCTGTTGCGCGAACAAGCAAGCCTCTTAAACTATATACAGATGCTGTAAAGCGATTGACAATCTATGGCGATACTGTTTCTGCTATTCGCCTTACTAATGAGGCACTTAAGGCGGACTCAAACTATATGCCCGCATCCTATCTTCTTGCCCGCATAGAGAGCAATCCAGAGGTTGCGTGGCGAGCCGCCGAGCGAGCAGTAAGGGCTGATAGCACAAACCACCACCTGCTACAAGAGGCGGCAGAGCGCAGTCTGAGGGCGAAAAAGTATTCGCGCGCGATGCACTATCTGCAGACCCTTGTAAAGAGAGGCGATGACCCCGACCACTTCCGATTGCTTGCCATACTGCACATGATGACAAAGCAGAACGACAAGGCTATTGCTGTTCTTGACTCGGCAGAGGTGCGACTTGGTAAGATTGAGTTTTTCAGCCGTATGCGCCAGCAGATTTATCTTGAGAGTGGCGATAATGAGAAGGCTCTAAAGAGTGCTGTAGAGTTGGTAAATGAGGCTCCATATGACCCTGCAAATCAGATTGCTCTGGCTGAGGTATATGCTGTAATGGGAGCCGACTCTCTGGCTGATGCCACATACAACACTGCCATAAACCTTGACAAGACAAATGCCGACTCTTGGTTTAGCTATGCCAGCTTCTTGGACCGTCGCAAGCGATATACCGAGATGCTGCTTGTTTGGCGCAATATCATTGATTTGCCGAGCGTTCCCCTATCGTCAAAGATTGCTATTGTCGAGAGTGTTACATCTAAAAGGGACTTTTACCGCAAGAACTTCCTGCTGATAGAGCCATTGGTTACACGACTCTATCAGCTTCATCCAGAGAATGCGAAGGTTGTTGACTCATATATCGGCCACCTTATCGCGGGTAACCGAGTTGAAGAGGCGTTAGTGCTTCTCAAAGAGCGACTTGACCGTTCAAAGCCAGATGAGCAGGAGATTGGGCGTATTATCAGCATTGAGCAACACTTAGGTCGTATGGATTCGGTGGCGGTATATGCCGACATGGGCATACACCACTACCCTACTACTGAGGATTTCTGGAATCTCAAGGCGTGGCTACAGATGCGCAAGAGTGACAACCGAGGGGCTATAGAGACCTTGCGAGCCGCCCTTGAGCATGCTAAGGATAGTAAGGCAAAGAGCTCTTTGTGGGGAAACATTGGCGACCAATACCACGAGCTGGGCGAGACTAAAAAGTCCTACTCTGCCTACTACAAAGCTCTAAGTTTTGACCCGCAGAATGCTATGGTGCTCAACAACTTTGCCTACCACCTCAGCGTGACGGGCAAAAGCCTCAAGCAGGCACTACAGATGGCGCAAAGAGCCACCGCCCTATCGCAAAACAATGCTACATATCTTGACACCCTTGCTTGGGTATACTACAAGATGGGTCAGTATGATGAGGCGAAGAGGTATATGCAGCAGGCAATGAGCTTTGATACGGACAACTCTGCCGAGCTTGCACTCCACTATGGAGATATCCTTGATGCTCTGGGTAGCACATTCCTTGCACAGACATACTGGCGCAAAGCCCTTGAGAGGGGCGCAGATGCAGAGAAGATAGAGAGCCGCATAGAGGCTCAGAAAGCGAGATTAGAGACTCAAAAAGCTGTTAAATAATGAAAAAACTTCTATTTCTTATACTGCTTATCCTTACAGCACAGACACCACTCAAAGCACAGAGTGAGGCTGAGCTGCGCAAGACTATAGACAACCTTGAGGCGAGCATAGAGCGTGAAGAGAAGGTGTTGGCAAAGCTCCAGAGCAATAAATCCTCAAAGCAGAAGTTGGTAAACTCTTTAGCGCGACAGATTGAGAAGCGAAATGCCCTTATAGCGGCGCGCGACAAGCAGATAAAGCAGTTGGGTCGCGATATTACAGCGGCAGAAAAACGAGTAGGGGAGCTATCTGTCTCTGTGGCTCAGTTAGAGCGCAGCTGTAGTGAGATGTATCGTGAGGCGTATCGTAACTACCGTAATAACAACACTTTAGCTTATATTTTCTCATCTTCGTCTGCCCTTGATTTTGCCCGTCGCATAGCCTCGTTGCGCACAGCGACTATATACCGCAAAGAGCAGATAACTCAGCTAACAACAACGCGCAACGCCGTGCAGAAGGAGCGACAGACGCTTGCTGCAAAGCGCGAGGAGGTTGCCCAAGCAAAGAAGAAGCTGGACCGTCAGAGGGCAAAGATGCGCGAGGAGCGTGATCTTGCCAAGGCCACTATCCGCAAGATGACAAAGCAGGAGAAGAGCGTGCAGGCCTCTATGGCAGAACACGAAAAGCGCCTGAATAGTGCCATTGCAGAGCTTCGCAAGCTAACAAAGGGTAACAAGTCGGGTGGTAGTTTTAGCAGCTCTACAAGGCATCTAAAACTGCCTGTAGCGGGTGGTAGGGTAGTTCGCTACAATGCCAATACCGCCGAGATTGTGGGTAGCAAAGGGGCAAACATCAACTCTATATACGAGGGTAAGGTGGTGCGTATTTCGCGCAACAAAATCAACAACAAGTACGACGTCTACATTGCTCATGGAGAGTATATTTCTTCATACGCAAACCTCTCTGCAGTGTGTGTAAAGAGGGATGACAAAGTGCTTAAGAACCAGAAAATTGGTACAATAGCTACGATGGTAAACCCATCAACAATGGATGTGGAGTATAAGATTCTGTTTGCTATACACTCTCCAAATCCAAAAGTGACAATGAAAGCAAGCAACCTTTTCAAATAGTATGGATATCAATTACTACTGTCAGGAGTGCAACTACCGCCTACGCCACAAAAGAGCCATCAGAGAGTGGCTGCGAGAGGTGGCAACAGAGGAGGGAAACCTACAAATAGGGGAGATAAACTATATCTTCTGCCCATCGACTGTTCACCGTCAGATGAATATTGACTATGTAGGTCACGACTACTTTACAGATATTATAACCTTTGACTACTCAAACCTTGAACAAGGTTACATTTCTGGCGACATTTACATTGATTATCAGACAGTTACAGATAACGCAAAGATATACAACACTACGGCCGAATGTGAGATGCTGCGAGTAGTTGTTCACGGGGTGTTACACCTCTGCGGCCAGGGCGACAAAACCCCTGAGACTGAGGCTGTTATGCACAGCAAGGAGGATAAGTATTTAGAGTTGTTTTCTCAAAAATTTGCAGTCAAAAAGTAGGGTAGTGATGGTATACGACATTATAGTTATTGGAGGAGGTCACGCGGGCTGTGAGGCGGCGAGTGCAGCGGCAAGGATGGGTGCAAGGACACTGCTGCTGACGATGGATATGACCAAGTTTGCCTCTATGTCTTGCAACCCCGCTATAGGTGGCGTGGCAAAGGGTCAGATTGTGCGCGAGATAGACACATTAGGTGGTCGCACAGCCATTATCACAGACCTATCTACTATCCAATTTCGTATGCTCAACCGCTCCAAGGGAGCAGCAATGTGGTCGCCTCGTGCGCAGTGTGACAAGTCTCGCTTTTCGGCACTATGGCGCGAGGAGTTAGAAAACACCGAAAACCTCTATATTTGGCAGGATTCTGCAGTGGAGATACTCTTTGACGATAGTAGCGACAAAGTGCGTGTAAAGGGTGTAAAAACGCAAATGGGGGTGGTTTTCCAGTGTAGCGCGGTGGTGCTTACTGCGGGAACATTCCTCTCTGGCCTTATGCACTGCGGCAGGGAAAACGCTACTGGCGGTAGGGCAGGCGATGCAGCGAGCTTCGGTGTTACAGAGTCCCTAACAAAAGTGGGCTTTGAGGTGGGCAGAATGAAGACGGGAACACCCGTGCGCATAGATGCCCGCACGGTAGATTTCAGCCGTCTGGAGCCTCAATATGGCGACGAGAAACCATCTAAATTCTCATTCTCCGACACCACCGAGGCAGTTAAAAAACAGCTCCCCTGCTACCTTGTCTACACCTCTAAAGAGGTACACGACACCCTGCGCCGAGGATTTGAGGACTCTCCCCTATTTAACGGCACAATTCAAGGTATCGGCCCTCGTTACTGCCCAAGCATAGAGGATAAGTTGCGCACCTTTGCAGATAAGGACCAACACCAGTTATTCCTTGAGCCTGAGGGAGTTACGACAAATGAGATGTATCTAAACGGCTTCTCATCTTCCCTGCCATACAACATACAGATTGAGGCTCTGCACAAGATTGCAGGTCTTGAGGATGCCCATGTATACCGCCCAGGATATGCTATTGAGTACGACTACTTCCCGCCAACACAACTCTGGCACTCGCTTGAGAGCAAGGCTGTTGAAAACCTCTACCTCGCAGGTCAGGTAAATGGCACAACGGGATATGAGGAGGCGGCAGCACAGGGACTGCTTGCTGGAATAAATGCTGTTCGCAAGATATCTGGCAAGGAGCCAGTAGTTCTGGGTCGCGACCAAGCATATATCGGCGTACTTATTGACGACCTTGTGACAAAGGGGGTAGACGAGCCGTACCGTATGTTTACTTCGCGCGCAGAATACAGAATTTTGCTCCGCCAGGATAATGCCGACCAAAGACTCACGCCTCTTGGTTACGAATTGGGATTAATTTCTGAAGAAAGATACCAAAAATTCGCAGAAAAAAAACGACTTCTAAATTCGCTTATTTTATTCACTCGTGAACAGAGTGTCAAAATATCCGAAATTCAAGACTATTTAATTTCGCATAATTTAGCGCCAATTTCTCAGGGAAAGAAGATTTTTGACCTCGCCCTAAGAAACGACATAACTCTTGCCGAGCTTGTAACAGTACTTCCAAAACTCAAAAAATTTGTCAAAACAAACGGCATAACCGAAGATATTATCGAAGAGGCAGAGATAGAGATTAAATATAGCGGATATATTGAACGCGAAAAGAGCGTTGCCGAAAAACTACATCGTTTAGAAAATATTGTAATACCAGAGAACTTTGACTACAGCAAAATGCAGTCTCTAACAATAGAGGCTCGCCAAAAATTGCAGAAAATACGCCCAAAAACTATTGCCCAAGCATCCAGAATCCCTGGCGTATCTCCTGCCGATATCAATGTCTTGCTGATGCGATTTGGTAGATAGTGTTCCACGTGGAACGCTGTATAGTACCGTCCCTTTTCTGAAGAAAAGTGACCCAAAAGACTTTAGGCAAAACTTCGTTTTGCTTCTGTGCTGATGCGGATTTAGGATAACTCTACGAGTTATTGAAATAAAAAATAGAGTCTTTACACCTTCAAGTAAACTTGAGTGTTAGACTCTATTTTCTCTTTCACTGCCTTGCGGCAGCTATCTAAATCCGAATAAACACACAGACGAAGTCTGTACCTCTAAAAGCTAAACCTCCACTGTCCAGCCATATTTATCCTCTGCTCGGCCGTACTGGATATCCTGCAGGGTGTTGTATAGGTCAAGCAATACTGGGCCGGTCTGGTCTGAGTAGTGGATTGTTTTGCCTGTTTCTGGGTCGTAAACATTACCCAGAGGGGTAATTACAGCACCCGTACCGCAAGCTCCGCACTCATCAAAATCGGGTAATTCGGCAATATCTACTGGGCGTTGCTCAACAACAAAACCCTTGTCAGAGGCTATCTGGCGCAGAGAATCGTTAGTAATAGAGGGCAGAATAGATGGAGAGAGAGGTGTGATATACTTATTACCCTTGATGGCGATAAAGTTTGCTGCGCCACACTCCTCAATATATCTATGCTCAACAGACTCTGTATAGAGCACCGCCTTGTAGCCCAAATCGTGCGCCTCCTGACAAGAGAGCATACTTGAGGCGTAGTTACCGCCAACCTTTACATCGCCCGTACCAAGTGGAGCAGAGCGGTCCTGATTGCGGTTGATAATAGCATCAATAGGGTGGATACCCTCCTTAAAATATGGGCCTGCAGGGGTTGCAAAGACACAAAATCCCGCCTCATTATAGGCTCTAACCGTAAGGCAAGGCTTTGTTCCAAAGAGTACTGGGCGCACATAAAGCGCAGCTCGCGACTCGTATGGCGGCAGAAAATCAAGATTTCTGCGGACAATATCTACACAAGCCTCAACAAAAAACTCCTCTGACACCATCGGCAGGCAGAGTTTGCGCGCGCCCGAAGCCATACGCCTTGCGTGTGCGTGTGGACGGAAAAGTCGCACCTTTCCATCCACGCCACGAAACGCCTTAAGCCCCTCAAAGGCCTGCAAACCGTAGTTTAGACAAGCCGAGGCCATATGTACGGGAATATACTCATCTGTCGTATATATCGGCTCACTCCACGCTCCATCCTTAAAGTAGGTGCGTAAGTTTTCTCCTCCCGTAGCATTAAAGTCAAATCCTAACTCTTCCCAATTTAGTTCCATCTCAACCAATTCGTTCCACGTGGAACATTAACCAACCATAGAACCAGCCTTAACCGCCTCTGAAGGCTGTACAAGGCGTAAAGCACCTGTTGCATCCTCTGCCATAAGAATCATTCCCTGTGACAGAATACCCTTCAACTCGCGTGGCTGTAGATTTACAAGAACAAGAACCTGCTGACCTACAAGTTCCTCTGGAGTAAAGTGCTCGGCAATACCAGAGACAATAGTGCGCTGGTCAATACCAGTATCTACAGTGAGCTTGAGCAGCTTCTTTGTCTTGGCAACCTTCTCAGCAGCAAGGATAGTAGAGACGCGGATATCCATCTTCTGGAAGTCGTCAAAGGTACACTCCTCCTTCTGCGGCTCGGCCTTAACTTCGGCAGCAGCATTAGCAGCCTTCGTAGCCTCAAGCTTATCAATCTGGCGCTGTATAACCTCATCCTCAATCTTCTCAAAGAGCAGGGTAGGGGTACCAATAGTATGTCCCGCAGAGATAAGCTCCATAGAGCCAAGAGAGTCCCAGCCGAACTTCTCTACAGCAAGCATACTAAGAATCTTGGCAGCCGAGAATGGCATAAACGGCTCAATGGCTGTAGCAATGTTGGCAGTAATCTGCAAAGCAATATATAGAATTGTCTTAACTCGCTCAGTATCAGTCTTTACCACCTTCCAAGGCTCTGAATCTGCAAGATACTTATTACCAATGCGAGAGAAGTTCATAGCATCCTTAAGAGCCTCGCGGAAACGGTAGTTCTCAATGTTATTCTCAAGAGAGGCCTTGATAGTAGATAGCTCGGCGATTGTCTGCTTATCGTACTCTGTCAGCTCTCCGCACTGAGGAACAACGCCGCCGTAGTACTTCTGTGTAAGCACCAGCGCGCGGTTTACAAAGTTGCCAAGAACAGCTACAAGCTCATTATTGTTGCGAGCCTGATAGTCCTTCCAAGTAAAGTCGTTATCCTTGGTCTCTGGAGCATTTGCGCAGAGAACATAGCGAAGCACATCCTCCTTGCCTGGCATATCCTCAAGGTACTCGTGAGCCCAAACAGCCCAGTTGCGAGATGTAGAAATCTTGTCGCCCTCAAGGTTTAAGAACTCATTTGAAGGTACATTCTCTGGAAGAATATACTCTCCGTGAGCCTTGAGCATTGATGGGAAGACGATGCAGTGGAAAACGATATTGTCCTTGCCGATAAAGTGTACAAGTTTTGTATCCTCGCTCTTCCAATACTTCTCCCAATCTGGCGTAAGTTCCTTTGTAGCAGATATATAGCCGATTGGAGCATCAAACCAAACATAGAGCACCTTACCCTCTGCACCCTCAACAGGCACAGGGATACCCCAGTCAAGGTCACGGCTTACGGCGCGTGGCTGAAGGCCTCCGTCAAGCCAGCTCTTGCACTGTCCATACACATTTGTCTTCCACTCCTTATGACCCTCAAGAATCCACTCGCGAAGCATCTGCTCGTAGTCGTTCAGCGGCAGATACCAGTGCGTAGTAGACTTCTTCACTGGCACAGAGCCAGAGAGAGTTGAGTGTGGGTCTACAAGCTCATCTGGCGATAGTGTAGAGCCACAAGCCTCGCACTGGTCTCCATAGGCGCGCTCATTGCCGCACTTTGGACAAGTACCAGTGATATAGCGGTCTGCAAGGAACATCTTTGCCTCCTCGTCGTAGTACTGCTCAGATGTCTGCTCTACAAACTTACCATCATCATAGAGCTTACGGAAGAAATCTGAAGCTGTCACAGTGTGCATATCAGAAGATGTGCGAGAGTATATATCAAACTCAATACCCAGACCTGCAAAGGCGTTCTTGATAATCTCGTGATAGCGATCTACAACCTGCTGAGGGGTGATACCCTCCTTCTTTGCCTTGATAGTAATAGGCACACCGTGCTCGTCGCTACCGCAGACGTGGATTACATCCCTTCCACGCAAGCGCAGGTAGCGTGTATAGATATCTGATGGGATATATACACCTGCAAGGTGACCGATATGTACCGGACCATTGGCGTACGGCAGTGCCGAAGTGACCAAATATCTCTTAAATTCTTTTGACATAACCTTATACTTATATTTATATACTATTTAAGCGACAAAGTTAGTACTTTTTTTTGTATCTTTGTCCTTATAAACCATATTAAAACACTATGGATAGAGAAATTAGAGCAATACTTGCCTCTGTCGTGCACCCTGAAACTGAGGAAAATCTGGTAGATGGAGGCTTTGTGGAGAGTATCTCGGCTACAGAGAGTAAGATAACAGTCGGCCTTCGCTTCCGCAAATCTCGCGACCCTTTTGCCGTAAAAATAAAGAACCGTGTTGAACAGCTTCTGCAAGATTTGCACCCTGACAGTACCATTACAGTCTTCATTAAGCAGGGGGAAAACAGCTCTGCCAAGCGCAAAGAGCAGATAGAGGATATGCAGCACAATACAACAACGGCTACAGTGGCTAAAGTTATCGCCGTAGCCTCTGGTAAGGGCGGAGTAGGTAAGAGCACAGTAACATCTAACCTTGCCGTTGCGCTTGCTAATGCGGGCTATAGAGTGGGCGTATTAGATGCCGATATTTACGGTCCTTCGCAGTCAAAAATGTTCGGTGTAGAGGATTATCTTCCTGATGCTGTGCAGGTTGACGGACGCGACTATATCATCCCTGCTGAGGTTGGAAATATCAAAATTATTTCAATCGCTATGTTTATCCGTCCAACCGATGCACTGCTCTGGCGAGGTACAATGGCAAACAGCGCACTGCGACAGCTTATCCACCAGACACAGTGGGGAGAATTGGACTATCTTCTTATTGATTTACCTCCTGGAACGGGCGATATTCATTTGTCAATAATTAGTGAATTAACTATTGATGGAGCTGTAATTGTATCAACTCCTCAGCAAGTGGCTGTGGCTGACGTTGTTAGGGGTGTTGAGATGTTCCGCAACCCTAATGTAAACATTCCGGTACTGGGCGTTATTGAGAATATGTCGTGGTTTACACCAGCCGAACTGCCAAACAACCGCTACTACATCTTCGGCAATGGAGGTGCGGCGCGTTATGCAGAGGTTGCAGGCGTAGAACTTTTAGCGCAAATACCTATTATTCAAGCAATTATGGAGGGTAGTGACAGTGGAACACCTGCTGTTCGCACCACTGCCGAGGTAGAGAAATATTATATACAAGCAGCAGTAAAAGTTGTTGAAAAGTTGATGAAAGATTGTTAATTAAATGTTGGGTTGAGTTAATAACTTTGAGAGTTTTTGGAGGGCAAGAAAAAAGAGAAAAGTTTTCAAAATTTACCAACAACTTTTCCCACTTTTACTAACCTCAACTGTTGATAAAAAAGTATGTTTATATGTTGAAAACAGATATTAACAATTGTTGAAAACTACCCCTCAAACACTCACTCTCAACAACTTATAGAGAGACTAAAAAATAGTTGCTAAAAGATAATAACAAACCACTTTTTCAAAAAAAGTTACCAACACTTTCAACAGCTTTTATTGTTATTGTTAGTTTATATTATTTTATATATTTATTTATAATTAAAAAATTAAATAACAATCAAAAATAACAACTATGGTTGAAAACTTCGCCGCGCTTGCCGCTCGTATAGCGCAACTCAAAAAAGAGAAGGGCGCCGTAATCCTTGCCCACTACTATACAACCCCAGAGGTGCAGGCCGTAGCAGATTTTCTTGGCGACTCATTGGCCCTATCTGTTAAGGCTAAGGATATAGAGGCAAAAGTTATACTTTTTGCCGGTGTGCACTTTATGGCCGAGACAGCCAAGGTGCTCTCGCCTGATAAAAAGGTGCTTATTCCTAATCCTGAGGCGGGCTGTTCTCTTGCCGAGTCTTGCGATGCGGAGGCTTTTGCAGCCTTTAAGTCTCAATATCCCGACCACCTTGTGGTAAGCTATGTAAATACTACTGTCGGCGTTAAGGCTTTGACGGATATCTGCTGTACATCTTCAAATGCACTGCAGGTTGTTGAGAGTATCCCTCGTGAGCAGCCTATTATCTTTGCACCAGATAGAAATCTGGGCGGATATATCAAACGCCTTACTGGTAGAGACAATATGGTGCTGTGGGATGGCGCTTGTCATGTGCATGAGCAGTTCTCTTTGGAGGGCATTTTGGCACTGAAGGAGAAGTACCCAGAGGCTAAGGTGGTTGTCCATCCAGAGTGTAAGGCAACAGTTGCTGATACTGCCGACTATGTAGGCTCTACAGCTGGTATTTTGGCATATTGTGAAAAGAGCGAGGCTACACAGTTTATAGTGGTTACCGAGGCTGGTATTTTGGCAGAAATGCGCTCAAAACTGCCGAATAAAGAGTTTATACCAGCTCCAACAATTGACTCTACCTGCAGTTGCAACGAGTGCAAATATATGAAGATGGTCACTCTTGAGAGTATCATCGCTTGCCTTGAGAACGAGTCTCCAGAGATAACAATGGATGAGCAGACTCGTAAGGCTGCCGAGCGCTCAATTATTAATATGATTAATATAAGGTAGAGAAAAAGTACTCTATAAAAGTATCCACCTGTATATGAGGGTGGATATTTTTTTATTTGACAAAATATTACTAACTTTGTAGTATGGAGAAGAGTAGTTATAAGTTTACCGTTGCCCTTATCTACGATTTTGACGGCACTTTGTCGGCGGGAAATATGCAGGAGTACAACTTTATCCCTGCGGTGGGCAAGAGCAACAAAGAGTTTTGGAGTGAGGCCAATGACCTTGCCGAGCAGCAGGATGCAGACCAGATTCTTACTTACATGGCGCTGATGATTCGTGCGGCGCAGGCAAAGGGCATCTCGCTGCGTCGTGAGGCGTTTCAGGAGTGCGGAAAGGGTGTTGAACTCTATCCAGGTGTGCTTGAGTGGTTTGACCGCATAAACAGCTACGGCGAGCAGCATGGTGTAAAGATACTGCACTACATAAACTCCTCTGGCCTTAAGGAGATTATTGAGGGAACGGCTATTGCTGACAAGTTCCAGAAGATTTATGCCTGCTCGTTCCTATACAATATTGACGGCATTGCGTATTGGCCAGCCGTTGCAGTAAACTATACGAACAAGACCCAGTTTATCTTCAAAATCAACAAGGGTGTAGAGTCTGTTTACGACACAAAGCAGGTGAACAGGTATATGGAGGAGAAGAGTCGCCCAGTGCCATTCTCGCGTATGATTTATGTGGGCGATGGAACGACGGACATCCCTTGTATGCGCCTTGTAAAGAACTTTGGCGGCCACTCCATTGCTGTATACAACCCAAAAGACAAGGCAAAGCGCGGCGAGATGAACACTCTTATTCGTGACAACCGCGTAAACCACGTCTGTCCGGCAGATTATACCGAGGGCTCGGAGATTGATGCTGTTGTAAAGGCTGTTATTGACAAGTGTGTGGCTGACTACAATGTAGAGCTACTTGAGATAGCTAAATAGCGTAAACACAGAGGCTTATGCCTCAAAAATACTAACCATATGAAACGAATTACACTACTAATCTGTGCGCTTTTTGTTACTAGTGTAATAACTGCGCAATCTCGCACGGTTGAGTATGACAGTCAGCAGAATACTGTTACCGTAACTCGTGTCAAGCCAAAGAGGGTTGATCAGCACGACCTTCGTATTGGCATTGGAACTCCGTCGTTAGGTATGGGTCTGTTTATATCGGGCATGCACAATGATGATTTCTATCCCAAAAGTTTCCGCGAACAGATTCTTGATGCCAAGACTTACGATGCAGGTACTTACTTTACGGGTATCTACTCATTGAGCTATGCATACCACTCTCGCCGTTGGCTACAGTGTGGTGCTACGGTCAATTTTGCCTTTACAACAACCCCAACACGCTATGTAGAGAGTAACAAACTTAAGAGCCGAGAAACTGGTTTTATGGTGAGCGTTATGCCTACTTTCCGCTTTGTCTATCTCTACCGCGAGAAGGTGCAGCTATACTCAACAGTCTCTGTGGGTCTTGCTGCGGGAAGTGGTGGCATGATGCTTCCTTGGGCAGATTTCACACTTATTGGATGTACTTTCGGCCGTAAGCTCTTCGGTTTTGTGGAGCTGGGCTCGCTGACTGGTACGGGTGGTTGCGGTAGAGTAGGTATTGGTTATCGTTTTGATTCAAAAAAGAGGAGGTAAGCTATGAAAAGATATATTGTTGCGCTTATGGCTCTGTTGTCACTTACAGCTTGTAAGATTGACGATGGATTTGGTAGAAGCGAGGATGCGGTAGATAGATTGCTCTATAATAGAGCCATTACAGCTGTACGAGAGGCTTCTGAACTATCCTCTTTTGCGATTTACACAGATATACTGCTTGGCGGAGATGAGACCCAAATTCGCCTTGCAAATGCAGTGCTTTCAAATAATTACCTTGTTACAATTGAGCAAGATGGAGTAAAGTTTCAGAGGGTACTTAGCAATGGTACAATAGCGAGTAACTATAAAGTCATAACAGGTGGCAAAAAGCTCTCCGAGGGTGCTGTGTGGGAGCTTACTGCAATTAGTCAGTATCAGAAGTTATCTGCCCAGTTTGTGGGCAAGCAGGGTGCTGAAAGAGAGTTCTATATTGAGAAGATAGATAGCCGACCTTACCTCTATGAGTCCGATAAACTCTCTTACCACCTTGATTTCAAGTATGATGCATCTATGGATGCTCTGGCCGTTTTATCTACTATTTCTGGTGTAGGTACTGTTGATGGCGAGGGGTATACGCTTGACTTTACCATTCTTAAAAGCGCACCAGTGGTTACTATCAACTGCAGTGGTGTAGATAGTGGCGTGATAGATATTAAGTATAAAGACCTTGTTTTAGGCACTGAGGATAGGACCACAGCTGTGATAAATGGTAAGTATGTAAGTTACGAATAGATATGAGAAAATTGATTTTTGCCACAAATAATGCCCATAAACTTAGCGAGGTACAGGCTCTGCTTGGCGCTGCTTTTACCCTTGTGACCCTTCGTGAGTGTGGTATTACAGAGGATATCCCAGAGACCGCCGACACCCTTGAGGGAAATGCACTGCAGAAGGCTCGCTATGTATACGAAAAAACAGGATTAGACTGCTTTGCCGACGATACAGGCCTTGAGGTTGATGCTCTGGGAGGTGCTCCAGGAGTACACTCTGCTCGCTATGCCACAGATGGACACGACTTTGCGGCAAATAATCGCCTGTTGCTGAAAAATCTTGAGGGGATAACTGACCGCACAGCCCGCTTTAGAACTGTTATAGCGCTTATTCTTGATGGTGTGGAGTATACCTTTGAGGGTCGCGTGGAGGGGACAATAGCCACTGCCGAGTCTGGTAGTGAGGGCTTTGGGTATGACCCACTTTTTGTACCTTCGGGAGAAATTATTACCTTTGCGCAGATGTCGGCCGAGGCGAAGAATGCAATATCACACCGAGGTCGCGCAGTAGCTAAACTTGTTAATTTTTTGAAGGATGGAAAACTATAGAAGAGAGGATATTTTTGACGAGCAGACCCTTGAGAAGCTTGCCTACCACTACTCCGAGGTGCTGAAGCTCCTGGGTGAGGACCCAAATCGCGAGGGTCTTGTTAAAACCCCTATGCGCGTGGCAAAGGCGTGGTCGTTTCTGACAAAGGGGTATAACGAGGACCCTATAGAGATTATCCGCTCGGCGATGTTTAACGAGGAGTATCGCCAGATGGTGCTTGTCAAGGATATAGAGATTTTCTCTGTCTGTGAGCATCATATGCTACCATTTATCGGTAAGGCGCACGTGGCCTATATTCCAAATGGTAAGATTACGGGACTGAGCAAGATTGCCCGCGTTGTGGAGTGCTTTGCCCGCAGACTGCAGGTGCAGGAGCGACTGACGGTCCAGATTCGCGACTCTATTCAGGAGGCGCTCAACCCTCTGGGCGTGGCTGTGGTTATTGAGGCTTCGCACACCTGTATGCAGATGCGCGGCGTAGAGAAACAGGACTCCGCCACAACAACCTCTGCCTTTACAGGTATCTTCCTCTCCGACCACCGCACCCGCGAGGAGTTTATGTCGCTAATCTCCTCCCGCTTGAGGTAGAGAAAGATAAAGATTGTGTAGGAGTGGCTTTTGTCGCTCCTTTTTTGAAAAAAATAGCAAATTTGGGCACAACTATCTATATTGTGGCTAATTGTTTGCAAAAGTGGATTGTTGCGTATACATTTGTGTAGCTAAACAAAAAAGTAATGCAACAGGTTAGTAGTGGAGCTGTAAGGCTCTGGCATGGGCGT
>JAGBAX010000012.1 GCA_017938765.1 Alistipes sp. | reverse complement strand
TTTCAGTTTTCAGTTTTCAGTTTTCAGTTCGTGGCAGTAAAAGCCCATTTTCAAAGGTGGGAAATTGAACAAAACTCCCTTTTCGTTTTAAAAAATCCCATTTTCATTGAAAATGTTTTTTTTCATCAGCTATAAACCCTATTTTTGCAGGTGCAATTGCTATGAACATGAAGAAAGTATTAACATCTGTTTTGCTTGCTCTATCACTTTTGGCTTGTTCAACAGAACATTCGCCTCAAGATGATGGCGATGTCTGTAAGAAGGTTAGGGTTAGCATCGGTCAGTCTCTTGATATCAAGAGTCGTACATCTATTGGGGAGGATGGACACTCTGCAATTTGGGCTGACGGAGATAAGATAGCGCTGTGGGCTAAAAATAGCGCTGGAGACTTTGCCATGCAGGCGGAGTCGTTCTCGCTCTATCGCTTCTCTGAGAGCTACGACAAGGCTATATTTTCAGCATTTATTGACCCAATGGATGAGGGCGAATATACATACTACGCCACCTACCCTACCCCAAATTCCGTAAACGGCACAAAGGCGACATACTCTATTGCCTCTGAGCAACGCGGTGACACTTTTGTTGGCAATTGCGATATTATGGTGGCAAACCCAGTCACTGCCAGAGAGTTAGCTGAGGGTGTTATAAACAATCTCAACCTCCACTTTGTTCATAAGATGCACGCACTCAGACTTACCCTTCCAAATGAGGGTAAGCTGATGAATACGCCCGTAGATTGCATAGAGCTTACATTTCCGACTGCTGTTGTTGGTGATGTTACGGTAGATGCAGCGGCTCCAGCAGCGGCTCCAGTGCTAACAAACGGCACAAATACCATTAAAATAAGCATCCCAGAGGGCTACTCTGAGGGGGACTATGTCTGGGCAATAATTTTCCCTACAACAATCTCTGGCGACATCTCGTACCGTCTATTTGCAGGCGAGTATGTCTCTAAGGTACGAACTGTAACGATGAATAAGGTGGTTGAGCAGTCGCACATCACCCCTATGAGCATCTCTGTTCCAGACCCACACCTTGTAACAACAATTACAATCAACATAGCCGACAACCATCTGGGTGAGGATTACAACACAGTGACAGTTCTTGACCCTAACGGCAATACCGTTCAGAGTTTTGAGGCAAATGAGTCTGAGAAGTACAATATATATATAGATGGTATCATTGACGCCGCTCAGTACAATGGTAAGAGATACACCATTCGCTACGAGAGTGACAATGCTATTGTAGACGATGTTATCACCCTGCAAGATATTGAGCCATATCGTGAGAATAATCTCTCTTCAACAGTGCCATATCTGCTCTATGAGGACTTCTCTCAAGCAAAGGCTGTCAATAGTAACGACGCATATAAAGCAGGTTCATCAAATGAGAGTGGTAGTTCATATCGCAAGGGAATGCTCCTTGACAGCTATATGACAACCGCTGGTTGGAATGCTGCACGATTCAAGATTGAGGCGGGCAAAGCTGTTCGTATCAATGTGCGATATCAGTCAGGTGTGGGTGTAGTGGCTCGCTACTGCGGTCGATTGGACACCCCAGCACTCAAGGGTATCAAGAGTGGAAGCAATGTGGCTGTAAAGGTAGAGTTTGACTATGCTTGTTATGTTCCACTGGGCTATAAGGGCTTAAGTTCATTGGATGACACTTCAAACTCTGTGACATTCTATCAGATAAGCAAGCACACAAGTAGCGAATCAAGCGCACTGAATGGTATTACGCAGAACGACATCAGCTCTGACTACACATCGCCTACATTTGTGAGAAATATCACTGAGGACACTTTTGATGGCAACTATATTCCACAAAGTGTAAAGATTTCTGGCTGTGGACACTCTACCCGCCTAACATGGTGGGCTTGTACAGAGCAAGAGAGCTCCGCTTTGGCTGCAAACTGCGTATACTATGTATACCTTGACAATATCCGAGTATCAATTAGCAAATAACAATCAACAAATCACAAACTATAAAGTTATGAAAAAAGTATTTCTTTTCGCAATCACTGCACTCCTCTTTGTAGCTTGCCAGAAGGAGAACTCTGAGCAGGTAGCATCAGGCGAGGGTAGAATTGCCATTACCGCATCCGCATCGGGTGAGGTAATAACACGAGCAGATGGTGTTCAAGTGGCAACACCACAACTCTCAGACTTCTCACTGCTTATTACAGGCAAGAACTTTGAGAAATCTTGGAACAAACTAACAGACTACCGCACAGATGACGAGCGCTACACTGCTGGTACTTATACCGTAGCAATCGCTTGTGGCGATAGTACTCAGGAGGGCTACAACGTGCCAGCCTTCGCAGCATCAGAGAGCGTTGAGGTGCTTGACCGTAACCGCACCACTGAGGCTAATCTTACTGCAAAGCTCTCAAACGCTATTGTTACAATCAAGACTACTGATGCCTTTAACCGCTACTTCCCTGTAAGCGAGTTTAAGGTTACAACCACATCAAACAGCTTTGATTTTGACTTTGACCGCGTTCAGACTGACCACCTCTATATTGCAGCGGGTCAGGATATTAAGATTGACTGCTCTTGCATTCGTCAGTCAAACTTGAGCGCTGGCACAGTTGAGAAGCTGGCTACTCAGACACTGTCAAACATTGCTCCTACAACACGCTATGTTGTCACATACGACCTTACTACCGTTGGTGGAGTAAAGATTACTGTGACGCTCAATGAGACAATCCTTGGTACCATTGAGGTAGAGACAGAGCTTAATCCTAACGCATAAAATAATTACGCAATATGAAACTTATAAAGAGTACACTATTATTGGCAGTAGCCGCAATTATGGCGGTTAGTTGTCAGGAGGGCTTGCGCGTCAACGATGTTGATGGTCACCAGAATACGGGTTACCTCTCACTCTCTGCACTCAGCGTAGAGGTTGTGAGCGACCACAAGCCAGTAGACGGCGAGCTGAGCCGAGCAGAGGCCACTCGCGCAGATGTTGATATCAACACTTTTGACTGCACAATCTACGACGAGAGCGGAGTAAATGTTATCAAGTCTTTCAAGTATGGCGAGCGTCCACAGGAGGCTATTGAGCTTGAGGCTGGCAAGTATCTGCTCAAGATGATTTCTGGCGAGATTCCAGGTGCAGCATTTGAGAGCCCAGTATATGGTCTTACAGAGCCATTTACCATTGTTCGCAAGCAGACTACAACACTTGACAACCTTGTTTGTACACTGCAGAACATTCAGGCATCTGTCTCATACTCAACAGACCTTCGCGCTGCGCTGAGTGATGATACAACAGCCACTCTTACTGTTGGCAACTCATCTCTCGCATTTGGCGTAGACGAGACTCGCTCTGGTTACTTCAAGGCAGAGAAGGCTCTGAACGATATTGACGTACTTGTAAAGGGTATGTACACTCAGGAGGGCAAGGCTCCAGCAGCCTTTGAGTTCAACACAACTATTAAGAATGTAAAGGCTGGTCAGTATAGCGACATTCAGCTCTACATTGAGTACTCTGGCGAGGGTAACATCTCTATCAGCGTTACAATTGACGGTTGGGTAGTAGACCAGAGCGTTGTTTACGACCTTGCACAGCTCGTATCTGAGAATGTTATGGTAGACGACACAGATAAGCCAACCATTACTCTTGTTGATGGCGATATTGACTCACCTGTAACACTTGCTCAGACAGACTTTGACCAGAGTGGCAACTGCACAAAGAGTATTGTTGTGGATATCGCTGCAAAGAGCCCAATTACAGCTCTTACTGTTGACATTACATCTACAAACCCTGCTATGACATCATCTCTTGCTGAGTATGGTCTTACATCATCTATTGATATGTGTAACGCTGGTGCAGCTGCAAGTGCGCTTAAGCTGATGGGTCTTGCAGTAAACAATCAGGTACTCGGTCAGACAGCAGTATCTTACGACATTACTGCTCAGATGAAGCTCCTTAAGGAGTATATCGGTACTCACTCTTTCACAGTAACAGTTACTGACGAGCAGGGTGGCACAACCGAAAAGACTCTTGCCATAACTATTGAGGGTGAGCAGGTTGGTCCAGTTGCTGTCCTCAAGGGACTCAATATTGACCAGCGCCACACAGTAACTTCTGACCTAAGCATTGATGTAGCCGTATCTGCAGCATCAGGCATTAAGGAGTTCACCGTAAAGATTGTCTCTGACACTCTTACACCAGATCAGCTGGGCGGAGTAGGTCTTTGCGACATTCTTAACCTTGTAGAGCCAACAGCCTCTTACTCAACTGTAGACCCTACATTTGATGCTTCAGGCATTGCTGAGTCGCTTACTAACCTCGGTTTCCCTACTGGAGCAGATGTTAAGGATAAGACAAGTGTTGAGTTTACAATCACTCCATTCCTATCATTGCTTGCAATTACTGGTCCTGGAGACCACGACTTTATTATGACCATTACCGACAATGATGGCAACACAACTGTTAAGTCACTGATGATTAAAACACTATAAAATAGGACAGAAAGATGAAAAAGATATATAGATTTATCCTATGCGCATCTATTGCGTTACTCTCTGTCGCATGTAATAATCAGGCAGAACAGAGTGTAGAGATGGCCGAGAACGAGGGTGTTCTGGCTCTAAGTATTGACTTTGAGGGCACACGAGCTGATGTTGACCCAACAGCTGAGTTTGAGCTTAAGATTTATCGCTATGCAGCTGATAACAGCAAGGAGCTTGTGCGTAAGTATACTAAATTGACTGATATTCCAGAGTATATCTGGCTTATCAAGGATAACTACTGTGCTCAGGTAAAGGTTGGAGAGAAGATTCTTGCGACATTTACCGAGAAGTACTACGCTGGAACAACAGACTTTACTATCACTGCAGGCAGTGTTGAGAATGTAACCGTTGAGTGTGATATGGTAAACATCCCTGTAGCTGTTGCTTATGATACTACTGTAGGCGCTCAGTTCACTGGCGAGTACTACACCTATGTATCTGCAGCAAATAGCTTTGACCTTGAGGCTGCAAAGTCTGCAAAGGTTCCTACGCTGAAGTATACTGATAGCACAGAGGGTTACTTTATCCTTCCTGACGGAACGACAAACATTAGCTGGTACTTCTACGGTACAGATGGTCAGACTCCACTCACAGCAAGCGGAGTTATTGAGAATGTTGAGGCGCAGAAGCGCTATACGCTCAAGTTTAAGTACTCAAAGGATGCTCCAGGTGGACTTACCCTTGTAGCTACTGTAGATACTTCTGTAGAGCATCGTGATGACTCTGTTGCATTCAGTCCAGACCCAACTGTTAAGGGTGTAGGCTTTGATGCAAGCGCTCCTTACAACTATGTGTCAGGTACTCGTAGCTATACTATTGCAGCTCTTGACACTATCTCTCAGCTGAACATCACCTACTCAGATACAACATACGACCTTATCAATAGCACCTATGGCGGCATTGCTGTTACAAAGGTATCGGCTAAGGAGTATAGCGTAGCTCTGTCAGAGGCATTCTTCGCAACATTGAACGGTGGCGCACAGACTATTGCATTCCGCATTAAGGATGCAAGTGGTGGTGTAGGTTATCAGGAGTGCGTATACAACATTCAGGGTATTCTACCTATCAACGCATACGACCTCTGGTTCAACACTGCAGACTTCTCTGCCCTCTCATTTAACAACAATGTTACTATCGGCTACCGCTTAGCTGGTGGTGAGTGGAAGCAGCTCACAGTATCTGCTGCTGGTGCAGAGAACACATACAACGCTTCAGCTACTGACTTTGCCGCTGGCAAGACATACGAGTACGCGCTCTTTGCCTCTAATGTTCAGGTTGGTAAGTCTCTTACAGTAACAACCCCTGCTGGTGCTCAGATTCCAGAGGCAGGCTTTGAGGCTTGGTCTACAGCATCTGATTCGGCAGCTTGCCCTGCAGCTGACCCTAACGCACTGTTCTGGGATACAGGTAACCACGCTACCGCAGGTCTTGTTGGCACACAGCTCACAGTAGGCTCTACAGATGTTCGCGCAGGTGCTACCGGCACAATGAGTGCTTATATGAAGTCTATCAAGGCATCTGTTATGGGTATCGGTAAGTTTGCTGCTGGTAACCTCTTCGTTGGTCGCTTCGTTGCCATTGACGGTATGGGTGGTATTGTAGAGTTTGGTCGTACATTCAACTATACTGCTCGTCCAAAGGCTATCCGCTTCTGGATGAAGAACTATCAGGGTACTATCAACGAGGGTAAGCACACAACTGGTACTGACCTTGCAAAGATTTACTGCTGCTTCACTGACCGTAAGTTTACCGTAAATACAAATAAGTCAGAGACTCTCTTCACTCCAAACAACTCTACTGAGGGTATCCTTGCAAGTGGATACTGGGAGAGCACCGAGAGCCACAGCGATTGGACTCTTATGGAGATTCCAATTGAGTACAAGGAGGGTGTAACAACAAAGCCTACATACCTTGTCCTTACATTTAGCTGCTCTGGATATGGTGACTACTTCACTGGTTCTACAGACAGTTATATGTATGTAGACGATGTAGAGTTTGTATACTAATTAAACAGCTCTCCCCTTCGGGGGAGGGCTTTTACAACAACGATACGAATGTTTTTTAACAAAAGATTGGCGGTAATAACCGCAGCCATACTGATATCATTCGGTGCGACGGCTCAAGTGGCGGAGGTCTCAAGTAGCCCTCTTACCCGCAAGGAGCAGCGTGAAAACCGAGGCATATCTGATATGAAGACCCAGATTGTTCCAAAGGGGCAGTGGGTTTTCGGTGGTAGTCTAACCTACTCTACCCATACCAATTCAGACTATACATTCCTCATCATTGAGGATATTGAGTCTACGGGCTACTCTGTAAAGGTGAGTCCGCTGGTGGGATATTCACTTGCGCCAAACTCTATTATTGGTCTGCGTGGCTCATATAGCCGCTCATTCCTCAATATGGACTCTGCTTCGCTACACCTTGGCGAGGGAGATGCAGCACTGAATTTCGGAGTAGATTACTACTATATGCTCAAACATTCGTATAATGTAGCAGCTATCTGGCGTCAGTACATTCCACTGGGACGCAATAAGCGAATAGCACTATTTGCGGAGTTCCAGCTTGCTGTGGGTGGCTCTCAGTCCAAGTTTGCAGAGGGTCAGCCTATTCGCGGAACCTATGCAAAGGGTATGGATATCTCGCTTGGTGCCAATCCGGGTATTGTGGCATTTATTACCAACAATATGGCCCTTGAGCTTAATATTGGCGTGCTGGGTCTTGGATACTCTCGCACCGAGCAGATTCACAACCAGATTACTACGGGACAAAGCTCGTCAAGCAATATGAATTTCAAAGTCAATATACTCTCAATCGGTCTGGGAGTTGCGTTTTACCTCTAAAAATCGGCACAAATGAAGAAGTTAATCACAACACTGCTGCTCCTTTGCGCCGTAAGCACAGTTGTAGCGCAACAGATTCCGACAACCTCCGAGCAGAGTCAGACGACTAAAAAGAAGAGGCGTACTCCACGCATTGACCGCGAGATTAATAGCAACAAGTTTGTCTTTAAGGGCGAATCTATGCTTGGTCTAACGGTCTCTTATGGTACTCTGGAGAGTGAGGATAGCGACTTGGGACTCATTATTGACAACATCAACCTGCGTGGCTCAATGTTTACCATTAAGCCTCACTATGGCTACTTCTACCGCGATAATAACGCCATTGGTGTTCGCCTCGGATATACATATGCCGACGGAACTCTTGACAATATCGGATTAAACCTTGGTCAGGCAAACGACGTAAATCTATCGTTTGGAGATGTAGGTTATAACAATCGTGCATACTCTGCAGCTGTATATCATCGTTCATATATGGCACTGGACAAGAAGGGTCGCTTTGGACTATTTGCTGAGTGGGAGCTCTCTGGCCAGATGGGACAGTCTAAGTTTAGTTACTCAAGCGAGGGTACTCTAAAGACCACCGTTTCGGATAACTATCGCCTACGACTCTCATTTGCGCCAGGACTATCTGTCTACATCTTCCCAAATGTATGCGCAGGTGTATCATTTGGTCTTGGAGGTCTACAGTATAACCACATCAAGCAGAGCGATGGCAACGGTAATACTATCGGCGAGCGCGACTTCTCAAAGCTCCGCTTTGGACTTAATCTTGCCCAGATTAATATTGGCGTGAACATCCACTTGTGGAATAAGAAAAAGGATAGATAATGAGGAAGTTTCTAACAATTATAGCTGCACTGCTTTGTCTGAGCTCTTGCATTGAGAATGATATCCCCTACCCTGTTGTAGAGCTGGATATTACAGCCATTAGTGTTGAGGGGGCAGTTGGCGAGCCTACTATTGACCGAGCAAACCGCAAGATAACGGTAAACCTTGCTGAGAACGTAGATATCCGCAACGTAAAGATTACCGATATCCAGTATAGTGAGGGTGCTACCCTTTCGCGCGATATGATTGGCACATTTGATATGCGCTATCCGCAGTATGTCGTTCTCTCACTCTACCAAGACTATGAGTGGGTTATAGTTGCAAGTCAGACTATAGACCGTCGCTTTACCGTTATTGGTCAGATTGGTCAGACAGAGTGGGACGTAGAGCGCACTATTGCAAAGGTATACCGCCGTGCAGACTTCGGCCTTGACACTGTCACTGTCACACAGCTTCGCTTTGGCCCAAAGCCTGAGTATGACTATCCAGATGCCTCTACACTGCGCGATTTTAGCAATGCTGAGCATACCCAGACCGCTATTGTTGATTCATACGGTCGTCGCGAGATTTGGCGACTAATTGTTGAGCCTAAAGAGGTGCAGGTTGATATCACTCGCGCTGTTGCGGGTGCTAAGGTCGCTTGGCTGAAGGCTATAGGTATTGATGGCGCACAGACTGGCTTCCGCTACAGACAAAAGGGTACAGAGCAGTGGACAGAGCTTGAAGATAGTTGGTACACCTCTCGTGGAGGCATTATTGAGGCGACTGTTCGCCACCTTAATCCACAGTCTGAGTATGAGATTATCGGCTATGCCGTATCTGACAAGGGTGAGCAGCTGTCAAATGTTGTTAGCCTTACAACTACTGGCACTTTTGAGCTTCCAAATGCTCAGTTTAACGACTGGTCTACTGATGGCGGCACATACTACCCTTATCTAAATAAGGAGAGTGCTTGGTGGGGAACGGGTAACCCTGGCTCAGCTATCGCAGGCATCAACCTTACTACGCCACACACCGAGAACCTTGCTCCGGGCAAGAGTGGCACTTGTGCGCAACTCTGGTCTCAGCAGGCTAATGTACTGGGTATTAAGAAGTTCGCTGCTGGAAACTACTTCTCTGGCACATTTGCTGGTATCTCTGGCACGAATGGTATTGTACACTTTGGCCGACCATTTAACCTTCGTCCTACTGCACTGCGTGGCTGGATGAAGTATAACTGTGGCACGATTGACTGCGCACCGCAGAAGACAAATCCAAAGGTTCCAGGTCTTGGCGAGCCCGACCGAGGTAGTATCTATATTGCTCTTGGCGATTGGGATTATACTATCTATGGTGGTACGGCAGAGTCGCCAGTTGCTATTGACACAAGCAAGGAGTCAAGTTTCTTCAACTCCGAGAATGAGGGCATTATTGCCTACGGAGAGATTACCTACCGCGAAAATAAAGACTGGTACGAGTTTACCATTCCTCTTGAGTACCGCGACTTTGACCGAATTCCTACCCACATTATCATCGTAGCCTCTGGCTCAAGCTACGGCGACTACTTTGTCGGTAGTAAGGAGTCTATTATGTGGCTTGACGATATAGAGCTTCTCTATGACTATGAATAGTAGACTTGTAGAATATATAGAGCGGGAGATTATCCCGCTCTATTCATCTTTTGACAAGGCTCATCAGACAGAGCACGTAGACGAGGTTATAAAACGAAGTCTTGAGCTTGCCGAGCACTATGATGTTAATATAAATATGGTATATACCATTGCCGCCTACCACGATACGGGGCTTTCGAAGGGGCGCGAGCGACACCATATTGTCTCTGGAGAGATTCTTGAGGCAGATTTAGAGCTTAGGAAGTACTTTACAACAGAGCAGATAGCAGTTATGCGCGAGGCTGTAGAGGACCACCGCGCATCGTCAGACCACGAGCCACGCTCTATCTACGGGCGCATCGTTGCTGAGGCGGATAGGCTTATAGTGCCACAGACCATTATTCGCCGAACTGTGCAGTATGGACTATCTCACTATCCAGAGCTGACACGCCAAGAACACTTTTTGCGTTGCAAAGAGCACCTAATTGAGAAATACGGGGAGACGGGATACCTCAAACTATGGATTCCCCACTCCGATAATGCCGTTAGGCTTGCAGAACTACGAGAGATTATTGCAAACCCTACCCTGCTTAAGTCTCTGTTTGAGTCTATATTTGACGAAGAGTTATAGCCTCTGGCGGTCAATACTCTCAATATGTATTGCCTCAAGGATTATCTTCAAAAACTGCGGACTCAGTCCCAGCTCATCGGCGCGAGCAAGTGTTCGCTCAACAATCTGATTCCAACGATTTTGCTGTAGAATCATAACGTTATTTTCGCGCTTAATTCGTCCTATATTCTCAGCCGCCTCCATACGCTTTGAGAGTAGCTTAAGAATTTCGTTGTCAAGTCTATCAATAACTCCTCGCAGCTCGTCAAGCGATGTCTGATAAGCCACAGAATCTGACCCTTCGGCTCTCCAAACAACAGAGTCAAGAAGTTCAATAAGTCTCTGTGGCGTAACCTGCTGCTTTGCATCCGACCAAGCAGTGTCGGGCGCAATATGGCTCTCAAGCATAAGTCCGTTAAAGTTAAGGTCGGCAGCCTGCTGTGACACCTCCTGAAGACCCGTACGATTTCCACAGATATGTGATGGGTCACAGAAGATAGGTAGCTCAGGTAGTCGCTTCATAATCTCAAGTGGCATATGCCACATAGGGGTATTGCGATAGTTTGACGAGCCATAGCCAGAGAATCCACGATGAATAAGTCCCAACTTTTTAACACCACACTTTGCCAGTCGCTCAACTGCACCATTCCACAGCTCCACATCGGCATTCATCGGGTTTTTAACAAGCACCGTCACATCTGCCCCACCGATAGCCTCAGCAACCTCCTGCACGCTAAATGGGTTTGAGGTAGTTCGTGCACCTATCCACAGCAAATCCACGCCATACTTTAGTGCCGCCTCCACGTGCTTCGCATTTGCCACCTCTGTAGCCACAGCAAGGCCTGTTGTTCTTTTAACCTCCACAAGCCAGGGCAGTGCCTGCTCGCCATTACCCTCAAACATTCCAGGCTTTGTGCGTGGCTTCCATATTCCCGCGCGGAAAACATCTACCCTACCGCTATCAGCAAGTGCCTTGGCTGTTGCAAGGGTCTGTTCAAGGGTCTCTGCCGAGCATGGTCCAGAGATTATTATCGGTTTTTTACTCTTTAAGTCTATCATAGTCATACATTATTTATGTAACACTTTCTTTATCTCATTAGCCTTTGTTATTATCTGTTTCAGGGTCTCGGTATCATCCTTCTCAAGAGCCTTACGGAAGAGATTGAGCTGGTGAATATACTCACGCAGAACGTCCAGCACATTATACTTATTCTGCATAAAGATAGGTATCCATGTCTCTGCCGAGCTCTTTGCAAGTCGCACAGTGCTATCAAAGCCACCACCCGCGAGGTTAAAAATAGCCTCCTCCTCGCGCTCCTTCTCAAGAACGGTCGTAGAGAGAATAAAGGATGTAATATGCGAAATGTGGCTCACATATGCTGTATGAAGGTCGTGCTGCTCAGGGTTCATCTCAAGCACTGTCATACCAAGTTTTCGGTAGATATCCTCAACGCGCTCTACGGCCTTACTATCCGACATCTCCTTTTGGCAGATAACCACCGCACGACCTGCAAACGACTCTACCGTAGCCGCCTCTGGGCCACTATACTCTGTACCCCACATCGGATGCGTAGCCACAAAGCGACCACGACGAGGGTGCTGTGAAATTATCTCACACAGCTCCTCCTTTGTAGAGCCCATATCTATAACTATCTGGTTTTCTGTCACTCTATTCAGCACCTTTATAGCCAACTGCGGAATTGCATCCACCGGCACAGCCAGCGCTACTAACTCCGCCCCCTCGACAGCCTCATTAAGCGGTAGCACCGCCTCTACAAGTCCAAGGCGCAGGGCAGCCTCTGCATTTGCGGCATTAGCCTCAACGCCGACGACACTGCTTGCTATACCTTTATCCTTCAGGGCAAGGGCAAACGAGCCACCTATAAGACCCAAACCAACTACTGCAACTCTCATTGTTTCACAATATTAAGTACCGACAACAAAACCTCCTCTGTAGCACAGAGGCTCAGACGCATATATCGCGTTCCATTGCTACCAAAGACTGCCCCAGGGGTCAGAAAAACGCCCTTCTCATAGAGCAGTTTATCGCAAAACTCGTAGCAATCTATCCCCTCTGGTAGTCGTCCCCAGAGGAAGAGTCCCGCCTGATTTTGGGAGTACTCAATCCCCAGAACATCAAAAATCTGCTCGCCAATCTTCTCGCGACGGTAGTAGAGACTATTCTGTTTCTCGTACCACTCACTTCCCAAGCTCAAAGCCGTCGCCGCAGCAAGTTGCAGTGGCAAAAACATTCCAGAGTCCATATTACTCTTGAATCGTAGCACCTCTGTTATCCTCTGCTCCGAGGCAGCGAGCATACCAATTCGCCAGCCCGCCATATTATGGCTCTTGCTGAGCGAGTTCAGTTCCATAGCCACTTCCTTTGCCCCCTCTACCTGCATTAGGCTCACTGGCTGTGCATTGCGGATAAAACCGTATGGATTGTCATTAAGCAGAAGAATGCTGTTCTTACGGCAGAAATTGACTATCCGCTGCAGCTGCTCAAGCGAGGCTACAGTGCCTGTCGGCATATGTGGGTAGTTGATAATCATCATCTTTACGCCCGATGGGTCAATATTCTCAAGTTCAGGCAGATAGCCATTATCTTCATTAAGGTCATAAGGCGTTGCCACACCACCAGCCAGAGTCACAGCCGAGGTATAGGTTGGATAGCCAGGATTTGGAACAAGCACCTTATCTGCTGCATTAAGGTAGGTCATACAGATGTGCATTATACCCTCCTTGGAGCCGATAAGTGGCATAATCTCCTTGTCGGGATTAAGCTCTACGCCAAACATTCGGCCGTACCACTCTGCAAAGGCCTCACGAAGCTCTACTGCGCCCTTATAGGACTGATAGCCGTGTGTTGTTGCCTTTGCGCTCTCTGCTGCCAGTCGCTCGGTGACAGATGGATGCGGTGGCATATCGGGACTTCCGATACCAAGTGATATAATTGTGCGACCACTGGCACGAAGAGAGTCTATCTCACGCAGTTTGCGAGAGAAGTAGTACTCCCCCACACCATTAAGGCGAGTAGAGAGCGATGGAGCGAACTTAGTAATCATAACTCAAAGTCTGTATTTTTGTTATAAACTCCATAAATATGCACCTCAACACCCTTTGCCTTCATACGCTCTACAGCGATACGAAGAGCCAGCAGAGGACCAAACTCCATATCCACATGAAACATATAGTGGAACGGCTGGTCTGCAATCGGATAGGATTGCAGTTTAGTCATATTAATATCTAACCCCTCAAGTGCGCCCAAGGTATCATATAGCGAGCCAGAGGTATCTGGAATCTTCAGATAGAGCGAGGCCTTATTGCCCACACCACGAATTGCTGTAGGCTCAAACTGCACCCTATCGCAACGCTCAAGGATAAGGAAGCGGGTGTAGTTATTGCGGTTTGTGTGTATATCCGCCGCAACGATATCAAGGTCAAAAAGTTCGGCAGCAAGCTCTCCTGCCACAGCCGCAGTAGTTCGCGAGCCACTCCTCCGAAGTTCTGCCGCGCTAAGTGCCGTATCGGCACTCTCAACAAGTCGCCAGTTGTGCGCATCAAGATACTCAGCACACTGCAAAAGAGCCATCTGGTGCGACTCAACCTCGCGAATATCCTCTAACTTAACTCCGCGATTGACCATCAGATTTTGGCGAATCTGTAGGTAAATTTCGCCCACAATATGGACATTACATCGCTGTAGTATATTGTAATTCGGAAGAATAGACCCCGCAATAGAGTTCTCAATAGCCATCACGCCATAGTCCACCTCTCCGCTCTCAACAGCACGAGCCACAGCGCGGAAAGTGTCGCACGGCAAAATATCCACTGCTCCACCCTCATACTGCTGTGCTGCTATATGGTGAAATGAGCCTGCATAGCCCTGTATCGCAACTTTTTTCATAGCTTTTACTAAAAAAGCCGCTCCAATGAGGAACGGCTATATACATTTAACAATCTGCACACGGGTTACCGCTCCTCTAATCTCTGTTGTTAAAGAAGTAAAAAAAGAAGTAACCGAAAAATCGTGCGCTCTGCATAATCACTCTCGTTTATATCACAAAGTTAGTAAAAATTTTTCATAATCCAAATTTCTCCATAACTTTATTCATCTTTTCTGCAATTTTATCATTGCAGAGGTTGCCAATGCTACCCTCGTGCGTGTGATGTACCTCGCGCGTAGGGGTGTATTCGCCACGCTGAACAGCCATACCCACCTCGCGGTAAGCCTCTCTAAATGGCACACCAGAGAGTGTTAGGCGATTTACATCCTCAACGGTAAAGAGGTAGTTATACCTCTCATCATCAAGAATATTCTCTCTAACCACAATATGCTGCAACATAAAGTCGCACATATCAATACACTGACAGAGTGTCGTCGTTGCTGGGAAGATAATATCCTTGAGAAGCTGCAGGTCGCGGTTATATCCCAGCGGGAGATTTGTCGTAAGCAGTGAAATCTCATTTGGCACGCTCTGCAATCTGTTACACTTACCACGCATAATCTCAAACACATCTGGATTCTTCTTATGTGGCATAATGCTTGAGCCTGTAGTAAGGTTATCTGGGAAGGATATAAAGCCATAGTTCTGGCACATAAACAGACACACATCCATCGCGAACTTGCCAAGTGTTGATGCCACCGAAGCAATAGCGTATGCCGCCGCGCGCTCGGTCTTACCTCGGCTCATCTGTGCCGCAACGACATTATAGTGCAGCGCACCAAAGCCCAGAAGTTCTGTAGTCATCGTTCTATTTAGCGGGAACGACGAGCCATAGCCCGCTGCTGAGCCAAGAGGGTTCTGATTGGCGATATTATATGCCGCCACAACCATCTCCATATCGTCCACAAGCGACTCGGCATATGCGCCAAACCACAGTCCGAAAGATGACGGCATAGCCACCTGCAGGTGTGTATAGCCAGGCATAAGGGTATCTTTATGCTCATTGCTAAGGCTTTGTAGTCGGTCAAAGAGGGTCTTAATTCGCTCTGCCAACATCTTCAGCTCATCGCGCATAAAGAGTTTTAGGTCTACAAGCACCTGGTCGTTGCGTGAGCGGCCAGAGTGAATCTTCTTGCCCAAATCGCCAAGCTCGCGCGTAAGCATAAGCTCAACTTGCGAGTGGACATCCTCAACTCCCTCCTCAATTACAAACTCGCCTCGCTCCGTACTGCTAAGGATGCGATTGAGAGCCTCAAGAAGCACTGGCAGCTCGTCGCTACCAATAAGTCCGATACTCTCAAGCATACGGATGTGCGCCATAGAGCCGATAACATCATATTTCGCAAGACGCAAGTCAAGTTCGCGGTCGGCTCCTACTGTAAACTCCTCAATAGCCCTATCTGGCTCAAAACCCTTATTCCAAAGTTTCATATTTTGCTAACTGTTCAAGCAGAGACTGGTATACAGCAATACCGTTCTCAATCTCCGAAATTTTTACAAATTCATCTGCTGTATGTGAGCGGGAGGACTCCCCCACACCTATCTTCAGCGCAGGTATTCCCTGCATAATTGCCCTATCTGATGTTGTTGGCGAGATAAAAGTCTTACACCCCACTGCCACCGCCGCGCGCACAAGTGGATGGAGTGTTGAAATCGCCGAAGCTCGCACTCGCGTAGAACGCGGAGTAAGTGTAGAGTGGCGAACAGCACCCTGAAGCAACGCTACGGTCTGCTCATTTGTATAGGCATCTGTGGTGCGTACATCGACAACAAAACGGCAACTATCTGGCACGATATTGTGCTGTGAGCCGGCCGCAATCTGCGTCACCGAAATCTTTATATCTCCCAGCACATCGCTCGTCTTACCAAATTTATAATCTCTGAGCAGAGCGATATCCTCAACTGCCTTATAGAGAGCATTGTCCCCCTCATTGCGCGCCGCGTGACCGCTCTTACCCGTAGCCAAGCCATCCAACACAACAAGTCCCCTCTCGCCCACTGCCGCCTGCATAGCCGTAGGCTCGCCGACAATAGCCATATCTATCTTTATACTCTGTTCCTTAAAGTGGGCAAGCATTGCACGCATACCCCTTTCGCCCATAGTCTCCTCCTCGGCAGTAATGGCAAGGATGAGGTTAAACGGTAGATTTTTCGTATCGCTAAAGCGAGAAAAGAGCGCCATAAGGCTTACCACAGAGCCACCCGCGTCGTTGCTTCCTAACCCCAAGATTTTTCCATCCACGACTGCTCCACAATGCGGGTCAAAGGTGTAACCACCTGCCGCTTTTACAGTATCGTGGTGCGAGTTAAGCATAAGGGTCGGCTTTTGGGTGTCAAAGCCTTCAGATACTACCCATATATTATTGTAGAGCCTATTTACCGTAGCCCCGTGCTGCTTTAGCGCATCAAAAAGTATATCTGCCGTACCATCTTCGCTACCCGATACAGAGGGCGTAGCGACAAGGCGGCAGAGCAACTCCACACAACTATCAAGGCTAAAAGGCTGCATACTACAACATTATCTTTGTTCCACAATTACTATTAAGGTCTGCCGAGTGCTTTATTGTCACAACCTTCACTCCGCTCTCCAATGCGCGAAAAGCTCCGTCAATCTTTGGTATCATACCCTTGTTTACCACTCCATCGGCAAGCAATGTCTTATAACTCTGTGGGCGAATCTCCGCTATAACAGACTCTGGGTCATCAACATCCCTCAAAACGCCCGCCTTCTCAAAGCAGAAGAGAAGCTCTGTATCCTCTACTTGCGCAAGGGCAACAGCTACGGCGGAGGCCACAGAGTCGGCATTGCAATTCAGAAGTGTACCCTCTCCATCGTGCATAATAGAGCAGAAGACCGGCACTACGCCCATCTTTGTAAGGTTCTGAATAAACTCTGCATTGACCCCCTCAACAGCAATATCTCCCACAAAACCGTAGTCTATAGGCTTTGCCTTTCGGCGTGTTGCACGAATAGCACCAGCATCCGCGCCAGAGAGTCCAATAGCATTACAGCCTGAAGCCTGAAGCATAGCCACAACCCTCTTATTTACAAGGCCCGCATAGACCATTGTCACAACATCAAGTGTCTCACGGTCAGTTACTCGGCGGCCATCTATCATCGTTGTCGGAATCTCTAATTTCTCAGCAAGGCGAGTGGCTAATTTACCCCCTCCGTGAACAAGCACCTTCTCCCCCTCAAGAGCCGCAAAGTCAGCAACAAAGCGCTCAAGAGCCACCTCGTTGTCAATCACATTGCCACCTATCTTTACTACTTTTATCATTACAGGTTCTCCAAAAGTCGTTTGATTACTACCTGAGCCGAAATCTCGCGGTTGGCAGCCTCTGGGATTACAAGGCTACGCTCGGACTCAATAACATCGTCCGTAACAATCATATTTCGGCGCACAGGCAGGCAGTGCATAAAGTAGGCGTTGTTTGTAAGTGCCATCTTATCGCTATCCACCGTCCAATCTCTATCTACAGAGAGCACCTGACCGTAGTTCTCGTCCGCAAAGGCAGACCAGTTCTTGGCATAGATAAAGTCTGCACCCTCAAAGGCTTTACGCTGGTCGTAGACTATCTGCTCTGAGCGAACGAAGCGAGGGTCAAGCTCATAGCCGTGCGGGTGAGTGACAACAAGCTCATAATCAGCCGCATTCATCCACTCAGCAAATGAGTTTGGAACAGCCTGAGGCAGAGCCTTTGGATGTGGAGCCCAAGTAAGGACTACCTTTGGGCGGGCTGTCTGCTTATACTCCTCAATAGTAATAAGGTCAGCAAAGCTCTGCAGTGGGTGACCCGTAGCGGCCTCCATTGAAAAGACTGGTCGGCCAGAGTAGCGGATAAACTGCTCAACGACACGCTCCTCGTAATCCTCCGCCTTATTCTTTAAACCCGCAAACGAGCGCACACCGATAATATCGCAGTAGCTGCCCATAACAGGTATAGCCTCAAGAAGATGCTCTGCCTTGTCGCCATCCATCACTACACCGCGCTCGGTCTCAAGTTTCCACGCGCCCTGATTGACATCAAGCACCATAACATTCATACCCAGATTCATTGCAGCCTTCTGCGTAGAGAGGCGGGTACGAAGTGATGAGTTGAAAAATATCATCAGCAGTGTCTTATTTCTTCCAAGCTCGGTATATGCAAACTTGTTCTTTTTTATCTCTAAAGCCTCGGCAACAGCTGCGTTAAGGTCGCCAATGTCGGCTACGGTAGTAAACTTTTTCATATCTTCGCACTCAAATTAATCAAAAATCACGCGCGGATTCATCCTTGCAGGGCTACGCCACTCAACGCCAAACTTTGACATCAGCACCTTAGCCCTCTCTGGCCAATAGGCATGACAATATCCCATACCACGAGGGTGGTCTACAAGGCGAGCCTCAACAATCTTGTCTGCCTCATCTATAACCTCCTCCCAACGAGCCGTCCACTCAACGGGGTCGTGCTTGAGCATTGTTGTCTGCTTAACATCCTCCAGTTTGCCACTATCTGCCGCAGCAATATTACTACGATAGAAGGCAATATCTGCCTCTAACTCATCGTGCGCTCTATTTAACATCTGTAGCACCTGAAGGCGAAGAAGCATAAGCTCAAGTTTTAGGCGTGGATGCTCATTTATTGCCTCAACCATATCGTCTAAACTACTCTCTACAACCGATAGCATATCCTTATGCTCCATCAGCTGACGTGCATAGCCCATAGCCTCACGCGCAAGTGATGCATTCTGCCAACAGCACCTCTGCTCCTGCAGACTCTGCTCGGCTATGTTCACGCAGCAATCCAACGCCTGCTGCAAAAGTTCTGCGGTTGGCTCAGTAGTAAGAGCTTTGCGAAGTTCGTTAAGTTCGGCTCTAAAATCAGCGTTTCCCATAGTTAGATAAGTTCTTTGAAGTTAGTAATGAATATATCAGCCTGCTCCTTTGTAAGTGTCAGTGCAGGGAGTAGTCGCACAGTCGTTGCACCAGCACCGCCAGTGAATATATGGCGCTCAAAGAGCAGTCGCTTTCTCATTTCAGAAGCCGAGCCAGCTATCTCAATGCCTATCATAAGGCCTCGGCCTCTAACCTCTACTAACTGAGGTATCTTCTTTAGTTCATCTATAAGATACTGACCCACCTCGCGGGCATTCTCAACAAGATTTTCGCTCTCAATAACCTCAAGCACAGCAATGGCTGCCGCACAAGCGAGGTGATTACCACCAAAGGTAGTGCCGAGCATACCATACTTCGGCTCAATATGTGGAGCAATCAGTACGCCACCCATAGGAAAGCCATTGGCAATACCCTTTGCAACAGTAATAATATCGGCCTTAATACCAGAGTGTTGATGGGCAAAGAAGTCACCACTTCTACCATATCCCGACTGAATCTCATCGGCAATAAGCACTACGCCATACTTTGCAGTCACCTCACGCAGAGCCACAAAGAACTCATCTGTAGGGCAATGTATACCAGCCACACCCTGAATACCCTCAATAATCACTGCGCAGAACTCCCCCGTTGCGAGGCGTGCCTCTACGGCCTCAATATCGCCTAATGCCACAAACTCTACATTCTCTGTACGGTTAAATGGGGCAACAATCTTTGGATTGTCAGTAGCCGCAACGGCTCCCGATGTTCTGCCGTGAAAGGCTGCCTTAAAAGCGAGCAGTTTACGCTTGCCAGTATGGAACGAGGCGAGCTTAATAGCATTCTCATTTGCCTCCGCACCTGAATTGCAGAGAAAGAGCGAGTAGTCTGTATAACCGCTCACGCGACCCAACTTCTCGGCCAGAGTAGCCTGAAGAGAGTTCTGAACGGAGTTTGAGTAGAAGCCAAGTTGTGCCACCTGACGCTGAACAGCCTCAACATAGTGTGGATGGCAGTGACCAATACTAATCACAGCGTGACCGCCATAGAGGTCAAGATACTCCACCCCATCCTTATCATATACATAATTTCCGCATCCCCTCACTGGCTCAATGTCGTAGAGAGGATATACATCAAACATCTTCATTAGAATGCACTCGCTTTAAGGTTTAGACCCAAACATTCATCAAGCCCAAACATAAGATTCATATTCTGCACTGCCTGTCCTGAAGCACCCTTGAGCAGGTTGTCTATAACAGAGACAATGTGCAGCTTATTGCCATACTTAGCTACGCGCAGCACAGCCTTATTGGTATTTACCACCTGCTTAAGGTCCACCTCTCTATCCACAACAAAGGTAAAGGCCGCATCGGCATAAAAGTGCTTATACAGCTCTACAGCCTGCTCGGCTGTAAGGTCCGTCTCAGTATATACCGAGGCGAAGATTCCGCGAGCAAAGTCGCCACGCATAGGCACAAAGTTAATATCGCTATCAAACGATGGCTGCAATCTCTTCAGCGTACGGCGTATCTCTATAAGGTGTTGATGCTCAAAGGCTTTGTAAACCGAAATATTATCGCTACGCCAGCTAAAGTGTGTAGTAGCACCTGGCTTTACGCCCGCGCCTGTAGAGCCAGTGATAGCCGTCACGTGCACCTCACTCTTCAGCAGTCCATTAGCTGCAAGAGGTAGCAGGGCAAGCTGAATAGCTGTTGCAAAGCAGCCCGGATTGGCAAGGCGGAAGGTTTGCGAAATACGGTCGCGGTGAATCTCTGGCAGTCCATAGACATAGCCATAGCTCTCATCGCGGTAGTCCTGCGCAAGGTCAATAACCTTCAGCGTTGCAGGCTGAGGATTCTCCTCCCAGAACTTACGGCTATGGCCGTGCGCCGAGCAGAGGAAAAGCAAGTCTATAGCCGACAGATCGTACTTATCCGAAAAGCAGAGCTCTGTCTGACCGATAAGTCCTCCGTGAACATCACTTAGAGCGTTGCCAGCGTTAGAGGTAGAGTGCACAAAGACAATCTCTACCTGCGGATGAGCGACAAGCAGTCTGAGCAGCTCGCCCGCCGTATAGCCCGCGCCACCTATGATACCAACTTTAATCATTAGCCTTCTTCTTGTTGTAGTAAATCTTCATTGAGTTAGCCATAATCTTTGTAAAGCCCTTTACATCGTCGGCTGTCCATGCCTTATTAACCTCGCCATACTCGCCAAAGTCGGTCTTCATAAGGTCAAAGTCAGATGTAACACCTACAAGAGTGTAGCTGTATGGGCGCAGAGTAATCTCTACTGTTCCATCTACATTTGCCTGTGTACTCTCAAGGAAGGCCTCCATATCACGCATCACAGGGTCAAGATACTGCGCCTCATGCAAAAACATACCGTACCAAGTACCAATCTGATCCTTCCAGTACTGCTGCCACTTTGTAAGGGTGTGCTTCTCAAGCATCTTATGCGCAGCGATAATGAGCATTGGCGCAGCAGCCTCAAAACCAACACGACCCTTAATGCCGATAATAGTGTCGCCAATGTGCATATCTCTGCCAATACCATACTGTGAGCCAATAGCCTCAACGGCACGAATAGCTGCGACTTTGTCGGCATACTCAACACCATTTACAGCGCTTATTTCACCCTTTGCAAAGGTAAGTTTGAGTGTCGTTGGCTCGGTAGCAGTTACCTGACTTGGATATGCGCTCTCTGGCAGTGTCTGCTCAGAGTGCAGAGTCTCCTTACCACCTACGCTTGTACCCCACAGACCCTTGTTAATTGAGTACTCCATCTTCACAAAGTCAGCCACATAGCCGTGCTCCTTCAGATAGTTAATCTCGTACTCGCGAGTAAGGGTCATATCGCGTGTTGGAGTGATAATCTCAATCTCTGGAGCTAAAATCTGGAAGGTAAGGTCAAAGCGTACCTGATCATTTCCAGCACCAGTAGAGCCGTGAGCCACGCAGTGCGCACCTACGCTCTTAGCATACTCAATAATGGCAATAGCCTGAAAAGTACGCTCTGAAGAGACAGAGATAGGATATGTTCCATTTCTCAGAATATTTCCATAGACCATATACTTAATACTCTTGTCATAATACTGCTCTGTAATATCAAGTGTCGCGTGCTTTGTAGCACCAAGAGCGTATGCTCGCTGCTCTATAGAGGCAAGCTCCGCCTCCGAAAAACCGCCAGTGTTGGCAATAGCCGTATAGACCTCATAGCCCAACTCCTCACTAAGATACTTTACGCAAAAAGAGGTATCAAGACCTCCGCTAAATGCAAGTACAACTCTCTTCTTTTCCATAATATTTAATCTTTAATTATTTCAAGTGAAAAATCTTCTTTACCTTATTCTTCAGCACCATCCAGTATGGTTGTAGGTTTGAATTTGCTGGCAGTGGCGTCTTTGGGTCGTACAACATACCAGTACAGAGGCACATACGACGGTTGTTTCGCTGAAGGATGTCGTAGTTGCAACACCCTTCACATCCCCTCCAGAACTCCTCATCGTCCGTCAGCTCCGAAAATGTCACAGGCTTATATCCAAGACGAGTATTAAGTTTCATTACTGGCAGAGATGTGGTTATACTGAAAATTTTGGCAAAAGGGAAACGAAGACGAGCAAGCTCAAAAGTACGAGCCTTAATCTGCGCCGCAAGTCCCGCATGACGATACTCTGGGTCCACAATAAGACCTGATGTTGCCACATAATCTCCATGACCCCAACACTCAATATAACTAAAACCAACAAGGCGCTCTCCATCAAGTGCCACAACAGCCTTTCCACCCTTAATCTTTGCCGAAATGTACTCTGGTGTACGACGAGCAATACCCGTTCCGCGCTGCAGAGCCGACTCATAAATGAGCTGACAAATACGCTCCGCATAACAGACATGGGCCTCCTCGGCAAACATCACCTTTACTGCATTTTTATTCATTGTGTATGAATTTAATTCTATTCACCTAACTCTCTAAAAAAGATGCACAAAATTACTACTTTTTCATCAATATTCAAAATAATAGCCACAAAAAGTGGTACAATAGATAAAAAATAGGGGTGAAGTTTATAAAATCCCACCCCTATTTTTGCATATTATTCAATTATGAAATATTTTGCACTCTTATTAAAGATAATCAATCCTGAAACAGAGGATTGTGGATACATTGCACCCGACTCGGTAAGCGAAATTCCGATACTACTAAATGGCAACAACCTCGCAATCTCAAATATCGCCTTCTGGTCTGGTAATGAACTGTAACCCACAGCAGGCCTAATACCGCGATACTTAGCAGCAAAGAGTTGCGAAATGGAGAGTCTATTTTCAGCCGAAATAAGCCTCTTTGCTTCGTCACAACTTGCAAAGTAGCTGAGTCTCATCTGCCTGTGTATATACTCACTTGCAGCCTCAACTACCCTATCGGCAAGACTCTGATAAAGAAGAGCATTGTAGTCATCGCCCCTTCTCTTGAATTTCTCAATAGCAGTAACTAACCTCTTTGGAACAGTTACAGCAAAGAGCGCCACTCTATCATTATACCCCTTTGGAGCAACAAAATCGGCAAGCGAGAGTGCCACTCCATCAGTATTAACTCTTCGCTGGCGAGGTGTATTAATTTTGACTATTTTCCCCTTGCTCTCAAGGTGGATACTCTCATTTTCTGAGTACGCAGGGCAGAGTGTAACAGTTGCCCTAATCTTTTGATTTACAAAACAATCCAGCACTCTCTCAGCTTCAGCACGCAACTGCCTACCCTGCTTGGTAAGAGGTGACGTGCGCCAGAAATTATGGAAGCTACGCCAGGCAATATACTTGCGGATATTCCCTACTGTAATATCCTTTGGGCTCCACGAGAATGGAGCGATTACAGGTAGCTTCTCACTATTCCAATCAATCTCAAATCCTCTTAATGTCTGGGTATTAGTCTCTGTTCTACCCTCAAACTCTTCGCGCAATTTTAGCTGTGTAGCTTTCAACTCTGCTAAGGTCTGCTCACGCTCTGCGCCGAGCAATTTAAGAGCTATAATCGGATTTTGCGAAGCATCCTTGATATGGAACACCGCGCCGTCATACATCGGAGCAATCTTTACTGCCGTATGGAGCGCAGATGTCGTAGCGCCACTAATAAAGAGTGGAACGCTAACACCCGCCTCGCTGAGCATAGTTGCAGTAAGGGTCATCTGCTCAAGCGATGGAGTGATAAGTCCACTAAGGCCGATAAAGTCCACCTTATTCTCCACAGCCGCCTTTACGATATCCTGCGGGCTTACCATAACACCCAAATCTATAACCTCAAAGCCGTTACAGCGCAAAATTACTGCTGCAATATTCTTTCCGATATCGTGTACATCGCCCTTTACGGTCGCAACAAGATATTTTCCTGCACTCGCACTGCTCTTTGCGCTCTCTATATATGGTTGCAGAATAGCTACTGCTCGCTTCATTGTTCGTGCAGTCTTTACCACCTGTGGCAGGAACATCTTACCCTCGCCAAAGAGTCTTCCTACAGCTGTCATACCCTCCATAAGCGGGTTCTCAACAATATCTACTGCCGACGGATATACCCCCAAGGCCTCCTGCAAGTCCGCTTCAAGGTTGCTCTCGTCGCCTCGCTGTAGAGCTGTTGCCAGACGCTCGCCTACAGATATTGTCGTGCGGTCTACAGCCACCATCTCCTCGTTTTTCTGCCCCATAAACTCTGTTGCCATAGCCGTAAGGCGCTCCGTAGCATCTGCTCGGCGATTAAGGACAACATCCTCCAGTGCCTCACGAAGCCTTAACGGAATATCCTCGTACATCACTGCCGTAGATGGATTGATAATAGCCATATCCATGCCCGCCACTGCTGCGTGGTAGAGGAATACAGCGTGCATAGCCTCGCGGAGGAAGTTGTTACCACGAAAAGCAAACGATAGATTGCTCACGCCACCACTAACATGTGCTCCAGTGAGGTTTGCGCGAATCCAAGCCGCCGCGCGAATAAAGTCACGCGCATAGTTATCGTGCTCGGCAATACCCGTTGCAATAGTGAGAATATTTGGGTCAAAGATTATATCGTTAGCCTGAAAGCCGACATCCTCTGTGAGTATTTTATAGGCTCTTTTGCAAATCTCAACTTTGCGTTCAAAAGTTGTTGCCTGCCCCTGCTCATCAAAGGCCATAACCACAAGTGCCGCACCAAAACTCTTGACGACCTTTGCACGAGAGATAAAGACCTCTTCGCCCTCCTTAAGCGAGAGAGAGTTTACAACAGCCTTACCTTGAATAGACTTGAGTGCAGAGACGATAACCTCAAAACGCGACGAGTCTATCATCCAAGGCACACGAGCAACTTGTGGGTCAGATGCCATAATATTCAAAAACTCAACCATCTGACTCTCCGAGTCAAGCATAGCATCATCCATATTAATATCAAGCACCATTGCCCCATCCTCTACCTGCTTACGAGCAATGGCGAGCGCCTCCGTATAGTTCCTCTCGCCAATAAGTCTTAAGAACTTACGGCTTCCCGCCACATTACACCTCTCTCCAACATTTACAAAGACCCCATTTGGATTAAATCCCTCAAGACCTGCAAGCCAAGCGCCACTACACCCCTTGACTTTTCGTGGAGCATAAGAGGCTACAGCCTTTGCGATAGCAGCAATATGCTCTGGCGTAGAGCCACAACATCCACCGACGATATTAACTATTCCTCGCTTTGCAAATCGTGCTATATCCGTCGCCATCATCTCCGCCGTCTGGCTATACTCGCCCATAGCATTTGGCAGTCCTGCATTTGGGTATGCGCTAACAAAGCAAGGTGCAATATCAGACAACTCCCTCAAGAATGGCTCCATCTGTGCCGCACCAAAGGAGCAATTTAGTCCAACCGCCGTGAGATTAAAGTGGCTGACAGATGTCACTACAGCCTCAAGAGTCTGACCAGAGAGCGTACGACCCGCCGCATCGGCAATAGTTATAGAGAGGATTATCGGAAGTTCAACGCTTCGCTGTGCAAAAACTTTTTGTGCCGCCATAAGAGCCGCTTTGGCATTGAGCGTATCAAAGACAGTCTCCACAAGTAGCAAATCTACTCCTCCAGCCACAAGAGCATCTATCTGCTCAGTGTATGCCGACATAAGTGTATCAAAATCAATCTCACGATAGCCTGGATTCTCAACATCGGGCGACATTGACAGAGTCTTACCCGTAGGGCCTATAGAGCCCGCCACAAATCGTGGACGCTCTGGCGTCAAGGCGCTCATACGCTCAACCTCTGCTCTTGCAATCTGCGCTGCTACATAGTTTAGGCGATATATCAACCCCTCAGTACCATACTGTTGCTGCGAAATGCGTTGGCTATTAAATGTGCAGGTCTCGATAATATCAGCACCCGCCTCAAGATACTGACGATGAATTGCACTGATAATATCTGGGCGTGTAAGGACAAGAATGTCGTTATTACCCTCAAGAGGTAGTGGATGGTCTACAAATTCACTACCACGAAAGTCACTCTCCGAGAGTCCATATCGCTGAATCATAGTACCCATAGCGCCGTCAAGCACCATAATTCGCTTAGCCAGAATATCTCTTAAAGTGCTCATTAGTAGACATTTTTAGCTATCTGCTCTACACTTGCAACAGCATTCATAGAGTAAAAATGGATGCTTGGCACGCCCGCAGCACGAAGTTCTCGTGCCTGCATTGTTGCCCACTCTACACCAAGAGCCTTAACGCTCTCGTTATCAGCACACTTGCGCAGTTCACTCGCCAACTCCATAGGTAAATCAATATGGAAAGTCTTTGGAAGAAGCGCCTGCTGGGTAAGCGAAGTAAGCGGTTTGAGACCAGGGATTATCGGCACATCTATTCCTGCAGCACGACAGCGAGATACAAAGTCAAAGTACTTTGCATTGTCAAAAAACATCTGCGTTACAACATACTCCGCACCCGCATCTATCTTCGCTTTCAGATACTCAATATCTGTCTCAATGTTCATCGCCTCCTCGTGCTTTTCAGGATATCCAGCCACGCCAAACGAAAAACCAGTTCCCATACAGTTATGACTTGAGCCGTCAATAAGCTCGCCGCTATTAAACTGCGACACCTGATTACACAACTCTACAGCGTGAAGATAACCTCCATTAGTCTGCTCAAAGCGATTTTCGCCCTTTGCCCTATCGCCACGAAGCACCAACAAATCTGTAATACCAAGGTAAGAGAGGTCTATAAGTTCATTTTCAAGCTCTGCAGGAGTAAAACCACTACATATAACGTGAGGCACTGTTGGCACACCATAGCGACTCTTCAGCGCCGCAGCAATAGCCACAGTACCGGGGCGCTTACGCTCCGTAGTACGCTGAAAAATGCCTGGGCTAACCTCGCGATATACTACATCTGTTCGGTGAGTTGTAATATTGATATATGCTGGCGAGAACTGCATTAGTCTCTCTACACTACTATATAGACTCTCAATACTATTACCACGCAGCGGAGGTAGTAGCTCAAATGAGAACGCAGTACTGTGATTCTCTTTTAAAAAGGAGGCAACGCTCATAAGTCAACTGATTTATACCCGACAAAATTAAAACTTTTGCAAGGAAATGCCAAGTAATAGCATAAAAAAAGTCTGCCATTACTGACAGACTTTATCGCATTTAATAGAGCTACTACTCAATCTTACCCTTGTGAAGGTTTACGAAGAGGTGCCACATACCAGAAACATTTCTCTTAACAAACTCAAGAACAGCACTATCTGATACAATATTCTTCTCATCGTCTACGATAATAACGCTCTCAGCCTCTACTCTCCAGCTACCATCATTGCTCTGTGCAAGGTAAGCCTTTGGCCAATACTTGTTGTAGTTCCAGTCGTTAATCAGTGGCTGAAGTTGAGCAGCATCTGAACCAGAGAGATCATAGTAACCTCCGCTCATACAGAAGATACGAATCAAGCTATCACGCATACGAACAAAACAGATAACATCATGTGGATAGTCATCATCTGCGCTCAATGCAATACGAAAATCACCATCATCATCCTTGCGGATAGAGAAATGTGACATCAAAAGATCCTGTAATTGTGAAACTGTCATTGTTACAATTGTTTTAGTGTTTATACTCTTGTTGATTAATTACTCAAAGATAATACAAATTATTCAACATTCCAAAAAAATTATAATCTTTTTTAATACACCGCTCACTCTGCCACTTTTTGGCACACTCCTTTTCTATCTTTGCATCGTAAACTAAAAGAGGGACGATATGAAAGCTAACGAGAAACCACAAAGCATTATTGCATCTATTGACCAAATAGTTGAAGGCACAAAAGGCTGTCAGCTTAAGATGTCAAAAATCAAGCCTACTATTAGAAAGATAATCAATAGTTTAGCCGAAAGATTGAAAATAACACCAATGCAAGCACTGCTCCTCTCGGCATTTATAAACTACGCTGATGAGAGCTACATTGAGATTCGCGAGCTTGCCAATCTATACGATTGTCCACGCATACGCGTAATAAGATATCAAAGCGACATTGATGAGCTGTGTCGCCTAAAGTTAATCCGATATAGGGAGTCAAGCAACGACTACATTATACCACAGGCAGTTATTAAAGCTTTTACAGCTGATAGAGTATACGAAACACCAGATGATAGGTGTGAAGATGAAGATACACTCTTTGACCGTATCGGCACACTATGTAAGGAGCGTAAAGAGTGTTGCATATCATACACAGAGTTCTCAGACGAGATAGAGAACCTTATTGTCGCAAACAGCCATCTCCAATTTGTCAAGTTGCTTAAAAAAGAGAGATTAGAGAATATAGACAAACTATTCTTTATCTGGTGCTGCAATATGCTCGTAAATGAAGACGACAGTTCTATCTGTGAAATAGATATGCGAAATATGTTAGAAGGGAGCAACCGAAGGCTAATCAGAAACTTACGCGACTCAATGTCAGCAGGTTACAACGAACTGATTACTCACAATCTACTTGGTCCAGCATTCAACGACGGCTTCTCATCACGCGAGAATTACACTCTGACAGAGAAGAGCAAAAATATATTTTTGGCATCGCTGATAGGTATTGTCGCCAACACAACCAAAGGAAAAGACCTGCTGCCGTACACAAAAATCGCCCCAAAAGAGTTGTTCTACAACAGCAGTGAGCGACTCGCTGTAGAAAGATTAGAGAGCCTACTCTCTGCAGACAACTTTACACAAGTATGCAATCGTCTGACAAGCCAAGGAATGCGACAAGGGTTTGCCTGTCTATTCTACGGAGCACCTGGAACTGGAAAAACCGAGACCGTTTTGCAACTAGCGCGCAGGACTGGCAGAGATATTATGCAGGTAAATATCTCAACCATAAAGAGTAAGTGGGTTGGCGAGAGCGAGAAGAATATAAAGGCCATATTTGATCGCTACCGCAGTGCCGTTCAGCAGAGCGAAGTAGCTCCTATACTATTGTTCAACGAAGCCGATGCCATTATCAGCCAGAGAATGAACAACGCTCAACGCTCTGTAGATAAAATGGATAACGCAATACAAAACATCATTCTTGAAGAGATGGAGAGACTTGAGGGCATACTTATCGCAACAACAAACCTCGCAGGAAATATGGATAAAGCCTTTGAAAGAAGATTTATCTACAAAGTAGAGTTCAAAAAGCCAAACAAAGAGGCGAAAATGGCGATATGGAAGAGTATGATACCAACGTTGAGCGATGCAACGACAAGCATATTGGCGCAGAGATATAATTTCAGCGGTGGCGAAATAGAAAATATCGCACGTAAACACGCCGTAGAGTATATTCTGACTGGACAAGAGAGCGACACAGAGGCTCTTATTGAACTGTGCAACACCGAACAACTCACAAAACAAGAAAATAGACGAATCGGATTTTAATACACATCACAATAACCTTTTGTTGTGAAACAAAAGTCCCCCAACAGGAGGGGGATTTAGGGGGTGGGTAAAATAGTTAGTGAGCTTAACTTGCCGAGGATTGCGTTGCAATCCTTTCGGCTTCAATTGGCGGCACCTCGGCATAGTTAAAGTAAACTCTACTCTGCACTCGGTTTGCTCAATTGTCCTCTGTTACACAGAGCAGTTAAGCTCAC
>JAGBAX010000004.1 GCA_017938765.1 Alistipes sp. | reverse complement strand
TCAGTTTATTTAATCTCTTCCTCATCGTTCCAGCCATCTCCAAACGGGCTGTCAAAATCGCCCATTGATATTTGCTCGATAGTCACCTTGTCCAGCGGTATCCACTATACTATCAGCGTGAAAGTGGGTAAGGACAAGGTGACTATCGAGCAAATATCAATGGGCGATTTTGACAGCCCGTTTGGAGATGGCTGGAACGATGAGGAAGAGATTAAATAAACTGAAAAGTGAAAAGTGAAAACTGAAAAGAATATGAAACATATAACAAACATAACAAACAAACTGTGGCATTGGGTGAAGTTTTCCGTTTTCACCTTTCCGCTTTCCGTTGACAAACTGCGGCATTGGGTGAAGTTTTCCGTTTTCACCTTTCCGCTTTCCGTTTTAGTTTTAGTTTCTTGTTCGCAAGAAGAATTTTTGCAACAAGAAACAACCTCTTTGCAACTCTTGGTAAGCGATTTTCCTGCTTTTAGTGAAAGCCATGACACCCGTGCTATCGGCACTCAAGATGTCGGTAAGACAGAGTGGGAGGATGGCGACCAAATTATTGTTACCCTGACCTCAAAGAAGTTTGGCGCACAGAACGCTGTACTTACCTACGACGGCACAACGTGGAGCACAGATGCAAGATTCTTGTATCTTGATAATGAGACGCCCACTGTCAGTGTTATCTATGCACCGTGCTATGAAGTTACAGGAGAGGGCACGATGCAGTTGAGAAACGGTATTCAGTTGGGTATGACAGAGTACTTATCTGGCGACAGCGAAGTGGAAGATGGAATAATGACCATTACTTTCAATCGTGCCAAGCGCGACTATAGCCGTCTGCGTTTCGTTGCAACTCCTGGCGCGGAGTTGGAGGTGAAAATATCGGGCGAATATACCCCTGCAGGTGGGGTGGCGAGTTATAATAGTGACTTTACGCTTACAGCTGACCAGAAGGGTAACGCCTACCTCTACGGAACCTTTGCAGAGGGTACTAATATTGTAGTGAACAGAGATAATGAATTACCAGTAGAGAGGCAAATATCATTTAACACTGTTGCCGGTAAAAGCTATGCCCTTGATGCCCGATCCTACTTTTATATTGAGTTAAGTGGTTATGATTTGAACAATATGTTCAAACAGGAAATGGCTAATTGTAGAACAATAAAGTTTGTACCAAGTAGCTCGGACTTTAGCTCTGAATTTTACGATTATTATGGCCATTATGCAGGTTTTGTTACTAATGGCGATACATTAGAGTTTCATACTAACGCTGATGGATTTGTTGCTCCTGATGATTGCTCCGATATGTTTAGTGCTTTGTCATCGCTCACCACTGTTGACTTCGGTGGATGTTTTGATACCTCCAATGTGACCAATATGGACAATATGTTCTCAGATAGCGGTAGTCTTACTTCACTTGATTTGTCGGGATTTGATACCTCAAATGTGACTAGTATGAACAGTATGTTCTTTGGCTGCCAAAATCTTGCCACACTTGATATATCGGGCTTTGATACCTCAAAGGTGACGAATATGATTGAAATGTTTGAGAATTGCAATAACCTCACCTCACTTGATTTGTCTGGTTTTGACACCTCCAAGGTAACAAATATGGAGAATATGTTCTTGGGTTGCGAATGTCTTGCCTCGCTTGATTTGTCGGGCTTTAATACCTCCAATGTGACCAATATGGAGAGGATGTTTAATCTTTGCAGTAGTCTAACCTCGCTTGACTTGTCTGGTTTTGATACCTCAAATGTGACAGATATGGCTTGTATGTTCTCACTTTGCAGTAAACTTGTCTCGCTTGATTTGTCGGGCTTTGATACCTCAAAGGTGACGGATATGATTGAAATGTTTATTGGTTGCTATAACCTCACCTCGCTTGATTTGTCTGGTTTTGACACCTCCAAGGTAACTGATATGCGATTTATGTTCGAATCCTGCCAATGCCTACAGTCGCTTGATGTTTCAAACTTCAACACCTCGCAGGTATCCTCTATGAACTATATGTTCCAAGAGTGTAGAGCTCTTGCAGAACTTGATTTGCACTCTTTTACATTTAGTCATAGTCCAACAGTGAAAAGTATGTTTAATGGTATCGGCTCGTCGCTTGACCTGACGGAGATACCAGTCTGCGTGTCGGCGGAAGGAAAAACATACCTTGACGGGCAGAATTATACCGATACAAAGGCCAAATTTGTCTTGCCCTAACCGAGACGACGCTTGATAGCGCTGCGGCACGGGCTCAATAGTGAAAAACAACTATCTCAATGACTCTGCAAGTCAGGCCTTTAGTGACTCACTGCGCGATGAAGTAGGATGTTTCCTTATATAAATAGGTGTGTTCCAATTTTATGTGGAGCACACCTTTTTTGTTTGGGAATAAATTTGTATCTTTGCACGCTGAATTTTTGTTTTTGAATTATGGATACTTTACAGGCAATAATTTTGGGTATTGTGCAGGGACTTACGGAGTTTCTGCCAGTATCAAGTAGTGGACATTTGCAGCTGGCAAATGAGATTTTAGGCACTGACCTTAACCCAGATAGTAATCTTACATTTAGCCTTACGCTCCACGCGGCAACGGTGCTTAGTACTATTGTTATTCTGTGGGCGGAGATTTGGAAGCTGCTGAAGGGTATTTTCAGCCGTACCTTTACCGCCGAGCAGGCCTATGTTCTGAAGATTGTTATCTCTATGATTCCAGTAGGTATTGTGGGTCTTTTCTTCAAGGATTATATCGAGGCGGCGTTCTCGTCTATTGCTGTTGTGGGTGTGATGTTGCTCATCACTGCCGCTCTGCTCTCTTTTGCATACTACGCCAAGCCTCGCCAGAAGGAGGAGTTGTCATATCGTGACGCCTTTATTATTGGTCTTGCACAGGCGGTGGCGGTGCTTCCAGGACTCTCTCGCTCTGGCTCTACCATTGCTACGGGTCTGCTGCTGGGTAATAAGAAGGAGAGCGTTGCTCAGTTCTCATTCCTTATGGTGCTGCCTCCAATCTTGGGCAATGCACTGCTTGACTGCCTGAAGGGCGACTTCGGCGGTGGGGTAGAGACCCTGCCACTTGTAGCGGGCTTTGTTGCGGCATTTGTTACGGGATGTATCGCCTGCAAGTGGATGATAGATATTGTTAAGCGCGGAAAACTCATCTGGTTTGCTATTTACTGCGCCGTTGCGGGCGTGGTTGCGCTGGCGGCGTATATATTTTAAGGTATGAATGGTATAAATCTGGTTGAGGATGGCTATGTGGCTGTGATTGATAAGCCACTTGAGTGGACATCGGCAGATGTTGTGCGCAAGGTTAAGTTCCGACTGCAGAAGATGGGCTACCGTAAGATTAAGGTAGGCCATGCAGGAACGCTTGACCCACTTGCAACAGGTGTGCTTCTTGTCTGCATAGGTCGCGCGACAAAGCGTGTAGATGCCCTGCAGGCGGAGTGTAAGGAGTATGTTGCCGAGCTGATGCTTGGTGCTACAACGCCGAGCTACGATATGGAGCATCCAGTAGATAGAACTTACCCTACAGAGCATATTACAAGAGAGGCTGTAGAGGCCGTTTTGAAGAGCCTTGAGGGGGAGCGATTGCAGTCGCCACCACTCTATTCGGCAAAGAAGGTTGAGGGTATTCGTGCCTATGAGTTTGCTCGTCAGGGTGAGGAGGTAGAGCTTAAGAAGGCGCTGATAAACATCTACTCAATAACCCTTGAGCAGTACGACCTGCCCAAGATTCGCATTCGCGTAGAGTGTAGCAAGGGAACATATATCCGTTCACTGGCTCAGGAGATTGGCGAGGGGTTAGAGAGTGGGGCATACCTTACCTCCCTGCGTCGTACGGCAAGTGGCGAGTTTAGGGTAGAAAATGCTATGCAGCTTGAAGATTTTTTGAAAAAGTTGTCAGAGTGCGAAACAAAATGATGAAAATTTCGTAGTAACATTGATACTTTTTTTGTAAATTATATGAAACTTTCACATTACGGATTTGATTTTAAGCCGGAGCTGATAGCGCAGTATCCGACTATTAACCGTGACGAGTCACGCCTGCTTGTGCTTCACAAGGATACGGGCGAGATTGAACATCGTATTTTTAAGGATATTCTGGAGTATTTTAAGGAGAAGGACCGCTTTGTGTTTAATGACACAAAGGTCTTCCCTGCACGACTCTATGGAAATAAGGAGAAGACTGGCGCCGAGATTGAGATTTTCCTGCTTCGTGAGCTCAATCAGGAGCTTCGTCTGTGGGATGTGCTTGTAGACCCTGCTCGTAAGATTCGTATTGGTAATAAGCTCTACTTTGGCGAGGATGATATCCTTGGTGCAGAGGTTATTGACAATACAACCTCTCGTGGTCGTACGCTGCGCTTCCTCTATGATGGTAGCTATGAGGAGTTTAAGCAGACTCTCTATCGTCTTGGCGAGACTCCACTGCCACGCTGGGTGCGCAAGACCGTTGAGCCAGAGGATACAGAGCGTTACCAGACAATCTTTGCCGAGAAGGAGGGCGCAGTAGTCGCTCCAACGGCTGGTATGCACTTCTCAAAGCACCTTCTTAAGTGGATGGAGATTGAGGGTATTGAGCGTACATTTATCACTCTTCATGCAGGCCTTGGCAACTTCCGTAGTGTAGATGTAGAGGATTTGTCAAAGCATAAGGTAGATTCTGAGCAGTACTTCGTCACAGAGCAGGCTGCTGAGGAGATTAACAGTGCAAAGCGAGATGGTCATAAGATTGTAGCTATCGGTACAACGGTTATGCGAACACTTGAGACCGTTGTCTCTACTCACGGAATGGTTAAGCCTCAGAATGGATGGACAAATAAGTTCATCTTTGCCCCATACGACTTTACCGTTGCCGACGCAATGGTTTCAAACCTCCACCTGCCAGAGTCTACGCAGCTGATGATGGTGGCTGCCTTTGGTGGTTATGAGAAGGTTATGAATGCCTATGCCGTAGCTGTAGAGGAGGGCTATCGCTTTGGTACTTACGGCGATGCAATGTTGATTTTGTAATAAATAATTATATATTCTATGTCTAAACACAAGATTCTCTATATCTGTCAGCAGATAATGCCTTACTTGCCGGAGAACGAGGAGTCAAAGCTCTGTCGTGAACTGTCGCAGGCAATGCAGGAGCGCGGAAACGAGATCCGTACTTTTATGCCTCGCTATGGTTGTGTGAATGAGCGTCGCAACCAGCTGCACGAGGTTATCCGACTGTCGGGTATGAACCTTATTATTGACGACAACGACCACCAACTCATTATCAAGGTGGCATCTATCCCGTCAGCACGTATACAGATATACTTTATTGACAATGAGGACTTCTTCTCTCGTCGTGCTACGGTGTGTGATGAGTCTGGGGTTGAGTTTGAGGATAACGACGAGCGTATGGTATTCTTTGCTCGTGGTGTGCTTGAGACTGTTAAGAAGCTGCGTTGGACTCCAGATATTGTCCACTGTCACGGCTGGTTCTCATCTATCGCGCCGCTATATCTTCGCAAGGTCTTTAATAACGACCCAATTTTCCGCGATGTGAAGATAGTAAGCTCTCTGTATGAGGAGCGTTTTAACACTCCGCTGAGTGCAGAACTGGGTAAAAAGTTGGAGAGCGAGGGTATGGGAGACGAAAATATCTCAATTATTGACACTCCTTCATACGAAAATCTCTATAGTTTCGTTATGTCACAGGTTGATGGTGTTATTGCAGGCTCCGCTTCGGTAGACCCTTCACTGCTTGAGAAGGCAAAGGCTGCGGGTAAGAGGGTTATGGAGTACGTTTCACCAGAGAGTGAGGGATTTTATGACAACTATACACAATTCTATGATGAACTGTTTGAAAATTAAGCTGTCGGTGTTGCGCCTCTTTGTAGTGGTTGCTGTGGCGACTCTTTGTGTGGGTTGCTCGGCAGATGTGAACAGCGAGCTTGGATATGATATTATTCCCGACCACCAAAAGATGGAGATGCGCCATCTTAGATTTAAGGGTGGTAAGGTGATTACATTTAATGCCGGACAGAGTACAGAGGATAAGAGCGAGTATACAGAGCGTGAGGGTAAGTTCTTCCGCACATCGCTCTACCATACAGACTCACTGCTGTCAAGCAATGTCAATAATGGATATATAGGCGTTGAGCATAGCGATACCTTCGGTATGCGTACATCGGCTATGGCCTCGTCAATCATCTTTATGAATAGCGTTGATAAGGAGACTGGCTTCGGTTATAAGCCTATTTTTGATACTATGTCGTTGATTCTGACTATTAACGACTATGGTGTAGACACGCTTACGCCAGTAAAGTATGAGATTTATGAGCTTACAAAGCCTCTGCTCGGAAGTGTTGTAAATGCGGCGGATACTTCGGCATACTCTAACTGTAGCATGGAGGGCGCTTATGACCCTTCAAAGCCAATCTTTACCTTTACCTTTCCTGATGGTCAGAAGACTGGTCCAAATACCCGTACCATTGACCTTACGCCAGTAAACCTCTCGGCAAAGCGAGGTGCTGATGGTAAGTTTGAGGGTCAGACTTGGGACTTTGTGCGTCGTATGATGCTCATCCCTGAGGATTATGATACAAACAAGGAGTGGGATGGCTATGCAAAGGATATAGATAGCCTCTACAGCAGCGAGAAGAAGTGGCAGCAGAACTTTCACGGACTCTACATTAAGCCAGTGCTTGAGGGTGTAGATAAGACAAAGCGTGGTGCTCTGTACAGCTTTGACCTTAAGAGCTCTGGTCTTCAGTTGCAGGGTAGAAATCGTAATCCTAAGGACCCTACACTTATTCAGGATACTATCGGTGCAAACTACTACTTCTACGACGAGAGTCTTGATGGATATCGTGATGACTACGGAAACTTTATTGAGGGTCCAGAGGATGTAATTAATATCTCTGTAAATAGCATCAAGCACGACTATAGCGGCTCACTTCTTGGTAAGTATAAGATTGCGGCATACGATGAGGCTGGTAATAAGCTCCCAAATAGCGCACGAGATGAGGTTGCTGAGTGCTATGTAGAGGGCTTTGCGGGCGTGGCTACGGAGATTTACTTTACTGATGAGTTCCTTGCAGAGCTTAAGCGCGCATCGTATATTGACCCAGAGAAGGATGATACAAAGTATCGCGCTATTGGTATTAACCAGTGCCGATTGTATGTATACCTTAAGGGTGCGGATTATGATTGGCAGACAAATATTGACAATGCTCATCTGCTTACTCCGCTGATGGATAACTCTATTACTCGCCTTGGCTCATATATCGGTTATAGCAAGCTCAACTGCATTGCCGACTATGACCCAGAGTATGAGACAAATTACAATACAGAGCTTGCATATGGTGGTTACCTTAACCGTAGCCGAGGTTGCTATGAGATGGATATCACAGGCTTTATGCAGCGTCTGTACAACTACGTAAACTCACTGGAGAAGCTCTCTGATTACGACGAGACAGTTACTCCACGAACAATATTCCTCGGACCTGAAGCCATCTCGCCTTATACATTTATCCACACTGAGATTCAAGGCTCAACAAGTGATAAGGCACCAATTCATTTGGAGATGACCTATACGATGGTTAAGTAGTTGATTGTTAGCAAATTGAAAAAAAGCAAGTTGAAACCTAAGCAATGCCTTAGGTTTCGTTGCGTAAACAGAAAATATAGAAATAATGCAGAATCTTGTTATTGTAGAGTCGCCTGCGAAGGCAAAAACGATAGAGCGATTTCTCGGTAAAGAGTATATTGTAAAGTCCAGCTTTGGACACATCCGTGACCTTGCAAAGAAGGGCTTGGGTGTAGATATTGAAAATGGATTTGCTCCTTGCTACGAGGTGTCGTCCGATAAGCGAAAGGTTGTTGATGAGCTTGCTCGTTTGGCCTCAAAGGTTGATGCTGTTTGGCTTGCATCCGATGAAGATCGTGAGGGAGAGGCTATCGCTTGGCACCTTACTGAGGTGCTGGGTCTGCCTGTTGAGCGAACAAAGCGTATTGTTTTCCATGAGATTACAAAAAATGCGATACTTAATGCTATAGAGAATCCACGCACAGTAGACCTTAACCTTGTCAATGCACAGCAGGCGCGCCGCGTGCTTGACCGCATTGTAGGTTTTGAGCTCTCGCCAATTCTTTGGAAGAAGGTTAAGCCGGCACTCTCGGCAGGTCGTGTGCAGAGCGTGGCTGTAAGGCTTATCGTTGAGCGCGAGCGAGATATTATTGCACACAGTGCTACAAGTTACTACCGCGTAGTGGCGCAGTTCTACTCTGTGGAGGATACGGAGAAGATAGTTTTCAAGGCTGAGTACCCAGAGCGTTTTGCTACAAAGGAGCAGGCGCTATCTATGCTTGAGTGTTGCAAGAGTGCTACTTTTACCGTTGCTCACTGCGAGACAAAGCCTATGAAGCGCTACCCAGCGCCGCCATTTACCACCTCTACGCTGCAGCAGGAGGCTGCTCGTAAGTTTGGTATGTCGGTCTCTCAGACGATGTCGGTAGCTCAGCGACTCTATGAGCAGGGTCTTATTACCTATATGCGTACCGACTCGGTAAACCTCTCACAGCTGGCTATCAACGCTTGTAAGGAGGAGGTTACAGCCCTCTTTGGCGAGAAGTATTCAAATCCGCGCAACTATACAACGCATAGCAAGGGTGCGCAGGAGGCTCACGAGGCTATCCGCCCATCGTATATCAACCGCCGAGAGATTGACGGTACGGCAGTAGAGAAGCGCCTCTATGACCTTATCTGGAAGCGTACAGTAGCTTCACAGATGGTGCCTGCTGATATTGACCGCACGACAATCAACATCGCTATGTCTGACCGCACCGAGTGTTTTGTGGCCACTGGCGATACTATGCGCTTTGACGGCTTTATGCGCCTCTATTCAGAGAGCGTTGATGACGAGAGTCAGGATGGCGAGCATGCAGCAACCCTTCCTCATCTTAAGGAGGGGGAGGTTGTTAAGGCTCAGAGCATTGTTGCTACCGAGCGCTTTACACAGCCACCTATGCGATATAATGAGGCATCGCTCGTTAAGCGCCTTGAGGAGCTTGGTATCGGTCGTCCATCAACATACGCGCCGACAATCTCTACTATTATCACTCGTGGGTATGTAGAGAAGAGCTCTCGCCCAGCGCAGAAGCGTAACTATACAGCTATTACCCTTCGCGGAAACAATATTACCGAGAAGGTTGCTACAGAGAACTATGGTGCTGAGAAGAATCGTCTCTGCCCAACCGATATCGGTATGGTTGTAAACGACTACCTGGAGGCGCAGTTTGCAATGATTATGGACTATAACTTTACGGCAAACGTTGAGAAGGAGTTTGACCGTATTGCCGAGGGAGAGTTGCAGTGGACAGAGATGATTGACTCTTTCTATGCTCCGTTCCATAAGATGGTAGATGCAGCCATTGAGACCCAGTCATCAACCCACCAGCAGGTGCGTGTTCTTGGTGTAGACCCTGCAAGCGGTAAGACTGTCAAGGCTCGTATTGGTCGCTATGGCCCTATGGTTGAGATTGAGTCTGATGAGGGCGAGAAACCACAGTATGCATCACTTAAGAAGGGTCAGCTTATTGAGTCTATAACTCTTGAGCAGGCTCTGGAGCTCTTTGCTCTGCCTCGCACAGTGGGTGTATACGAGGGCGAGGATGTTGTTGTCGGCATAGGTAAGTTTGGAGGCTATGTTCGCTATGGAAAGAACTTCGCTTCGCTGACCAAGACCGACGACCCATATACTGTAAGCTATGAGCGCGCTGTTGAGCTTATCCACCAGCAGCAGGAGCAGGCTGCAGCGGCAAATATTCCGCTCAAGACCTTTGCCGAGGATAAGGCTCTGGTTGTAAAGAATGGTCGCTATGGCGCCTATATCGCTTATAAGGGCAAGAACTATCGCCTGCCTCGCGGTGCAAAGCCAGAGACTCTTAGCTATGAGGATTGTATAAAGATTGTAAATTCATCAAAAAAATAAGAAAGGAGAAACTATGAACAGACTATTTGTAACCCTGCTTGCACTGCTGCTTGCTCTCCCTGTAGTGGCAAAAGAGCCTAAAAGTGGCTATAAGTTTACTGACTGCAAGACAGTTAGAACAACATCCGTAAAGAATCAGTTCCGCAGTGGTACTTGCTGGTGCTTCTCGGCTCTCTCATACCTTGAGAACGAGATTTTGCGCGCAGGTGGCGAGGAGATGGACCTTTCTGAGATGTGGATTGTTCGCAATGTATACTTTGAGAAGGCTGTAAAGTATGTTCGCCTGCACGGTGCGCTGAACTTTGCTGTTGGTGGTGCTTTTCATGATGTTACTGAGGGAATTAAGAAGTATGGTATCGTTCCACAGGAGGTCTACGAAGGTCTTAACTATGGTACAAAGCTGCCTCACTTTAACGAGATTGATGCAGTGCTGAAGGCTTATGTAGACGCTATTATCAAGAATCCAAATCGTACCCTTACAACTGCATGGCAGGCTGGTCTGAATGGTATTCTGGATGCTTACTTCGGCAAGATGCCAGAGACTTTTGAGTATAAGGGTCAGACATACACTCCGCAGTCATTCGCAGCTTCACTGCCAATCAAGATGGAGGACTATGTATGCCTCTCATCTTTCACTCACCACCCATTCTATACTACCTTTGTTATTGAGGTGCCTGATAACTGGATGTGGGCAAGTGTATACAATGTGCCACTTGAGGAGATGATGGCAATTATTGACAACGCCCTTAATAACGACTACTCTATCGGTTGGGCTTCTGATGTATCAGAGAAGGGCTTTAGCCGTACAAAGGCATTTGCTGTTGTTCCAGAGGATAATATTGACAATATGAGCGGCACTGACGCTGAGCGTTGGGGTGCTATGAGCGAGCGCGAGCGTAATAAGGCCCTCTATGCTCTTGATAAGCCTGGTAAGGAGAAGACTATCACACAGCAGATGCGACAGGAGGCTTACGATAACTACCAGACTACCGATGATCATGGTATGGTTATCGTTGGTACTGCTACCGACCAGCGCGGCAATCCATACTTCAAGGTTAAGAACTCTTGGGGTACCGACTCTCCATATAAGGGCTACTACTACTTCTCTCGCCCATTCGTGGAGTATAAGACTATGTCAATTATGGTAAATAAGAGCGCTATCCCAGAGGATATTTGCAAAAAGCTCTTCTAATTTTGTCGTGATAGTGGCACATTTCCTGCCGCTAATAAAAAATGCCTGCTGGGCTGTACTATTTGGTACTATCCTGCGCAGGCATTTTTTTATTGAGCGTTGTAAATGCACCACTCTGACGACAAAATAGGGTTGTTCTAATTGAACTTTACCGAGCGCTGGCTCGCCTTTGGCGACCCTTCCCCGCTGCGCCTCGGCAGTAGCAGTCGCAGTGCAAGCACTTCAAAATGCGAAATTGAAAAATTCGTGAACAAGTTCCCAATTTCAATTTTCGCCTTTTGCACCTTCGGTGTGCGACTGCTACTGCTCTCGGCTTAATCGCGGCGTTGTAAATGCACCACTCTGACGACAAAATTAGCGGCACTTGATGTATGCTACGCCTAACTATAATCCCTAACTTCACTAATCTCCTTAATTTTCTTATCGCATTTAACGATTATCATTAAACAGAAAAAATTGGTTTAATGATAATCGTTAAATTCTATCTATTTTTGTTTGGTTTTTGTGCGATTTTTGGAAAAAGTCATTATCTTTGCGCAAAAATCACGAGCATATGTCATTACTTCGTTTTAATATGCTTGAGCGAGCGCTTGAGCAGAAGGCGGTGGAGGTTACTCCGCCGAGTAGTAATCCGTCGGACTATTTTGGCGAGAAAGTTTTTGGTCGCAAGCAGATGCGTAAGTATCTCAACAAGCAGACCTTTGAGGCGTTAGTTGCCACTATTGAGAACAACACTCCGCTGACACAGGAGGTTGCTGATGCTGTTGCTGCGGGTATGAGGCAGTGGGCACTCAGTCATGGTGCAGACCACTACTGTCACTGGTTCCAGCCACTTACGGGTGGTACGGCAGAAAAGCACGACTCTTTTGCCGAGCCTGATGGTCAGGGCGGTCTACTGGAGGAGTTTTCGGGTAAGGTACTCATTCAGCAGGAGCCAGATGCGTCAAGTTTTCCAAGTGGCGGTATTAGAAACACCTTTGAGGCGCGAGGATACTCTGCTTGGGACCCTACTTCGCCAGCCTTTATTGTAGATACAACGCTCTGTATACCAACGCTTTTCATCGCATATAATGGCGAGGCACTTGACTATAAGACTCCGCTGCTTCGCTCTATACAGGCGGTGAACAAGGCGGCCACAGATGTCTGCCGATATTTTGACAAGAGTGTGGAGCGTGTATTCTCCTATCTTGGTTGGGAGCAGGAGTATTTTCTTATTGACGATGCGCTGTGGTCGGCTCGCCCAGACCTTGTGCAGACGGGTCGCACGCTGATGGGCCATGAGGCGGCAAAGAATCAGCAGCTTGACGACCACTACTTTGGTGCTATACCTTCGCGCGTTATTGCCTTTATGAAGGACCTTGAGTATGAGTCGCTTAAGCTCGGTATTCCGCTCAAGACACGCCATAATGAGGTTGCTCCAAATCAGTTTGAGCTTGCGCCGGTATATGAGGAGGCAAACCTTGCTAACGACCACAACCAGTTGCTGATGACCATTATGAATCAGGTGGCAAAGCGACACCACTTCCGTGTGCTACTGCACGAGAAGCCATTTAAGGGTATCAACGGCTCTGGCAAGCATAACAACTGGTCGCTCGGCACAGATGCGGGTGTAAATCTGCTCCGTCCAGGCAAGACCGCCTTTGAGAATCTACAGTTTATCACATTCCTTGTCAATGTTATTGCAGCTGTATATAAGCACAATGGACTGCTCAAGGCCTCTGTTATGTCGGCAACAAACGAGCACCGTTTGGGTGCAGGCGAGGCTCCACCAGCCATTATCTCTACCTTCCTCGGCTCGCAGATTTCGTCGGTGCTGGATAGGATTGAGAACTCCAAGAGCGATGAGGATATCCGCTTTGACTCTAAAAATCTCTTCCGTATGAGCGGCCTTACGCAGATACCTACTCTGCTGCGCGATAACACAGATAGAAACCGTACTTCGCCTTTTGCCTTTACTGGTAACCGCTTTGAGTTCCGTGCTGTCGGTGCTTCGGATAACTGCGCTGAGGCTATTATCGTTATCAATACTGCTGTGGCAGAGCAACTTACAGAGTTTAAGCGTACTATAGATCGTAAACTTGAGCGCGGCGAGAAGAAGGAGAGGGCAATCTATGAGACCATACGCGAGATTATCAAGCAGTGCAAGCCTATTCGCTTTGACGGTAACGGATACTCTGACGAGTGGAAGGAGGAGGCGGCGCGTCGTGGCCTTGACTGCGAGGTGTCAGCACCGCTAAACTTTGACCGCTTCCTGGACGAGCAGACGGTGGCGATGTTCAGCTCTATGGGCGTCTATAATAGGGTAGAGCTTGAGGCGCGCGCCGAGATTAAGCGCGAGATGTATGTCAAGAAGATTCAGATTGAGGCTCGCGTGCTGGGCGATATCGCTATGAACCATATCGTGCCTATAGCATCTAAATATGAGGGCGTGTTGCTTGAAAAGGCGTGGAAACTGCAACAGTTAGGTATGAGTTGGGCGACAGATAAGAGCCTGATAGAGAATATCCAGAGCCGCACGGCTAAGATACAAACCCTTGTGACAGAGATGATAGAGTGCCGTAAAAGGGCAAACCGCATTGAGGATATGCGCGAGAAGGCTATCGCCTACCACGACACTGTCGCCGTATTCTTTGACACTATCCGCGAGGAGATAGACCGCCTTGAGGAGGTCGTTGACGACCAAATCTGGACCCTGCCTAAATACCGCGAGATACTGTTTATTAAGTAGACCATTGGCTATTGGCTATTGGCCATTGGCCTTTTAGCGGTGTCGGCTTTGCCGACAAGTAGTGAAATTAAAGAGTTTAACGAGATTAGGGATTTTAGTGAGGTTAGTGATTTCGCTATATTCCCTAATCTCCTTAAATTCTCTATATTTCGTAGCTTGTTACTTCTTGGCAATGAAGAGTAAATCAAAGCTTTTCTCCGTATCTGCAACGACGCTGTAGTCCGCCATTGTGATTGATGTTGTCAGGTCGTTGTTCTGACGAAGCAGGCGGCGGCGGTTGATGCGGTTGAGGATGTCGTAGGGGATTTGGAGCATCCAGCGAGGCAGGCGGTGCTGCAGGTCAAGGATATCAAAGCGGGTAATGCGTCTAACACCCTCGCGGTTCTTCTCGTAGTACTCCATAATCTTGCTATTGCCAGTAACGCCCTTGCGCTCAATAGTGCTAAAGGCTATGCTCAGCAGGTTTTGAAGCTCATCGCTGTTGTACTCGCGGACGTGCCAAGGGTTGCGAGTGAGGGACATCGGTGCGTTGGGTGTGCTGACGATAAATTTGCCACCAGGGCGAAGCACTCGGGCAGCCTCGCGCACAAACTCTGTATCATCCTTAATATGCTCAATGACTTGAAAGCAGACAACATAGTCAAAACTCCCACTGGCAAAGCCGATAGGTGGCACACTCATCTGTAGTCGCTCGCAGTTTTCAACCTCTGGCACAGAGGGGTCAAGGAACTTATCTACCGTAGTGAATCGGTCACAGCGAGGCGCAAGAATCTCTACTCCATAGCCCGTACCTGTGCCAATCTCCAGCACTTCGCCGCTGATAATCTCTGCGGCGTAGTGGTAGGCGAGCAGTGAGCGTTGGAAGACATAGTTGTCCGAAGCCTCACGAGATACGCGCTCGGCAGTTGTAACCTTTGCCATTATTGCTTTACTATTTTAATACCATTTTCAAGAACTACAACGCGGTTGTGGCTCATCAGTACTCCAAGGGAGCGCTTAAAGAGCTTCTTGCTCATCTGTAGTCGCTGCTGAATATCCTCTGGCGAGCTGTTGTCTGTAAGCTCAAGGAAACCTCCTGCATTGGCGATAGCCTCGTAGAGCTGCTCGGCACTATCCTTAACCTGCGTATATCCGCGACGCTGGAGCGAGAGGTCTATACGGCGCTCGTCCGTAACCTTAACGACATAGGCTGTTGTGCGCTCGCCGAGTGATAGCGGACGGAAAATCTGGTTGCTGTAGAGCATTCCCCAGTGGCGATTCTCAACAATCACGCGGTAGCCGATGTCGCTCTTTGAAACAACAAGAATCTCAACTTGCTGACCCTTTGCAACGGTCACAATATCGTCGTTGTTTACATATGTGCGCAGCTTGTTTGTCGCCACGCAGCGACCTGTAACATCGTCTACATACATATAGACAGGGTAGTGGTTGCCAATAACTATGCCACCCTGCTGATTTCTATTTGGCAGAAAGAGGTCCTTGCCGGCAATGCCCCAATCAAGGAATGCGCCGTGAATATTTTTATCCACCACCTTGAGCCACGCAACTTTACCCGCAGTGATTGTCGGGGTGTCTGTCGTTGCTGTGATTCTATCCTCAGAATCGTGATAGATAAACACGTCTATGCTGTCGCCAATCTTCTGTGACAAAGAGACATATCTATTTGGAAGCAGAGCCTCATTGCCCTCCTCATCCTTTAGGTAGAGTCCGTAGTCCGACAGGCGGCTTACGGTCAGTGTCTGTATTTGACCAACTTTCATTTTCGCTATATTGTCGTTAATTTGGTGCAAAAATAGGTAAAACATTGTAAATTTACGAAAATTTTGCTACTTTTGAGTTGCGAAATAGGGAAAGTTATGGAGTTGGATTTGAGTATTACGCTGATTTTGGTCATCTCAGGCATTATTGTCGGGGCGATAAATACACTTGCCGGCGGTGGCTCGGTAGTGACTGTTACGATGTTTACAGCGTTGGGCCTGCCAATAACCATAGCCAACGGAACTAACCGTATAGCGGTCTTTTTGCAGAACTTTACCGCTACAATCACATTCTTAAGAAAGGGAGCCTTCAACCTTAAGCATGGACTACTGCTCTCTGTGCCAGTGATTGTTGGAAATATAGCGGGCTCGCTTGTGGCAACGCACATAAACGATAGCGTGTTTAAGATTTGCTTTGGCGTTATTCTTGTCATAATACTTCTGTATCTGATTTTTGACAGCCGAATAAAGATTAAGGAGGGACATAACCTTGATATTAAGCCTTGGCACTACCTGCTCTTTTTGGGTATAGGATTCTATGGCGGATATATCTACATCGGCATTGGATACCTTATTCTTGCAATCACTCTGTGGGCTATGCGTATGGATATTATGACGGCCAATGCCATCAAGAACTTCGTAATTTTTGTGGCAACGCCATTTTCGTTAGCGGTCTTTATCATTAACGGACAGATTGACTATCTGTTTGGTATTCCGCACGGCGTGGGAAATATTATCGGCTCATTCCTTGCATCCCACTATGCAGCACATCTGGGTAAGGGCTTTATCAAGGCCTTTACGCTGATTATTGTTCTAATATGTTTTGCAGACTTGGTTGGTCTTATCTCGCTGCATGATATCTTTGCTGGGATGATGACAACTGTATGTGAATAGCACCAATGGGTAGAGATGTTATAAAAATTGAGGGTGCAAGGGTGCATAACCTCAAAAATATAGACCTTGAGATACCTCGTAATGCGCTTGTTGTAGTGACGGGCCTCAGTGGCAGCGGCAAGAGCTCGCTCGCCTTTGATACTATATATGCCGAGGGTCAGCGTCGCTATATGGAGACCTTCTCTACCTATGCTCGCCAGTTTATCGGCTCTATGGAGCGACCAGATGTAGATAAGATTACGGGACTTAGTCCTGTGGTGGCTATAGAGCAGAAGACGACAAACAAAAATCCCCGCTCTACAGTTGGCACAGTGACCGAGATTGGCGACTTTCTGCGTCTGCTCTATGCCAGAGCCTCTACGGCCTACTCGCCAACTACGGGCGAGAAGATGGTCCACTTTACCGACGAGCAGATTTGTGACCTTATTATTGAGCAGTATAGCGGTAAGAGAGTAGCTCTGCTTTCGCCCGTTGTCAAGGAGCGCAAGGGTCACTACCGCGAGCTGTTTGACTCCCTCTCTAAGCGCGGATATATCTATGCACGAATTGACGGCGTGGTGCGTGAGTTTACTGCTGGCGAGAGGTTAGATAGGTATAAAACTCACTCTATAGAGCTTGTTATAGACCGCATTGTGGTGAGCGAGGATATGCGCGAGCGTCTTATGCGCTCTATTGGCGATGCGATGAATCAGGGCAAGGGAACAATGGCTCTGCACGACTACTCGGACGATAGTATGCGCTACTACTCACGCCATCTGATGTGTCCAACTACGGGTGTGGCTTTTGAGGACCCAGAGCCTTATACATTCTCTTTTAACTCTCCAAAGGGAGCTTGCCCGCACTGTAATGGATTAGGCGAGGAGGCGGTCTTTGATATGGCGCGTGTTGTGCCTGACGACCGTATGACTATCCGTGAGGGCGGTATTGCTCCGCTGGGTAAGCAGAGGGATAATATCTTCTTTGCAACTATCATGGCGCTTGGTCATAGATATGGATTTACGACAGATACCCCTATATGTGAGATATCAAGTGAGGGATTGCATGCTATTCTCTATGGCGATGTAGAGCCAGTGATGGTAGACCTTGCAGACTTTACATACCAGCGTGGTGTGCAGATGCGCACCTGGGAGGGCATTGCCGAGTATATCAATACTCTCTTTTCGGAGGATGAGGAGTCGCGACATGGCGAGAAGTGGCGACTGCAGTTTGTTGTCTATCGCAAGTGCTCTGTTTGTGGCGGTAGTCGTCTGAAGAGCGAGGCTCTTCAGTTTAGAATTGGGGATAAGAATATTGCTCAACTCTCTGATATGTCGGTGCTTGCACTCTCAGAGTGGATGCAGGGTATTGATGGCTATTTGGACTCTAAACAGCGTAAGATTGCCGCCGAGATAGTCAAGGAGATACGTGAGCGACTCCGATTTTTGGTAGATGTGGGATTGGGATACCTCTCACTCTCGCGTGCATCTAAGAGTTTGTCGGGAGGCGAGAGCCAACGTATCCGCCTTGCTACGCAAATTGGCTCAAAGCTTGTCAATGTGCTCTATATCCTTGATGAGCCGAGTATCGGACTGCATCAGAGGGATAATCAGCGACTTATAGCAACACTAAAGGAGTTGCGTGATGCTGGCAACTCGGTTATTGTCGTTGAGCACGACGAGGATATGATGCGCGCGGCAGACTTTGTTGTCGATGTAGGTCCAAAGGCGGGTCGTCGTGGCGGACATATCGTGGCAGCGGGAACTTTTGAGGATATTCTACGCTCGGATAGTATTACTGCTCAGTATCTTACGGGTCGTAAGCAAATTGAGATACCGCAGACAATAAGAGAGGGTAGTGGCAATGCGATAACCATTCGTGGTGCGCGTGGAAATAACCTTAAGAGCGTGGATGTTACCTTCCCGTTAGGAAAATTTATCTGCATTACGGGAGTGAGTGGCTCAGGAAAGAGTACTCTTATCAATCAGACCCTTGTGCCGATACTTTCGCAGCACCTATACCGCTCTATGACGCGCCCACTTGAGTATGATAGCATTGAGGGGCTGGAAAATATAGATAAACTTGTTGTTGTAGACCAGTCGCCTATTGGTCGCTCACCAAGGAGTAATCCTGCAACATACTCAAATGTCTTTAGCGATATCCGCCGACTCTTTGAGCTTACGCCCGATGCGCAGGCGCGTGGATTTAAGGCGGGACGATTCTCGTTTAATGTTCGTGGCGGTCGCTGTGAGGAGTGTAAGGGCGCGGGTGTGCAGACAATAGAGATGAACTTTCTGCCAGATGTATATGTAAAGTGCAAGGCGTGTGGCGGAAATAGATACAACCAGCAGACCCTTGAGGTCAGATACAAGGGTAAGAGCATTAACGATGTGCTCAATATGACGGTTAATGTGGCTGTAGAGTTCTTTGCTGCCATACCGAACATATATACCAAGCTCAAGGCTATTCAGGATGTGGGTCTGGGCTATCTTACTCTCGGTCAGCCTTGTACAACGCTCTCTGGTGGCGAGAGTCAGCGCATAAAACTCTCCTCGGAGCTATCAAAGAGGGATACTGGTCGTACGCTCTATGTGCTTGATGAGCCGACAACGGGTCTTCACTTTGAGGACATACGCCAACTACTCTCGGTGCTTGGAAAGCTGGCTGACAAGGGGAATACAGTGATTGTTATTGAGCATAATCTTGATGTAGTGAAGGTTGCCGACCATATTATTGATATCGGCCCAGATGGAGGCGAGGCTGGTGGAAGGGTGGTTGCAGAGGGTACTGTGATGGAGATAGCTGCCAATCCTAATAGCGTGACGGGCAAGTTTTTGAAGGAAAAGTTGTAAATTGAAGGAATAGTAAGTATATTTGTAATAAGTATAAACAAACCTAACTATAAAATTATGAAACTGAACATTTTTAAGAGCCTTGCTGTTGTGGCTCTATTAGCACTGTTAACTGTGGGCGTATCTGAGCCAGTGTACGCGCAGAAGGCAAAGAAGGAGAAGGTTACCGACCCTCGCCTGCTCACTGTTATGAAGATGACCAAGATGACTAAGGAGTCGCAGTTCCTTACAAAGGGTGTTGCTCTGAAGACCGCGCACCGCGCAACACAGGGATTCTCTATCTCTGCTGACGAGGCAACAATGTGGTTCTCGCAGCCAGGTAGCATCGGAAAGAACCAGCCAGGCCTTACAAAGGTGCACGAGAACTATATCGTCCGCCGTCAGGATGGTAAGCGCGAGACTATGACCCTGCGCTACTTCGGTAATGCAAATGCCCTTGCTGTAGAGCACGCCGAGGATGGTAAGGACTATATCTGGATTGGTAGTAACGGTACAAAATATAAGGGTGCTTATGGCCGTACACGCACTGTCTCTCGCTTCCCATTTGAGGTTAATGGCGAGATTAACGATGGCTATGCAGGCGAGAACTACTATATGGGTGGTGAGAGATACTGCTACCCTGCAGTAAATGTAGCAGCAGATATCCTCGGTATTGTAACCCAGAAGGCTGGTGCTGTGACTGTAAACCTCTACAACCTTAGTGATGCTCGCGCAATGGACGATAGTGAGATTAAGATTAAGACCCAGTATAAGGGTGAGGTTGTCGGCGAGCCAGAGCAGACCGTTGTTCGTACTATCAAGGCTAAGGATATGACTACAATGGAGGCTATCAGCTCATTTACTATTCCAAAGCCTGATAAGGAGAGTGCCGACCCTGCAAAGGAGGTAAACTACTACACTTTCCGCGCTTGGGATGTGGATAAGGACTATGTATATTTCGTTGAGGGTCAGCACAATAAGGGTAGTATGAAGAATGGCGAGAGCAAGGCATTTATTACTGTCTATGACCACGCTGGTCGTATTGTTCTGCCAAAGCGTCGTATCCAGTGCATCTTTGACCAGTACCTGCTTGAGTCACTCCAGATTACCCCTGCAGGTTATGCCGATATCGCTGGTATCAAGGTTATTGACAGCAAGATATATGTAATGTTCTCTGTCAAGAATAGTAAGGGGTTCCGTACAGTAGTAGTCAAGTACGAGTAAATTGCATTTATAAGGGGTGTTTACTGCCGCTACCTCATTTACAGCAATGGGCAGTACACCTAAGTACAGCCCATCGCTGTAAATATCGGCGAGCGTTGTAAACCCCGCCTTAAAATGCAATTTCGGGGTGCGAAGATTTGGGGACGAGTGGCTAATTTGAGGAGTAAAAAGTAGTAAAATAGATAGTTATGTCAGAAAAGAGGACTTTGCCTATTGTTGAGGCGGATGAGTGGTTAAAACCTGTTGAGGAGCAGATAAACTTGCGCCATAACCTCTATCTACAGCGTCTTGAGGATATAGAGCGCAGTAGTGGCTCTATTGTAGACTATGCCAATGGCTATCGCTACTTCGGCTGGCAGTATGATGATACTCTGTCGGGCTGGTGGTTCCGCGAGTGGCTTCCAGAGGCGTATGATGTCTACATCTTTGGCGACTTTAACGGCTGGCAGCGTACACAGCTACGCCTCAATAAGGACAAAAATGGAGTGTGGAGCATCTTTCTTCCAGAGGCTATGTATGGATACCGTCTAACGCATGGCTCGCTCTATAAGCTCCATATTCACGGAGCTAACGGCTGGCATGACCGTATACCTGCCTATGCAAAGCGCGTGGTGCAGGATGACGAGACGAAGAACTATACCGCCCAGTTCTGGATTGACGAGCCTTTTGACTGGTCGGAGGATAACTTCTCCGCCTCAAAGTGCACCCCACTGCTTATCTATGAGACCCATGTGGGTATGGCGCAGGAGAGGGAGGGTGTAGGTACTTACCGCGAGTTTGAGACCAAGATTCTTCCAAAAGTCCGTCGCGCAGGCTATAACGCTATTCAGGTTATGGCTATTGCAGAGCATCCATACTACGGCTCGTTTGGCTATCACGTGGCAAACTTCTTCGCACCATCCTCTCGCTTTGGTACGCCTGAGGAGCTAAAGTCACTTATTCGTAAGGCGCACTCTATGGGCATTGCTGTAATTATGGATATTGTCCACGCCCACTATGTCAAGAACCTCAATGAGGGCATAAATGAGCTTGATGGCTCACAGCACCACTACTCCAAGGAGGGTGGCGCGGGCTATCAGCAGTATTGGGACTCAAAGACCTTTGACTACGGTAAGCGCGAGGTAGAGCACTTTTTGCTCTCTAATGTCAAGTACTGGATGGATGTTTTCCACTTTGACGGCTACCGCTTTGACGGCGTAACATCAATGCTATACCACCATCACGGATATACAGACTTTGACTGCCGCGAGAAGTTCTTTGACGAGGGGGTAAACCGCGATGCGATAGTCTACCTTACACTTGCTAACAAGCTGATACACAGCCTTAATCCAGCAGCCATAACCATTGCCGAGGATGTGAGCGGTATGCCGGGTATGTGTAATCCGATAGACGACGGAGGCGTAGGCTTTGACTACCGTCTGGGTATGGCTATACCAGATTTCTGGATTAAACTTCTTAAGGATATTCCTGACGAGGATTGGAACCTTGATGAGATGTGGGGCATAATGACCTCGCGTCTGCCTGGTGTAAAGACTGTGGCATATGCTGAGTCGCACGACCAAGCCCTTGTAGGAGATAAGACCATTGCCTTCCGCCTGATGGATAAGGAGATGTACTTTGCTATGAATCGTGCATCTGAAAACCTTGTTATTGAGCGCGGTATGGCTCTGCATAAGATGATACGACTGATGACTATCTCTACGGGTGGCGATGCCTACCTAAACTTTATGGGCAACGAGTTTGGCCATCCAGAGTGGATAGACTTCCCTCGTGAGGGTAACAACTGGAGCTACGCCCACGCCCGCAGGCAGTGGTCGCTTGCATCAAACGGCTTTTTGCGCTACTCGCAGCTTGGCGAGTTTGACCGCGCGATGATACGCCTTGTAAAGAGAAACCGCGTGTTGCAGAATGGTTACCCTTGGAAGTGGAACACAGACTATGACAATAAGACTCTGGTCTTCTCACACCGCAACCTGCTCTTTGTATTCAACTGGCACCCAGAGGCCTCTATACCAGACTATATTACCGAGGTGCCGCGCGCGGGAAAGTACACCATAGAGCTTACTACAGACGACCCACGCTTTGGTGGTCAGGGTCGTAATAGTGTCGGTGCCGAGCACTTCTCATACTCCGCCAAGGACGAGAACGGCAACTTGCACCACTATATCAAAATCTACAATACTTCCAGAACTGCCGTTGTTCTGAAATGGCACCGATGATTTTGTCGTGAAAAGGTAGCATTTGCTGCGTTACACTACGATAGCCGAGCTGCTCACATACGCTTTAGTATGCTGCGCGCTCGGCTTCTTGTGTGCCTTGCAACTACTACCTTTTCACGACAAAATGCGGTGCGATGATTGATGTTCGGATTTAGGAAAACTCTCGCAGAGAGTACGATGAAAAATAGAGCCTCACTCAAGCTTGCTTGAAAGTGAATGGCTCTATTTTTTGTCGTAATAGCCGCAAGGCTATCCTAAATCCGCATCAGCACGGAAGCGAAACAAAGTTTCGCAGAAAGTCTTTTGGGTCACTTTTCTTCAGAAAAGGGACGGTACTCGCTTTCTGCGTAGCGTTCAGTTACTGTCCCAGAGCCTTCTTAAGTGTGCCGGCAAACTTTTGTGGGTCTATGTTGTGTTTGAGCTGTCCGTTTTTTGCAATAGAGATGCTACCAGTCTCCTCGGATACTACTATCACTACAGCATCTGTAAGCTCGCTCATGCCGATAGCTGAGCGGTGGCGTGTGCCGTAATCTTTTGGAACGTCAGACTGTGTTACGGGCAGGATGCACTTTGCTGCCACGATGTGGTTACCCTCTATAATTACAGCGCCATCGTGGAGGGGTGCATTCTTAAAGAAGATGTTTTTGAGCAGCGATACGGAGGTGTTTGCGTCAAGGGTAATGCCGTTCTCGATGACAAACATAAGGTCGTCCTTCTGGCGGATGACTATAAGTGCTCCGGTCTTGGTGTTGCTCATATCAAGGCAGGCAGAGATTATTGGAGAGGTGTTTATATCCTCCTTTTTGCGAGAGGAGAACATTCGTGAGATGAAGTCAAACTCCTTCTGTCGCATGCCGATAAGTTGTAGAAATCGGCGAATCTCTGGCTGGAAGATTATAATCAGGGCAATAACACCCACGCTGATGACTTGACCGAGGATAGAAGAGAGCAGCTCCATGTTGAGTGCTCGGACCATTACCCACGCAATGATGACGATAATAATTCCGAAGAATATATATGGTGCATTAGTACCCCTTGTGGCGCGATAGATGCCGAACATCAAACTCGCCACAAGGAATATGTCAATAAAATCAATCAGTGTAAATGGTATAAAGCCCATTTTGACAGCTGTTTAGATTATTTCTCGCTCTTTGCAGCAGCCTTGTCAGCAGCGTAGAGTGCGTTTACCTTATCAAGAACGATAGAGGTAATATCAAGCTCCTCAGATGCGTCAAGAAGAGCAGTAGCGTTTACAATCATCTTGTATGCGCCATCAGCGTTAATCTCGTCAATTGCGCGCTGCATCAAATCGCCCATACGATTCTGGAAGACCATATTCTCCTCCTCAAGTGAGCGGAGCTGCTTCTGTGCGCTCTCCTGATATGCAGCGATGCGCTTCTGCAAATCCTGCTCCTTGCGCTGAGCCTCGATAGTTGTAATAAGACCCTTCTGATACTTCTCCTGAAGCTGTACCATCTCGTTCTGGAGCTTCTGCTCCTTCTCTGCAAGGTTCTTCTGAGTCTTCTCGTTCTTAGCCTGAAGAGCTACACCCTCACTCTTAAAAATCTCAGACTCTGCAAATACAGCGTCAGTTCTTACATAAGCCAGATCTGATGCGCCTACCTCGGTCTTAGCCTCAGTAGCCTCTGTGGTAGTTGTCTTTGGTGCGTTGTTGCAGCTTACGGCAAAAACAAGAGCCAGCGCTGCGAAAAGTACTTTTTTCATAAGATATTATCTGTTTTTAGTTAAAATTTGCATTCAAACTACAAAGATAGTAATTTTTCGGTTAATACATCGCTTGAGCTCAAAAAAGTTAAAATTCTTCTAACTTATAGTGCACTCCTGCATCAAGAATCATATCAAGTGCGCCCTTGAATACTCCGTCAGCGTCAGATGGCGAGGCGCTCTCTCCATAGCCACAACCGCTGTTGATTACCTCTGGTAGCTCATCTATAGTAACGCGGTAGTGCTTTGCCATAAGCAGGGTATCCTCACTATCTACTGTTGCGCGCCTTGTAAAGTCGCGTGAAGGGGACTCTTCGCTCTCAAGGTTGTAGGTGATGATTAACCTTTTGCGGATATCTATCTCTGCGTCAATTGTCACCCAAGTAGGGCAATCGTTGTAGGTCATTAGTAGGTTTTTGAAACTCATTCTCTTTTCTGTTTATGTTTTGCCAACAAATATAGTGTTTTTTCTTGCGAAAACAACTCATTTTGGCTATATTTGTAGTATGATTTTAAGAGCAAATTGTAAAATAAATATCGGACTTGATGTCCTTCGCCGTCGTGAGGATGGCTTCCATGAACTGAGCACTGTGATGTTCCCTGTGCGTGAGCTGTATGATACTGTGACGGTAGAGCAGAGTGAAAATCTTACTTTTACGCAGACGGGAATTGCTGTGGACTGCCCTGTGGAGAAGAATCTCTGCGTACGCGCTGCACGACTGATGCAAAAGTGCTATGGCGTTGGCAATGTGGCTATTACACTGGATAAGCGTGTGCCTTTCGGAGCAGGCTTGGGTGGCGGAAGCAGCGATGCTACGGCGGTAATTGTGGCTATGAATGAGATTTTTAGCCTTAATCTTGCGGAGGATGAACTTATCGCCCGCGCGGCAGAGATTGGTAGCGATACCGCCTTCTTTGTTCGTAACACTGCGCAACTCTGCACTGGCAGGGGAGAGGTTATGTCGCCTATTTCGCTACCTCTGTCGGGAGTGTGGTTGGTTGTTGTAAAGCCTGATGAGGGGGTCTCAACGGCAGAGGCTTATGGTGGTGTAAAGCCTTGTGTACCAGAGGTTTCGCTTGACAAATTGCTCGCACAACCGATTGAACAGTGGCAAGGGCGTGTGAAGAACGATTTTGAGGCTCATATCTTTGAGGCGCACCCGCTGCTTGGGCTCTTAAAGCAGCAGCTGCTTGATGCAGGAGCTGTTTATGCCTCTATGTCTGGCTCTGGCTCGGCGCTGTTTGGTATTTTTAGTGAGCGACCTGAACTCAATTTTGGTAGAACAATTTTTACACATATAGAGCAGTTATGAAACGACTTTTTACCTTAACACTTGCTGCCTTTATTGCTGTTTCAGCTATGGCGCAGAGCCTAAATTGTGGCTCGTATAATATTCGTATGCACTCAAAGGTAGACTATAAGAGGGGCGATGGTTGGACGGAGCGCCGCGAGATTATGTGCGACCTTGTGGCATTCACTGCCTTTGATATCTTCGGTGCGCAGGAGGTGTGTCACGACCAGTTGCAGTATATGCTTGAGCGACTGCCAGAGTACGACTATATCGGTGTTGCGCGCGATGATGGCAAGACTAAGGGAGAGTATAGCCCCGTGTTCTACCGCCGCGACCGCTTTGTGTTGCTTGATAGCGGTACTTTCTGGCTCTCCGAGACACCTGAGAAGGTCTCATATGGTTGGGATGCCGCTTGCCGAAGAGTGTGCAGCTGGGGATATTTCAAGGATAAGCAGACCAAGAAGAAGTTCTGGTTCTTCAATACCCATATGGACCATAAGGGCAAGGCTGCTCGCGTGGAGGGTGCAAAGCTTGTAATCTCAAAAATCAAGCAGATGTGCGGCGATAAGGCAAATGTTATCCTTACGGGCGACTTTAATGTGGCTCAAGATAGCCCTGCTTATAACACCTTTGCACAGAGTGGATTGCTTCAGGATGCCTATACACTTGCACCTATCAAGCACGCCCCTGCAGGCACGTTTAATAACTTTAAGGTCGGCACACACTCACCAAAGCGCATTGACCATATCTTTGTTGCCGGCTGCGATGTTGCCCGCTATGGAATCCTTACATACCACTACTGGAGCGACAATAATGGCGCAGATACAAAGCTCAACGACGCCCCTACGGGCCTTACTGCCGAGCATCGCGGTGTGCATATGCACTCTGACCACTACCCAGTGCAGGTATTTGTGAATTTGAAGTAGGCCATTGACCATTGGCTATTAGCTATTGGCTTTCGCTTTTGAGTTTTCCTAAATAACAGAGGCTGACTTGCGGGTCAGCCTCTGTTATTTGCCAATGGCTAATGGCTAATAGCTAATAGCTAATAACCAACAGCCTACTCTGTCCACTTGAGGACTGGGCATTTGTCAAGGTCGTTGTTTGTGATAATGCTTGTGCCAGAGAAGATGTTTGCAACATCTTGGTGATTTTTGAACTTCACATTGATATAGACCGTGTTAATCTTATTGCAGAATGCGAAGACTGAAAAACCAATGTTCTCTACGGTTGATGGAATAGTTACTCGCTCTAACTGTTGGCACTCTATAAATGCACCATCCTCAATAGTTTTGACATTTAGAGGGATATTTACAGCCTTAAGGCCACTGCGCTCAAAGGCGTTTTGGCCGATTGATACGACAGACGACGGTATGCTATATGATGTAAGGCTTGTGCAGCCACTAAACATATATGGCTCAATGCGCTCAATGGTGCGAGGCAGAATAACCTCGGTAAGTTTTGTGCAATCCTCAAACAGTCTCTGCTCTAAACGTGTAACGCTCTGTGGAATCTGAATTGAGGTGAGCATTTTACAACCTGCAAAGGCTCCAGACTCTATTCGCTCAATGCCGTTCTCAAGGACTACAGACTCAAGGTTTGTACCCGCGAAGGCGGATGCTCCGATGCGCTTTGTTGCCCCATGAACCACTACGCGCTTGAGTTTACTGTAGCAGAAGGCCTCCTCTCTAATCTCTTGCAGGTTGTGAGAGAGGGTTACGGCGGTAAGTGACTCGCCCTCAAAGGCGTGCGCCATAATCGTTGTTACTGGATAGACTACACCGTTATACTTAATACCGCCCCAGACTGTTACATTCGTGGTCTTGCCGCGCATAGGTTGTGATACGCGCATAAGGCAGGCCTCCTTTTTATCGGTGTGGATGACATACTCAATGCCGTCAATGATAACATTGGCACCCCTGCCATTCTGGCTGACAATCTGCGGGTTGGTGCAAACCTCGCTAATAGAGACTTTGGCTGCCTGCTGTGAAGAAGATTGACTTACAGCCTTTGTCGGAGCGGCCTGAGGCTGACTCTGACTCTGACTCTTTTGCTCCTTGTTGGACTTATTCTTCAACTCGTTTATAACCTCATTGGTAACAGCCTTGCCAATCTTTTTGAGCAAATTCTGGGCAGTTGCCTCATTTGCGGATACTGCAAACAACAGCGCAACTAAAATAGTTAAGAGTTTTTTCATGTAGGTTAAGGTTTGGAAATCTTCTCCACTCTACTGCTGTAGGTACTTGTCTATAGCTGCGGCGGCCTTGCGACCTGCGCCCATAGCGAGGATTACTGTAGCAGCGCCAGTGACAGTGTCGCCACCTGCAAAGACACCCTTGCGTGATGTGCGGCCAAACTCATCGGCTACGATACATCCGCGACGCGATGTCTCAAGGTTAGCGGTTGTTGATGCGATAAGAGGGTTTGGAGATGTTCCAAGAGCCATAATAACCACATCGCACGCAATTTCAAAGTCTGACCCGGCGACCTCAATAGGGGAGCGACGACCGCTTGCATCTGGCTCGCCCAGCTCCATTCTGACGCAGTTAAGGCCAGTTACCCATCCCTTCTCATCGCCAATAACGCGGGTAGGGTTGGTAAGCATACGGAACTCAATGCCCTCCTCCTTGGCGTGGTGTACCTCCTCCACGCGGGCAGGAAGCTCAGCCTCGGAACGGCGGTAGACGATAGTAGCCTCAGCGCCTAATCGCTTGGCAGTGCGCACAGCATCCATAGCCACATTTCCTCCGCCGACAACGACAACTCGCTGACCTACATATATAGGTGTGTCGTACTCATCATCATATGCGCGCATAAGGTTGGCACGTGTGAGGAACTCGTTTGCCGATAGCACTCCGTTAAGGTTCTCGCCCTCAATACCCATAAAGCGAGGCAGACCTGCACCAGAGCCGACAAAGACAGCATCAAAACCCTCTTCGTCCATAAGCGAGTCAATAGTAACTGTTCTACCGACGATAACATCTGTCTCAAACTTCACCCCCAGTCGCTTAACGCTCTCAACCTCCTTTGCCACAACGCCCTTCTTTGGTAGTCGGAACTCTGGAATACCGTAGACAAGCACTCCGCCAACCTCGTGCAGAGCCTCAAAGACGGTCACCTGATAGCCTAACTTGGCAAGGTCGCTCGCGCAGGCAAGACCCGCAGGACCACTACCTACGATTGCCACACGCTTGCCATTGCTCTGTGGTAGAGCTACCTGCTGTGGATTGTTTAGCCTCCAGTCGCCCACAAAGCGCTCAAGTTTGCCAATAGCAACACTCTCGCCCTTGATGCCCAGAATGCAGCTGCCCTCACACTGGCTCTCCTGTGGACATACGCGACCACAGATGCTTGGTAGTGATGAGTCTTGTGCAATAATATCTGCCGCACTCTTAACATCGCCACCCTTAAGTGCCTCAATGAAGTGCGGAATCTGAATGCCTACAGGGCAAGCAGTAACGCAACGTGGATTTTTACAATTCAGACAACGAGAGGCCTCAAGAGTTGCCTCCTCAAGTGAGTAGCCAAGACAAACCTCGTCAAAGTTTGTGGCACGAAGAGCCGGATCTTGTTCGCGCACCGGCACACGCGGTATCTTATTTGCCATAACGGATTATTATTCAACTATTTATCCAAACCGATATTACACTTGTGACCTGCAGCTCGCTCGGCAGCAATAGCCGCTGCGCGCTGCTCCTGCGTACGATACATACCCTGACGGCGCATAGCCTCGTCAAAGTCTACATCGTAGGCATTAAACTCTGGGCCATCTACGCAGGTGAATTTTGTCTTGCCAGCGATAGTTACTCGGCAAGCACCGCACATTCCCGTGCCGTCAACCATCAGTGCGTTGAGAGAGACTACGCAAGGAAGGTCAAACTTCTTTGCAGTAAGGGTTACGAACTTCATCATAATCATCGGACCGATAGCTACGCAGCAGTCGTAGCTCTTGCCCTTCTCGGTAATAAGTGTCTCAAGCAGGGTCGTTACAAGACCGTGAAATCCCTCGCTGCCATCGTCAGTGGCAATATATAGGTTTGTAGCCACTGCGCGCATCTTGTCAGTGTAGATAAGCATATCCTTTGTCTTGGCGCCGATAATTACATCAACCTCTACGCCGTGCTCATGAAGCCACTTTACCTGCGGATATACTGGCGCAGTACCCACGCCACCAGCGACAAAGACAAAGCGTTTTTTGCGTAACTCATTTATATCCTCCGCTACAAAGTCGGATGGGCGACCAAGCGGTCCTGCTACATCAGAAAAACTCTCGCCAGCACCTTTAGCAACAATCTTGCGTGTAGATGCACCCAGCGCCTGAGTAACCATAGTAATAGAGCCCTCCTCTGCATTGTAGTCCGCAATGGTTAGGGGAATACGCTCGCCACGCTCCTCTGAGCGGACAATGATAAACTGTCCAGGCTTTGCCGACTTAGCAATGCGTGGTGCGTAGACCTTCGTCTGCCAGATGTTCTCGGCAAGCAACTCTCTGCTTAATATCTCAACCATACTATCTATTTTTCTACTATCGCCGTAACCTTCAATCGCTTTGAGGGTTGCTGCGGGTCGTTAGTTATAATCATTATCTCTCCTACTGTAGCTCCAAAATCTGCCATTGATGGGTTAATACTAACCTCTATCAGGCTGCTACAGTCGCTTTTTACTACTGCGCTACCCTTAAGTTTTACATCAAAGGCCTTGTTGTTACACTCTATATGTCTGATAATCAGTGGTTCTAAGCCTATGTTGTGAACAGTAATAGTGCGAGTAACTGCCGTTTTGGAGTGTTTTAATGTGCCAAATTTAATAAAATTTTCGCTTAATTGTACCTTTTGCCACTCTTTATCTGTACTATTATTGCGACTGTCAATGGCTATGCCGTTGATTATTAGCGGATAAGGCGAGCGAATGCCATCTATATCAACATAAAGCACCTCTTGTAGTGTTCCATATCTATTACAACCTGCAGTAAGGGAGTAGCCGAAGTCTATCACTGCACTCTGATGGGCAGAGAGCTTGGTGGGGTAGTTGATATCTAAAAGCCCACTCTCATCGCTCGGAATAAGGTGTAGCGATAGAGTGCGGTCTGTAGTATTTATCACTCCAAAGCTGCTGCGGATAGCCTTGCCGTGCTCCACATACCCAAAAGAGTGGTAGTTTACCTCTATGCGTACCCCTTGCCCAAGCTCAAGCGGATACTGCTCTGCGGTGCTCTTCTTTCGCGGTATAATGTTGCCCGTTATAGCAATGGTCTGCCTGCCCTGTGATGTTGTAACAACAATCTTGCGGAAAAACTCGCCCTCAGGCTGATTCATTGGATCAAAGCATATCTCTATCTTGTCGCCCTTGCCTGGAAGAATAGGCTGACGAGGGAAAACGGCCTTCGTACAACTACATCCCCCCGTAACGTCTAACACGACTATGGGCTTGTCAGAGGTGTTAGTAAAGACAAAATTATGACAAACCTCTCCGCCATCCTCGGCAATAGTTCCGAAACCGTGACGTGCAGAAACGAAGTGCAATGCGCGCTCTTGAGCCATAGTAGAGCCCGAACAAAGCGCGGAGAATAGAATTATTAATATAGGTAATACTCTTTTCACGCTACAAAGTTACACTTTTTTTTAATTTTTTTCACAAAATGTTTGGTGGTTAAAAAAAAAGCCCCTATATTTGCACCACGAAAAACGCAGAACACTCTGCGATGGTTCTAAAAAATGCCTGAATAGCTCAGTCGGTTAGAGCACATGACTGTTAATCATGGGGTCCTAGGTTCAAGTCCTTGTTCAGGCGCATTTGCGCGAGGGTTGCAAGAGCGATGCCGAGGTAGTGTGGATAGCACTTCGGTTGAACGCAAAAAGTCTTGTTGTCCCAAGCCATATTTTTGGGAGTTTAGCTCAGCTGGTTCAGAGCATCTGCCTTACAAGCAGAGGGTCGGCGGTTCGAATCCGTCAACTCCCACCAACAGAAGACACGCTACAGTAGTAGCGTGTTTTTTTTGTTTATATGAGTTCTATGTGAGCAAGCTCCCAGAACTCATATAAACAAAAAAGCAAGCATTCGCTTGCTTTCTGTTAGGAGTTGACGGATTCAAACTTTTGGGGCGGTTACCTCCTCGGTTATTCGCGCACCAAGCAATGCTTGACTGCGCTACCTCGTCGGTGATGACACGTGGCAGCGAAAGCCGCCACGTGACATTCGAATCCGAGTTTCTTTTGGGGAGCGTGTAAGCGAGCTCCCAGAACTCATATAATCAAAAAAGCGGGCAGTACTCGTAGCTACTCAACCAGAACAAACGGTGTTGTTTCGCGACCGACGAAGCGGTAGAGGGTCGCGGTACAACTTTGATAAGGTTTATTGCGTTTGCGGTGAGAGATATAGAAGTAGTTATCGCCCAGGGCGTGCATACCTGTAGCGGCTTTGTCAAAGTGCCAGCCGCGCACATCGGTATGGTTTGCGTCTGTCATGCCGCGACCGCAGAGTGTAAGCACATTCTGCTTCTTGGCGTACTCTACACCCTTTAGGGTCTGCTTTTGGGAAGCTATGTTGCCATCTATTGCGTGGAGTGTAAAGCCTGCAAAGTCGCTCTTCTTTGTCTCATAAGTGGCTAAGAACCACAAGTTGCGCGTTGCATCGTACTCCATATTCTGTACTCCCCAGTTGTGGTTGCCGGTGTAGACGAAATATCTTCCTACGGGCTTTGCAGGGCCAGAGGTGTGCATACTCTCCTGCGAGAGGGGGTGTTCGTACTTCTTCCAGTTCTTGGTGTCATACTGGAGTAGAACTTGATAGTCGTTGTCTGTGCGGGTGCTGTCGCCGTAGATGCCATAGGCGATAGTAAGATATCGCTTGCCATCGCTCTTGCCGAACTTAGGGCCGAAGGTTATGCCGTCAAAGCCACTGCATCCGTAGCGGTGCTCAAGAGTCTTGCCGTTGCTAACAACTTTGGCTTCAAAATCCTCAAGAACAGTCGGAAGGTATACCGATGTCATTATGCCGTCCTTCTCGGCGCTCATACCCTCGCGGGTAATCTTGTCTACATCAAAAATGGCAACATAAAAGGCCGAGTCCCAGTGTTTTGTAGTGTTCTCCTGCTTGAGAATGCCACGACCTATAGAGTCGTTTTTATACTCCAATGAGCCGTATATACGACCATCCTCTTCGTTAAACTCAATGCAGCCGAGGTGACCAAGCAGACCCTTTACTGTGCCGACGATATTTCCCTGCAGGTCTGCCTTGATGAGCATTGTGGTAAAGGAGTAGTAGATGTACCCCTTCTTGGTATCTACGGCAATGCCCTGTATATGTCCCGCCTTCCACTCCTGAGAGTAGATTGTGCGTGGTAAATCTTTTGCACTCTGTGCCGATAGGGTAGCAACGCCTAAAATAAGTGCTACTACAAGTGTAATAAGGTGTCTCATAGGTATTTAGTGTAATTATTTTGCGGTGTTGTGGTCAATGTCGCAGCCTGCGCAGTTGCCTGTGCAGACGCTATCGCTCTCACAGCTCTCGGCGGCTATATCCTCACGAGTCTCCTGCACGGCGCACTTAATGCCGAGCTTTTTCATGTTGGGATTTGTGGAGATTTCTGACTCAATATGGTGACCCTTGACCATGAGGGTTATAGAGAGTGCAATGGCGAAAAAAGCGACTGCTCCGATAGCGAAAAGTATAACTACTAAATAGTTGGGCATAAGCAAGTTATAAAATTTACTTAAATTTATTTTAAATTAAAGTTTTCTAAACCTTTGTTTTCTCGCTACAAATTTATAAATTTGTGTGAAATTTTGCAAATCTATGAGAATCGTAATTTCGGGCGTTGAGGAGATGGGTAGTCATCTTGCCAGAATGCTCAGTGGTAATGGACATGATATAACGGTTATAGACCAGGACCCAAAGTTGCTGGATGAGCTTGGTACGCTGGCTGATGTGATTACTATTGAGGGAGATGCTACTACCTTTGCAGTGTTGCGCAAGGCTTCAGTGCGTAGGTGTGACCTATTTATAGCCGTAGACTCTATTGAGAATGATAATGTCCTTTCGGCAATTATGGCAAAGCAGCTGGGTGCCAAGAAGAGCATTGCTCGTATTGATAATAACGAGTATCTTGAGCCGAACAATAAGGAGATGTTTATTGATATGGGTATTGACTATCTTCTCTATCCAGAACGTATTGCTGCAGAGGAGGTTATCAACTTGTTGGGACACTCTTCAACAACGGAGTTTGTAGACTTTTCTGGCGGTAAGCTCTCGCTTGTTGTCTTTCGCCTTGAGCCAAACTCATCACTTGTAGGCGCATCTATAGCTGGTTTTGACGAGGAGTCGCTTAACTATCGCACAGTGGCTATTATGCGCGATGGTAATACTATTATTCCTAAGTCGTCCGATACCTACATGGTTGGGGATATGGTCTATGTGATATCTCGTCAGGGTGCAGTGTCGGAGGTTATGGCGCTGTCGGGTAAGAGTAGTGTTAATATCAACAATATGATGATTCTCGGAGGTTCTCGCATCGGTATTCAGATTGCCAAGGAACTTCAAGATGAGGTTAATATAAAACTTATAGACTACAATGCTGAGAAGGCATATCGTCTTGCTGAGATGCTTGAGCGTACGCTTATTATCCATCAGGATGGCCGTGATACGGATGCAATGTTGGAGGAGGGTCTGGCAAATATGGATGCCTTTGTGGCTGTTACGGGTCGCAGTGAGACCAACATTCTTACCGCTATGCTTGCAAAGCGAATGGGAGTTAAGCGTGTGATTGCCGAGGTGGAGAATATGAACTATATCAACATCGCCAACTCGGTGGGCGTAGATACGATAGTGAACAAAAAGATTGTCACTGCGTCAAACATCTTCCGCTTTACAATGTCTACTGATGTGCTTGCCATAAAGTGCCTTACGGGTAGTGATGCGGAGGTGTTGGAGTTTATTGTCAAGCCAAATTCGCCTGCCACCAAGAGTACTATTGACCATATGGAACTTCCGGAGGATGTTATTATCGGTGGTGTGGTGCGTGGAGATAAGGTCTTTATTGCCACGAGCAATATGCAGATAAACGCCTACGATAGAGTCGTAGTCTTTGCAATGCCATCGGCAATTAGCGAGATTGGTTACTATTTTAATTAGAATTTAAGCCCCAAAATTATGTATATAGCAATTGCAGGAAATATCGGTAGCGGCAAGACAACCCTGACCGAGATACTTACAAAGCACTACGGTGCAAAGGCGTACTATGAGGATGTAGATAATCCCTATATTTCGGACTTCTACGAGGATATGAATCGCTGGGCGTTCCAGTTCCAGGTGCACTTCCTCGCAAGCCGTATTCGCCAGACGATAGATATGCTCTCGGATGGCTCGCAGAATGTCTTTCAGGATAGAACTATCTATGAGGATGCCCACATCTTTGCGGGTAACCTTCATCAGATGGGCCTTATGTCGGGACGTGACTTTGGTACCTATATGAAGATTTTTGACATCTCTACAGACCTTATTCCAAAGCCAGACTTGCTGATTTACCTCAAGTCTAGCATTGATACCCTTGTGCGACAGATTCGTAAGCGAGGCAGGGAGTATGAGCAGAATATAGATATTGACTACCTCAAGCGCCTTAATGACCGCTATGATGAGTGGGTAAACAACTATGAGGGCGAGGTCTTTATTATTGATAAGGACAATAGCGACTTTGTGGAGAATATCAAGGTGCTTGACTCGCTCTATGCGCGTCTTGACGAGATTCACGCCGAGCATCCAGCTGTGCGTCAGGCAAGTCTGTTTTAAAGAGTGATTTAAAGAGTGTAACCATGTTGCCACTGCCACAATCGTTTGTTGATAGTATGCGCAATCAGCTTGGTGAGCAGACGGAGCTGCTTATTGAGGCTCTGAATACCGAGTCGCCAGTCTCTGTGCGTGTAAATCCACAAAAGTGGCACGGAGCGGATTTTGGAACTCCTGTGCCTTGGTGCGAGTGGGGTAGATATTTAGATGTAAGACCTCAGTTTACGCTTGATATACCATTTTCGGCAGGTGGATACTATGTTCAGGAGGCGGGTTCACAGTTTATAGCCCATATCCTTAAGAGAGAGGGTGTTGAGGGCGGAAAGATTTTAGATATGTGCGCCGCACCTGGTGGTAAGACAACACTATACTCGGCCCTTGTGGGGAATAGGGGTCTGGTACTTGCAAATGAGTATGTCAGAAACCGCGCCAATATCCTTGCCGACAATGTTCGCAAGTGGGGCTTGGGAAATGTTGTTGTGACAAATTGTGACCCACAACATATTGCCGCCTTTGAGCAGTGGGCAGACGTTGTGGCTGTAGATGCCCCTTGTTCGGGCGAAGGTATGTTCCGCAAGGACGAGACAGCCCGCGCGGAGTGGACAGCGCAGAGCGTAGTTATGTGCGCAGCCCGACAGATGGATATCCTTCGTCAAGCGTGGAAGAGCCTCAAGGCGGGTGGAGTGCTGATATATAGCACCTGTACATTCAATACAACAGAGGATGAGGGTGTGCTTGAGCAGATGACAGCCGAGTGGGGAGAGGAGATTGAGCCGAGCACAGAGATTACTGTTCCAGAGCAGTGGGGTGTTGAGTGTGTGAAGGTTGGTGATTTTCAAGGGTTTAGATTCTTTCCGCATAGGACAAAGAGTGAGGGCTTTTTTGTTGCGGTGGCTCGTAAGAGGAGAGATGTGGGCGGTAGAAGCGTTGTTCCAAAGCCTCGTAAAAAGATTATGACTGATGCCCCAAAGGATGCAGTTAAGGAGTTGTCAAAATGGGTGGTAAACCCTGAACTACTGCGTTTTGCGGTTGTTGCTGATAGTTACTACGCCTATCCTGCGGAGTATTTTGAGACTATACGCTCGCTTGCAAATAGCCTTACGGTAATATACTCTGGTGTGGAGATGGGTCAGATATTCAAGGGTAAGCTCAAGCCTGAGTGGGCACTCTCGCAGTCGGTGTGGTATAACAGAGATGTTGTGCCGACGGTTGAGGTTGAAAGCGAGGTGGCGCTTGACTATATGAGAAAAAAGGATATTCCGGCACAGCTTTTTAGCGAGGGGATAAACCTTGTGTGCAGTGAGGGTTATGCCTTGGGATTTATTAAGAGAATAGGTTGCAGAGTGAATAATAACTATCCTAATTCGTTGAAAATAAATAATTTATAGATATGGACGATAAGATTTTTTACACTATGGGAGAGGTGGCAGAGATGTTTGATGTCAATGCTTCTCTGATTCGTTATTGGGGTACTCAGTTCCCATGCCTCAAGCCGCAGAGAAATAAAAAGGGCAACCGTCTATTCTCAAAGTCGGATATTGAGACGTTGAAGCTTATCTATCACTATGTTAAAGAGCGCGGTATGACCCTTGAGGGTGCAAAGCGAGCCCTGCGTGGTGACCGCTCACAGAAGCCAGAGGTAAATGCAAATGTGGAGCTATTAGAGCGTTTGCAATCGCTCCGCTCAATGCTTGTGGCTATTCGTGATTCGCTTGATGAGCAGACGGAGGTAGCAGCTGTTGAACCAGTAGCTTCCGCTGAGGTAGCACAGCCAGCAGTTGAGGCGCCAAAGCCTTCATATCGTGAGCAGACACTTTTTGATTGGTAGACAATGAAGGTTAGAGATATTACAGAGTGTATAGAGGCATTTGCTCCTCTGTCACTGCAAGAGAGTTATGATAATGCAGGGCTTATTGTTGGTAGGTACGACGATGAACTTACTGGTGGTGTGCTACTTGCGGTAGATGTTACTGATGAGGTTATTGATGAGGCACTTGAGTTGGGTTGCCAGATGATTGTGACCCACCACCCGATACTCTTTGGTGGTATGAAGCGCTTTAACTCCGCATCGGTTGTGGAGCGTTGTGTTGAGCGCGCTATAAAGCACGATATTGCCCTCTATGCTTGCCATACAAACCTTGATGCGACTGTTGGTGGTATGAGCTGGCGACTGGGCAAGATGCTCGGTGTAGAGGATATGCAAACTCTTGAGGCGGCGGCTGACGGTACGGGCTTTGGTGTTGTAGGTCAGTTGGCAGAGCCTATGAATATAGAAGCCTTTTTTGCCCTTCTGCGCACGACGCTTGGCTGTAAGGCCATTCGCCATAGTAAGGTGGTAAAGGCTGACGTTCAGCGCATTGCAATATGTACGGGCGCAGGTGGCTCAATGATTGATAAGGCTGCTGCGAGTGGCTGTGATGTCTATGTTACTGCCGATGTCAAATATAACCAATACTACCTGCCCGATGGCCGTTTTGTGCTGTGCGATGTGGGTCATTATGAGAGCGAATATTGCGCAATTGATTTATTATTTGATATTTTGGCGGAAATGTCAAAAAAAATTACTAACTTTGCGCTCCATAAGAGCGCGAAGACAGAAAACCCAATGTATTACTCGTTGTAATGCTTTGGCTGTCAGTGTGTTATTGTGTTGATGAATATTAATTAATAGTAATATATGGCTACAACAAAGAAAACCACAGAGGTAGATTACTCGATGTACGAGAAGATTATGGCTCTTTACGAGTTGCAGAAGATTGACTCTCAGATTGACGAGATCAATAAGGTAAAGGGTGAGCTTCCAGATGAGGTTCAGGATTTGGACGATGAGATAGCAGGTCTTAGAACTCGTGTAGAGGGTATCAATGCCGAGATTGAGGAGCTTGGTGCACTTACTCGCCAGCGTCGCCGTCAGATTGACGAGGCAAATATGCTTATTGCAAAGTACAACGAGCAGCAGGCAAATGTGCGTAACAATCGTGAGTTTGACGCTATCGCTAAGGAGATTGAGTATCAGGAGCTTGAGATTCGCCTTGCGGAGAAGCACCTCAGAGAGTACGCTTCAGCTATCAAGGCTAAGAAGGCTAAGGTAGAGCAGACAGAGGCTCAGATTGCTGAGCGCAATGTTGACCTTGAGGCTAAGCGCGCAGAGCTTGCAAATATTGAGGAGGAGACTGCAGATCAGGTTGCTGAGCTCGCAGCACAGGCAGAGGTTGCAAAGAAGAAGATTGACGACCGCCTGCTTGCAGCATACAACCGTATCCGTAGCAAGGTGCGTAACGGCCTTGCTGTTGTTACCGTTCAGCGTGATGCTTGTAGCGGTTGCTTCAACCGCATCCCACCACAGCGCCAGGTAGAGGTGAGCCTTGGTAAGAAACTGATTGTGTGTGAGTATTGTGGACGTATTTTAGTTCCAAATCAGGACTAATTTTGTCGTGATAGTGTGCCACCTACGGCACGCAGCTCTGATAACAAAATTAGCCAATAGCCAATGGCCAACGGCTAATAGCTAAAACAAGAGATTGCAACTGCAATCTCTTGTTTTTTTACTCCTCTGCCGTATCGTCAGTAGTGATATTTTTTAGGTGCTCCTTGAGGCGTTTTGGGCGGTCGTTGTTTGAGACCTTATGGGGTTTAACGCCCAGTGAGGCGAGGTTGTGCACCGCTACGGCGATAGATGAACCTCGCTCGGCAGAGAGTTTGCGCATCTTCTCGGTGGCCTCAGTTGCTGCCTGTAGTGACTTCTCAACAGCGCTGAAGTGAGACATAAAGTCTGTCACGCGGTCAAGGACAGTCTCTGCCTTGGCGATGATATCCTCGTAGTTGCTTATTGTCACCTGACGTTGCCACATATAGCGCACCATCTCTATGAGCACCAGTAGGTTACGCTCGCTGGCAAGGCAGACGCCACACTCGGTGAATATTCGCTGCCAGAGGGTCTTGTCAAATGATGTTACGGCAGTAAGTGCCGCCTCACTCGGCACAAACATAATAACGTATGGCAGTGGAATATACCCCTCGTTGTTGCTTCTGTCGTAGTTGCGGTCAGAGAGTTTGCGCGCTTGGTCAGTAATCTTCTCGGCAAAGATTTTCATCACTGCGCGCTGGTTCTCGGCCTCAAGGTTGTCAAAGTCAAGCTCTGATGGGAGCTGGAACTTGGAGTCTATGTATAGAATGCTGTTTGTCTCTGGGTATATCAGCGCAGCATCGGGGCGCATCTTCTTACCACTGGCATTCTTCGCTGTTGTGCCATCGTCGTTGCGCACGGTCTTCTGTAGCGTATACTGCACACCCTCAATAAGCCCAGAGCCTGCCAGTAGGTCGGCAAGTAGCTTCTCGCCAAGGTTGCCCTGTATAGTCACGCTGCCACTGAGCGCAGTGACTAACCTATCTGCTTCACGCGTTAGGCGACCACCAGTCTCTACAAATCGCTTAATCTCACTCTGTAGTGTGGCTCTATCCTCAATGCCCTGCTGGCGAATCTGCTCTAACTGCTCGCGATAAGGCTTGAGAATCTCGGTAATGCTCTCGCGGTTGGTCTGCTCGGTCTGCTGCTTGAGTTGAGCCTTGATAGTCTCAAGTTGTTGCTCGGTCTGCTGCTTGTACTCGGCACGACGAGTGGCCTCGGCATCCTTAAATCGCTGCTCCTGCTCTGCAAGGCGAGATTGATGCTCCTCTTTTAGCTGGGCTATCTCGGCTGCGGCGCGGAGAGATTGCTCCTCAAGTTGCTCCTTGAGAATTGCGACCTCTCTGTCAAGGGCTGCCTTGAGCTGTGAGAGTGCTAAAATTTGCTCCTGAAGAGCCGCCACGCGCTGCTCTGCCTGCGTTACGCCTCGCTTGCCAAATAGGTATCCGGCAACTATGCCCGCTATAAGGGCAAGTGCTGCTGCTAAAATTATTGTCTCCATATCTGCAAAGATAGTAAAAATTAGCCGAAAATTACGCAATCCATAATAATATCGTGAGGCTCGGTTGCAATATCCTCTGCAATCTGCTCAGTAAAGCATACTCCAATCTTCGTTGCGCGAAATCCCTCCGCAGAGAGATACTTGTCGTAGTACCCCTTGCCCCTGCCACATCGCTTGCCACTACTGGTGAAGGCTACACCTGGTACGATAATTACATCTATCTCCGCAGGGTCAATAGGCAACTTGTCTTGAGGCTCGGAGATGCCAAAAGCACCAACGCTCATCTGTTCGGGATTATAGCGATAGAAATCCATCTCATTGCCCGCCACGCGAGGTAGCACTACCACTTTTTGGGTATTGAGCGCCTCTATTGCCTCCATAGAGTAGACCTCGTCGGGTAGCGAGGCGTAAAGAGCAACAGTTTTGGCACTCTTTATGGGCTCTAAAGTGAGGATGTTTTTGAAAATCAATGAGGAACGAAAACGCCTCTGTTCATCGCTTAGTGCGCGAACAGCCGATTTTGCCGCTCTGCGAAGCTCTAATTTATCTTTATAATATGGTAACATACTCAAAAAGTGGTAAAAATGTTTTGTTATTTGACAAACAATAACTATATTTGTACGATATTATGTGTCAACGCAACAAATTTTTCACAAAATAAACATAACTAATTTTTATTTCAAAACATTATGGGTTGTTTTTTAACTAATTCTTCTTTGGGAAGAAAGCTGGTTATGAGTATCTCAGGTTGTTTCCTTGTGCTCTTCCTGCTCTTCCACATGGCAATGAATGTTGTGGCACTCATCAGCGGTGAGGCTTACAATATGATTTGCGGATTTTTGGGTGCTAACTGGTACGCTCTTGTAGGTACTGCAGTGCTCGCATTGGGTGTGCTTGTACACTTTGTGTACGCATTTATCCTTACTTATCAGAATCGTAAGGCTCGCGGTAATGTGCGTTATGCTGTTACTGTGACTGAGAAGGGCGTTGATTGGGCTTCAAAGAACATGCTTGTTCTGGGCGTAATCGTTATCCTCGGTCTTGCGCTTCACATGACCCACTTCTGGTCAAAGATGATGCTCGTAGAGCTTATGGGTGAGCACACAAACGGCTTGGGTTACTCTCCAACTGATGGTGCAGCTCTTATCCAGTACACCTTCTCACAGTGGTACAATGTAGTTCTCTACCTTGTATGGTTTGCTGCTCTTTGGCTCCACCTCAATCACGGTGTTTGGTCAATGCTCCAGACTGTAGGTTGGGCAAATGACACTTGGCTTCCACGCATTAAGTGCATCGCAAAGCTCGTTTCAGGCGTTATCTTCCTCGGCTTTGCTGCTGTTGTAGTTGTGTTCTTCATTAAGAGCAACTGTTGCTGCTGCTAATTGCAATTTGTAGAATATAAAACATAAATAGATATGGCATTCAAATTAGATTCCAAAATTCCTGCTGGTGAGTTGGCTCAAAAGTGGAGCAACCACAAGGCAGCTATCAAGGTTGTTAGCCCAGCAAATAAGCGTAAGCTTGATATTATCGTTGTAGGTACCGGTCTTGGTGGTGCATCTGCAGCTGCTTCACTCTCGGAGCTTGGCTACAATGTAAAGATTTTCTGCATTCAGGACTCTCCACGTCGTGCTCACTCTATCGCAGCACAGGGTGGTATCAATGCAGCAAAGAACTATCAGAACGATAACGACTCTGTATATCGTCTCTACTACGATACTATCAAGGGTGGTGACTATCGTGCTCGTGAGGCTAACGTATACCGTCTTGCAGAGGTTTCAAACCTTATTATTGACCAGTGCGTAGCTCAGGGTGTTCCTTTTGCTCGTGAGTATGGCGGTCTTCTTGCAAACCGTTCTTTCGGTGGTGCGCAGGTATCTCGTACATTCTACGCTCGTGGCCAGACCGGTCAGCAGTTGCTCCTCGGTGCTTATGCAGCTCTTAATAAGGAGATTGCTACAGGTCACGTAACATCATACACTCGTCACGAGATGCTCGACATCGTTCTTGACGACAAGACTGGCGAGGCATGTGGTATTATCGCTCGTAACCTTGTTACTGGCGAGATTGAGCGTCACGGTGCTCACGCAGTAGTTATCGCTACTGGTGGTTACGGAAATGTATTCTTCCTCTCTACCAACGCTATGGCATCTAACGGCTCTGCTGCATTCCAGTGCTACCGTAAGGGTGCAGGTTTTGCAAACCCTTGCTTTACTCAGATTCACCCAACATGTATCCCAGTACACGGTACACAACAGTCTAAGCTGACCCTTATGTCAGAGTCACTGCGTAACGATGGTCGTATCTGGGTACCAAAGAAGCTTGAGGATGTTGAGGCACTGCGTAAGGGTACTCTGAAGCCATCTGAGATTGCAGAGGAGGATCGTGACTACTATCTTGAGCGTCGTTATCCAGCATTCGGTAACCTCGTGCCACGCGATGTTGCTTCTCGTGCTGCTAAGGAGCGTTGCGATGCAGGTTATGGTGTAAATGAGACTGGTCTTGCTGTATTCCTTGACTTTAAGACAGCTATTGCTGTTCACGGTAAGGAGGTTATTGAGAAGCGTTATGGTAACTTGTTCGATATGTACAAGGAGATTACTGACGTAAACCCATACGACGAGCCAATGCAGATCTTCCCAGCTGTTCACTACACAATGGGTGGTATCTGGGTAGACTACAACCTGATGACAACAATTCCAGGTCTGTACGCTATTGGCGAGGCTAACTTCTCAGATCACGGTGCTAACCGTCTTGGTGCTTCTGCTCTTATGCAGGGTCTTGCTGATGGTTACTTCGTACTTCCATATACTATTGGCGACTATCTGTCAAAGAAGATTCAGGCTCCAAAGGTTGCAACTGACACTCCTGCATTTGATGCTGCAGAGAAGGCTGTTAAGGAGAAGATTGCAAAGCTGCTCTCTATCAACGGTTCTCGCTCTGTAGACGATATCCACCGTCAGCTCGGTCTTATTATGTGGGACAATGTAGGTATGGCTCGTACAAAGGAGTCTCTTGAGAAGGCTATCGTTGAGATTGCAGCTCTTCGCAAGGAGTTCTGGAAGGATGTAAAGGTTGTTGGTACAGCCGATTCATTCAATGTTGAGCTTGAGAAGGCACTCCGTCTTGCTGACTTCCTTGAGCTTGGTGAGCTTATGGCTCGTGACGCACTCAACCGTGAGGAGTCTTGCGGTGGTCACTTCCGTTCAGAGCACCAGACTGCTGAGGGCGAGGCACTTCGTCACGACGTGGAGTTTGCTTATGCTGCTGTTTGGGAGTATAAGGGTATGGACGAGGCTCCAGAGCTTACAAAGGAGGATCTGACATACGAGTTCACACACCGTGCACAGCGTAACTATAAGGACTAATTTTTGACGTTAAACTTTTAATAAACAGGAAATTATGAATTTCACATTAAAAATATGGCGTCAGAGAGACGCTCACTCCAAGGGCGAATTTAAGGAGTATAAAGTAACTGATATCTCGTCCGATACTTCGTTCCTTGAGATGCTTGATATCCTCAACAATGACCTTGTACACAAGGGAGAGGAGCCAGTAGCATTTGACCACGACTGCCGCGAGGGTATCTGCGGTATGTGTTCACTGCACATTGACGGTCACGCACACGGCCCATCACAGGCTGTTACTACTTGCCAGATCTATATGCGTCAGTTTAAGGATGGTGCAACAATTACTATTGAGCCTTGGCGTTCTGCTGCATTCCCAGTAATCCGTGACCTTGTTGTAAACCGTAACGCATACGACCAGATTCTTCAGGCTGGTGGTTATGTATCTGTTCGCACAAACTCAGTTCCTGATGGTAATGCTATTCCAATTCCACAGGCAGATGCTGAGGAGAGTATGGATGCTGCTGCTTGCGTAGGTTGTGGTGCTTGTGCTGCAACTTGTAAGAATGGCTCTGCAATGCTCTTCGTTGCCGCTCGCGTATCTTCTCTTGCAAAGCTGCCTCAGGGTCGCGTAGAGGGTGCTCGTCGTGCAAAGGCTATGGTTGCTAAGATGGACGAGCTGGGCTTTGGTAACTGTACTAACACAGGTGCTTGCCAGGCTGAGTGTCCAAAGGGTATCTCTATCGCACATATCGCTCGTCTTAACCGTGAGTTCTTGTGCGCTAAGTTGAAGGACTAATTCTATTTAAATAATTCGGAGGGTTGCTGTAAGTATTGTTAATATTTACGGCAACCCTTTTAACCTTTTATATAAATAGGTATCTATTTTTGGGGCGCTGTTGCCTATAACCTAAAGTTATGAAGCTAAACCGTATACTTATGTTGCTACTCGCTGTTGTGACGTGCTTTACTGTCGCGGCACAGGGCGGTGCGCACATATCTGGAAGGGTAGTAGATGGCGATACGCTTGAGGGTGTGGCAGGTGCAGTTATTGAGGTAAACTCTGTAAAGACGCCCAGCCAAAAGAGATACTATACTACGGAGTATGGTGGATATTTCCGTATTCCGAATGTTGCGCAGGGCGACTATGACGCTGTTGTAACCTTTATAGGCTATGCGGATAAGCGTTTCTCGTTCCGTTCTGAAGGTCTGCCAAAGAGTATTGGCGACATAACTATCACAGTAAGCGCGATAGGTATTGAAACGGTAGTAAAGACTGCGGTTTCAACACGAACAATGATTATGGGAGACACTCTGCGATATAATGCCGACTCGTTTAAGGTGGCTGTAGATGCAGAGGTGGAGGCTCTGCTGCGTAAGATGCCAGGCATTACCATTTCGGATGGAGTTGTGGAGGCTCATGGCGAGGTTGTAAAGCAGATATATGTTGATGGCAACGAGTTCTTTGGTAGTAACATTCAGCAGGTACTGCAAAGTATCCCTGCACAGGCAGTAGAGCATATTGAGGTCTACAATCGCCTCAGTGAGGCTTCGCAGATTACGGGTGTAGACGATGGCGAGGGTGGTAAGGTTATCAATATTATCACTCGCCGAAGCATTAAGCGTAGCCGCTTTGGAAAGGTACATGCGGGCTATGGATATGAGCCAGATGCCAATAGGGCAGTGACGGCAAATCATAAGTATACGGCGGGTGGTAGTGTGAATATCTTTAACGACGATGCGCGACTGACTATTATGGGGCTTGTGAATAACCTCAATAAGCAGAATCTCTCGGACGAGGAGATGAGTATCAAGAGTAGCTCAAATCGTAATACGGGTAATCGCCAGTTCTCAGTAAATAACCAGAGTGGAGTGGCTGCAGCCGAGATTTTTGCCCTTAACTATAGCGATACGTGGGGTCGTCGTCGCAGGGCGAAGTTTGAGGGTAGCCTCTTCTATAACCACCTCAATGCTAAGAATAGTTTTACGGTTGATAGATGGTACGATCCTGCGGTAAGTAAGAAGGATACTATACATTACGACCAGTTTGCAAATCCTAATAACCGCACATTTAAGTTTCGTGGCAGGTTGGAGTGGAAAGTTGCAAAGCGTCAGCGATTAGTCCTTATTCCGACTCTGAATTACTATCCAAATAGCTCAATAAATCGCACCGATACAACATCGCTTCGTTGGGGAGAGTCTGGCTATCGTTGGATGCCGAGCGGTAATGAGGGCTGGAGCAAGAGCTTCTCACAGGGACTCTATGCCCAGTACTCATACAAGTTTATGCGTCAGGGTCGCTCGCTGCTGCTTGTCGCCAGTGTTAGTAACAATAACTCCGATAGTGACCGCGACTACTACTCAAATGGCGCGGGAAAGACAAATAAGAAGGACCCAGAGAAGGCAACTATCGCCTATACCTACACCCGCAAGACTACAGAGTCAAATACTACAACCTATCGCCTTCAGCCGACCTTCCGAGAGAGGCTTGGTCGCCACTCTACGCTCAATGTATCATACCGACTGCAGGCGCAACTGCGTACGCGAGACCTGTTCTCATATAATACAGATGCGGATTATGTTATAGATACAGCGAGGATGAATCGCCGCGCCTCGTCCTCCTTTGAGGGTATGTTTGTATATCATCAGGCGAGCATCGGTTATCGCTATGGCAAAAATCGTAACTGGTTCTCTGTCAATGCAGTATTTCAGCACTCGCGCTTGAGTAACCACAATCTGTGGACGGGCGAGAAGATGCTGCGTACATACAACAATCCAGTCTATAACGCTACGCTGCAGTGGGCGTTTGATACTAAAAATACACTGCGCGTAAGTGCTAACTCTGAGATTAAAGCTCCGTCACTGTGGCAGATGCTTGATGTCTACGATGTGAGCAACTCGCAGTATCTGACACTGGGAAACCCCGACCTTAGACCTTATACGGAGCACAACTACTTTGCCCGCTATACAAACCTCTCTACCCGTCGCGGAACAACCTTTATGCTTATGGCAAAGGCGACCCTTATGCCGAACTATATTGGTACGAGCATTGAGTATTCGCCCGAAACTATTGAGGTGGATGGCAAGAAGTATAACCCCGTACAACTCTCGCAGCCTGTAAACCTTGACGGTTATCGCTCCTTTGAGGCGCGTACAAGCATCGGCTTTCCTATCTCGTTTATCAGCTCAAATCTTAATATCGCCGTCGGTGCGACATACTCAAATGTGCCTATACGACTTAATAAGGTGGACCAGTTGATGACAAATGTTTCAGCATATACTGATTGGACCCTTGGTAGTAATATCTCTGAGAATGTTGACTTTACCCTGCGCTGGCGAGGCTCTTATAGCGATAATCAGGCGGGCGAGGAGGTGCTCAATAACGAGTTCTTTACCCACCGCGCTACGGCAAATATGAAGTTTGTCCTACCGTTGGGATTTACCATTACAACTTCGGGTGTCTTTACGCAGTATGTCGGTATCACAAATGACTACAATGAATCCTTTACACTCTGGAATGCGGCTGTGGGTAAGAAGGTGCTGCGTAACCTTGGCGAGGTAGAGTTTTGCGTAAATGATATACTCAACCAGAACACATCCTTCTCGCGTAGTGTCTGGGCGGGATACTCACAAGTGAGGTATAATAGCACTATGGGAAGATACTTCCTTGTTAAGTTTACCTATAACATCCGCGCCTTTACATCTGGAACAAAGCGACTCAAGATACAAAAGGCCTCTGGTGTGCCAATCAACTTCTTTGACAAGGTAGAGCGCAGCCTTGCCAATCTGAAGTTTTAATGAGGGCGATACAAAAAAGACCTTTCAGAAGAGCTGAAAGGTCTTTTTTTGTCGTTATCGTTTGATGTGGACTGCGAGTCCACCTTCGGAGGTCTCGCGGTAGAGACTCGGCAGATTAAGTCCTGTCTCCTTCATCACCTCCACAACCTTATCAAAGGATACAAGGTGCGAGCCGTCAGAAAGTGTCGCAAAGGCATTAGCATCCAGTGCGCGTGCTGCTGCAACAGCATTTCGCTCAATGCAAGGCACCTGTACAAGTCCGCAAACTGGGTCACAAGTGAGTCCGAGATGGTGCTCAAGACCCATCTCTGCAGCATACTCAATCTGCGCTGGTGTGCCACCAAAGAGCTGACACGCAGCCGCTGCTGCCATTGCGCAGGCAACACCAATCTCTCCTTGGCAACCAACCTCTGCACCAGAGATGGATGCGTTGCACTTTACTACATTGCCAAATAGACCTGCAGTTGCAAGGGCGCGTAAAACTCTGATGCGCAAAAACTCGCGCGATGTGGTCATATGATATAGCACGCCCGGAAGAACTCCGCAAGAGCCGCATGTAGGGGCTGTTACTACCGTGCCACCAGAGGCGTTCTCCTCGGCAACGGCAAGGGCGTAGGCGTATATTCGTGCGCGGGAACTTAATGAGTCAGTATAGCTCTTGCTCTTGACAAAGTATGTGCTGGCCTTGCGAGCAACCTTCAGTCCACCAGGTAGTACGCCGTCGTTGTTGAGTCCGTTTTGCACAGTCTGGCACATAACTGTCCAGATATGGTCAAGAAAATCCCAAATCTCCTTACCCTCGCACTGCTCTACATACTCCCAGTAGGTCTTTCCCTCGTCGTAGCACCACTGCTTAATCTGCTGAATGGTCGTCAGAGGGTATATGCTCTCAGGAGCTGCAGCAACGGTATTCTCATTGGCAAGCGAGCCGCCACCAACACTAAAGATAGTCCAACTATCAACAACCTCGCCACCCTTAAGTGCCTCAAAGAGCATTCCATTAGGGTGGAAGTCCAGCACAACATCCGCCTTCCAAACAATCTCTGTAGGGGCAAGTGGCTCAAGTACAGAGAGTATCGCGCTGTGTGTAAGGTGACCCTTACCTGTTGCAGCAAGAGAGCCATATAGCGTTACACGGTATGCCTCAGCATCCTGAGTGCGAGCAGCAAACTGTTCGGCAGCTCGCTTAGGCCCCATGGTGTGGCTACTTGATGGGCCACAACCAACTTTATATAGTTCTTTTAGTGATTCCATAGCGCAAATATAGATATTTTTTTGTACATTTGTGAAAACTAACACAAATAATATGCTAAGATTGCTTCTATTACTTTGCTCTGTGGCTTTGTCTACACTCTGCTGCGTGGCAAATAACCGCGAGGGGAAGATTGTCTCTGTTAAAAGCGAGGGAACAACTCGCCGCGCACTTGTCTATGCTCCGCCAAGTCAAAAATCTGCTGCACCACTGGTCTTTGTCTTTCATGGCAGGGGTGGAAGTATGACTGGAATCTCTAAAAAATTGGATATTCACAACTTTTGGAGCGAGGCTATTGTCGTCTATCCGCAGGGTATGTGGTGCGAGGGCGGCTATCGTGACGGCTTTGGCTGGGTGATTAGTGATACGGATGACGAGGGACGAGATATCCGATTCTTTGATGTCTTGTTAGAGTATCTTGAGAAGAATTATAATGTAGATAGTGACAATATTTTCGCCACGGGCCACTCTAATGGTGGAGGATTTACGTACGCACTTTGGGCATTTCGCGGTGATAAATTCAAGGGTTTTGCGCCGTCGGCATCGAGTTCGCGTAGGTTAGGCGAGAATGCAAAAAAGAGAACTCCTAAGCCAGTCTTTATTATGGCAGGCGTGCAGGATGAGATTGTACGGATTGATAGGGTAAGGCGTGATGTAGCGGAGGCAAAGCGAATAAATGGCTGCGCTGGCTCACCGATTAAGTTTACGGACTCTACAACAATCTACTATGGAGAGAACGGAGCAGATGTGGTTGATGCTATTCACCCATTTGGTCATGATATACAGAGAGATATGCTGCCAGAAATGGTAGAATTTTTCAAATATTTGTGCCACGATAACAAGAAATAGTGGGTGCATTACCCACTTTTTTACGATGTTTTGCGAAAAATAGCCACAGAAATTTGGAAGTGACAAAAATCTGTACTATTTTTGCCCCCGATTTGGAAACAAATCATATGGTGGATGTAGCTCAGCTGGTTAGAGTGACGGATTGTGGTTCCGAAGGTCGTGGGTTCGAATCCCATCTTCCACCCAAAGTTTGAAAGTCTTGCAAAGCAAGACTTTTTTTATTTGTGTAGCCATGCAAACTTGTTTGCAAACGGCTATACAAATAAAAAAGTAGTGTCTGTGACACTTTCAAACTTTGGAAGTGCCACCGCGGCGAGCGGTAGGGATGGGCGTTACGGAGCAAGTCTTGCTTGCGCAGTAGCCAATCCTATGCAAGGCTCTTCTTTTATACTACAGATTATCCAGCGTGTAGTCAACCATCTTCTGGCGCACGAGCGAAGTGGCACTTGGACGCATAGAGTGGTTCTGGTCGGGGTAGACCATCATATCGTACTGCTTGCCAGCGGCATTGAGGCGGTGGCACATCTCCATGCTATTTTGGAAGTGGACATTGTCATCTGCCGTACCATGAATAATAAGCAGTCGGGTGCGTGAAGAGAGCTTGTGGGCATGGCTAAGCGGGGAGTTGTCGTCATATCCCGCAGGGTTATCCTGTGGCAGGCCGTTGTAAATCTCTGTATAGATAGTATCGTAGTATCTCCACGAAGTCACTGGAGCAACGGCAATAGCCATCTTAAAGAGACCCTCGCCGTGCAGAGCGCAGTTCAATGCCATAAATCCGCCGTACGACCAGCCGTATATTCCTATGCGCGAGCGGTCAATATAAGGCAGTGTAGCAAGGTAGCGGGCAAAGGATATCTGGTCCTCATACTCACGACGACCCAAATCGGCATAGGTACACTTCTTAAACTCCTCGCCGCGATAGCCCGTTCCGCGACCATCACAGCAAGCAACGATATATCCGTGACGTGAGAGGGCATCCTCCCAGTCTGCACCCCAACGATTAGCCACAGACTGCGAGCCTGGGCCAGAGTACTGTGTCAGAAGCACCGGGTAGACCTTCGCTGGGTCGTAGTTGTTTGGTAGCTGAAGGTAGTAGTTCAGCGTATCGCCGCGCTCGGTAATAAACTGGCGGAACTCCTTTTTGGCAAGCCTTCCTGCAGCCGCTACAGCCTTACGACGGTCAGCAAGAGTGTCTATCGTTGTGCCGTCAGCACGGTTTACAGTGATGATATTTGGCGTTTGAGAGTTGCTAAATGTGCGGATGTAGTACTTCATACCCGCAGAAGGGGCAATAGTGTTGTATCCACCCTCTGGTGTGAGAAGTTGGCGTGACTTGCCATTGAGGCGTGCTGCGTATAGGTCTCGGTTAAGTGGCGAGCGCTCTGTTGAGGTGTAGTAGATGTTCTTGCCATTGTGACCCACAAGCGATACAACCTCCCAACGACCCGATGTAATGGCATTTAGGCGACCCTTTGCTGTGGAGTGCAGGTAGAGGTGCATCCAGCCCGTTGTGGTCTCCTCCTTGACGATAAACCGCTCGCCGTCAATAAAGGTTATAGTTGAGCTATTTGGTCGCTCAACATAGCGTGGTGAGGTCTCTGTGTAGATAACCTTCTGCTCTCCAGTGTCGTTGCACATAACAACCTCAAAGCAGTTCTGCAGACGGTTTACGCGGTAGAAGTAGAGCTTGTTTGCAGGTGTGAAAGCCACATTGAAGATATACTGGTCTGTATTGCTACCCACATCTATCTTTGTGCGGCTATTTCTCTGAATATCATATAGATACAGCTCAACATCAGAGTTCTTGTCGCCCGCCTTTGGGTATTTGAACGAGTAGGCGTGGTTGTAGAGGGTGTTGTCAAAGCGCATCATCTCAAAGGTTGGCACAGCGCTCTCGTCAAAGCGCAGGTAGGCGATTTTACTGCCGTCAGCCGAGAAGGCATAGGCGCGAGTAAAGCCATACTCCTCCTCATAAACCCAATCCGATGTGCCGTTGATAATCTTGTTCCAGCAGCCGTCGTCAGTAATGGCTGTGGTGGTCTTGCTTGCAATATTGTAGAGGTAGAGATTATTTCCCTTGCTATATGCAATATGCTTGTTGTCGGCCGAGAAGGTTATGTCGCGCACCGCTTGGAAGCACTCCAACCTCTTACCGCTACCGAGGAGCAGGTAGTCTGCTGTATATGAGTGGCGGTAGATAGGTGTTATGGTAGAGGCCTGCGGAACGAGGAGCATATTCTCATCTGGCGAGAGTGTGTAGTCTGCAATGGCAACTGGAGAGGTAAAAAGCGTGTCACAACACTTCTTGTCGCTATATGAGCGGCGGATAATGGCATTTTTGCTCAGTACAGTGTAATGCTCGCCGTCGTTCATGCTGCGCAGTGCGGCAATGCCACGATTGGCACTGCGAACCTTTAGAATATCGTTGTAACTACCCTTAGCAGTAAGTGTAGCAGCGATGGCTACTATAACCACCGCTGCAAATCTTCTAAATATCATCAACATTAAATTCGTAATTTAGTCGCTTTCCTGTGACAAAGGTTGAACTGTCAAACTTGTTGTTAAATTGCTCAACCACAACCCTCTTGCACTGCTCATAAGGTGGAGTGAGCAGGTCAAAGTTTACGGCGTAATGTATTGCCGACTCAAGGATGGCAATGAGCCTCTCGCGGTCAATCTCGTCCTTGCCGAAGTTCATAGCGCGCATACTGCTCTGACGCTTACCCTCTACAAAGAACATACGCTCGCGGTTGATAAATATTCGCCCGATAAGGTAACCCTCGTCAGCAGAACGCTTGTCCTTGAATGAGTCAGAGAGAAAGTCGTAGATGTCAATCATACCGCAGTAGCTGTTTGCCTTGTCCTGCTGCACATAGCTGTTCTGCCAGATGATATGGTTAGAGTCAAACTGGAAGATGTCGGTGTGCATCTTGAAAATCAGCAAATCTGATGCAATCTGCAACTGTGCCTCGTGCTTGCCTCGGTCGCGGTACTCAAGCCTTACGCGGCGGTCTACCTTACCCTCCAGTGCATCCTCCATCTCAGATGCCATCTCAAAGAGTGTGTCTTTCAAAAGGTTGAACACAGCAAAGGTATTGTCAAACACCCTCTGCTTGAGCATAGACTTCTCAATGATAGTGTCCAGAATCTTCTCTCTTAGTGGTTGTGTTGCCATAATCTTACTTTTTCGTCTCTACAAAGGTAGTAATAATTTGTCAAACCACAAAATAACAATGTACTATGCCTCTATTCTATACTAACACTCAAGGAGGAGCGAAAAATATGTATATTTAGTCCTTTTAAATTTTGATTTTTACGAAAAAAGTTTATAAATTTGTACATTATATATTCAATTTAGTCTACTTAATAGTTACAAAATGAAGAAAAAATTGTTGTTTTTAGTGATGGTGCTGTTTGCAGTCACTAATGTTATGGCGCAGGGGACAGAGTCTTTGGAGCGTAAGATTTATATCTGGGATGTAACTCTCTCTATGCAGGGTAAGGGCTCAAAGCCGACTCCAGATGTGTATGATGAAGTTGAGAAGCATCTTATCAATGATATTAATAGTATTAGTCGTACCTCTACTGAGGTGGTGGTAATTCCATTCCAAGATAAGGTGTTGGAGTATTTTAAGATTGAAAATTCATCTCCCGAAAATAAGACTAAGATTATTGAGTGGATTAAGCAGGGAAAGAGTAAGTATACTGATATGACCTACACCAACATTGTTGATCCGTTGAAGTATGCGAAGGAGAATTTCCAGAAGAGCGATCGTCGCAATTTTATCACCTTGCTAACCGATGGCGAGCACAATATGCCTAATAGAGGTGGAGCGCAAGAACTGAAAAAAGCTGTAAAAGAGTGGGACGAAGAGTCGGTAAACTCATATCTTGTCTATGTCCAGATAACAGAAGCCGCTGATATTGATTTGCCAACAGATCTAAATAATGTTGTAGTAATCAAGCCAGGAGAGCCATATACAGTATCTGATCAGGTTCCTGTGAAGGGTATTTTTAACATCAGAAATGATAAGAGTCTTATCATCTCATTTAATGGCTCGTCAAATCTGCCAGAGGGCGTTAAGGTCGCGGTAAGAACTGTTGGAGACTCTCCTATTTCTGTTGATGAGGAGGTTGAAATAGTTAATAAAATGATTGAGGTAACCCCTCAGTTTAATCTTGAGGAGTTGAAGAATAGCCTTCCAGAGAGTACACCAGTAAAGTTGCAGCTTGAGGTGCTCAATGGTAAAGAGATAGAGGCATTGCACCACATAAAAGTGGTACTTCTTCCATCAGAGGTTAATGTGACTGTGAAGAATGTGAGAGAGCGAGTATTAACTATTAAAATGCGTGAATAATGAAAAAGATATTTAATGTTGTTGTAGTACTATTTGCACTTCTCGCAGTCTCTTGTGCTGAAGGTGATGGTCGCAATTTCTGGGGAGAGGCTAAGGTCTATTCAGACTCTTGGTATTGGCACTATGAGCCAGTGATAATGGAGCGCGTGCTTGAGTTTGAGTTTAATGAGGATGCTATGAGTGACCCTGTGCTTAAGTCTCAAACATTTACTTTTGAGATGTATGAGGAGGATGAGTATGGTCATGTAGCTCCTGCCGAGCATATTGCAGTATACAAAAATGGAGAGGCTTGCCCAAATAATAGACTCGCTATTACGGTTGAAGATAGCGTAGTAAAAGTGGGTATACAGTTCCTTGATGGTGCAAAAGAGGGAGAGCATACTCTTATTATGAGAGCTGTTGATATGAATAGCCTTGATCGCGTTGATAATAAACTCGGTAATTTCTATGTAGATAAAAACGAGGTTATGAATCCTGCCGATAAGGGAATGATGTGGTTTGCTATTGTTCTTGGAGGGCTTTATATCTTCTGGCTATGCTTCCTAAGACCAATCTGTCGTCCTTATGTGAAGTTTAGCAGAATGGAGATTACCTATCCAGATGGTGAGGAGTACATGATAAGAACTTCTGGCAAAACTGCTGTTATTCTGACAAATCCTGAGAATGCAAAGAAGTATAGGCAGGGATTCTTCAGTGCGCTGTTTATGACAAAGCACCTTGTTATTGTAAACGAAGTGTGGACCTCTACAGTAACTATTAAGAGCAAGAAGGGTGGATATCATCGCATATCTGGTAGTGTGGGATACACACCAGATGAGCCTATGAGACGCGAGCCGTTTACACTTATTACCGATGAGGGGGCTCGTGTAAAAGTAGAGACTAATTAATATATAGGTAACGATTAAATACTAACATAAAATTAAAAACTTAAAACATTATGAGACCTACGATTTACATTGGATTGGGCGGAACTGGTATCCGAGCAATTGCTCAGACAAAGAAGATGTATGAAGATGCATACGGTGTTGGTAAGATTCCACCACAGGTAGCCTTTATTGCCGTAGACTTTGATCTTGCAGCTCCATCAGATAGGAGCCTTGCAACTAATATTGCACCAGACTTCTTGAGCCTTAATATCCTTGCTAACCCACAGCAGTTCTATGTTGAGGGAGTAAAGCAGAGTGATTATAAGTGGGTATTTAAGGGCAATGGCCGATTCATTGGTAAGCAGATTGCTGAGGGCGCTTCTCAGGTGCGTACAACAGGTCGTTTCTATACTGAGATGGTACTTGATAAGATTCGTCAGCGTATTAAGTATGCTTGGCAGCAGGTTAACTCTGTTGCAAAGGTTACCCAGAAGGTTGATAAGACCGCTGCAGTAGATATCCACATTGTAATGTCACTGGCTGGTGGTACTGGTTGTGGTTCATTTATCAATGTTGCTGAGATGATTCGCAACACATGGCCAACTCAGGCTCATATTATCGGTTATGGCGTTCTGCACGGTGTATTCTGTACTATGGACCCAAGTAGAAATAAGACTCCACGCGTAGTTGCAAATGCATACTCAGCAGTTATGGATTTGGATTACCTTATGAGCGCCTCTACTGACAATCCTATCACTTGTACAATCAACGGTAACGAGCAGCAGCTTATCTCTCCTATCTATGATGAGTTCTTTGTAATTGACAACAATACAGAGCACGGTCATGTGCTTACTGATATCAAGCAGGTTTGTGAGGTATTGGGTATTAGCCTATTCGCAAGCGGTGACGATATGGGTAGCAAGGTGCGTTCAGTGCTTAACAACAAGTCTTGGACTAATGGTGAGTTTAATATCTCTCCAAAGGTTGGTTGGGTACAGTCTCTTGGTGCTTGTAAGATTGTCTACAAGGGTGAGCAGCTGGCTACTATTTATGGCTACAAGGCTGCTATGGAGCTTATCCGTTCTATCCGTCAGGAGGGCGCAGAGGCTCAGCAGCTCGCACAGAAGTGGACAGAAGAGGCTAGAGTTCGTGAGGATGGCGATCAGTACAATATGCTGATTGATAGCATTGTTGAGCCTAAGACTATTGAGGGTCTGAAGCCTGCTATGGTAGATGCTAAGAGTACAGAGGCTGAGAATAAGAGCTTGATTACAAGCTATATGAATAATATGGCAGACATTCCTGCTGATGCTCGCGTAAAGGAGATGATGGCGGAGAAGAAGAAGTCCCTGATTGCTAAGATTAAATCACTCCTCTCTGCTCCAAATGGTGTTGGTAATAGCCGCACATTCCTTGAGTCTCTGATTCGTCTGTGTGAGAAGTATCGTCTTGAGATGATTAATGAGGCTGAGCAGTTCAATACTACTCTTGAGGGTAAGAATACTCTTCTTGCCAAGGCTACAAAGGAGTACGAGGAGTATTGTGGTAAGGCAAGATTGTTCCAGGCGGCAGCAACAAGACAAGAGTATCTTGATAAGATGGCAAAGATTGCCAAGGATATTCGCAAGATTAACTACGAGATTAAGCGTCGTGAGATTGCACGTGACATCTTTATCTACCTCGTAAAGGAGGCTGGAGAGCTCTCTCGTAAGATTGATACTCTTGATGAGCTTCTGAAGACCCTTAACACAGAGTACTCTCTCGCCCTTACAGAGTTGCAGAATACTAATGCTTCATCACTCGTATTTGAGCACGACCTCTCTGCGGATGAGCGTCTGAATATGACTCTGAAGGATGATGTAAGCCTTGCTTCTCTGCTGATTTCACTCCCAGCGTCACTGCTTGACCTTGATATTGAGAAGCAGTTGCGCCCTGCAATTGAGCAGTATGTATCAACTCTGCCACAGGTTATTGCATACCGTGAGCGTAAGATTACCGATGTTATTGAGGAGCTTAGCAAGGAGGAATACGAGGAGCTCAAGTTCCAGATTAACGTTAAGTCAAGCCGTCTGCTTAGAATTGACGACCGAGGTCTGATTGAGCGCACTAAGAAGAAGATGCCAAGCGAGATGATGGTTCAGAACTACTTCCTCTCTGTATACGATCCAGAGAATGCTGGTGAGGGCAATGAGGAGTCTCGTCCAAAGACTCGCCTTGAGCTTGATGATGAGTTTGCAAAGAGCGACAACCTGAAGAAGGAGTTCTTGGTTACTGACCTTGCAATGCTCCGTCAGCAGATGATTATCTTCCGTGCGGACTGTGCAGTTCTTCCATACTGTATTGACGTATTTGACCCTTGGACTATTAAGGATGAGTACGAGCCACTTATTCTTGAGGCAAGTCAGGCTGGTTCAACCGTATTTAACCCTCATTTTGATCAGCAGATTTACGATAATATGAAGCTGACTGACTTTAAGTTGAAGCCAGAGATTCTCAACGAGGCTATGTTCTACTGGGTATGCGGTCACCTCTTCGGTTGGGTTGATGTAACAGAGAAGGCTTATGCTATGGAGAAGGATGATCTGTCAAAGGCAAGCACTAAGATCTCTGGTAAGGAGGTTGTTACACACCCTAAGTATATCCGTTGCGATAAGAAGGTTTACCAAGTTTGGCGAGAGGATAGAAATGGCGAGAATGGTCAGAAATGGTATCCAATCGGTGGTATCAGCACTGATAACCGCCAGAGAGCGTTTAACAACTTCAAGGGTGTAGACTTCCCTCAGATTCGTACACTGCTCCACGACAAGCTTGTATCTGACATCCAGAGTCGCGGTGAGGCTTACTACGAGGCTCTTATTCAGACAGTTATCGCAGGCGGTTTTGATGACTATATTGACCGTGTTATGTGTGCTGACAAGAGCAGTAGTACATACAAGTCTCAGCGTAAGCAGGAGCTTGACCAGATTAACGATGAGTGGAACTATATTCAAAAGAATCTGCTTAACACATTGAAGAATTTGAAGTAATATTGTTATGTCAAAATTCGCGCATATCTTTATCGGTAAGGAGTTTACCGATGTGATATCAGGCGTTGGTCGTGCTACACTTAAATATTGCGGTAGCACGACCGCATCTGATATAAACTATATACTCGTTGACTATGGTAGCGATAATTTGACACTCTCTCGTCTGGATGTTAAGCCGACAACAGACGATAAGTTGTTGGATCAGTTTGACCACTACATAGATCATCAGTTAAATGTGTTGAAGTCTGTATCAACAGACGAGTTTGCTGCTGCGTGGGGTGAGGTGTTTGACACAATGATTGATGCCAGAACACAGGATCAGGTGCTTACAATTATGCTCCACTTCCCTCTCTATAAGCCAGAGGCGTTTGATGTGTTGAAGGTCCTTTATAGTGGTATTAAGGCCTCTAATAAGCCTGCACGAATCAACTGTGTTGGTTATGGTGATGACATGGCAAGTATTATTGAGCCAGGATTTAAAGCCGAGTCTACATCTAAGAAGCAGGTGGCTAGTTTCATAAAGTTGAGAGCATCTTACAATGCTGCAACTTCTGACCATCTGATTATGTTCCAGAATACTACCACTACTGGTACTACTCTTAGATTAGATATTAATGCATTACCAGAGATAATCTCTCAGTTTGCGCTGGCTTGTCACTCAAACTACACAACACTCTTTACACCGACGATGGAGTATAAGGATGTTGTCGGCTTTGGTATCTCAACGCTGCAGGTAGACAAGTTTATGCTTGTCAGCTATCTGATGCAGCGTATGTTACTCCACGATATGGATGCGGCGTCTGTAAATAATACAGATGTTGATGTTAATAAGGCAATTGCCGTTTGTCACGATATCTTGAAGTACAAGGATCAGGCACTTTCCGATTTCTTTAAGAATAAAGAAGAGCTTGATACAGTGGAGATGCAGCAGCGATTCGCTAAACAGGCTGACGCTATTATTACTGCTTGCACAGAGTTATTTGAAAAGGAGAAGGATATTACAGTGCGTACAGCCATTTTGGCTGTTATGCTCTCAAAGACCGATTGCGCACTGCTCTCTCAGTCTGTCTATGACCCCGATGCTATCTGCGTGTACGACCTATTCTCAGAGTGTATTGACTACTTCATTACAAATGACTATGGTAAGTACTTTGGCGAGGGTGAGCAGTCTCCAGTAAATCCTATTCCAGAGCTCAAGCAGTTAAATGCTAAGGTTATTAATGTAGAGGCAGAGATTCGCCGACTCACTGCTCAGGCCGAAGAGGTGAGTGTTCAGCTGACTGAAAATCGCAAGGCTGAGAAGTGCTATATTGAGGATGGAGTGTTCCACTTTGGTGAGCACGATTTCCGTCTGATGCCAACTCTGGTTGAGGAGCCTTTAGAGGAGACATATGAGCCTCCAAAGAACATCATTTTACCAGAGAGTATTGATTTGAGAAGTAACTTTACCCATATTAAGAATCAGGGTAGTCAAGGCTCTTGCTTAGCTCATGCGCTGACCTCTATTTTTGAGTATGCCGTAAAGCTCAATACTGCAAAGAGTGTAGATCTTAGTGAGGCCTTCTTGTACTACAATGCCCGCAAGATGGATACTACAGGCGATGTTGATACTACAACAGATATAGGCTCACGAGTAAAGCCTGCTATTGCATCGTTGATGGAGTATGGTATTGCTACTGAGGAGTTGTGTCCATACAATGAGGCGGACTATACCAGCCAGCCAAGCGATCAGGCCTATGCAGATGCTAAGACCCGACGACTTATCAAGGCTCTGAATGTAAATAGGACTGCTGTGGATATCAAGAATGCGTTGGCTGAGGGATATCCTGTTGAGGCTTCGTTTGTGTTGTGTCCTACATTCACGGATGCATCTATCGGAGGATATGTTGCAATGCCAACAGAGACCGAGATAACAGAGACTCTTTCACTTGATGACTCACAGAAGCCACGTCACTCTACACATGCGATGGTAATTGTTGGTTACAGCGACAAACTTAACTGCTTTGTTGTGCGTAACTCGTGGGGTGAGGATTGGGGAGATAATGGTTACTGTTATATCCCATATCTATATGTTGATGATAAGAGATTGTGCAACAATGCTTGTATCATTACAGAGATTGAGTCTATGAAGGACGTTAAGATGGTAAATATCCCAACTATTACCATTGACGATCAGGATCTTCGTATCAAGTACTGCGTATGTTGTGCCCTTCTGGATGCTGCAAAGTTTGAGCTTCAGCAACTTAAGCTCAAGCGAACAGGCCTACTGGAGTACTTTGAGCGCTTGACAAAGACCTTCGCATCTATGCCAAATCAGCGCGATACCTATATCCAGGAGGCTAAGGTGGTTCTGGAGAAGGAGAAGAGTGATTTGCAGATTACAAATAAGGGTCTTGCGCGCAAGATTGAGGATAACAAGGAGGCTCTGCATGACTACAATGTCGGAGTTATGTATACCTTTGCGGGTATTGTAGCTGCTGCATTTGGAGGCTTCTGGGCTTGTAAGGTCCTACTGCCAATCTGGCCTCTTATTGTAGCTATTGTAGCTGTTTTGATTTTGGGCGGTCTGTCTCGTCGCAAGATTGTCTCTTATGCTGCTTATATAACAACTACTGCCGCAACATTTGGTATCTATGCAGTTGCAGATTTGATATATGTAGGAATGCAGACAGCTAAGCATGTTCCAGTTGCAGAAATTCAGCATCTGACTATCTTCTGGACTCTTATAGTTCTAGTTCCGATGTTGTGTCTGCTTGCATGGAAAACTCACGAAGAGTGGCAAAATTGTAGAGAGATTAATGACCAATTGCTCAGTGATATCAATAAAAACAAAGCTCGCATTAAGCAGATAGATACTATTGTTGCTAAGTTTAGATATAATACTTTTGCTGCGTGGTACCTGTTGCGCGAGATGGATAGAGTGCAGACAAAACTCCATAAGTGGTATGGTAACTATTTGTCGCTGATTAACAATCTGCGCACTTGGTATGAGGAGGCAAAACTCTCAGTAGATGAGTTCACACTTGAGAAGAGTTTGCCAAATACCTCGTTGTTGGATGCGGCTCTTCTTGACGAGCTCTTTGAGAAGTATCTTAAGAACGATCCAGAGTGCGAGATAGATTTCTGTGCTGATATTGATAACTATGTAATCACCGAGGAGTCAATAGGTAAATACAAGCGCTCTTTGTTTGATAAGGTGGCAAAGATTTTGCTTACTCACCCAGTAATTGCAAACTTTGATATTACAGAGCACACAATAGGCGGAAATACAACTTCATGGGTTAAACCAGTGGATAGAATGCTTGCGAGTGAGTGCGCACGCTTGGCAGACTTCTTTATCCATCTAAGCAGAGTGGCAAGACCTTCACTACAGAGGTCAGAGTATATCCTTGCTCCTCGTGCTTGTGAGAATGGATCCGGATTTTCAGACAAGTTTAGTAGAGCACTGACAGCATTAGACTCTGTTGATAAGTATATACTGACGTATATAACTATTGCAACCCTTGAGTGTAATGATTGCGAGATTTTAAGAAGCTAATTTATAATCTTTAACTGCGGGGTGCTTGCCACCCCGCTTTGTTCATTTGCGAATATGAGACCTACAATTTATATTGGCTTGGGAGCAACAGGCATCCGTGCTATTGCCCAGACAAAGAAAGAGTTTGAAGAAGTCTACGGAGTCGGTATGGTTCCGCCTTGTATAGCATTTTTGGCAGTAGATTCTGATTCTTCTATTCTTGAGGATAAAACTCTTGCTACAAGTGTTGAGGATAACTTTGTGGAAGGACTTGAGCCTCAAGCAATAGCGGAGCGCATTGATAGATGTTGGCAGCAGGTGCTTGCTATAATTGGCTTAGGGGATAATATTGTAGATTTTCATATCGTTTCATCACTGGCAGATGGGGCAGGTTCGCTTATCACAGTAGCGGATATAATCAAGCACGGATATAATGTGCGCGCTAATATTCTGGGTTACGGTGTTTTGCACGGTGTATTCCGTGCAATGAAGTATAATGCTCCACGCGTAGCTGCAAACGCATATTCTGCGGTTTTGGACTTGGATTACACTATGAGTGCTTCGTATGATAATCCAGTCAAGTTTGAGATTAATGGCATAGAACGAGAACTTACTTGTCCTTTGTTCAATGAGTTCTTTGTTGTTGATAATCAGACGGAGAGAGGACATATACTTACAAATATTAATGAGGTTTGTGAGGTGTTGGGTCTCTGTTTGTTCGCTAATGGCGGAGAGATGGCTGGTAGGGTACGCACAGTGCTTGATAACATCTCTTGGAAATATGGAGAATTCAATGTCAATAATAAGATTGGTTGGGTGCACTCTCTTGGTGCTTGTAAGGTTGTATATAAGGGCGAGCAGCTGGCTACTATCTATGGCTACATGGCTGCTATGAAGCTTATCCGTTCTATCCGTCAGGAGGGTGCTGAGGCTGAGCAACTCGCACAGAAGTGGACAGAAGAGGCTAGTGTTCGTGAGGATGGTGATCAGTACAGTATGCTGATTGATAGTATCGTTGAGCCTATGACTATTGAGCGACTGAGGATTCTTCAGTTATGTATTACTAATACTATTGATGAAATAAAGAGTGATGTTGCTAACTATATTGGCGATATGTCCGATATGCCATCTGATGCTTGCATAAAGAAGATGATGGAGGAGAAAAAAGAGTCGCTCGTTGACAGAGTTAAGCAGTTGCTTTCACAAGAGAATGGTGTTGGTAATAGCCATATTTTCCTTGATTCTCTGATTCGTCTGTGTGATAAGTATCGTTGTGAGAAGGTAGATGAGATAGGTCAGTTCAATATTGCTCTTGAAAATAGGAGTTCTGTTCTTGAGAGAGTTATTTTGGAGTATAAAGAGTATTGTAGTAAGCCAAGATTGTTCCAATCACGTACTGTGAAGCAGGAGTATCTGGATGAAATTTCACGCCGCGCCAGGAGTGTTCGTCAGATTAACTACGAGATTAAGCGTCGTGAGATTGCTCGTGATATCTTTATCTGCCTCATTAAGAAGGCTGGCGAGCTCTCTTGTAAGATTGATGCACTTGATTGGCAGCTCCAGTCTCTTTGTGCAGATTATACCCAGTCTATTGAGAGGTTGCAGAATGCGGAAAATTCAATGTTTGAGTACGACTTGTCTGTAGATGAGCGGATGAATATGACTCTGAAGTATGATTTTTCTATTGCAGAACTGGTCAATTCGCTTCCAGTATCACTGCTTGACCTTGATATTGAGAAGCAGTTGCGCTCTGTAATTGAGCAGTATGTAGCAACTCTGCCACAGGCTGTAAAGTATCGTGAGCAGAATATTACAGATGTTATTGAAGCGCTTAGCAATGAGGATTATGATAGAGTCAAAGAGTATATTGATGTCAAGTCAAGCCTCTTGCTTAGAATTAATAATCATGGACTGATTTGTAGTCGGACAGATCAAACTCCAAGTGGGAAGATGTACAGCGGAATTTTCTACTCAATATATTCTCCTAAAGGAAACGAGCAGGTTCGCGAGCAGACACGCCTTGAACGTGATGAGGCAGGGTATTTTGGTAGGTGTTTCAAAGAGTTTGTGCTCACTAATGCCGAGTCGTCACGTCAGCAAATAACTATTTTGCGTGTAGATGGTGCTATTATACCATACTGCATTGAAGCGCTGGATGAGGCTGTAGTCGAGGAGTATGAGAAAACTCTTCAAGAGGGGGCTTGGAATCCGCACTTTGACAAGGGTATCTATGAGCAGATGAAGGCGCAGAACTTCTCGTTGAAGCCAGAATGCTAAGTAATGAGTAATAAATAGGTGGGTTTTTGATTAATGAGTCTTGGAAGGGTGTCGGTAATAATGCCGGCGTATAATGTTGAGCAATATTTGGCGCAGTCTGTGGACTCTGTGCTTGGTTCGGACTATCCAAATTTAGAGTTGGTAATTGTTGATGATGGCTCAAAGGATAGTACATTTGAGATTGCAAAGAGCTACGAGGCGAAAGATTGTCGCGTCAAGGCGCTGACAAAGGTAAATGGCGGTCAAGGTATTGCGCGAAACTATGGCGTAGAGCATAGCAGTGGAGAGTATATCCTCTTTGTGGATTCAGACGACCTTATAAACAGTGAGTACATATCCAAGGCGGTGGCAGAGATGGAGCGAGACCGTGAGGTTAAGGTCGTTACTTGCCGAGGAGAGTTCTTTGATGGTCGCACGGGGTCGTGGAGGCTGAAAACCTATACTCAGAAGAGGCTCGCGCAGCGTAATGTCTTTACAATTAGCTCGCTTATGCGCCGTGAGGATTTTCTGCGTGTTGGGGGCTTTGATACTACGATGCACAACTACTGCGAGGATTGGGCACTATGGATTTCTATTCTTAAAGATGGTGGCAAGGTTGTTACTCTGCCGACAGTAGAGTTTTTCTATCGCGTAAGAGCTGGCTCATCACGTTTTGTGGGACGAAAGTATAGGGGCGAACTGATAGAGGTGCTTAATCGTAAGTTTCCAGACTTCTTTGAGCGTAAGATTGGTGGTAGGCTATACTCTCAACGCTCTATGTCAAAGTATATCAACCCGCTTCGCAACTTTTTCTTTCCACGAAGAGCCTCTACCTCGCAAAAGTTTAGACATCTGTTCTACTTTGTAAAGGCAGTGCCCCGTATTGTAGGTGGTGCTGTAGAGTTTGATGCTGTATGGAACAATACGCCCGTGACAATTACGCGCATAGATAGTTTGCCGTCACGACATGAGCGCGAGTTGGCGATGCAGAGTGGCAAGGTCGTGGGCTACTGCACACAGTATCGCTTCTGGCTATGGCGTAAGTGCTGGGTAGTGCGGCTGAAAGAGTAGATAAAAAAAGTGGTGCAAAGCTGCACCACTTTTTTTGTATCGTGAAGCTATTAGAGCATCTTGTTAAGGTCTACGATGTTGAATGCGTAGAAGTACTTATCCATATCGTGCTCGATGCGGTCAAGAACGATATTCTCTGGGTCCATACCTACACGCTTAAGGTTCTCGTAGAGTGAGTTACGAGCAACAAGAGCCTCAGGCTTCTGCCAGATGTAGCGGCAGCCGGTCTTTACAAGCCAAGCGCGACGCTCTGGGTCAATCTCGTAGAAGTCAACGCCCTTCTCAGACTCAAGCAACCACTTCTTCCAGCGGTTTGACTCGTAAACAAGGCGAGTGAGCACCTCAGTGATGTGAGAGAGCATAGCTACGCGACCAGCGTTGTAGTACTCAACCTCCTTAGCCTCAAGCTCCTCAAGAGCCTCGTACTCGCTAATAGTAAACTCTGGACCAACGTTTGCACCACCCATACCGCAGAGAGGGTAGTCCTGTGGGTTGCTTACGCCGTCAGTGTAGTGGCCCTTGATGTAGCTACCAAGTGGGCGAACCTTTGCTGTGAGCTTCTTTGCAACCTCTCCGTCAAAGAGTGTTGTGTGAAGGTCTGTACCAACCTTACCAACGATAAAGCAAGGCCATACATCAGAAAGACCAACTGCAGCAAGACCCTCTTTAAGCTCAACGAGGAATGTGTCAAATGTAGTATCATCAGCAAGACCGCCGTGAACCTCCTCAGTACCAACCTCGTATGAAATCTCTGGATAGTTGTTTGCGCGACGATAATCCTCGCAGTGCTTGATAAGCTCAACGGTACGACGAACAACAAGGTGAATATCAATAACCTCGCCCTTTGGAACGTTAATGTCAACTGTTGGGTCTACGTGGATAAGGTCAAAACCAGCAGCGATAGCAGCCTCAAAAGATGCCTTTACAGCGTTCATAGCACGCTCAGTCTCCCAACGCTCAGTATTCTGCTTATCCTTGAGCCAAGGACCACCGTGATCAACGGCGATAATGCAGTCGCCAGTGAAGTTGATAGCCTCACACTCCATGCGGCATACCTTAACAAAGTCAGCTGGTGTCATACCAGTGTAGCCACCGTCAGTGTCAATCTGGTTGAGTGTAGCTGCAAAGTAGATTGGTGCATTGTTGCGCTTTGCAGAGCGGATAGATGCACGAATAACAGCAGAAGAGTTAGGGCAGGCAGCAAAAATGGTGCGCTTAACACCGGTCTGCTCCTCAAGCTCTGCCATACGCTTTAAGAGTCTCTCTGTTTTTGCCATTTTTTCTAGAATTATATTAGGTTGAACTATATTAAATGCCGATTTGAATCTGTCCCTATTCACTGCAAAGGTACGAAATAATTGTGTAAATTTGCACGTTTTGCAAAAAAATTGTTATCTTTGCAAAGTATATTGCACACAGTGTGAGCTGCAGGTCCCGTCAAACAGCTTGTAGTTCAGCACAATGAAAATATTTTGATGATGGAAAATACTCAATCATTTTTTGATGACATTCGTGCCTATCACGATGAGGAGATTCCGGCAGTTGTGGAGAAGATTGCTTCTGATCCACTGCTAATCCCTGCGGCACAGTTTGTCTTTCCAAATTTGGATATTGAGCAGGTGCGTACCCTTATCAGCTCCTGCCGCACTTCTGATGATATTCAGCGTAAGATAATGTATCCGGCTATTGGTGGTATTATCCACCGCACGATGCGTAAGTTTACTACATCGGGCTGTGAGAATGTCCCTGCTACAAATGGCTGGCTCTTTGTCTCTAATCACCGTGATATTACCTTGGATGCGATGCTAATGCAGTACGCACTGTTTGGTAATAACCTGCCTACGACAGATATCTCGCTTGGCGATAACCTGCTACGCACACCGCTGGTCTTTGAGCTTTGTAAGGCTAACTATATGATTAAGGTTATCCGCAAGGATGATGTGACGATGCGTGAGTTTTTGGAGAACTCTCGCCACTTGTCGGAGTATATTCGCCACAGAATCAGTGAGGTGGGTCGCTCGGTGTGGATTGCCCAGCGAAATGGCCGAACTAAAGATGGTGTGGATATAACCGAGCCAGGAATTATCAAGATGTTTGGTCTTAGTGGCTCTAATGACTTTGTGGAGAACTTCAGCCAGTTACATATTGCTCCTGTGGCTATCAGTTACCAGTATGAGCCATGTGATATCTTCAAGGCCGTTGAGCTGTGTCGCCGTCAGAGTGGAGTGCCTTATCAGAAGGCTGAGAATGAGGACTTCTTAAGTATCCTTACGGGTATCAAGGCCTACAAGGGAGATACAAACCTTACCTTCTGTAAGCCTATAACTACAGAGGAGCTTGAGGCTGTGGCAGCACTGCCTCGCGCAGAGCAGTGTAAGGCCCTTGCCGAGGTTGTTGATAAGCGAATTATTAGCGAGTACAAACTCTACGATACAAACTATATCGCTTACGACATCAAGCACGGTACTCGCCGCTTTGAGAGGTACTACACGCCAGCAAGGGAGCAGCAGTTTGCAATCTACCTTGTTCGTTCAAATGCGCAGTTTGAGGTTATGGGCGTAGATAAGGATGTGGCGCGTGAGATACTGATAGGTATCTATGCAAATCCTGTTGAGGCAAAGCTAAATTTGGGTATAGAGTTATAGGTAGAACATAACTATAGATAGAATGAAAAAGGTGTGGCTTATAATTCTGGCGCTGATTCTCGCTGTGGGTGTAGGAGCCTTCTACTTCCGTTTCTACTTCGTCTTTGGCGAGGGCGTGAAGAGCGGAGAGTTGAACTATGTGGTTAAGAAGGGCGTATTTTTCAAGACCTACGAGGGTAAACTTATTCAGTCGGGCATTCGCTCAAAGTCAGCAGGCTCTGTGCAGTCATATGAGTTTGACTTCTCAATAGAGAACGCAGAGTTGGCAGAGCGTCTTATGCTTGAGGGTGGTAAGGTTGTTGAACTTCGTTATAAGGAGTACTTTGGTGCCCTGCCCTGGAGGGGTTTTACAAAGTATATCGTTGATAGTATTATTACGCACGATGTGCCAGCGTTGCCAGAGGCTTCGGTGCTTGATGATAGCTCGTCAGTCATCAAGGAGCAGGTTCAACTTTCAATATAAAAAACGAGGTTAAGGCCTCGTTTTTTTAGTATAACTCTATGTACTCGTAACTATTTCCCACTGCCGTAAGATACTTCTCAAACATCTGCTGGCTGATTACCACTGTGGCACGATTGTCGTTAGGATGAAAGCTGAGCGATGGGTAGTTAAGCAGGTTCTTATCTAAAAATAGGTGTACGTGGTTCTCGGTGTCGTTAATCAGCCCAAAAGGGGATACAGAGCCTGGTTTAAGACCGAGATAACGCTCCATGCGCTGCTCAGATGCAAATGAGAGTTTGCCCTGATGCAGGCGGTGCTCAAGGTCGTGGATGGCAAGGCTCTGGTCGCTATCAAAGACAACGAGGTAGTGCCGATTGCCCTTATGGTTGCGGAAGAAGAGGTTCTTGCAGTGCTTTGAGCCGTCGTTGTGCCAATACTGTCGGGCAATCTCGATTGTTGGAGCCTCTGGGTGGGTATAAAAAGAGTATTCAATCCCCTGCTGTTGCAGGAAACTGAATACTTGCTCTTGTCTACTGCTCATACTACTTTGAGATAGCTGCGCGAAGCTGTGGAATAGACTCGTCAAGGGTCATACCCTTACGGTATACGCCAGCAGTACCGCCAACAAATACATTAGCGCCCATGCCTGCCATAAGCTCAGCGCGCTCGCAAGATACAGAGCCGTCAACACTGATAAGCACCTTCTCATATCCGTTGCTGTCAAGCCACTGACGCATCTGAGCAACCTTGTCAAGGATGCCATCAACGAGCTTTGCGCCAGAGAAACCTGGGTGAACGAGCATAAGGGTTACCATATCGGTGTAAGCCATATGTGGAGCTACAGCCTCAACTGGTGTGTCAGGGTTTACAACAACGCCAAACAGCGCGCCTTTTGAGTGGATGTCGGCTGCAAACTCGCTCAAGTCCTTGTCAAGCTCAACGTGGGTTGAGACGATGTCGCCCTGATGAACATCAATCTTTGAGCAGATAAACTCTGGCTCCTCGCACATAAGGTGGATGTCAAGAGGCATGTCGGTAACCTTGTGCATAGCATTAGGGAAGTCTGGACCAAAGGTCATGTTAGGTACAAAGTGACCGTCCATAACATCAATGTGCAACCAGTCAATGCCGTTGCGCTCAAGGGTTTTGATGTCACGCTCAAGATTCATCAAATCTGAGCACATTACTGATACAGAAATTTTATTAGCCATATTTTTTGAAGTTTAATGTTCTATTGGTGACAAAGATAATATTTTTTAGAGAATAAATTGCGAATTTTGAAGAAAATTTCTACTTTTGTTACAGTTAAACAGATTTAAAACTTGTTAATTATGAAAAAGATTCTTTCAGTAGCTGCTGCAGCGCTCATATCTGTTGCCGCAATTGCACAGCCTCAGGTTATTGCTCATCGTGGTTATCACGCAACAAAGGGCTCTTGCCGTAACTCTATTGAGGCGCTCAAGCAGGCTCAGAAGTTAGGCCTTTATGGCTCAGAATGCGATATTAACCTTACTAAGGATGGTGTTATTGTTGTGGCTCACGGTGGTATGCACCCAGACAAGAGCGCTTATCGTAAGGGAGAGGATATCCCTCGTCTGAATATTCAGAAGAGTACCTACGAGGAGCTGACCGCTATTCCGCTTGAGAATGGCGAGACTATTCCTACCCTTGAGCAGTACCTTGAGCAGTTAAAGAAGAGCAAGAAGACCAAGCTCATTATTGAGATTAAGAACCACTATACCCCTGAAAAGGAGACTGAGATTGTACAGAAGACCGTTGATATGGTTGCGAAGTATGGCCTCAATGATATGGTTGAGTATATCGCCTTTCGTCCTTGGGTGTGCTTTGAGTTGAAGAGAATTGCTCCAGAGGGTACTCCAATCGCATATCTTAATGGCGACTACGACCCAACTTATGTTAAGGGTATGGGTATCTCTGGCATTGACTACAAGTACGATGTGCTCAAGAAGAAGCCAAAGTGGATTAAGTCTTGCCAGAAGCGCGGCCTTACTGTAAATGTGTGGACTGTAAACGACGAGGATAAGCTCCGCTGGGTTATTGAGCAGGGTGTTGATTACATTACAACAGACGACCCCGTTCTTGCTACCAAGCTTATTAAGGAGATGTGTAAGTAATCTATTTAGAGAATGGATTTTAAGTATAAAATAGACGATCGCCCCGCTCTTGGGGCGATGTCTCTGTACGGACTGCAGTGGTTGATGATTTGCATCCCCGTAGTCCTTACAAGTACCTTTGTTGCTCCAGAGGGTCAGACGCTCTTCTTTACCCAGAAGCTCTTTGCGCTGATGGGCATTACGATGATTGTAAATGCTCTGTGGGGACATCGTCTGCCACTTGTTGCAGGCCCTGCGGCTGTACTGCTTATGGGCGTGCTGGCTGCAAAGGGACAGGGTAGCGGTAGCGAGGCTATCTACCCATCAATGGCTATTGGTGGCGCGATAATCGCTCTGCTGGCAGCCTTTGGCCTTATGCGTAAGGTGCAGAGGATTTTCACTCCGAGAATTGTCGTGGCTATCGTGGTGCTGATATCATTTACTATGGCAAAGCCTATTGTGGGTATGATTTTCAGTGATACGGAGCACCAGCTGCTTGCAATGACCTTTGCTGTTGTAACTGTGGTGGCTATGGCGGTGGCGAATAACCTGCTAAAGGGCGTGTGGAAGTCTATGGTAGTGATTGTGGCGATGATTGTCGGCTCTATCTTCTACTACTGCATTACTGGCTTTCCAAAGAGTTTTGTTACAGATAGTGTTGCTCCGCAACTCTTTGTGGGTGGCGTGGAGTTAGATGCAGGCGTGGTTATTGCCTTTATCTTCTGCTATATCGCGCTGTTTATCAATCAGGTGGGCTCTGTGCAGTCACTTGGTGAGTTTACGGGTGCGGACGGTATGGAGCGCCGACAGAGTAGGGGTATGGTTGTGCAGGGTGTGATGAATATTGTCAGTGGCGCATTAGGCGTTGTAGGTCCTGTGGACTACTCGCTCTCGCCAGGTGTTGTGGCCTCCACCTCTTGCGCGTCACGATATACGGTTATCCCTGCGGCAGTGGCTATGATTGTGTTGGCGTTTATACCAGATGCGGTGTCGGTGCTGCTGACAATCCCGCAACCTGTTATGGGCGTGGTGCTGCTCTACCTTATGGCTACGCAGGTGGCAGCAGGACTACACCTTATGCAGAGCAGTAGCGCGGTAGTGTCGTTTAAAGATGGATTAGTGCTCGGCATACCTATTATGTTTACCGTAATACTCTCATTTGCACCTGCCGATGCGCTATCTACCATTCCGTCACTGCTCCGACCTATCGTAGGTAATGGATTTGTGATGGGTATAATCATTATTCTACTTCTTGAACACTTATTCTTAAAAGAGAGAGACAAATGAATGTAAAGCAGCTTCTTAAGCAGTGCCAGCAGAGTAGATGCGCGGTGCTTGCTACAAACTTCTATAATCTTGAGACTCTGCAAGCCGTTATGCGCGCGGCACAGGCGACCTCTTCGCCAGTTCTTCTGCAGCTTACCCGCTCAAGTATTGACTATATGGGACTTAAGCAGGCTGTTGCTATGGCTCGTCAGGCGATTGCGGATTATGGCGTTCAGGGTTGGATACACCTTGATCATGGTGGTGGCGTTGAGATTGTTGAGCGTTGCCTTGATGCGGGCTTTGACTCTGTGATGATTGATGCCAGCGAGCAGAGCTTTGAGGTTAATGTAGAGACAACCCGTAGAGTGGTTGAACTGGCAGCCCCGTATGGTGTAAATGTTGAGGCGGAGCTTGGCTATGTGGCAAAGCTCGGTCAAGAGCAGGGCGGCGGTTTTACTACAGCCGAGGAGGCGAAACTCTTTGTTGAGCAGACGGGTGTAGATGCCCTTGCCGTATCTATTGGCTCGGCTCACGGATTCTATAAGCAGGCGCCAAAGCTCGATATTGAGCGACTACAGCAGATTCACGCTGCTACGGATGTGGCACTTGTGCTACACGGCAGCTCTGGCATTCCGCACGATATGGTGCAACAGGCAATTTTGAACGGTATCGTAAAGGTAAACCTCGCAACAGAGATTAAGGATACCTTTATGCGAAATCTGAAGAGTATACTTACTACGACCGATGAAATTGACCTTCGTAAGGTCTTTCCAAAGGCTACAGAGGCGGTTGTAGAGCTTCTGAAGGAGAAATATCGCGTTGTAAAACCCTGATTTTTAGGGTAAGACTTGGAAAAATGGATTGCTTATGCTACTTTTGCATAAACAATCCATTTTTTTATGAAACGATTTTTATTTGCAATACTGACCCTAATCGCCTTTACTGCAACTGCGCAGATGGAGAACTCTATCGTTTTAGACGCAAAATCGTTCCGCGCTGTGCAACAAGATGCACTTACTGGCGTGAACATTGACCCTATTGGTCTTGACCACTCGCGCCAAGCGTGTGCACGAGTGAAAATTAAGTTTGACCGTATGAATAAGGCGCAGATTGATGCCCTTGAGGTCAAGATGCGCTCAAATACCGACCTTACGAAACAAAAAGTTGCGGACTACTACGACAATGTGCTTATCCTTGAAATGACCGCCAAGCCGAATACCCGCTTCTACTTCTACAGCCCAGAGTTTGGCGAGAGTAATGAGGTAACACTCAACCTTGAGGGTAACCGCGAGTACGAAATGCTTGCGAGCCTAAATCAGACCTTTAGCATTGTGGTTAGCAGTAATGCAGAGAATGTAGATATCTATTTGGACGATGTTTTCAAGGGTAAGACCGATAGCTCTAAAAGCCTTACTATCAAGGAGGTTATGATTGGTGCGCATACTCTGAAGGCTGTCTATGGAACAGTTAGTGGTCAGCAGACAATTGAGGTCAATAGTGGTAGTATTCTCTTCCGTCAGAATGTAGATACCGCAGCCTCGCGCCCACAGTTTGTGGTCTTTGCCGTAGAGCCACAGAGCGCGGTTGTGACTATTGATGGCAAGCACTACTCGCTTACGGACGGAGCTATGCGCCTTGTGCTTGAGAGCGGAACATATAACTATACCGTCTCGGCTGCGGGATACCATAGCCAGAGCGGTACTTTTACCGTCGCGGGCAGTAAGGTTACAAAGCAGATTGCCCTTACTGCCGATGCGGCAACTGTAACCCTTACAGTGGCAGATAATGCCGAGATTTGGGTCAATGGCGAGAAGGTGGGAAATAGTCGCTGGAGCGGAACGCTTAACTCTGGTACATATATCTTTGAGGCTAAAAAGGCGGGACACAGCACAACCACCACCTCAAAGCATATCACATCGGATAATCCACAGCAGAGCTATACCCTTGAGTCCCCAAAACCTCTGTTTGGCTCGCTGATTGTTGATGGCTCGCCACTTATGGCGGATGTGGCTATTGATGGAGTGGGTGTAGGTCAGATGCCGCTGTCGTTAGACAACCTGCTTGTCGGAGAGCATAAAATCACTGTCTCAAAGTCTGGCTATCAGCCTTACAGTGCGACCATTACCATTGCAGAGGGTAGGACTGCGACAGTAAACGCTACGCTTACAAAGCAAACCTCTCAAACCTCTCAAACTTCTTCTTCTAGTAAAATCTACAAGGTGGGCGACTACTATAACGATGGAGTGAAAGAGGGCGTTGTCTTTGAGGTCAGCGCTGATGGTCGCCACGGCAAGATTGTCAGTATGAAGCGGTCAGCAGAGT
>JAGBAX010000003.1 GCA_017938765.1 Alistipes sp. | reverse complement strand
CCGGACAATCTTCGTACCATTCGTCCTCTGCAGAATGGTGTAATTGCGGATTTTGACGCTACTGAGCTGATGCTCAAGGGTATGATTGGTCGTATCCGTACTACTGGCTCGCTCTTCTCGCCATCACTTAAGATGGTTATCTGTATCCCTTCAGGCTCTACTAACGTTGAGATTCGTGCCGTGCGCGAGTCTGCAGAGCATGCTGGTGGTCGTGAGGTGGCAATGATTTTTGAGCCTATGGCAGCTGCTCTGGGTGCGGGATTGGATGTAACTGCTCCAGAGGGTAATATGATTATTGACATCGGTGGTGGTACCTCTGAGATTGCTTGTATCTCACTGGGTGGTATCGTCTGCTCAAAGTCAATCAATGTTGCAGGTGATGTCTTCACTTCGGATATTAAGAACTATGTCCGCGTTCAGCACAATATCCGCATTGGTGAGCGTACTGCCGAGCAGATTAAGTGTCGCATTGGTGCAGCGCTGCCAGAGCTTGAGGAGGAGCCTGAGGATATGTCAATCAGCGGTCCAAGTGTGCTTACATCACTGCCTCAGACCGTAACTCTTAACTACAGCGAGATTGCCTATGCTCTTGAGGGCTCTCTTGCGCAGCTTGACGATGCGCTGATGTCTGTTCTCTCTGATATGCCTGCAGAGTTGTACTCTGACGTGGTTAAGAATGGCGTCTACATCGCTGGTGGTGGTGCAATGATTAAGGGTCTTACAAAGCGTCTCTCTGATAGAACAGGTCTACAGTTCCACGTTGCTGAGGATCCACTGCGTGCTATCGTGCGTGGAACAAATCTGGCGCTGAAGAATATGGACCGTTACTCATTCCTTATTCGCGCATAGTGGGTTGTAACAGCATTTGGTAGGCTGTCTTGTTCGGGCAGCCTATCTCGTTTACATATTTTGTATGAATAAGTTAATATACTTCATAAAGAGGATATATACGCCGCTGCTATTCTTTACCATAGAGATTCTGGCTATCTATCTTTATGCCACTTCGTCTCCATATACTGTTTCGCAGCTCAGGGGCTTTAATCACCATGTTTTAGGGTGGAGTAGTACGCTGTTTACCAAGATGGGCAACTACTTCTCTCTGGATAGGGATAATATCGCACTCAATGAGCGTATTGCTGAGTTAGAGTCGCGCCTTGCTGCTTATCAGAGCCTCTATCCTCAGAGCGTAGAGACCGATTTGGATATCTCTCCAAGTATGTATGTGGCTGCAAAGGTTGTCAGCAACTCGCTCAACAAACAGCAGAACTACCTTGTTGTCAATAAGGGTCTGGATGATAATGTCCGTATAGGAATGTCAGTGCTCTCTCCAGAGGGCTATGCTGTGGGGTATATTACAAACTGCTCGCAGAAGTTTTCAATAGCTACATCTATACTGAGCACCTCGCTTAAAATAAGTTCACGCCTTACTACAGACCGTAGTATGTGTCTGGCTTACTGGAGAGGTGGCGATGCAACGGAGTTTCAGGTTACTGATATCTCTAAGTATGCAAAGTTTGAGAAGGGAGAGACTGTTGAGGCTATGGACTTCTCGGAGTACTTCCCAAGTGGAACAATTATCGGCACGGTGGAGAGCATCGAGATGAATGATGACCAGACGATGTATAACTGTACGCTGCGCCTTGCGGCAGACTTTTCACGCATAGATAATGTGATACTTGTTGATAACCGCGATATAGACCAGGTGCGAGTGCTTAAGCGCGAGCCTATAGCGACTACAGAGATAAACGAACAGGACCAGTCAGCAAACTAATGTTATGAAAAACCGAAATCAATATATACTTTTTGTAGTTGTTGTGCTACTTGTGCAGGTGCTGTTGCTTAATAATCTGACCTTCAGTCCCTATGTAGCGCCGTTGGCATATATCGTGCTAATTATTATGACTCCACTCGGCACTTCGCCACTTAAGATGATTTTTGTGGGTCTAATGGTGGGTACACTGATGGATATTACGATGGGTACTGTTGGAATTAATGTACTGGCAACACTGCCACTGGCATATTTCCGTCGTCCGATACTCCACTTCTTTGGCTCATATATAGATATGGATGGCGAGGGTGGCGTGCCTACATCGCTGCGCCTTACGGGCTTCCATAACTATGTCGTGGCTATGGTCGTACTACACTGCCTACTCTTTTTCGGCTTTGAACACCTTACTACGGCCAATTTTGGCTATATAGCACTGCGATTTGTCGTAAGTACGCTTATATCGCTTGGTGTGGTCTACTTCTTCATTGGAATATTCACCTCAAAACTCTCTAAGCGATGAATAATCCACGAAATGATAAGTGGCGTCATAGGCTGTTGCGATGGCTTGTGATGTTTGTCTTTGCATTCTTAGCCCTCTCGGCTGGCTACCTTCAGCTTATTGAGGGTAACGAGTACTTTGATAGGGCAGAGCGCAATGTTATACGATATATTATTACCTACCCTCCACGTGGAGAGGTCTTTGACCGTAATGGCGAGTATCTTATCCAGAATCGTATCTGCTACGACTTGATGGTAATACCTCGCGAGACCTCAAAGGCAGGGTTGGATACGCTGCGACTATCACAGATTACAGGCGTCTCGGTATCCTCTCTGAAGAGTGCTTTTGCTAAGGCTCGTAAAAATGGAAAGATTGCCTCGCCGTTGGCAAAGTACCTCACAGTTGAGGCTAAGCTGAAGTTGGATGAGTGGAACCTTCAGGGATTCTATACCGTTCCGCGTACCGTAAGACAGTATCCGCGTAATATCGGCGGAAACCTTCTCGGAAGCCTTCGTGAGGTGTCAAAAGAGTTCTTGGATAATAAGAACGAGGATGGATACTACATTGCTGGAGACTACATAGGCGAGCAGGGTATAGAGTCCGCATACGAGGAGGAACTTCGTGGCGAGAAGGGGCGTATTCGCAGAAATATCTACGCCGACCATGCCACAACCGACGTGGTTGAGATGGAGGCCGAGGAGGGTAAAGATTTGGTATGCACTATTGATGCACGACTGCAGGCCTTTGCTGAAGAGCTTATGGCAGGTAAGGTGGGCTCTGTGGTGGCTATAGAGCCAAGCACAGGCGAGATTCTTGTTATGGCCTCTTCGCCAACATTTGACCCTAACGAGTTGGTTATCGGTCGTGAGCGCGGAAATAACTATATGCGACTGCTCAATGAGCCACGCCGTCCGCTCTATAATCGTGCAGTGACCTCTTCGCAACCCCCAGGCTCAACATTTAAGCTCCTTAATGGACTTATCGGACTGCAGGAGGGGGTGCTCTCTCCTCACAACCGCTACTCTTGCAATAAGGGCTATCGTGCAGGTGGTGTGAAGATGGGTTGCCACGAGCACCGCTCTCCACTGGACCTTGATTATGCCATTGCAACCTCTTGTAATGCCTACTTTGCCAATGTGTTCCGTAATATTCTGGAGAATAAGAAGTATAAGTCTCCAAAGGAGGGTTATGAGGCTTGGCGAAACTATGCAGAGAGCTTCGGTTTTGGTACTCAATTGGGTGTTGATATTCTTGGCGAGCGTAAGGGTGTTGTTAAGCATCGTGACTACTATGATAAGATATATCGCCGCTCGTGGAATGCGCTTACGGTGCTCTCGGTCTCTATTGGTCAGGGAGAGATTCAGTCTACATCGCTCCAGCTTGCTAACTTTGCTGCGACAATCGCTAATCGTGGATACTATTATACTCCTCACATTGTTAAGGCAATAGAGGGACAAGACTCTATTGATGCTAAGTATCGCACACCACACTATACACCAGTTGATAAGCGTCACTTTGAGACAATTATCAAGGGTATGTGGCGAGGTGTAAACCGCGATGGAACGTGCCAACTGGCGAAACTTGAGGGGTACGATGTCTGCGGAAAGACCGGCACGGCGCAGAATCCATTGGGTGATGACCACTCAACATTTATCTCCTTTGCTCCGCGCAACAACCCTAAGATTGCTATTGCTGTATATGTAGAGCACGGTGTCTGGGGAGCTACAGCAGCGGTGCCTATTGCCTCACTTATTGAGGAGATGTACCTCACAGATACTATCCGTCGCCCTTGGCTGATAGAGCATGTTAAGAACCTTGAACTTGATTACTACAAAGCATATGACAGGCATAAGAAGAGAAAATGAGATGTCGCTCTTTCAGGGAGTGGACTGGGGAACGGTGATTCTCTATCTGGTCATAACCCTTGTGGGTCTTGCGGCTGTATTCAGTGCGTCATATGTTGAGGATGCAGAGGATTTCTTTAGCTTCAAGCACTTCTATGTCAAGCATATGATGTGGCTGGGTATTTCGTATGTTATTGCCCTTGTAATTCTGCTGCTTGACAGGAGTCTGTGGCATAAGTGGGCGTATATTATCTGCTTGGTCACTTTAGCAATTGTGCTACTGACATTTACCCCTCTTGGTAAGGTTGTTAATGGCGCGCGTGCATGGCTTGGTGTGGGCGGATTTACACTGCAACCGATGGAGATTGCTAAGGTTGGCGTGTCGTTAGCTGTAGCGCGTATGATGAGTAAGTATGAGTTTACTGTTCAGCGCTTTAGCGATATGGTTAAGGTGTTGGCGTTACTCTTTGTGCCATTCTGCATTGCTGTGCTTCAGAACGATACGGGCTCAGGAGTGGTATTCTGCTCTTTCCTCTTTATGTTCTATCGCGAGGGTCTGGATAACTGGATATGCGTGCCGGCAATATTCTTCGTAGCACTGCTTATACTCTCGTTCCTGCTTACGCCAGGAGTGTTGCTGCTCTCGCTGATATTTATCTTTACATTCAGTGCAGGAATGCTTATGCGCGACCGCTGGAAGGTGTGTGTTAAGTATGTGGCGGTGCTGATGTTTGTCAGCACAATGCTATTTTTGTTGCTCAGCTTTGTTGCACCAAGCAAGTTTGATTTCTATGACTGCCTGCTCTATACTACTATGGTCTCAATGATTGGCGTTGTAGTCTATGCCTATCGCGCAAATATCCGTAAGCTATACTTTCTGGTGCTTATATTCTTTGTGTCGGTTATCTGTCTGCCAACCTCGGATATGATGTTCCGCCACCTTAGAGCGCACCAGCAGGACCGTATCCGTACATTCCTCGGCCTGCATGAGGATAGAGATTTGCTCTATAATGTTACACAGTCAAAGATTGCTATCGGCTCAGGTGGTTTTGCAGGCCAAGGATATCTGGATGGCGTTATGGTGCGCTATGGCCGTGTGCCAGAGCGACATACAGACTTTATCTTCTGCACTATCGGCGAGGAGTTCGGCTTTATCGGCGTAGTGGTGCTCTTTGTGTTACTGGCAATGCTTATTTTGAGGATTATGAGGATGGGCGATCGTCAGCTTGAGACCTTTGGACGAGTCTACTGCTACTGCGTAGCCTCAATACTATTTTTCCACTGTTTTATTAATATCGGTATGACTATGGGCGTGGTGCCTATTATGGGTATTCCACTGCCACTTGTCAGCTATGGAGGCTCATCGTTGCTCGGCTTTACAATGCTTATTTTTATCGCTATAGCCCTTGATGCCTCGCCTATAAAGAGTCAATCATCACTTCTTAAATGGTAATATTATGAGAAAGTATCTACTTATTCCACTACTTCTTCTCGCTCTTACTGCCTGCGAAAAGCAGAGCGAAGAGCCAAAACGCAAGTCGCTGACCCTTACATTTGAGGGAGGCTCTTTTACGGGTGGCGATGCGGAGAATGATAATACAATTACAACAGACTGGTGGAGCCAGTATATCGATAGCCCACAGTATGGCGGCAATCTGCTCTATGGCGGAAAGGGTTATGCGTGGTATGATAACGATACGAAGCTAACATCCTATCTGCCAGACTACTGGAAGGATGGAACATTCTTTGGCGGAGGTATCGCCATATCAAACTATGTTGAGAACACTCCAAACCCAACCTATGAGAAGCAGCTCACTATTGGCGTTGGCCCAGTATCAGGGTCAAACTTCGCTGTCTGCTATGTGGCGACAAACGAGTGCCCTCCGTTCTTAGAGTTCAAGTATGGCACGGGAGTAATTGAGAGCCTCTATGTTGTACCAACAGCCTACCTAAATGAGGTTGTCCAGAATGGAAACGCCTTTGCAAAGGCAATGACCGCCGATGGCTATATCCGCATTGAGGCTACGGGTATAGATGCTACTGGTAAGACAACCACTACGGCTACTATGTACCTCTACGACGGTCGTACCTTTGCAGGCTGGCGCAAGTGGGACCTTTCAATGCTTGGAGAGGTTAAGCGCGTAGAGTTCCGTATGTACGAAGGCGAAGTTGAGGGTGGTCTTAGAGTTGATTCAACAGCCGAGTATCCTAACTTTCCTAACTATTTCGCCATTGATAATATAGCCGTTAGCCATTAGCCATTAGCTGTTAGCCTTACAGAGGTACAGACTTCGTCTGAAAATGTTTATTCGGATTTAGAAAAACTCTCGTAGAGAGTACGATGAAAAATAGAGCCTCACTCAAGCTTGCTTGAAAGTGAATGGCTCTATTTTTTGTCGTAATAGCCGCAAGGCTATCCTAAATCCGCATCAGCACGGAAGCAAAACAGTGTTTTGCCAAGAGCTTTTTGCACGCCCTGCTTTTTCGCGAAAAAGCGGGCAGTACTGCGTAGCCATAAAAAATCAGCGGAGGTCTCCCTCCGCTGACGACACACACATTATGATTACCTTTTAAGATGGCTCTTAAAAGTGGAAATCCACGCCGATACCCCATGCCCAGCGGTTGTACTTATAGGTGTCTGAGCCACCAAGGCCGAGGGTGTTGTTATTATAGCCGCTCTCTACGCTCTTTGTAACATCCTTATAGAGAGGTTTCATCACGCCTGCGTTGAGGCGTACATGCTCGCTGAAGTTATACGCAAAGCCAAGTCCGATAGTATGAGCCTCGCAGACAAAATCAAGGTCAGAGTACTTTGCAACATCGAGGTTAAAGTCTGTAAATTGGTATCCAGCGCTCACGAGCCACTTATTATTGATATAGTACTCTACGCCAGCAAGATACTCATTTGTGTTGCCAAGCACTGCGCCTGCAGCAGTAAAGCCATTGTCTGCGCTCTTCTCAAAGAAGTGGTGCCACTCAACAGTCAGCTTTACCTTGTCGGCAAATGTGCGGCTTGCAGCTATGGCGAGCTGTGCTGGCATATCTGCAGCAGTTACTGCGCCGTCTGGGAAGATACCACCGATAACTGGGTCCTTTGCAGATACCTCAGCCGCCTTTGTTGTAAGGTCAAGGTTTGAGCGGAACTCATACTTAACGCTTGCAGCCCAGCCCTTGTGGTTGAACATCAGTGCAACAACTGGCGAAATTGACCATCCATTCTGCTTAACATCAAGCTCGTGGTCTGAAGTAAGAGCTGCGTAGGTCATATACTGGGTATATGCAGCAATAGCCTCTTGGTTTCCAGCCTGAACGCCTGGTGCGTACTGGTTTGCCATAGCAGTGAAGAACTGTGGAGCAGAGCCCATTGTCTGAGTGAGTGGGTTGAACATCTGAATGTTCTTCAAGTATCCAGTATAGCTCTTTGTTGCGTAGTTTAGGCGAGCCTGAGCAGCCACAGAGAGCCAGTTGGTGATGCGGAATGATACACCCACCTGACCCTGGAAGGTCATTGAGCTACCCTTGATATTCATATCCATAGAGTAAGGGAAGCCCTGCTGTCCCTGAGTGGCCTGCATACCGACGCCAAATGGAATCTGAGCGAGCATACTCTCAAAAGATGCTAAACCCTGGTCGTACTTTGCAGTACCTCCTCCGCCGCCAATTCCGAACGATGCCATTACCGCCCAACGCTTTTTCTTCCACACAAGGTCAAAGCTCGGAATTACTGGCGCGAAGGTCTTGCCTACAAACTCCTTTGTAGGATTTCCTGTATTATTTGTGCTTAGTGCAAAAGGTGCAAATGTAGATACTGTAGAACGCTTCTGATATACCTCTTGTATATTAATAGCAAAGTGAAAACCGTCGTTCATAAATGATGCTCCAGCAGGGTTGTGGTATACTGCATCTGGGTCAAGTGTTGTACCACGAGCTACGCTACGCAAGTATGCGGCAGCATGGTTAGTGTTTACATTTGTTCCGCCAGCAAATGCAGTAGCTACAGCTGTAAGCGAGATAATAGTAAGTAAAATTTTCTTCATTTTTTTCTTGAATTTTGATTTCAACAGCGGCGAAGATAGTGCATTGTTTTGCGAATCTGAAATTTAAGTGATAGCGACCCCCGTTTAGGGAAGTTTTATCGGGATTTAGGGGCGAAATTCTCTATATAGGGGTGAAATACTTATCTTCGGAGGGTTGAAATGTGATGTTTTTGTCCAATTTTGAGGGGTAATAAGTCTTTTGAAGAGTAGCAGAAGAGACCTCAAAAGTCGCTCGCGCGCGTGTGCCTATTGTTAATTTTAATAAAAATTTTTAACTTTGCACGATTATATGCACATTTGACAAAATCAGATAAAACACTATAATATGAAATTTGCAGAGTACAAGAATCTAAATTTGCCACAGACTGCCGAAGAGGTGTTGCAGCTGTGGGATGCGGAGGATACCTTCCGCCAGAGTATCTCAACGCGCGAAGGACATCCAGCATTTGTCTTCTATGAGGGCCCCCCATCAGCAAACGGTATGCCTGGTATCCACCACGTGATGGCGCGAACTCTGAAGGATATTATCTGTCGTTATAAGACTCAGCAGGGCTTTAAGGTACACCGTAAGGCTGGTTGGGATACTCACGGACTGCCCGTAGAGCTTGGTGTAGAGAAGGCTTTGGGTATTACAAAGGAGGATATCGGTCGTACTATTACAGTTGAGGAGTACAACCGTCACTGCCGTGCCGATGTGATGAAGTACACTGGTGTGTGGAGCAAGCTTACTCGTCAGATGGGTTACTGGGTAAACCTTGAGGACCCATATATCACATACGACAATAAGTATATTGAGACTCTGTGGCACCTTCTTAAGCGCCTGTTTGACAAGGGTTTGCTCTATAAGGGTTACACAATTCAGCCATACTCGCCTGCAGCGGGTACGGGCCTTTCAACTCACGAGCTTAACCAGCCTGGTTGCTATCGTGATGTTAAGGATACAACTTGTACGGCGCAGTTCCGCGTTGTGCGTAATGAGAAGAGTGAGCATCTGTTTGCAGATGTTGAGGGCGAGCTCTTCTTCCTCGCTTGGACAACCACTCCTTGGACACTTCCATCAAATACGGCACTCTGCGTAGGCCCTAACATTGACTATGTAAAGGTTAAGTGCCTTAATCCATATACTGACGCTCCGCAGACCATTATCATGGCCTCAGACCTTGTTCCAACCCTCTTTGGTAAGAAGATGGAGGGCAAGTATACCGTAACTGACGAGCACTATAAGGGTACTGAGCTTGAGGGTATACGTTATGAGCAGCTTATCGGCTGGGTGAAGCCTATGGAGCAGTATGGCGATGCGTTCCGTGTAATTCTTGGCGACTATGTAACTATCTCTGATGGTACTGGTATTGTGCATATTGCCCCTACATTTGGTGCTGATGATGACCGCGTAGCAAAGGCTGCGGGCATTGCTCCACTCTTTGTTGTTGATGCTGCGGGTAAGAACTGCCCAATGGTAGACCGCTCAGGTCGTCTGTTCCGCCTTGAGGATATGGATAGCGATTTTGTGGCAAATAATGTAGATGTTGAGGCGTATAAAGATTGGGCTGGTCGCTATGTGAAGAATGCTTATGACAGCGAGGCTACAGATGAGACTCCGACATTGGATGTAGATATCTGCGTGGCGCTGAAGGGCGAGAATAAGGCATTTAAGATTGAGAAGCACACCCACTCATATCCACACTGCTGGCGTACTGATAAGCCAGTGCTCTACTATCCACTTGACTCTTGGTTTATAAAGGTTACCGAGCTGCGCGACAGAATGGTAGAGCTTAATAAGACAATCAAGTGGCAGCCAGAGAGCACCGGTAGTGGCCGCTTTGGTAAGTGGCTTGAGGGACTGGCAGACTGGAACCTCTCTCGTTCACGCTTCTGGGGTACTCCACTGCCTATCTGGGCTACTGAGGACTACTCTGAGATGAAGTGTATTGGCTCTATTGAGGAGCTGATGGCAGAGATTGAGAAGTCTGTCGCTGCGGGCGTGATGACCGAGAATCCATTTAAGGAGTTTGTTGTGGGCGATATGTCAAAGGAGAACTACTCTACAGAGCGCATTGACCTTCACAAGCCTTATGTAGATAAGATTGTTCTGCTCTCGTCAAAGGGCGAGCCAATGCACCGCGAGAGCGACCTTATTGATGTGTGGTTTGACTCTGGTGCAATGCCATATGCACAGCTGCACTATCCATTTGAGAATGCGGAGCTCTTTGATACTGTCTTCCCAGCAGACTTCGTTGCCGAGGGTGTTGACCAGACTCGTGGTTGGTTCTATACTCTCCACGCAATAGCTACAATGCTCTTTGATAAGGTTGCCTTCCGCAATATTATCTCTAACGGCCTTGTGCTTGATAAGAACGGTTTGAAGATGTCAAAGCGCCTTGGTAATGCTGTAGACCCATTTGAGACACTTGATAAGTATGGCGCAGATGCTACTCGTTGGTATATGATTAGTAACTCGCAGCCTTGGGATAACCTTAAGTTTGATGCCGATGGCGTGGATGAGGTGCGTCGTAAGTTCTTCGGAACTCTCTACAACACCTACTCATTCTTTGCTCTCTATGCAAATATTGACGGCTTTACTGGTCAGGAGGCGGAGATTGCTGTGGCTCAGCGCCCAGATATGGACCGTTGGATTCTGTCAGAGCTCAATACACTCATTGCTCGCGTTACAGAGTGCCTTGATAACTATGACCCAACACCTGCCGCTCGCGCTATCCAGACATTTGTCTGCGATAACCTCAGTAACTGGCACGTGCGTCTGAACCGTAAACGTTTCTGGGGCGGTGGCCTCACACAGGATAAGCTGGCAGCTTACCAGACCCTCTATACCTGCCTTGAGACTGTTGCTAAGCTCTCAGCGCCATTCGCCCCATTTATCTCTGACCGCATCTACCGCGACCTTAACGCCGTTAGTGGCCGCAATGCGGAGAAGTCTGTACACCTCTCGTCGTTCCCAGTGTGCGACAGCAGCCTAATTGATACAGACCTTGAGCAGACTACAGCCGTAGCGCAGCAACTCTCATCTATGGTGCTTGCACTGCGCCGTAAGGTGAATATTAAGGTGCGTCAGCCGCTGGCAAAGATTATCATCCCTGTGCTTGATGCAGAACTTGAGCGCCGCACAAAGGCTGTTGAGGCACTGGTGGCAAGCGAGGTAAATGTTAAATCTGTAGAGCTTATCCACGACACAGCAGGCATTATCACTAAGCGCATCAAGCCTAACTTCAAGACTTTGGGACCAAAGTATGGCAAGTATATGAAGGCTATTCAGGCGCTTGTTGCCACATTTGATCAGGCTCAGATTGCAGCCGTTGAGTGCGGACAGATTACTACGCTTGATGTTGCAGGTGAGACTATCGTAGTTACTGCTGCCGACTTTGACATCACCTCGGAGGATATGCCAGGTTGGCTTGTGGCTTCAGAGGGTAAACTTACTGTGGCTCTTGATATTACAGTGACCCCAGAGCTTGAGCGTGAGGGCGTAGCTCGTGAGCTTGTAAACCGTATTCAGAATATCCGTAAGGAGTCGGGCCTTGAGATTGTTGACAAGATTCGCGTTGAGGTTGAGGATTGCGATGTTGTCCGCGAGGCTGTGGCTCACTACGCTGACTATATCTGCCAGCAGACACTCGCTGTAGAGGTCACATGTGTTGTTAGCCCTGTAGGATTGTCTATTGACAAGTACAACGAGGTAAACGATACACCAGTGAAGATTGCGATTTCTAAAATCTAACACGCAGATGAATCAGAGACTGATTTTTGTAACCAATGATGATAGCTATCAGTCAAAGGGCTTTCAGGCGGCAATAGAGGTTGCTCGCCAGTTCGGAAAGGTTATTGCTGTGGCTCCAGATACCGTGCAAAGCGGTAAGAGCCAGGCAATTACCATCTGCGATACCCTACGACTCAAGACTATCAGCATTAGTGACGATATAGAGATTTATTCACTTAACGGTACGCCTGTGGACTGTGTTAAGTTCGCCTTTGACTACTTTCTGAAGGGTCGTAAGGTAGATATGACTATCTCAGGCATCAATCATGGCACCAACTCGGCTGCCAACCTGCTCTATTCGGGAACTATGGGCGCTGCTATTGAGTCGGCATTCTACGGAGTGCCATCTGTCGGACTCTCTAATGTAGACCATAGCGATGATGCCGATTTTGAGGCTTGCATAGAGTATGGTATTAGGATTGCTAAGAGCGTGATTGATAGTGATATACGTCCGCTGTGCCTCAATGTCAATGTGCCTATTCTTCCTGCCAACCAAATTAAGGGTGTTAAGGTCTGCCGTCAGACTAAGGGCTTCTGGGTAGATGAGGTTTTAGAGCGTACGGACCCATATGGCAAGAGCTACTACTGGTTTACTGGTGGTTTTCAGAATGCCGAGCCAGAGGCTGTTGATACTGACGAGTGGGCGCTGAAGAGTGGTTATGTCTCAGTAGTGCCCGTGCAGGTGGACCTCACCTCGTACAAGCAGATGAAGGCTGTAGCCGATATTTTGGAGTAGAAATTTTATTGAACGACGATGGGAACACCTTTAGCGCTAAAAATTGTGGTGGTTATCGCGCTGATACTTCAGCTTATTGCCATTATCTATGCCATCCGCCTTGTCAGAAGAACCAAGTATAATGCAATTTGGATTCTCTGCATAATTGGCTTTGTGCTTATCGCCGTTGAGCGATATTTTGAGGTTGTCGGCATTAAGAATGCGCAGGCTGGCCTCTATATATCTATAGCTCTGGGTGTTAGCGTATCTATATGTGTCTCTGTGGCTGTAATGTTTGCCCATAGATTAGTTAGCTATCTTGAACGTGTAGATCGACAGCGCTCAATCTTTAACCGCCGCATTATGACGGCTGTGCTGCGCGCAGAGGAGCGTTCTCGCCTTAACTTCTCTAAAGAGCTTCACGACGGTATGGGTCCACTACTCTCGTCGGCAAAGATGTCTCTCTCGGCACTCTCGCAGGAGGGCCTTACAGAGCAGCAGAGAGAGATTGTAAGCAATACAACCTATGTTCTGGATGAGGCACTGCGCTCTGTGCGTGAGATTTCAAATAATCTCTCCCCACAGGTGCTTTTGGACTTCGGACTTAGACAGGCTGTGCAAAACTTTGCTACCCGTTGCTCAGCACTGCATGGCGTGGCTATCAGATTTAATACTACGCTGCGTTCAGAGAGATTTTATAGCGATGTGGAGGTGATTATCTATCGTGTAGTGTGTGAGCTGATAAACAACTCGCTCAAGCATTCGGGCTGTACAACAATTAGGCTCAGTCTTGAGTATGATGGGGCAACGCTTACGCTGAATTACGCCGATAATGGACGAGGCTTTGACCCTCAGGCTATGATGGATTGCGGTATGGGTCTGTCTAATATATCCTCTCGCATCGGCTCGCTGGGTGGTACCTTTACTATTGATAGTAAGAAGGGTAAGGGCATGAGCGCTACAGCTACAATACGGATAAATAGTGGTGCAGTATGATAAAAATCGCATTAGTTGATGACCACACCCTGTTCCGTAATGGACTCAAGGGACTTCTGTCGGCAAATCCTCACTATAGTGTTGTGGGTGACTTCTCCGACGGTTCTCAGCTTATTGCCGCGCTGCCACAGTTGGATGTAGATGTAGTGCTGATGGATATCTCTATGCCCAATATGGATGGCAAGACGGCTACAATCCTCGCCCTGCAACAGCGCCCAGAGCTGTGTATTGTCGCCCTTACAATGTTTGGCGAGGAGCAGTATCTACGGCAGATGGTAGATGCTGGCGTTGTCGGTTTTATCCACAAAGATTCTGATATCAAGACCGTCTTTGAGGCTATTGATACTGTTACTGGCGGTGGTAAGTATCTGCCTGAAATTCAGAGTGCAGAGGAGCTTGATGACCCAGATATGCTCACCGAAAGAGAGACCGCTGTGCTTACTTGCATCTGCAAGGGTCTTTCGACCCCTCAAATCGCTGAGCAACTCAATATCTCTAAGCGCACCGTAGATGCCCACCGCGCCCGCATCCTTGAAAAGACTGGATGTAATAATACAGCCAGTTTGGTGGTTCATGCAGTTACTAAGCTAAAAATTTTGTCGTAATTTTGTTGTGAAAATGGGTATTTACTTCCGCTAACGAGAAAAAATTGTCTTGGCTGTACGTTTTGAGTACTATCCTGCGCCAATTTTTCTCGCCGAGCGTTGTAAATCCACCATTTTGACAACAAAATGGGGCTGTTGGCCATTAGCCATTGGCTTGCCTTCGGCAACCCGACCCTGCTCCGCCTCGGCAATTCAAACAAGTTTGATTGCTCTCGGCTTAATCGCAGCGTTGGCTTTTCATAGGCACAGACTTCGTCTGTCTGTGTTTATTCGGATTTAGGTTGCTGCCGAAGGCAGTGAAAGAGAAAATAGAGTCTAACACTCAAGCTCGCTTGAAGGTGGAAAGACTCTATTTTTTATTTCAATAACTCGCAGAGTTATCCTAAATCCGCATCAGCACAGAAGCAAAACGACAGTTTTGCCGAAAGTTTTTGGGGCGCCTTTTTGCAAAAAGGCGCGGTACACGCTTTCTGCGTAGCAAAAAAATCGTGAATTTTTTTGGAAATAATATATAAATCTGTTATCTTTACACAAAAATGAGGGATTATGCAGTTTTCTGTCAGTCGTTATATCTTTACTTCGGTGCTACTTGTGTTGGTGGCAGGGGTTGTTTCGTGGCTGTTAGAGACTGTTGTAGGGGCATTTCCGATTGAATTTTTTGCCTTTCCGATGAATGTTATCCTTATTGCTCTGTGGGGTATTGCTGTTGTGGAGCTTTACAGGGCGAGGGAGCGTAGTGTTGTTGCGCGTTATCTACTCTCGGCGTCGGCGACAGTTACGGCGATTGTACTCTCGGCTGTAGGGTGTATTGTTGTTGGTCTTCAGGCTGAGCCTGCGACGCAGAGTTATGGTTTTGTGCTGTTGGTTGTCTATGTTATGACTGTTCTGGCTATGGTTACTCTGAGAGGATGGTATGTGGGAGGAGTTCGTTGGCGGTTTTTGTTTAGCCACTTGGGGCTTCTGCTTGCTCTTATTGCGGGATTCTGGGGCGCGGCTGATTATGAGGAGCTTCGTATGATTGTGGATGACAAGCCACGACGTGAGGCTATATATATAGATGGTACAGCAACAAACCTTGACTATACACTTCGCCTTGCAGATTTTGATGTTGAGTATGGCGCTTCGGGTGTGCCAGAGCAGTATCGTGCAGATATTGAGGTGGATAATAAGATTGTGACCCTTGAGGTTAATGACCCTTATAAAGTACGTTTTGGGGAGCGGGTATACTTGATGAACTTTGACAGTACGGAGCAGGGTGTTCGCCTTGTCGTGCAGATTGTCCGTCAGCCTTGGCAGGGGTTAATGGTTGTTGGTATTGTGATGATGATTTTCGGTGCGCTGTTAATGTTTTTAGGAGGGGCAAAGCGATGATAGGCTGGGGTATTTTTCCAATCTTTGCTATTCTGGCAGCCCTTGTGGGCGTTGTAGGCTCGGTGGCAGCGTTGCGCGGTAAGGATAAGAGTCGCGTGACAACAGTGGCTATGTGGTCTGCAACGGCTCTGTTAGCGCTCTTTGTTGTGGGGCTGTGGATAACACTTGGCCGACCACCTATGAGAACAATGGGCGAGACAAGAGTGTGGTATAGCCTCTTTCTCTTTGCTTCGGGAGCCTTTACATATCAGCGGTGGGGGTATAGCTGGGTGCCAGCATTTGCTACGATGCTTGCAACGGTGTTTATGGTTATAAACTGCCTCAAACCGGAGATTCACGATGCTACGCTGATGCCAGCGCTGCAGAGTGTGTGGTTTATACCGCATGTGGCTGTCTATATGTTCTCCTATGCGCTACTGGGGTGTGCGACACTGCTCTCTGTATACTCACTCTTTGGGCGACAGGGTGTTGATGATGCTGTTCAGGGTCTGCTCTATGGCGGTGTGGCGTTCCTTACGGTAGGTATGCTTACGGGTGCGCTGTGGGCAAAGCAGGCGTGGGGCGACTACTGGAGTTGGGATGCCAAGGAGAGCTGGGCAGCGGCAACGTGGCTGTTGTACCTGCTTGCTATACATCTCTTGAGGCTCAAGAGAGGTAGTAGGGGGTTGATTTGCGCAGTTATAGTAGTGGCTTTTCTGTCGCTACAGATGTGTTGGTATGGGGTCAATTACCTGCCATCAGCAAAGCAGAGTGTACATGTATATAATAGATAAAACACTTAAACACAAACAGTTATGAAGAAAAAACTACTTTATGGATTGTTGGCTTTCGTAGCGGTACTCTTTGCAGTATACCGCATTAGTTGCTCAGCGCCGTCTGAGAAGTTGCCTGAGAATGAGCAGCTGCTCGCAATTCTTGATGAGGGTGGATGTTTGAGCTGCCATAGTGCAGAGCCACAGCTCCCGTTCTATGCATCTTTCCCAATTATTGGCGATGTTGTCAAGGCAGATAGCCAGACGGGCTACAAGATGTTTGACATTGCGCCAATGATGGAGGCTCTGAAAAATGGCGGTAAGATTTCTGTTGTAGATGTAGCCAAGGTTGAGAAGGCTGCCCTTGATGGCGATATGCCAATGGCTAAATACTACCTTGTACATTGGGGTAGCCAGATGACAAAGGCAAAGGCTGCTATTGTTGATAGCTGGGCAGACAACTATCGCGCACAGTACTACAACGACGGCCTTGCTGGCGAGGTTATCCGACCTATTGCGCAGAGCATACCTACAGATGCTGCAAAGGTTGAGCTTGGTCGCATACTCTACCACGACACACGCCTTTCTATAGACAATACGGTCTCTTGCGCCTCTTGTCACGGCCTTAATACCGCAGGTGTAGATAATAAGCAGTACTCTGAGGGTGTTGGTGGACAGTTTGGTGGCGTAAATGCTCCAACGGTCTACAATGCTGTATATAACTTTGTTCAGTTCTGGGATGGTCGTGCGGCAACCCTTGAGCTTCAGGCCGCAGGCCCACCGCTCAACCCAGTAGAGATGGGCTGTGAGTCCTTTGACCAGATAGTGGCTAAGCTGGCAAAGGATAAGGCTCTGACAAAGAAGTTTAAGGCTGTCTATCCAGATGGCTGGAGCGAGAAGAATATCACAGACGCCATTGCCGAGTTTGAGCGTACGCTTATTACCCCTAACTCTGCCTTTGATAAGTATTTGCGTGGCGAAATGACGGCACTTACGGAGGAGCAGAAACAGGGCTATGAACTCTTTGTAAAGTATAACTGCGCAACCTGCCATGTAGGTGCAAATCTCGGTGGAGAGTCATACGAGCTGATGGGTCAATATGCTGATTATTTTGCAGATAGAGGTGCGGAGCTGACCGTTGAGGATAATGGCCGCAATAAGGAGACCGCTCTTGAGCGCGACCGCCACCGCTTTAAGGTGCCTGGACTGAGAAATGTTGCCCTTACAGCGCCTTACTTCCACGATGGTACTGAGCCAGAGCTTAAGGAGGCTGTCTGCAAGATGGGTACTTATCAAGTTGGTGTATCGCTTACAGATGCTGAGGAGGAGAAGATTGTTGCCTTCCTTGAGAGCCTTACAGGCGAGCATAATGGAGTACTACTTACAAACGACAATATGAAATAACAACCAATTTTCTTGGTTGTTTATCTAAAAAGCACTACCTTTGTGGTAAATACTGCAAAGGGGTGCTTTTGTTTTGCTCAAAACTATATGGTTTGGGCGAGCGTAAGGCTGAGATTATACCCTTGAACTTGATGTAGTTAGTACTACCGAAAGGATTGCGCGGCTTGAGCCCTCTTTGTATTTATACAGTTACTATTATGAGACTTACTGTAAACAACAAAGAGGGATTTTTTGTATCTACCACCCTCAGTCAGCTCATCTCAGAGCTGGAAATTGCCACTACGGGCATCGCTGTAGCGGTAAACCGAAAGATTATCCCCCGACAACTCTGGGAGCAGACTCTGCTTTCAGAAGGGGACTCTATTGTCATTATTAAAGCAGTCTACGGAGGATGATACAGTTTATAACACACTTTACGGCGCGCTACTCCTATTTGGACTCCGTAAGACTCGCTCTTGAGGGAGGCTGTCGGTGGATACAGCTCAGAATGAAGAACGCTACGCAGAAAGAGCTATATCGTACGGCTCTGATTGTTAAGCAGATGTGTAGCGACTATGGCGCGACTTTTATTATTGACGACGATGTGCATATTGCCCATCGCATATCGGCCGATGGGGTGCATCTTGGCAAAAACGATATGCCGATAGCGTGGGCGCGCGACATTTTAGGGCCAAATGCCATTATTGGCGGCACGGCAAATACCTTTGAGGATGTTCTGTCTATCGCACAGGCGGGTGGTAACTACATCGGCTGTGGGCCGTATCGCTTTACCAAGACCAAGGAGCGGTTAAGTCCTATATTGGGTATTGAGGGATATCAGAGTATTGTGAGGCGGATGCGAGAGCATAATATCAACCTGCCCATTGTGGCTATAGGAGGTATTACGGCCGAGGATTTGCCTGTTCTGAAGCAGACGGGCGTAGATGGTATAGCACTAAGTGGCAGTGTGTTAATGGCTACTGAGCCAGAGTGTGAAATGAAAAAAATTATAAAACTATGGGAAAACTTATAATTGGTGGTCGTGAGTTTAGCTCGCGCCTATTTTTGGGAACGGGAAAGTTTTCATCAAATGAGGTTATGAAGCAGGCCATTGTGGCTTCAGAGACTGAGATGGTGACTCTTGCAATGAAGCGCGTGGAGATAGGAGAGTGTGAGGATGATATGCTACAGAGTGTGGCTATGCCTAACATACAGCTACTTCCAAACACCTCAGGCGTGAGGGATGCCGAGGAGGCAATTTTTGCGGCGCAGATGTCGCGCGAAGCTTTTGGTACTTCGTGGCTCAAACTTGAGATTCACCCCGATCCGCGATATCTTCTTCCAGACTCTGTGGAGACGCTAAAGGCTACTGAGGAGCTTGTGAAGATGGGTTTTACGGTCCTTCCATACTGTGCTGCCGACCCTGTGCTCTGTAAGCGACTTGAGGAGGTGGGTGCTGCGGCAGTGATGCCACTCGGTGCGCCTATAGGTAGCAACCGAGGCCTTGAGACGCGCGAGTTCCTCAAGATAATCATTGAACAGGCAACAGTTCCTGTAGTTGTTGATGCTGGCATTGGCGCACCGAGTCACGCTGCCGAGGCTATGGAGATGGGTGCCGATGCGGTGTTGGTAAATACCGCTATCGCTGTGGCCGCTGACCCTGTAGCTATGGCCGTAGCCTTCCGCGAGGCGGTTACAGCAGGTAGAAGAGCATTTATGGCGGGCTTGGGTCGCCGAATTGATAACTTTACGGCTGAGGCATCCTCGCCACTAACTTCGTTTTTGGGATGATGAAGGGGCATAATAGCGAGTTTGGTCGTGAAAAGGTCTATCTCAGTGGTCAAATCTACCCAGATATTAGGGTGGGTATGCAGCGCGTGGTGCTCACGCCTACAGTCACGGTGGTAGATGGGCAGAGAGTTGCCCAACCAAATGAGCCAGTATATATCTACGACACTGGCGGCGTATATACCGACCCCAATGCAGTGGGTGTGCCGCGCATACGCGAGCAGTGGATTAAGGATAGACTAAAGGCGGGTAAGCCACTTACACAGTTGGCCTTAGCGCGTGCAGGTATTATTACGCCAGAGATGGAGTATGTCGCTATCCGTGAGGCGATGAACTGCAGTGAGAGTGGTGTTGAGAGCCATATAACGCCAGAGTTTGTCCGACAGCAGGTGGCTGCAGGTAGGGCGGTGATACCAGCCAACATAAACCACCCAGAGTGCGAGCCGATGATTATCGGTACGGACTTTTTGGTTAAGATAAATGCCAATATCGGCAACTCGGCGACAAGTTCTGATATAGATAGCGAAGTTGAGAAGGCGATTAATAGCTGTAAGTGGGGTTGCGATACGCTTATGGACCTATCTACGGGAAGCGATATACACACTACGCGCGAGCGTATCCTTCGTGCAGTTCCCGTTCCTGTTGGCACTGTGCCTATCTATCAGGCACTTGAGAAGGTTGGTGGAGATGTTGAGCGACTCTGCTGGGAGGTATATCGCGACACGCTTATAGAGCAGTGTGAGCAGGGTGTGGACTACTTTACTATCCACGCGGGCATAAGGCTTAAGAATGTAGACCTCGCCTCGTCGCGCCTCTGTGGTATTGTTTCGCGCGGAGGTAGCATTATGAGCCGTTGGTGTAAGATTTTTGGTCGTGAAAACTTCCTCTATGAGCATTTTGATGATATCTGCGATATTCTTGCGCGGTATGATGTCGCTGTATCGCTTGGCGATGGATTGCGCCCAGGGGCAATTGCCGATGCAAATGACCGTGCGCAATTTGCTGAGCTTGAGACTCTTGGAGAACTTGTTCTTCGCGCTTGGGCAAAGGATGTTCAGGTCTTTGTAGAGGGACCAGGGCATGTGCCGATGCACAAAATAGGCGAAAATATGGAGCGACAGGTAGAACTTTGTCATGGTGCGCCATTCTACACTCTGGGGCCTATTGTTACGGATATTGCGCCTGCATATGACCATATAACATCTGCCATAGGAGCAGCGCAGATAGGGGCGTTGGGAACGGCTATGCTCTGCTATGTAACTCCAAAGGAGCATATCGGCCTGCCAACAGTTGAGGATGTTAGGCAGGGCATTATTACATACAAAATTGCCGCCCATGCAGCCGATATTGCCAAACAACACCCTGGAGCAGTTATTCGCGATAATGCGTTGAGCAAGGCTCGCTTTGAGTTTCGTTGGCGAGACCAGTTTAACCTCTCGCTTGACCCAGAGAGGGCAATAGAGTATTTCAAGCAGAGCGGCCATACAGAGGGAAACTTCTGCACGATGTGTGGACCTAACTTCTGCGCTATTAGATTGTCTCACGAATTGAAAAAATGATGTTTTCGGACTATTTAGATACCCTAAACTGGGAGCATACTACAGAGCGAATATATAGCAAAACCGAGGCTGATGTTGTTCGTGCGCTTCGTGCGGAAAAGTGTGATATTGAGGACTTTATGGCTCTTATATCGCCTGCGGCGGAGGGATATCTTGAGCCTATGGCACGCGCAAGTCAGCGTTATACTTACCAGCGGTATGGTAAGACTATGAGTATGTTTATTCCGCTCTATCTGACAAATTCGTGCATCAACTCTTGCCTCTACTGCGGATTTCACGCCGAGAATCACATACCCAGAACTATCCTCACACCAGAGCAGATAGTGTTGGAGTGTCAGGCGATAAAATCTCTTGCGCCCTTTGAAAATATACTGCTTGTTACGGGCGAGAATCCATATCGCGCAGGGGTGGAGTATATAGCCGAGGCAGTAAGGATTGCTAAACGATATTTTGATAATGTAAAAATTGAGGTTATGCCTTTAGATGCGCCTGACTATAAGAGTCTTAAGGGCTCTGGACTCAATGGCGTAATCTGCTTTCAGGAGACATATAACCGTGCTCGCTATAATATCTACCACCCTCGCGGAATGAAGGCCAATTTTGACTGGAGGGTCAATGCTCCCGACCGTATGGGGCAGGCTGCGGTACACTCCATAGGTATGGGTGTGCTTATTGGCCTTGAGGATTGGCGTACAGATATTACGATGCTCGCCCACCATCTTCGCTACCTTGAGCGTCACTACTGGAGAACGCGCTACTCGGTAAACTTCCCGCGATTGCGCCCTGCCGAGAATGGTGGTTTTCAGCCAAATGTTGTAATGAGCGACAAGGAGCTTGCGCAGCTGACCTTTGCCTTTAGAATCTTTGACCACGATGTGGATATCTCCTATTCTACGCGTGAGCAAGCAGCATTTAGGGATAATATGGCAACGCTCGGTGTTACGACCGTAAGCGCGGGTAGCAAGACCGACCCAGGTGGTTATGCGACCTATCCGCAGTCGCTTGAGCAGTTTTCTGTTAGCGACGACCGCTCGCCCGTAGAGGTGGCTGATGCGCTGAAGAGGTTAGGTAGAGAGGTTGTGTGGAAAGATTGGGATAGAACTTTTGACCTATGGAGAGATACTCAAGACAGATAGCCCTCGCGGAGATTGGAGTGACAGGGCAACGGAAGATTAAGGGCACAAAGGTGCTTGTTGTGGGCGTCGGCGGACTGGGCTCTGTGGTGGCTCAATACCTTGTGGCGGCAGGTGTGGGAAAGGTCGGTATTGTTGATGGCGACAGCGTGAGTATCAGTAATTTACAACGACAAATTCTCTACACAGAGCAGGACATCGGAAAGCCAAAAGTTGAGGTTGCAGCCAATAGGCTGCGAGCGATGAGTAGCGCAGTTGAGATTGTTCCGTACAACACCTTCCTTACGGCAGAGAATGGGGCAGAGATTATTTCCGATTACGACATTGTCGTTGATGGCGGGGATAACTACGCTGTGCGTGCTGTAGCAGAGAGTATCTGCGCCGAGCAGGGTAAACACTTTGTTCACGGCGCTGTGGAGGGCTTTGTGGGGCAGGTGTCGGTGTTTTGGGGAGATAGAACGCACCGCTATAGTGATATTTTTGAGCCTATGCCAAGGGTTGAAAAGGGGATAATTGGAGCTACGGTGGGGGTTGTTGCGGCAGCCGAGGTGTCGGAGTCTCTGAAGATTATCTGCGGCTATGGAGAGGTGTTATATAACAAGCTGTGGAGAGTTGATTTAAGAACGATGAACTGCGAAATTTTTGAACTATGAGACTACTCGCTATCACACGCCCAGAACTCTATGTTGAGGAGGTTCGTGAGGCTATCTATCTGCTTGATAATGTGGTGGATATATTGCATATTCGTAAACCAAATGCAACTGTTGAACAGGTGGAACATCTTGTTTGCGCATTGCAAAAATATCGCGACAGAGTAGTCTTGCACGACCACTTTGATTTAGCTGTAAAGTACTCGCTGCGAGGTGTGCATCTAAATAGCCGAAATGGAGTTGTACCAACCAGTTTTAGGGGTACTATTAGCCGCTCGTGCCACACGGCGGAGGAGGTTGTACGGTATAAAGCTGAGTGCGATTATGTTTTTCTCTCGCCAATCTTTGACAGCATATCTAAGGAGGGGTATCGCTCTGCCTTTGCTGATGATGAACTTGAGGCACTTCGCGATAGCGGAGTAATTGACAACAAGGTCTATGCACTGGGGGGAATAACGATGGATAACCTCCAGAGGATTAGGTCATTAGGTTTTGGTGGTGCGGCTATGCTCGGTGCTGCGTGGAGGGGTCGTCTTACGCCTCCAGTGGTGCTGACTGTTGCTGGCTCTGATAGTAGCGGTGGCGCGGGTATTCAGGCCGATATAAAGAGCGTTTCGGCACTGCGTGGCTTTGCAGCCTCGGCAATTACTGCTGTTACGGCGCAGAACACAATGGGAGTAACAGACATTGTTCCTCTCTCTGCCGAAGCTGTTAGAAATCAAGCAGTTGCGGTCTTTGAGGATTTGGATGTTAGGGCTGTAAAAATCGGTATGGTGCATAATAGTGAGGTCGTTAATGCTGTGGCAGATGTAATAGAGACCTACTGCCCGCAATATATGGTCTGCGACCCCGTTATGGTGGCGACAAGTGGTGCAAAACTGATTGAGGATAAGACGGTTACAACGCTCGTTAGTCGTCTCTTTCCGCTCTCTACGCTCATAACACCCAATCTGCGCGAGGCGGCAGTTTTGCTCGGACGAGAGATTAACAGCGTGGATGAGATGAAAAGAGCCGCAAAGGTGCTATCCGAGCAGTATGGTACGGCGGTACTTATCAAGGGCGGTCATTTGCCAGATAGTAGGATGTGCGATGTGTTGTGTAGCGATGGAGCGATATATACTTTTGAGAGTCAGAAGATTGAGAGTCGTAATACTCACGGCACTGGTTGCACTTTGTCGTCTGCTATTGCAACATTTTTGGCGCACGGATATACCCTTACAAGTGCTGTTGCGTTGGCAAAAGATTATGTAACAAAGGCTATTGTGCAGGCAAAAGAGCTCTCGCTTGGCAGGGGAAATGGTGCGCTGTGGCACTTTGGAAAATAATAATTTGGGCGAAAATCTTTGTACTTTAGTACAAAAGTACTACCTTTGCCCATTATGAACTCACTCAAACAATTTTTTCTTACATTTAGCCTACTACTGTTAAGCCTTACAGCTTATACAACCGTTACTGCACAGGTGGCCGCAGGTCGTGTGACAGTAAGCGGCACAGTAGTATCTGCTGAAGACAATCAACCGCTACTTGGAGTGGCGGTTGTTGTATTAGAGACGATGCAGGGAGTTACATCCAACTTTGACGGAACTTACACCATTGAAGCCGCTGTGGGGAACACTATCTCCTTCTCCTTCTTGGGCTATAAAGAGGTGGTGTGGGTAGTACCTGCATCGGAAACGAACATTACGCACAACATTGTTATGCAGCCAGAGACTGAGGCTATTGATGATGTTGTGGTTATTGCCTATGGTGTGCGTAAGAAGGGAACTATCACAGGCTCTGTCTCAACTGTAAAGATGGAGAAGGTTGAGAAGACCCCTACGGCAGCCTTTGACCAAGCATTGCAGGGTCAGGTGCCAGGTCTTATGGTGTTGTCCAATACGGGCGAGCCAAGCGCAGCAGCGGTGATGACTATTCGCGGAACAAACTCAATCAACTCTGGCACGGCTCCGCTCTATATCCTTGACGGAGTGCCTATTGCGGCGAGTGACTTTAATACAATCAACCCCGCAGATATTGAGTCAATCTCTGTGCTTAAGGATGCCTCATCAACATCTATCTATGGTGCTCGTGCGGCAAATGGCGTTATTGTTATTACTACAAAGCGCGGTAAGGCAGCCGAGCGTCCTCGTATTGAGTATCGTATGCAGTTGGGCGTCTCGCAGGTGGCTTGTGGCAAGTGGGATTTGATGAATACTGCCGAGCGCATTGAGTATGAGCGACAGATAGGCATGGATGCAGGTCAGAACTATGCTGTGCTCTCGCAGACAGATATAAACTGGATGGATGTGGTCTTTAACTCGTCGGCTCTGCTACAGAACTACGAGCTTGCTGTGTCGGGTGCGGACGATAAGACATCCTACTATGTTTCGGGCGGCTACTACAACCAGCAGGGAACAGCTCTTGGCTCTGGCTTTAAGCGCTTCTCTACCCGCCAGAACTTTGAGCGCAAGGCTGCCAAGTGGCTCAAAATTGGTGTGAGCAATATGCTCAACTACCAGCTTATCCAGCAGGCGGATGAGGGTGCTTATACCCTTGTAACGCCAATCTCGGCAGCAAGGTTTATGATGCCGTACTGGAATCCATATCGCGCAGATGGCACAACGGCCTCTATTGCTGACGGTAGCTGGCGCGGAAATGGACAAAACCCGCTTGAGTGGCTTGAGCATAACCCCGTGACATTCAAGAAGTACAAGGTCCTCTCTACACAGTTTGCAGAGGCAACGCCTATTGAGGGTCTTACACTGAAAACACAGTTTGGTATTGACTACTCGCATACAACTGGCTTTGGTCAGTCATTGCCAAGCTATGCTCCTAATCAGGGTCAAGGCTCAGCTTCGCGCAGCTCTACGGATAGCTATAGCCTGACAATCACAAATACTGTAAACTATCGCTTTGATATTGATAGAGTTCATAACTTCAACTTCCTTGTCGGTCAGGAGGGCGTGGATAGCCACTACGAGGCGTTCAATGTCCTAACGGCGGGTCAAAATAACGATAAGCTGACAAACCTCTCGTCTGGTACACGTGCCAACTCGTGGGGTGATACAACAGACTCAGATTACGGCTTTGTGTCGTTCTTTGGTCGTGGCGAGTATAACTACGACGACCGCTACTTTGCTGACTTCTCGGTGCGTACTGACGGTAGCTCACGCTTTGGTGTCTCTCGCCGTTGGGCTGGCTTCTGGAGTGTCGGCTTTATGTGGAATATGCGCAACGAGGCCTTTGTGGAGAGTGCTAAAACATGGCTTACAAATGCTCAGATATCCCTCTCTACTGGTACATCGGGTAACTCGTCAATCCCTAACTACGAGCACCTCGCCCTTGTGGGAGGAGGCGTAGACTACGTTGGCAATGCGGGTGTCGGTCTTATGCAGCCAGGCAATGAACGCCTCGGTTGGGAGAAACCTTGGACAACAAACCTCGGTTTGCACTTCGGATTTTGGCATCGCCTCAATGTAGACCTTGAGCTCTACTACAAGCACACCTCCGATATGCTTATGCAGGTGCCAGAGCCATACTCTACATCTGGTTTTGGATACTACTGGGACAATGTAGGCGCAATGGTAAATAAGGGCGTTGAGATGAATGTTGTGGGTACACTTATCTCGGCAAAGGATTTTCTGTGGACGGTAAATGCCAATGTGTCGTACAACAATAATAAGATTACAGAGCTCTATAATGGCGTACAGGAGTATGAGCGCTCTGGTACAAATACAAAACTTGTTGTGGGTCATCCTCTTGGCGAGTTCTATATCAACCGCTATGCGGGTGTAAACCCAGCCAATGGAGATGCGCTGTGGTATACAAAGGATGGCGAGCTGACAACTGTTCTGCGCGATGAAGATAAGGTGCTTGTAGGCAAGAGCTACCTCGCCCCTTGGCAGGGCGGCTTTGGTACGGCACTGCAGTGGAAGGGTCTTCAGCTTACAGCGCAGTTTAGCTGGGTGGCAGACCGTTGGATGCTCAATAACGACCGATATTTTGATGAGTCAAATGGTCGCTTTGCATCCTACAATCAGTCTGCACGCCTATTAGAGCGTTGGCAGAAGCCGGGCGATATTACAGACATCCCTCGTCATGGCGTGTATACGGAGTTTGATAGCCGACTGCTTGAGGATGCGTCATTCTTGAGACTTAAGAATTTGATGCTCAGCTACTCGCTGCCAGATAAGGCTATTCGTCGCACAAAGGTCTTCTCTGGAGTTAGAGTTTATGCTCAGGCGCAGAACCTCTTTACCTTTACCCGCTTTTCGGGTCTTGACCCAGAGGGAACGACAAATCTCTATGCAGCGCAGTATCCGATGTCGCGCCAGTTTACTTTTGGTATTGATATAACCTTCTAAAAGCGTGGATATGTTGAAAAGTATAAAGATATTATTTGTTGCACTTACAGCACTCTGTGCCGTATCGTGCCTTGACAAGGTGCCACAGTCGGCTATCCCGCAGCAGCAGGCTATGCAGACTTTTGACGATGCCGAGCAGACAGTAACGGGTATCTACTCACTGCTTAAGAGTAGTGCGCTCTATAGCGGCTACCTTACAATTCTGCCTGACCTGCAGACCGACCTCGTCTATGCCGTAGATGGCTATTCAAATACCTATGGCAACTTCTGGTTGTGGACTGTTCGCTCTACAACTTCTGAAATTGAGAGCGTCTATGCCTCTCTGTATCAGATTATAGCTTCCTGTAACTTCTACCTTGACTATGTGCCTCGCGTGGTGGCAGCAACAACCGACGAGAACAAGCTTACCGACCTTAATACCTATACTGGCGAGGTCTATGCTATTCGCGCCCTTGCATACTCGGAGCTTCTGAAGTGCTACTGCAAGGCCTATAAGCCAGAGACAGCACAGACAGAGCTTGGTGTTGTGCTCCGTACTACGACCCTTGATAAGCAGCCACTGCCTCGCGCATCGCTCTACGACTCTTATCAGCAGGTTATTAAGGATTTGGAGCGTGCAGAGGAGCTTTTGGACGAGGATAATGATGCACATAGTAGTGCCTTTGTTACTCGCGCAATGGCCCTTGCGCTTCACGCCCGCGTGGCCCTCTATATGGAGGATTGGCAGAGCGCTATAGAGTACTCTACAGAGCTTATTGAGAGCCGAAACTTTGCACTGAGCTCGGCAGTAAGCTACTATACGAGCAATATGACATACTTTGACTATATGTGGAACTACGATGTGGGTACAGAGATTATCTGGCGCATTGGCTTTACCACAACATCTTATGGTGGCGCACTTGGTCAGTCGTTCTTAGGCTTTAATGTAGACTATACATACTACTATCCAGACTATGTACCTGCGCAGTGGGTGCTTGGCTTATACTCTGATAGAGATATGCGCTACAGTAGCTACTTCTACACCCTGCCAACGGGCTATAATCACGGTCTGCAGTGGCCTCTGCTTGTAAAGTACTTTGGAAATCAAGACTTTATAAACAATGCACTGATTTACCACACCGTAATGCCTAAGCCGTTCCGCCTGGCTGAGCAGTATCTTATCCGTGCCGAGGCGCTCTGTCGTCAGCAGACTCCTAACTTCTCGGCTGCATCAAAGGATATCAATACTCTGCGCGCTTCACGTATAGTCTCTGGTGGAGGCATAAATCTTACGGCTGATAACTATATTGAGCAGATTGCTGCCGAGCGTGTGAGGGAGCTATATATGGAGGGCTTCCGATTGCACGACTTCAAGCGTTGGGGTGAGATCTATCGTGATGGCGAGGGCTTTACCCGCACGCCGCAGTCTAATTCGCTTGTAGAGGGTAGTTCGCTCAGTGTAAAGGCTGACGATCCACTCTTTGTATGGCCAATTCCTATCCATGAGATTGAGGCTCCAGGCTCACTTGTTCAACCAAACGAAAGCAATTAGGATATGAGAAAGTTACCTATATATATATTGGTGCTCTTGGCGCTCTACAGTTGTAAGGAGCAGTATACCACATACAGCGATGCGGAGTATGTGATGTTTGCCGATAGTCTGTCAACAAATATGGTTGAGAAGAGCAACAGCCGCTTTACAGTGCCTATTGCCTCGACCGTAGCTCGTGACTATGACCGCACTTTTGGTGTTGAGGTTGTGGATGCTGGAAGCAATGCCGTTGAGGGCAAACACTACCGTATTATCTCAAATACCGTCACTATCCCTGCGGGTAAAACATCCGCAAATGTTGAGGTTGAGGGTATCTACGACAATATTGGCGCTACAGACTCGCTCGGCTTTAGATTGCGCCTTGTGATGAATAGCGCTCTGAAGTGGGACCTCTATAAGGACTCGGATATGACAAAGGTCGTAATGTACAAGAGTTGTCCTTATGACCGCAATAACTTTACTGGCTATGCAGTGCTCTCGTCGCTGCTTCTGCGTGACTATCCGGGCGAGAATAGCTCCTATCAGAAGGTTGTCTATACCGAGGCGCACCCTACAGAGCCTGATATGATAATTATCCGCGATGCCTTCTACAATGGCTATGATGTCACCCTTACTTTTGACGGAGCGGACCCTGCTGAGCCGCGCATTACGATGGATAGCGACCAGGTGCTGAGCGATGAGGCATCTGTCTTTGGGCAGATTTTGGGCGATAACCATATTCTTGGCGACGATAGCCCGATATACACCTCTTACTTCAACTCTTGTCAGCGATTTGCGGTGCTGTGGCTCCATGTATATGTTGAGGACTTGGGTCAGATGATTGGCACAGTGGGCCACTTCTACAATATCCTTGAGTGGATATCAGACGAGGAGGCAGAAAGACTTAAACGAGAAGGATTTTAACAAAAATAGATATATGAAGAAGATTTTTAGATTGGCAAGCCTGATGCTTGCAGCGTCAATGTTTATTGTGGCGTGCGGAACAGACCCTGTAGATAACCCTACTGATGAGCCTACACCGACCCCAACGCCAGATGTTGAGGAGCCAGTTTTCCCAGAGGCTGTGACGGCAACAGTTGCTCCTGGAAGTGAGTATACCCTTACCATTGAGCCTAATATGGCGTGGGAGGTTAGTGTACCAGAGGCTACAGCGGCATATTTCCATATTAAGAGTGGCGAGAATGCAGTCTACACCCTTCGTGGCGAGGCTGGTAAGCATAGTGTGGTTATTGCTGTTGCCGATGTTGAGGAGTTTGATGCTGACCGTGTCTGCGAGGTAACGATGAAGATGCAGTCTAAAACTCAGACTATTGCAACCCTTACGCTTGCCCGCAAGGCTCGCGAGATGAAGATTTACCCTGTAGTTGTTGAGAATAACGCCTTTAGCTATGCTACGGAGGGCGAGCTGACATATGCCTACTCGGCAACAGAGGTTGCCGCTGAGGGTGTGAAGATGATTTGGCCAGAGGAGATGGCTCTCTACTCTACCCGCGTGAAGGTTGAGAGCAACTTTAACTGGATTGTAGATGGTGCTCCAGAGTGGATTACACCTATTGAGGGTGGAGAGGCTGGTACTACAGAGCTTTGGATAAAGGGTAATGCAGCCAAGTATCCAATGACCGAGCAGAGTGCTGTGTTACGCTTTGTAGATGCAGCGGCTGTAGATAAAGAGGCTATGAGCCTTAAGGTGGCTATCCCTGCGGCTACAGAGATATTTATGGTTGATGGAGTGACCGAGAAGACAGAGTTTAACTATCAGGGTATGGTCTACAACACTATGATTGGCGAGTATGTTGAGGGTGGTGTGAATGGAACGGTTACCGCTGTAGATGGTTCAGCCGTAGTTGCTGTAGAGTTTACAGAGGTGGCAGGTCTTGTTCAGCCTACACTTGCTCCGGCATGGCTTACGCTGGACTATGCAGCGTGGAATGCTACCGACGATAGCGTTATTCAGAGTCGCAGCCTTACTATTACAGCTGCCGCAAATGATGGTGCTATGCGTAAGGCGACGGTGCTTGTGATGCCTCAGAGTGTGGCTACAAACGATATAGACCTTATTGCTGTAAATGACCAGATTACTCCAACATATCAGCCGTATGTGGTAACCGTTGTTGAGCAGGCGGGCGACCCAGGTTCTGTTGAGATTGTTGGCGAGCAGACAATGGAGGCAAATGGTGGAAGCATTGAGCCGCTTGATGCTTCACACTGGATTTTCAGCACCTTTGCCACAGCAAAGGTGGGCTACGATGTGCTCTACACTTCGCAGTGGGCATACGAGGATTGGTATGTCAATGTTGTGCGCCCATACACAGAGATTAAGTGCTACTCATTTGACGCTGCAGGCGCAATGGTAGAACTTACGGGTAGCACAGCGTGGATTACAACTACTGTTTTTGGAACTGCCTCCGAAAAGGTGCGCATTGTTATGGATACTACAAAACCTACGGCTGCTCCATCAAAGAACGCACTTACTGGCGACTTTGAGGGTGTTGTGACCTTTGCCGATGCAGATGGCGTCTTCGCACTCCTATTCTGCCGATATAATGAATCTGCAGCACAGCAATCTACTGGCGTGGCGTTTAGCTATCCAGAGTATGCGGCACAGCAGAACTCAACGCTCGTGGAGCTTACCTCAGGCGAACTATATACAAAGTATGCCTCCTATGGCGAGAAGGTATACCACCTTACATTTACAACCGCTACACCAAACCTATCAATGCTCAAGGGCCTTCCGCAGGAGTGGAGCTATGTAGATAGCCAAGACCAGAGCTGGTTGAGCTATGAGTATAGCGATGAGAATCAGATGGTTTTGATGAATGCCCAGACAGGAAACGGCAAGACTGGTGCTCTTGTATTTGGTCAGGGCAAGATAGTACTTATTTGTACACTCAACATTGCTCAGTAATGAATAGACTATTAATAATACTATCCGCTGTTATCCTTGCATTAGGCTGTGCGAAGACAGAGCCCGACTATCGCAATGATGACTATGGATTTGCACAGTTTAAACTCTACAAGCATGCCAGCTATGGTACTCGCGCAGTCAAGCCTACGCTTGACTATCTTGCAGAGGCTTGTAAAGTCAAAGTTACGCTCGGCTACGGCGAGACGACCCTTGCCCAGACCCTTACGCTCTACTCTGTAGAGGGTAGTGCAGAGGAGGGTCTGCGTTCAGACAAGCTGCAACTACTTACGGGCGAGTATCGCCTTGTGGCATTCTCTCTCTATGATACGGCGGACGAGCTTATCTATGCCGGCACACCAGAGACTGAGAGCGTTTTTACAGTTGTTAGTGGTGGACTTACCGTTCACGACATTACCGTAAAGGTTGCCCCGCGTGGTAGTGTGCGTTTTACGTTTAAGAAGGCTAAGGAGGACTTCTCTAATGCACCAACACGAGCTACCACTCGTCAGTACACTTTTGATGAGATTAAGTATGTCACCCTTACCGTTGGTCAGGTGCTACAGTCGGGTAGCGTGACAAATCCTGTGAAGATAGAGAAGCTGCCAACGAAGTTCTCTATGCACTTTGACGAGGATAATGAGATGAGTAGTGATGAGGGCTATCGCACATCGACTGTTGCCTGCGACTCGCTTGTATCGCTTCCTGCAGCAAAGTATCGCGTAGTGGCGTATGAGACCTACGACAGCGGTAAAAATCTGCTTGAGAGCAACGCCTCTCCAAAGCTCTCGGAGTTTACTGTTGAGGATAACAAGACGACAGAAGCTGATGTGAAAGTGTCACTATACCAGAGCGATGAGTATATAAAGGACTACTACGCGCTGTATGAGATTTGGAAGAGCCTTGATGGCGAAAATTGGAGCTATGTTGGCGAAAACTTCCCTCGTGGAGCAAATTGGGAGTTTAACAAAGACCCAGATTTGTGGGGAGACCAGCCAGGAGTTCAGTTGCACTCCAATGGTCGCGTGGCAAAGATAGATATCAGCGGTTTTGCCTTCCGAGGTGACCTTTCGCCAGCTATAGGTCAGCTGACAGAGCTTATAGAACTCTATCTCGGTACGCATAACGATACAAACCTTATCTCCTATGACCCTACGCTTGATAGCAGCAAGAGTTTGTCGGAGCGTAACCGCACACGCCTTGAGAGACACGGCGAGTATCTTCGTACTATACACCCAGCAACGCAGTTTGCCGAGCCTTGCGCCCGCGCACTTGCAGAGAATAATATCCACATTGCGGCAACATCGCTCTACGACACTATGTCAGAGAGTGATATTATTGACCGCAAGAGTGGAGTGCAGAGAATCCGCAAGATGGACACCAATCACGGCACAATGTGCAATGGACTTACCTCTCTGCCTGCCGAGATTGGTAAGCTGACAAAGCTGCAGTACCTCTTTATTGCTAACGGCGCACTGGAAACACTGCCAGAGGAGGTTGGTGACCTTGTCTCTTGTACCGACTTTGAGCTCTACAACTGCTCAAAGCTCAAGACCTTCCCTCTGCAGATTGCTCGTATGCCAGAGCTTGTCTCTATCAATATCTCGAACAACAGCCAGTGGAGTGCAAGTGAGATTTATGCAGGTATGGATGCTATTGCTTGCGGCGCATCAAAGGAGAAGATTCAGATTCTCTATGCCCGCCAGAATAGCCTTGAGGAGCTGCCTGAGTCTTTTAAGAATATGACAAAGATTTCGCTACTTGACCTGGCATATAACAAGATTTCAAAGATTCATCCGTTAGGCAAAAATGTCTCTCCAGTGCAGTTGTACCTTGACAATAACCTGCTTGAGACACTGCCTGCAGATAGTGAGGGATACTTCTGTGGTTATGCCGACTCGGAGGCCTTCTCTGTAAGGTATAATCGCCTGAAGAAGGTGCCAAACATCTTCTCGGCAAAGAGTAGTTCGCCACTTACATCTGTAGACTTCTCTGGTAACGACATTGATGGTTTTGAGGGGGAAGAGGATGGTACATATCGCGGTATTAAGGTAGAGACATTTACCCTTGCGCAGAATCCGAAACTTACGAAGTATCCAAAGGCGCTTGCGGAGACAAACTCTACTGTGGCCTATATTATTCTTCGCGGATGTAATATTGACCAAATTCCAGAGGGTAGTTTTGAGTATGAAAACTCTATCTACCTTAACTCTCTTGATTTGTCGTACAACAATCTTACAGACCTTCCACGCGAGATGCACGCTGTGAACTTGCCATATCTCTATGGCGTGGAGCTGTCGTTCAACAACTTTGAACACTTCCCATTTGAGCCGCTTGATAGCTCTTACCTTACAGTGTTTGCTATTCGTAGTCAGCGAAATGCTGCGGGTGAGCGCTGCTTAAGAGAGTGGCCAGAGGGCATTTTTAACCATAAGGGACTGCGTGGTCTCTATTTAGGCTCAAATGACCTGCGCAAGATTGAGGATACGATATCTACGCTGATTTACTACCTTGACATATCGGACAATCCGAATATCATTTTTGATGCTTCGGATATCTGTTACGCTTGGCAAGTAGGTGCTTATATACTTATTTATGACAAGTCGCAGACAATTCTTAACTGTGACGCAATGCTTGAGTAGTATGAGAAGAGGAATGCTATTTTTCGCCACAATGTCACTACTTGTAGCTTGTGGCACAGATACGACAGATAATGCTTTTACAACTGAGGGCATAGAGTTTGATGTTGAGGCAGCAGGAGGTGTTGTGACAAAGACAATAACCTCGTCAAACCGCTGGATAGCCTCTACAGATAACCAGTGGATTACAGTCTCTCCTGCAAATGGACACTCTACAACAGAGTGCAACTTTATTATTGACTCGGCTCTCACGACCTCGCCTCGTCGCGGAGTGGTAATTATTGAGAACCTTGACACCTGGGAGCAGAAGCAGATTGTCATTAACCAGAGGGGTTTTGACTACTCCATTGAGCTTGAGCAGCCAGATGTTGAGATATCTAACTACGACCGTCTTGATAGTAGGTATTTTGATGTTACAGTGAAGTCAAATATCGACTTTGATGTGGCTGTTCCAGATAATGCGGGTTGGCTCAAGAGCGAGCGACATAATCTTGACCTTAATCGTGGTGCTCGTCCACGTACAACAACTGTGCGCTTTAAGTGGGATATCAACACATCTCCAAAAGAGCGACTTGCTCAGGTTGTCTTCCGCCCAAAGAGCGAGGTTGCTCTTGCTCGTCAGGATAATCTGAATGTTACGCAGCAGGCAGCCGAACCAATCATTCCAGATAGCCGTGCAGGCGACTCTGTGGCTCTGCTCTCTATCTCTCGTACACTACAGACTATGGCTATGTGGGATGCTTCGCAGCCTATGGATATGTGGGATAATGTTGTTCTGTGGGATAAGAGCATGAAGGGCTGTACAGACGAAATGGTAGGCCGTGTGCGCAGTGCAGAGTTCTATTTCTTCAATATTAAGGAGCCTATGCCGTATGAGGTGCGTTACTTAACGGCTGCAGAGGAGCTCTATTTCTTCGGAAATACAAACACCTTCCTGCTGAGCCTTGATTTGGGAGACGATATCTCGGAGCTGACGCAGCTCAAGCGACTTACTGTTGGAAGTTATGGACTTGTTTCACTGCCAAAGAGCCTGGCAAAGCTGAAGAATCTGGAGCATCTGAACGTCAGCTCAAATAACTTCCAGACAGTTCCAGAGGTGCTTACAAAGGAGAACTTTCCTAAGCTGCGAACACTTGTTCTCAACGCCAATCAGCGTAGCGTAGTTACTGATTTAAGTAATACGGTGCGTACAGATTTGGGTGGCTTTATGGATGAGCCGACATTCCCTGTAGAGCTTATTAAGTGGGATTTGGATACCCTTGTGCTATCGGTAAACTATCTGCAGGGTACACTTCCAACCTTTGAGGATGACGATACTGTGCCATACTACACGCAGGAGGAGATTAATGCAGTAGATTCATTGCCGCAGATTCTCGTAGACCGCAAGATTAAGAAGGTTATGCCTTCGTGCAAGCGATTCTCAATAAATCACAACCGACTCTATGGTCGTTTGCCAGACTGGTTGCTCTACCACCCAGCACTTGATATGTGGATACCATATAGCCTTGTCTTCCCGCAGGAGGGCAGAGCAAAGAATGGCACTCTGGCGGTCTTTGAGAATGAGCCTGCAAATATGGACTACTATTATAAGGAGTATACGACAAAGAAAAAACCGATGGAAGATGAAGAGTAGACTTTTTTATATACTAACCTTGCTGCTGATTTTTGTCTCTTGCAGTAGATTTGAGGAGCAGAGCGCGACAGTCGCTCCAGCACCATATGCCGAGGATGAACTGCTTGTAAAGTTCACTCCACAGGTGGCGCAGATGATTGTACAAGCGGGTGTTGATGGCAGTCGCGTAACGCGCAGTGGCGATATTGAATTAGACGAGGTGCTTCAGACTATCGGCACTTGCGCTATTGAGCGCGTATTTGCTGTTGATATCTCTGCTGAGGAGCGAACAGTAGAGAGCGGTCTTGACCTTTGGTATGTTGTCCGCTTTGATAGTAGTAAAACGGCAGTAGAGGATGTCGCTCGCCGCTTTGCCCGCCTTGGTCAGGTACAGAAGGTTGATGTAAATCGTACTGTTAAGCGTAACTACACTCACCGCGCAACACCTCTGTCACAGAGTAAGTTAGAGGGCGCTATGGCGGCTACTCGCGCTACGACAGCCGACCCACTGCTCCCTGCACAGTGGAACCTTATTAACCGAGGCGACCTATTTGTTAAGGATGGCGTTATAAAGAGTGTTAAGGATGCCGATGTGCAGTGTCAGGGCGCGTGGGAGAAGAGCACAGGCGATAGTAGTGTTATTGTGGCTGTGCTTGATGAGGGTATCTTTGTAGAGCACCCAGACCTGCTGCCAAATATGTGGGTAAACGAGGGCGAGACATTGCGCTCGGATACGGATGCCGACGGTAATGGCTATAAGGGCGATGTGTATGGATATAACTTTGTTCATCAGTCGGGCAAGATTGTCTGGGATGATGTCTACGATTCTGGTCACGGAACTCACGTGGCAGGTGTTATCTCGGCAGTGAATAATAACGGCATTGGCATTAGCTCTATCGCAGGTGGCGATGGAGGCGAAAATAGCGGTGTGAAGATTATGTGCTGCCAGATATTCTCTGGAAATATAGCAACAAGCATCCTTTCAACTGTCCGCGCGATAAAGTATGCGGCAGATAATGGTGCGGTGGTGCTTCAGTGTAGCTGGGGATATGTATCTCCATGTGCAAATGTCTACGACTGGGGTGCTGCGGGCTTTGGAACTAAGGAGGAGTGGATAGCAGGCTCACCACTTGAGCGTGAGGCACTGGAGTACTTCACTCACTATGCAGGCTCGGCAAATGGCACTGTTGAGGGCGGTATAGCGGTCTTTGCAGGTGGTAATGAGAGCGCTGCGGCTGCCGGATACCCAGGTGCTGCCGAAGAGTATATCTCTGTGGCGGCTACAGCGGCGGACTTTACCCCTGCCGTATATACAAACTACGGCACAGGAACGACCATCTCTGCCCCTGGAGGCGACCAGGACTACTACTATGAGTATGTAGATAGTGAGCACAACTATGGCGAGGTGGGCTGTATTCTCTCTACATTGCCTTACCATATCGCTGCGAGCGGATATGGATATATGGAGGGTACATCTATGGCTTGCCCACACGTGTCGGGTGTTGTGGCATTGGGTATTAGCTATGCAGCTCAGCTTCGTAAGCACTTTACTGCTACAGAGATTAAAAACCTGCTTGTTCAGAGCGCTGTTGATATTGACAGCTACTTTGTCGGCACAAAGAGGTACTGCCGCTATGTTGCCGATGTAGGCCCAATTCAGCCTATGCAGATAAATATGGCGGACTATCGTGGCGGCATGGGCGGACAGGTAAATGCCGAGGCCTTCCTTGCGGCTATTGAGGGTGCGGGCGTAGATATGCGCTTTCCGAACATATATGTTGCAACAGATTGTGAGATGGCGGTTGCCCCTGCCAGATACTTCAAGGGAGATAACCAGACCTTTACTGTAAATATAGCCGATACAGAGGTGGCAAGTGTTACAAAGAGCGGGACTATGCTTCTCTTCAAGGGTCTTAAGAGTGGCTCAACGGCTGCGACAATCACTGCGAGCGGTGGCAGCAGTCAGACATTTACAATCACTGTACGCCGAGGCGCAAACGATAACGGTTGGCTGTAATGCGTAACTTTTTGACTCTTATACTCTGCCTTGTTTATGTTGGCGCAGTGGCGCAGATACGACTTGTGCCAAAGGCTGTGCTTGATAGCATTGCCAATCCTCGGACAGTAGAGAGTGCGCTTGTTGTAGAGAGTAGAGTTGTTGATTTTGGGCGCATAGCAGAGAGTGATAGGGTAGAGCGCAGTGTTGAGATTAAAAATGTAGGGAGTGTGGCAATGGCCTATCGCACAACAACATCCTGCCGATGCCTTACGGCGACAAGTGGTGTTGTTCGGGCGGGACAGAGTGCTAAGGTTGTTTTGTCACTCTCTGGTAAGGGCTATCCAGGACCGTTTAGCCATAGGGTAACGCTCTATGCTGCTGATATGGCAATACCTACAGCCGTAATTGGTGTAAAGGGCTATGTTGTGGCGGATAGTGACCACCGAGGCGACTACCCGTATGCTTGCGGAGCGTTGTTGCTTCGTCAGCCGAGCGTAAAGATTGACTGTAATACAACCGAGCGCATAGCCTGTATGAATGGCAGCAATAGGGCGGTGACAGTAACAAAAGATAGTCTGCTCTCGTCAGAGAATATTGAGGTATATACCGAGCCGAAAACACTCCAAGCAGGCGAGGAGGGGGACTTGGTTGTTGTGCTTCGTGGAGAGAAGCAGCAGAAGATGAAACTATATATTGTGGGGGAGTATGCACCCTCAAAAAGAGAGATAAAAATTGAGTAATATGAGACGATACATTACACTACTTTTTACACTTTTGACTCTGTGTGGCTGTAGTAAGGAGACAAGTGAGCAGAGCGAGCCTCTGGTAGATGTTACACCCGTAAACCTTGCGGGCGTGTGGGCGCTGACAAGCTTTGACAACGGCGCAACGCTACAAGAGGGGGACTATGTCTACATCTGCTTTGAGATTACAGACCGCGCATATACTATCTATCAGAATATCGGTACGATGTATGGTCAAAAGCGTAGCGGACACTACTTTATTGATACAGACCCTACTCATGGCGCAGTGATTCGCGGAAACTACGGCACAGATGAGTATAACTACTTTGACTGGTCTCACCGCTACAAGGTGGAGCTTACAGCCTCAACAATGCGCTGGACAGCTACGGACGACAGTCAGAATATCTCTATCTATACTCGCATTGAGAGTCTGCCGGATACATTGCAGTAAACAGACAACTTGACTCTACTTCTGGCAGAAGAGCAAGGGATATGATGCGTAGATTCTGATAGAGAACAAGCACCGCTCAAAAGGCGGTGCTTGCTCTCTATCTTGCTGCGCGCTTCTTGCGTTTGGCATCTCGCTCAGCGGCCTGCTCTGTAGTTAGCATTACTATTAAACTGAGGTCTATATTTGGCTCGTCAACCTCTATCTCGTGATGATAGGTCTCGTATCCATCGGCCTCGATAGTAAGAATATATCCGCCCTTTGGAAGAACAACGCGGAAACCTTCAGAGTCAACCTTGCGCTGATATTTTAGCTCTGCATCCCACTCGGATGTGAATGTTACAAGTGCGCCAACAATGGTCTGCGCGCTCTTTTTTGGTACTGGCGTACCACTTACGGCCGCCAAATCTTGAGCCTGAGCAGTGATTGCTACGGCAAGAAAAATTAGAGTTGATAGTATCTTTTTCATACAACAAAGTTAATAATTATTTCATCTATATAGAGCTTTTTGGGATGAAAAAGTTAAACTTGATTTCGCATTTTCAATAAAATTTACTACCTTTGACGATTAGAAAGATTTTTTAACCTTAAACAAATAACAGAAATGAAAAGATTATTTATGTTGGCAGCATTTGCTGCAGCACTCTTCTCTGCAGACTTTGCAACTGCACAGAGCAGAGTTGAGGACTACCCAACAGTTCAGTTCTTTGCTCACCGAGGTAGCCGCTTTGAGTATGACGAGAACACTATGCTCGCCTTCCGTGAGGCTTATGCTCGTGGTGCTCGTGGCTTTGAGACCGATGTTCGTATGACTGGCTCTGGCGACCTTATTCTTAGCCACGACGAGTCTCTCTACCGTACTTGTGGCGTAGATGTTCAGACTGAGGACCTTACAACTAAGGAGTGCCTTAAGATTAAGACTAAGTCTGGTAACCCTCTGGCATTGTGTCAGGAGCTTGCAGACTTCCTTGCTGACAAACCAAATATGTACATTGAGTGGGAGATTAAGACCATTCCAGAGCTATATACAGAGGCTAAGCTTGTAGAGCTGTGCGAGAAGCTGTGGAATATGACAATGCCAAATAAGCCAGAATCTTCACTCTACCTCTTTACATCTTTTGACAAGCGCGCACTGAATGTTATGAAGCGCCTGCACCCAGAGGCAGAGATGATGCTTCTGAAGAGCAAACCAGCATCTCCAGAGATTCTTATGGAGGCTTACAATATGGGTATTATGCGCGTAGGTTGTAAGATGGACGGTACAACACGTTCAACTATTCGCTTGGGCCATAAGCTCGGTATGATTGTATCTCTGTGGCCAGGAAACAACAAGGAGGACTTCTTCCTTGGTGCTGCTCTTGGTTGCGATGCTATGTGCTGCGACCGCTTCTTTGAGGTTGCGGAGTGGGCTGAGAAGAACCTTCCATTCGTAAAGATTAAGGGCTACGAGAAGCCACAGAAATAGTATTAAATATCTTTCTAAGTATAGTGGCGGAATATTTCCGCCACTTTTTATTTTATAATGGTAATAATATGGCGACAGTAAAGATTAAGTTTCTGTTGGGAGGAACAAGTGGAGAAAAAAAGAGTTGGAAATTTTCCAACTCTTTTTTGCCATTTGGTGCCCAGGACGAGACTCGAACTCACACGGGCTAATGCCCACTACCCCCTCAAAGTAGCGTGTCTACCAATTCCACCACCTGGGCCTACAAGTCGCTATCTTTCTCAATAGCGGTGCAAAGGTAGGGTAAATTTTTTTATCATCCAAATATTTTGGAGAGTTTTTTACTTTTTTTGTGAAAAATCGCCCTTTTAACGGTTTCAGGCAAGGTCAACACTGACAAGCCAGTCACAAAACTCCTCTACCGATTGGTCAAGATTTTCCCCTGCGGATATCCTTTTATACGGTTTACTTGCTAATAGAAATCTTAATTCGGGCTCTTTATCAATAATGGAGTGCATCTGCTCGTTATTATCTGCAACAATGCAAGGGATAATATCGCCATTTAGCTCAATCGCCTGTTTTAGTTCTTGCCGTCCGAATCCACTCCGAATATAATCGGTTGTTATGATAGGTAGAAAATAGCCATTCTTTGAAGCCTCTTCTATATTATTATAAATAGTCAACGCGAAATCGCAACCATAATCAAGGTTATTAAAATCTGTAAAAGTGTTGAAGCCTCTGGCGGTTAATGAACTTTCAATCTTTCTGGCGATATCAATATTATGGCGGCTATAAGATATAAAAATCTGCGCACGGCGTTTGAGCTCCAGAACTCTATCTTCGTAGGTTTCGGGCCGATTGAGGTCTATAGTTACGAAGGGTCGCTGTTTGGACTTGATATACTCGTTGGGGTTAAAAGGTGTCATATAGTCGTTTACTCTTTTATCGCTTCAAGTATCCCCTGAGCATCATATCCGCAGAGGCGGTAAAGCTCGGCTGGGGTACCCTGCTCAACGAAGGTGTCGTCTATGCCCAGAGTTGTAATCTTTGCACTACTACCAGCATCTGTAAGCAGTTTTGTAACGGCCTCGCCAACGCCACCGCGCAGTACCCCATCTTCAACGGTGATAATTCTGCTAAAGCGACTGCCGACACTCTTAATCATCTCACAATCAAGTGGTTTTGCGTAGCGCAGGTCGTAGACAGCAACAGAAACTCCCTCCGCCTCTGCTCTCTGAGCCGCCTCAAGGGCAAAGGCGCAGGTCTTGCCGATAGCAAGTACTGCCACATCCTCTCCCTCGCATAGCACTCGTCCCTTACCGATAGGTAGCTCCTTAAACTCTGCATTGCGCCACTCCACGCCGCGACCCGTGCCACGAGGATAGCGGATTGCGAATGGCGTGCCAGCCTTGAGGGCGGTATACATAAGGTTGCGTAGCTCCAACTCATCACTCGGCGCGGCAACAATCATATTGGGGATACAGCTAAGGTATGCGAGGTCAAATGCACCGTGATGTGTAGCTCCATCCTCGCCAACGATACCTCCACGATCAAGGCAGAGGACGACAGGTAAGCGTTGCAGTGCCACATCGTGGATAATGCTATCGTATGCACGCTGCATAAAGGTTGAGTAGATATTGCAGAACGGTGTTTGTCCACCTGCAGCAAGGCCCGCCGAGAAGGTTACGGCGTGAGCCTCGGCAATACCCACATCAAAGCAACGGTCGGGCATCTTGCTCATCATTATGTTCATAGAGCAGCCTGTAGGCATTGCAGGGGTGACGCCGACAACAGAGCTGTCAAGCTCGGCAAGCTCTGTAAGTGTCTGTCCGAAGACATCCTGATAGCGGTCTATGTCGCTGGCAGACTTTATTCTCTCGCCAGTGTCGGGGTTGAACTTACCTGGCGCGTGCCATACGGTAAGGTCCTGCTCGGCAGGCTGATAGCCATGTCCCTTTGTAGTAATAACGTGCAGAAGCTTTGGCGAGCGGATATCCTTCAGTGCGGTAAGTGTTGTGACAAGTTGTTTTACATCGTGCCCATCTATACGTCCGAAATACCTAAAGCCGAAGCTCTCAAAGAGGTTGCTATTTTGCAGCAGTCCATGCTTAATGGCGTTGCCCGCCTTTTGGCATAGGCGAAGCAGTGGCGGGATGTGCGAGAAGATAGACCATAGCCCGCGCTTAAAGCGGTTGTAGGTGCGCGAGGTGGACATACGCAGCAGGTAGTTATTCAGCGCTCCTGTAGCGTGGTCTATAGCCATGTTGTTGTCGTTAAGGATAACAAGCAGGTCGTTATTCTTGTCTGCACCCGCATTATTAAGTCCCTCAAAGGCCAGTCCGCCAGTCATAGATCCGTCGCCAATAACGGCGATAGTCTTAATCAGTTCGCCACGAAGCTGTGCAGCCTTGCCAATACCCAGCGCAGCGGAGATAGAGACCGATGCGTGGCCTGCACCAAAGGCGTCATACTCACTCTCTGCCATACGCGGGAAGCCGCTGATACCATCTATTTTGCGGTTACGGACAAAGGCATCTCGGCGCTCGGTGATGATCTTATGGGCGTATGCCTGATGTCCCACATCCCAGATAAGTTTGTCTGTAGGGGTGTTGTATACATAGTGGACTGCCACAGCAATCTCCACCGCACCAAGAGATGAGGCGAGGTGTCCCGGATTTACAGCGCACTGCTCAATGATATACTGGCGTAGCTCGCGGCAGTAGAGTGGAAGCTCATCAAGGGTCAGCTGTCGTAGTTCTGACGGCGAATTTACTTTGTAGAGGTAGTTATATTCAATATGAGTCATAGTAGTTCTGTTTTTTCGTTAGAATGGGTATCCTACGCCAAAGTTGAGTGAGGTGTTCTTCCACTTAAAGTTATGAATCCAACGCTCGCCAGCGGGTTTATTAGGGTTATGAAGCTGTATACCCCAATCAAGGCGCAGTATGGCAAACTTAATATCAAGGCGGATGCCGATACCAGTATTAAATCCCAACTGCTTATAGAAGTCTTTGAAGTGGAACACTGAACTGTCTGGGTACTCTACACCATCACGCCCCATATACCAGATATTTCCCAAGTCAAAGAATGTTGCACCGTGAAACATACTCCATATTGGGAAGCGGAACTCTACATTGGCCTCCAATTTCATATCTCCCAGCTGGGTAGGGTAGACCACATTCTCTGGCAGAGGACTTGAACCTGGTCCAAGGGTACGAGGAGCCCAACCACGCATACTGTTGCTACCGCCAGCGTAGAACATACGGTCAAATGGTATAGCCTGCGAGTTGCCATAGGCAACACCAAAACCCGCATATACTCGCGCTGCAAAGCTACACTTCTCGCCAAGCATAACTCGCTGTGAAGCATTTACATCTACGCGGAAGTACTGAGAGTAGCGGATGCCAAGGAAGTTGTAGTAGTCGCTACCTGCAACAGGCTTAGAGAATAGGTGCATAAGGCCGTCTACTGTATTTCCAGCAAGCTCCGTATTGACACGAATGTGCGTCTGGTTGAGCGAACTCTCTATGCGTGGGTTGTTGTATGTATATGAGCCAGCAAGTCCCACAATAAGCTGAGACTCGTAGCTTCGCTTGAGGTACTCGTTCTGTAGCGAGTTGAAATAATCCTGATTGATATAGCCAACATTCACCCAGTTGATATTTATCGGCTTAATGATAAATGAGGAGTGCTGGGTATTTCGCCAAGAGTACGACCACGCGATACTTGACAAATCACGACGGTAGTATGGCCTATTCTGGTGGTTATACGATATCTCAAAGCGAGTCTTAGGAGCATTTATGCGGCTCTGACCATAGGCCTCAAAGAAGAGGAAGCGCGGGAGTGATAGCCCTGCCGAGAGTCCAAACTCAATAGCACTGCGGCGTAGCGCATCAGGGACTTTCATATACTCGTATCCTACAGTACCAGTAATCTCCAGCATCTCGGCACCACGAAAGATATTTCTGTTCTGGTATCCCACAGTCGCCTTTACGCCGTAGAAGCTTGATGTCGTTGAGCCCTCAAGCTCCGCCTTGACACTCTGCTTTAGTGACGGTGTGCATAGTATCCTACAGTCCAGATACTTCTCGCGTGTGTAGTTCAGAAGCACAGAGTCTGAGCCTCCGACATAGGTGAGGAAATTCTTATGCTCGTAGAGCGAGTCTGGAAGTTCACTAAAGGCAACGCGGGCGCTCTTAAAGCCCATCTGAAGCAGATTGTCGTAGGTGCGCTGAACCAGCGAGTGGTTATATATCGCGCCAGAGTAGAGTGGCAGCGCTGGGCGAAGCACCTTTGGGCGGATATATGGCTTCTTGCCGTCAAAGAGTATCTCAAGACCGTTATAGGTCGTTGTGTCAAGGCTCTGCATATAGTCACTACGGCTCTTATCCTCGGCAGCATTATAGCCAGGGATAATCTCAATGTTGCGCAGACGGTAGACGGCATTGTTATCATAGATAGCCTCGCCACGAGGGGTATATCCCGCCAGCTTCTGCTTAACTATCATCGTCAGCGCCACGCGGTATGGCTCCTTGAGAGTGTCGGCAATGTAGGAGATGTTGTTTACCGAGAAGTTGTAGTATCCACGATTCTTTAGCAGGGCGGCGATTCTCTCGCGCTCGGCATCAAGCGTGGCGATGTTAAAGATATCGCCAGTGTGTATCAGACGGTTGACGCTATCTGGTAGTAGAATCGGCTCAAGGAAGCGGTCCCTAAAGTCGTAGTCTATACGGTCAATAATATATGGCTTGCCCTGCTTGAAGGAGTAGGTAACCTTCGCCCTCTTGCGGCGATAGGTGGTATCTACGCTATACGAGACATCAGAGGAGAAGTAGCCGCGTGAGTCGAGATAAATTTTAATATTCTCTGCTGACTTTTCGGTCTGCGTGTGGTCAAAGAGCACTGGCTCCTCGCCAATACGACGCTTGAGGTTGTTCCACCAGTTATCCTTCTCAGGGTTTGCAAGGTTGTATACCTCTACGTAGAAGTTAGTGCCTAAAAAGTGCTTGTTTGGCGTCTGGCGGATATACTTGTATACATCTTCGGAGGTTATCTGCTCGTGACGATTCGTACTCTTATCTGGCTGAACTATAACGCGTTGCAGTAGGTAGCTCTCCTCTGGAAGATTGCGCGTAACATTGCAGGCGGTAAGAGTCAATACTACCGCCACAAATGCTACTATATTTGCAATCAATCTTCTCATTTACTATTTTCTGCTCTCTAAAAATGAGTTCCACGCCTCAATCTCGCCACTGAAAACATCTTTAGTCTGGAATGCAAAAGTTTTGCCGTCAAACTCTATCTGCCCCCTCTCTGTATATGTAGCATTGCCAATAAGGGTGGTCTTTAGACCCGTGTCGCGCCTGCAAATACACCTTACTGCGCCACCGCGATTCTCAACAGTAATGTCACTATTGTAGCTACACAGCCCCTGCAGTGCCATAGCCGTCGCGGAACTTGTCATAGCCGTACCACACGAAGGAGTTATGCCTGCACCGCGCTCAAAGGTTGTAACAAAGATATAATTCTCCCCGCGTAGCTCTACCATACTGATATTTACGCCATTAGGGAAAATATCAGTAAGCGATTTTACCCTATCTCCAAGCTCACTTAACAGCTCAAGGTCTGTTTTCTCTACCACAGATACAATATGTGGATTGCCAACAGAGATAGCCGTCCAACGCAGTGTTGGGTGTAAAGGCTCAATAACCCCACCGATAAAATCGCCACTCTCTGAAGGTGTAAAGGCGAAGTCCTTGCTCCACAGATTTACATCAATCTCTACGCCATATGTCGGGATATCCCCAAAGACTGGTGCATAGCGCGCGGTAGGGTATACCTTGCCACCAGAGGTGAGGTCAAACTGCTCTGCGCCAACATAACCCTCTGCCAGACGGGCAATGCAGCGAATGCCGTTGCCGCACATCTCGGCCTCCGAGCCGTCGGGGTTGAACATACGCATACCATAGAGTCCCTGCTCGTTCTGTACAAGCAGTAGTATGCCATCTGCACCTATACCACGCACTCTGTCGCAAACGGCCACAGAGAGAGTTGACAGTATGTTATTATCCATCTTCTGCGCCACCGTATCTATCATCACAAACTCATTGCCCGACCCGTGACACTTGATATACTCAACCTTCATTATGTGTAATAGTGTATATAAAACGTTCAAAGTTACAATTTTTTTTTGTAATTTTGGGCTTTAGATACTATTTTAGATAATTATGGTTGAAAAATTTATAATGGCGGGCGATACGCCCCTGCATATTTGCGACTCTGAGAAGGGCGAAAAGTGTGTAGTTTTGCTACACGGATACTTAGAGAGTATGCTCGTTTGGGATGAGTTTATTCCGCTCATTTACAAGAGTCTACGCGTGGTTACTATAGATATTCCAGGTCACGGAATCTCGCAGGTAAAGGGCGAGATTCATACGATGGATTACCTATCTGATGTTGTGGCTGATGCGCTTAAAGCTTTGGCGATAGATAAGGCATATATTGTCGGACACTCTATGGGTGGATATGTAGCCCTCGCACTCACAGAGCGTCATCCAGAAGCAGTGGCAGGAGTCGTTCTGCTGCACTCAACACCAAATGCCGATAGCGAGGAGAAACGCAAGAACCGCCAGCGCGAAATTACTCTTATAAAGTCTGGCAAGAAGGAACTTATCGCTCGCACAGCTCCTCAATATGGCTTTGCGGCTGACAACCGTGCTCGCTTTAAGGATTGGATAGAGGATTTGGCAGAGATTGCACTCCTTGCAGAGGATGAGGGTATTATAGCCCTGCTTTCAGGTATGATGGAGCGCAAAGACCAGAACGAAATGCTCCGTAAACTATCTGTCCCACAGCTCTTTATCCTCGGTCGTAAGGATGAGTATATAACAGCTCCCGTTGCAGAGGCTATGGTCGCAGCTCACCCACAGGCAAAGGTCGTGTGGATGGAAAATTCAGGACATATGAGTTTTATTGAGGAGCCCAAGGCGTGTGCAGAGGCCTTGCTCGGATTTTGTTGTGATAAGTGAATTTAGGGAAGTTAAGGAGATTAGGGATTGCGTGTATTTATTCGGATTTAGGAAACTCTCGCAGAGAGTACGAAGAAAAATAGAGCCACACTCAAGCGTGCTTGAAAGTGAATGGCTCTATTTTTTGTCGTAATAGCCGCAAGGCTATCCTAAATCCGCATCAGTATGGAAGCAAAACAGAGTTTTGCCGAAAGTTTTTGCACGCCCTGCTTTTTTCAAAAAGCGGGCAGTACTGCGTAGCCGAACTACAGTGCGTCAAAGGCGAAGATATGTGCCTTTTCAGCGCCCCAAGTCTCGGTAACTACGAGGCGGAGCTGTTTGGTCTCTACTGGCTCAAAGGTAACCTTACGCAGGCGCAGGTAGTTATCGTCGTCAGAGTAGAGGGTCTTCCACTCTTTGCCAACAAGCGCCTCAATCTTGAAGCCCTTAGCCATAACCTTTGGAATCTCTACGCGCTCTGTTGTAGCCTCAAGCTTACGCATACGCTTGCTACGCACCTTAAGCTCGGAGTCAAAAATCATACGCGCAGCGCTCACTGTAACAGGCTTCTTCCAAGTGTAGGTGATAGTATTCTCATTTGGAGCTACCCATACGCCATTATCCTGACCCTGCCAGTTGCGGTCGATACCGTTGCGCAGAATCTCAATATCCTCGCTAACCTTTGCCTTTGCAGTAAGCTCAGAGATTTTACGCCAGCGGTAAGGGAGCATAACATCGTCATCCTCAAGCATTGCCTGCACCTGAGCGATATGCTCCTTGTGTACCTGTGCTGGGTCAATGCCCTTCTCAATAGCCACAGCTGCGCCAGTACCTGCTGCCTGACCGAGCAGCGCGCAAGTAGCCATTACGCGGGTAGCAGAGAGACCCATATGTGTAGCCGAGATGTCACGACCTGCGAACATAAGGTTTGGTACATTGACAGAGTAGAGGCAGCCAAATGGGATTCCGAAGCCCTGTGGTACGGTATACTCAACAGAGATTGCACCCTTCTTGTGGAATGCATCTGGGTGGTGGTCATCAAGGGTCCAACCGCCATAAGCGACAACATCTGGGAAGTGACCGCCAGAGAGTACATCGTGCTGCGTGAGGATGTGTGGACCTACGAAGCGGGTACTCTCGCGCTTACCAGGCAGAGAGCCAATCCAGTCAAGCTCATAACCCTTACCACGACCATCTGGGTGGTTCTTCATATACTCCCAAATACCATAAACGATGCGCTTGAGCTCATACTGAATATCGTTTGCATCGGCAATAGTGTCAAAGTTACCACCGAACTCGCACCACCAGAAGTTGTTGTCGTGTGGGTGGTAGATGCGCTTGTAGTTGAACTTCATACCAGGGATTGTAGATTCTGGCACGGTGTAGTCAAAGTCTGCATCGGTAAAGTGGTATGCCCACTCTGGAGCCTTGAAAGGTACATCTACATCAGTCTTGCGAAGCTGGATAAGGATTGAGTTACCCATAGTCTTTGTGTCGTTGCCCTCGGCCTGGCAGTTCTCGTTGAACTCGGCAGGGTTTTCACGTCCGTGACGATACTTTGCACCAGAGAGGCGTAGAATACCGTCACCAGTACAGTCGGCAAAGATAGTACCGTTAATCTTGTACTCTGTGTAAGCGTTTATGTTCCAAGCCTTTACAGCAGCAATGCGCTCGCCGTTCATAACAACATCGTTTACAGATGTGTTAAGCAGCAGGGTGATATTTGGCTCTGAAACAACGGTTGAGTAGATAGCATCATCCCACATAGTGTAGCGCTGGAGTGGGTTGTAGTAGAAGTTGCGGAGCTGCATCTCCTCAAGGATACCAGTCTCCTGAGTATCGTCAATCTTTGTGCCGACAATACCCATACGCATTTCACTTGAGGCATTACCACCAAGCACTGGGCGGTCCTGAACAAGAACGACAGTTGCGCCGTGACGAGCAGCAGAAACGGCTGCGCAGACGCCAGCCAGACCACCACCGCAGACAACAACATCTGCAGTAAGCTCAACCTGCTTCTTTACTTCAGGGGTGTTGGCCTCTGTTCTCATTTGAGCCGAGGCTGTTAGCGGCATAAGCAGAACAAGGGCTGCCGCAAAAATTCGCATAATAGAGTTCATATAATTGGTTTTTTAGGTATTTTATACTGCAAAGTTACTAAAAACTGTTTGAATTGCAAACTGTAGACTCTAAAGAGTCTCTTTTGCTACTCTGTTCACCTCGGCATTGAGATTTTTGAGATATCCTGCCCAGTCGTAGCTCTGGTCGTTGATATTCTGGTTGCGCAGTTCGCCAAGTTGCGCCTCAAGGGTCTCAAGAGCCTCTGGACTGCACTTTTTGCGTAGAGTGCGAACCTTCTCATAGAGCTCAATACCATCTATCAGCCTCTCAAAGCGCACCGATGAGCGAGCATCAGGGTAGACAAGGAAAGTGTCGCCTGAAGCCCAGTAGCGGAAGCGTGAGTCGTACTGTGGATTTGCTGGCCAAGAGTTGTACGACCAGCGGAGCATACCGTCGTAGTCGTAGGCGATGGCATACGCACCAAGTAGCTCACTCTCAAAAGGTTGCGAGTTGGTAAATGTGTTTGGGAATAGGGTAGAGCAGCAGACATAGTATGTCGAAACAAAGCCATTTGCTCTGCGAGTGGCAATCTCTTCAAAGCTCATTGCAGCCTGCTTCTGACCCACGCAGACATCGCGCATATTGGCGTAACGCTTATATGAGTTGTGGTTGTCGGCAATGGCAAATCCAAGCTCTGGGGCGTACTTGGCAATAAGTGCTGCCGCCGCATCCATATCCTCTGGTGCACGCTCGTCAATGGCTATGTTTGTAATGCCGAGCCACCCCTTTTCGCGCAGGTGAGCGGCAAAATCGGTAAGGAATGGCCCCCACATAGCCTCAAAGTTCTCGCTCTTTGGTGTAGCCGAGACGGTGCGATTGCGGTGCACTTTACCTGTGCGCATATCGTGGTAGTCAAGGATGCAGTCGCCCCAAGGAAGCATTGAGTAGCAGTTTATCTGCTTATCTATGCCAAGGCTCATCATATACTCTACCCAGCGGTCAAAGATAGTATAGTCGTAGCTCCAAACATCGTTGTCGTTAAGGGTCCAGTATATCATCGGCTCGTAGTCGTCAAAGCACTGGTAGCGCCAAGGGTCGCGGTTGAGCGTTGCTGTGATAACCTTCTGCCCTGCATCGGCAAGCATCTGCATAATAGGTCGCATAGCAGCGAAATGCTCCTCGCTCCACATCTCAACACCCTCCATACGGGCAACAGCAGATGGGTGCTGCCACAGGTCAAGGTGGAACGACCACTCTTTAGGCTCTGGAAGTTCAACACCTACAACCTCAAGCTGTAGGTCAAGCGTTGTAGAGCCACAGCCACTATGCGAAATCTTTAGCTTTGCATCGTAGAGTCCTGCAGCTGCATCCCTTGGAATGGCGATGCTGACCCACACTGGGCGTACGGTATTGGCAGGGATGTCGTAGTAGTGGAGGTTATCAAGCATATCGGCCTGAAGGATTGCTGGGTGACCATTTGCTCGTCCGCAGAGGCAGCTCTTGTCTCTTTTGTCGCCAAGGGTGTAGCGCACAAAGTGCGGTGTGGCAATATCTGAAGGGAGTTTGCCCGACTTTGAGTTAAAGTCTGATATGTTGCACTCTACAGCCTTCAGCTCGCTACTGCTCCATATTAGTAGCTGCGCACTGACCCTCTCGCCCTGCCAACCAGTGACAGATATTGTTTTGTCAGTAGCTGTAGGAACGATGCTGCGCGAATAGAGAGCATCGCAACTTGCCCATGCGGTATTTACTCCGCTCTTAACACCTCTCCAAGCCTCCGTCTGCTCTACGGTAAGAGCTACGGGGTCAGCGGCCTCGGTAAAGGTCTCTACTGTAGGGGTGGCACAAGCGACAAAGAGTATCGCTGATAGTGCGACAATGATAGGTTTTATCTTCATAGTTAGAATAGTTTGAGATTCTCAAATGATGGAGTGAGCTCGCCACGCTCTATGCGGTGGATAATCTCCACAACGCGGTCGTTCATAGGTGTTGGACAGCCCACTGTGCGACCAAAGGCAGAGACTGCTCCGTTTATGGCATCTACCTCCGTAAGTTTACCCTTCTCAAGGTCTTGAAGCATACTTGCCTTCAGGCGTGCATGCTTACGAATAGCTATTGGGATGATAAAGAGAGAGAAGGCGCGCTTTAGAGCGTTTGTATAGTTGAGAAGTTTTACGATATCCTTGCCCTGCACTGGCTCTATGCGAATACCACCCGCAGCGCAGACATCTATGCACTCCTTGATAAGCAGTTGCACAATACGACGAGAGGCTCTGTCGCCCGCAGCCTCGCCAAAGGTACATCCAAGCACTGCACTCATACCAGAGAAGGCGGCATTAATAAGCAGCTTGCTCCAACGTGTGCCGATAAAGTTCTGCTCAACATCTACCGTGCCCATCCTCTCAAGTAGGCTCTTGACTGTGTCAAAGTGTTTATTTGGCTTGTCAGAGATTGCACCGAGAGAGAAAGAGAGTGCGTCTGGAGAGCTCGTAAGCTCGCACACGCCCGGACTTACCATCGTAGCACCCCAAGCAACAGTACATCCAAGAACGCGCTGCTCGCCTACAATCTGGGCTATACCAAGCTCTGGAAGACCATTCTGGAAGGAGACAATAACGCCGTCTGGTGCAAGAAAATCCTTCAGCATACTAACAACCTCAGCATTATGCTGCTGCTTAGTCATAAGGAAGACGATGTCGTACTGCCCGCTCATCTTGTCGGGTGTATAGGCGGTAACGGCCTGACAGAAATCTACTGTGCCCGTAATCTTTGCTCCAGAGGTTTGAAGCGCCTCAATATGAGCCTTATTGCGATTTATCAGCTCAATCTGCACCCCTCCCTTAGTAATATAGGCTCCAAGGATTGTTCCGAGTGAGCCAGCTCCGTAAATGGCAACTCTCATAATATACTATCTTTTTTTGCAAAGATAATAAATTATGAGAGAATAGTAAATAGGTGTCAAATAATATTATTATGGAAATCTAAATCGACTTTTGATAATATAGTATGATGTGTCGTACACTCCGCCAGAGTAGTTCTCATTCTTATAGTATCCTATAACAAGCGGATTAGGTACTGTAGCGGCAATGTTGTAGCTGCCTACAAGGATGTTGAAGGAGCGAGTTTGGTTAGGCTCAATTGTGAACTCGTAGCTGCGTTTTGCACCGCTATAGAGAACTGTGAGGGTATAGCCAGTATTGTTCGTAATACGCTGAGTGGCAATAGAACTGTTATTGCTGCTTATCTTAGTGGCGCTTGGTAACTTGCCGTTTGATTTGACCATTATATCGCGTACGCGAGTGTCAATTACACCTTTCTTTGCACTTGCTGTGTATTCCCCTTTAGGATACTTCTCAAGGTACTTTTGATAGTATTTCAGCTCGTCTCTTTTTTGTGCGGTCTTCCATGCAGACTCGTCTGTGCCCCAATCACGTAATTCTGCCCTCTCGGCACGCTCTTTAGCATCGGCGTGGTACTTTTCTGGTACATTTTCATAGTAGTTTTCCCACGAATCGGTGTAATCTTGCTCCTCTGCCTGCTTGTAGAGCTCGTAGGCAATTACGCTAGCTCTGTGTGCTGCATCCTCGCCCTGAGCGGTCTGTGGATAGTTGTCTGCAAGTTTGTCAAGCTCAAAGATGCCCTTTTCAATAGCGCAGTTAAGGTACATATCCAGCACATTGCCCCTAAAGAAGTGTGTATGCTTGCTAAGATATGTTTCACAATCAGCGATAGTTGGATATTCGGATATAGAGCCGTAATCCTTCTTGGCTTTGTTGTAGGCGGAGGCTACAAAAGTACCTGCAACGCAAAGCACTGTTATTACAATATGTCCAATGGTCTCAGTTGTGGGCTTAGAGAGTATGTCACTCACGGCCACAAGACCGAAGATTACAGCACAGATGATGAGTGCAACCTTGACGCCTACCGCTCCACAAATAAGTCCAACAATAGTGGTGAAAGCGGTGACAACACATAGACGATAGAAAAATTCGCTAGTAACGCTGAGTGGTGTTTTCTGTTTCATGGCGTTTGCTGTTTACTATATAGAGGGTGGTGACGGGAAAATATAGCAAAAAGGGTGGCTAAATCAGCCACCCTATATTATGCTTTCAGATACTTATTAGCGAAGAGCAGCAAGGTTTACATCCTTAGCAGCCTTCTTTGCAAGTGAAGCATCCTTAGCAATTGCGCTCTGAAGAGCAGCCTTTGCTGCAGTAACGTTACCCTCCTTAGCAGCGATTACTGCACGGAGATAGTCAGCCTTAGCGCTCTGGTCAGCCTCAATGCTCTTCTTAGCAGCAGCGAGGTTGCCCTGCTGTACCTGTGCGATAGCAGCATTGTAACCCTCAAGACCGTTTACAGCAGCGTTGTACTCACCCTTTGCAGCAGCAGCAAGAGCCTTAACCTCTGCATTTGCACCCTTAGCGTACTCTGCAGCCTTGTCAGTCTCACCCATTGCAAGGTAAACAAGTGCGTAGTTGTTATTCAGCTCCTCAGACTTGCTACCAGCCTTAGCTGCGCTGTCAAGAGCCTTAAGTGCGCCAGCGTAGTCACCCTGCTTTGCAAGAACGATTGCAAGGTTGTTGTATGCGCGAGCATCACCATACTTATTTACAGCAGCCTTAAGTGCAACCTCTGCAACAGCTGGCTGAACCTCTGCGATGTGGAGAAGCTCCTCAAGGTTAAGCTCTGATGCGTTACCTGCGTTAATGAGAGCAACCATCTCAGCGTCAGTCTTACCAGTAAGGTCAATAGAGTTTACAATCTGTGCGCGACGAAGCTGTGGAAGAACCTCAGTCTTAAGTGCGCCAAATACGCTTGCAAGATTCTTAATCTCCTTCTCACGCTCAGCAGCAGAAGAGTACATGCTCAGCACCTGAAGAATAAGGTCCTTATCCTGAATGTTTGAAGCAGCAACAGCAGCCTTGAAGCCATCCCAGTCCTCACCGTAAGCAGCAGCGTCAATGTTAAGACCAGTATCCTTCAGCAGCTCCTGAACAGCCTCAAGACCACTCTGGCTACGCTTGCTTGAGAGCTTGTCGTTGAACTTCTCTGGACCATCTGGAGATGCATAACCGTTTACATAAACAGTCTGTGATGCGCGGTCGTTCTGAAGATTGCTCTCTACAGAAGCCTTAAGGGCTGCAACCTCATCAGTAGCAGTTGCCTTCTTTGCAAGCTTAGAAGAGTTAATCTTGTAAACAAGGTCAGCAGTAACAACAGAAGTAGTTACATTGCGGTAGTTGTTAGCCTCTGGAGCCATTGCTACAGCAAAGTCGATATCCTTCTGAAGAGTGTTAAGACCTACTGCAACCTGAAGACCACACTCATTCTTAAGAGTGTAAGCAGCGTTGCCATTAGTAGCAAGGATAGCGAGCTGATTCTGTGAAAGAATAGCGCCATTGTTTGCGTTGATAAGTGTGAACTCCTTGCACTTACCGCTCTTGCACTTAACCTCAACAAGCAGCTTGAGAGCGCAAGCATCCATAGCTGGCTGATAGTCAAACTCTACACGGCGAGTGATAGACATCGCCTCCTTAGACTTTACTACCATACCGTTAGATGCAATCTTCTCACCCTGGAGAAGAAGAGTCTCGCCAGCAACAGCACCACCCTCAAAGAAGAGGACTGGAGTTACCTTAAGAGCAGCCTTCTTATTGAAGTAGCCTGCAGGAATAGAGGCGGTGATGTCTGCTACAATCTTACCATTATTGAGGGTTAAAACCTCTGGAGTGCAACTTACCTGGATGGCTGCTGGATCCTTTGCCATCTTCTTGAAGCAGTTACAGCTTGACAGTGTAAGGGCTACAGCCAACACTGCAATGAGTGATAAAATTTTCTTCATAGTTCTGTTATAATTTTAATTAAAAGTTATTCTGTTCACAAAGATACTCTTTATTTTTGAATATTAACTATTTTCTCTGAAAAATATTGCGTGAATATTACTTTTTGCTCTTTCAGAGCACCCTTTTGGCAGTTGCCTGCTCTGTGATGGTCATCGTCTGTAAATCAACGCCGTCAATGTTTACCCATCCGCGAGGGCTGCAATTAAGGGCTTTATAGCCATTTGTTGTTGCCCAACCAAGCAGAGTTTGAAGCGGAACATCGGCAAAACATTTCAGCTCTTCAATAATAGACAGACTGCTGTTTGAGGCAAGCGAGTCTGTGCCGATAAGTATATTAAGATTGTTTGCCATAAGCAGTTTGTGGACAGCAGTTTTGGCTCCGCTGATATAGCTATTTGAGCGGGGACAGAGCACCCAGTATACGGGTGCTGTGAAATGGCTCATAATGGTGTCAATATCTGCTTGTGTAAGGTGGCAGTTGTGGACAAACATTACACTCTGACAGGCGGGAATTGTCCTTACAATTCGCTCGGCTGGAGAGCGGTAGTCAAGAAAGTCACACTCAAAGCCTACGGCTCTATACCACTCTGCCAAAGCACCTTGATTATCAAATAGTTGCTGCTCGCCCTCTGACTCCTTGAAGTGGATAGTCATAAGGTCAGGATGGCTACTACACACAGCCTCAAAGTCGGACTGCTGAACGGAGTAGGTTGAGTGGGGCGAAAGCGTGGTATTTGGGTATGAGGTTACAAGGTCGCGGCAGCGGTCAAGATTGCTCTGTTTAAGGCCGAAAACCTCGGCAAAGGAGCGGTAGTAAATCTGGCTCTTCTCCTTAACGGCAAAGGAGCTGTTGTCATTGACAATATCGGCGCAAAAATCTACCCCTTCCATCCACATATCACGGTCGGCAGTCTGGAGCGCAGAGAGTCTCTCTTCTGCTGTAAAACGCTCTCTTACGCGAGCCATTGCCCCAGCAAAACCGCTATATCCGCACCCCTCAGCAATAGCATCCTTAAGGTATGATAACTCGCTGTGGCAGTGTGCATTAACAAATCCCCTACAGAGGATGCCAGAGTAGAACTCAACACCTGCAAGAGAGTCTAAATTGTCCGAGTAGTGTTCAAGGCGGACAATATCCCCACTTGCACAGTCAATAGTTATCAGTGGTTGGCTATAAAACCCTTGTGGTGTCAGCAGGTAGTGAGAGGCTATCTGTCGGAGTGATGAAGAAGGCATCGTCAAATATTTTAATGTCTACATACTTACGGAACAGTGAGTCTACAGCCAGCTCCTCACTTGGGGTGTAGATAATCTCAAGGTCGCGGACTGTAAGGTCAATTTTACCCATCTTGTGGCGAGCATCAGATGGCTTGGCGAAGGTTATGACAAGCTTGTGCGCTGCCGTGTCAGTGATAATAGTTCGGCGGATACTCTCCTCTGGACGAAGATTATAGGAGTAGTTGTTGCGGTGGCTACCGCCATAGGTCTCAACATATAGCGCTCCACGATATGATATCTCATCAGTTGTGTTTCTCCTCTTCTTGCGCTTTTTTGTATCCTCCTTTTTATCGTAGATGTACTTATAGCGCAGAGAGTATGTTCCAGGCTGTAGTGGCTCTACGACAAGCTGAAGTTTTGTTGTATCCGCCCTCTTTTTAATCTCTATAAGCGAGTCGCGGTGTATAGTACGCTTGAAGGTGCGGATAGCGACATTTTTGATTGTGTCAAGCACAACTACGCGCTTCTCATAGTCGGTAGCGACCTCTGTAATCTGATTTTCAGCATCTTTAAGCACACGACCAAGCTGGGCGCTCTTGCGGCGAGAGAAGTTTCCGATGGTATATCTAAGGTCCTCAGCCGTGTAGCCGTACTTACCCAGTATAGGCTCATAAATCTGGATAGAGTCTATATTGAGGTAGTTGACACCAAGGTATGCGTTGGTGATGTAGGCATCGCGGAAAATCATCGCAAGGGTCTTGTCGTCAATCTCCTTTCGGCCTTGGCAGCCCATAAAGCATAATAGGGCAAGAAGGGTATATATCAGTCGTTTCATATCTTCCTCTTTATCATAGTGTTAGCCGCAATTTGCGAGACAGACCACGCAATGGCGACAAAGGTTATCAATATCAGTATTAGGTCAGTTATCTCTAATTGTACGGGGTAACTCTCAACAATAAAACCAGCCGAAGGCAGAGCGATAACCCCAAACCACTGCTGAACAAGCACCACAACAACGCCTATAAGCACTCCTATGCCTCCACCAATGCCAGAGATGAGCAACCCCTCGCGGACAAATATCCCTCGGATAAAGCGGCTATCTGCGCCCATAGCGCGAAGTGTAAGTTGCTGGTCGCGCTTCTCAACAATCAGCATAATCACTGTGCCGATGATTGATAGTGAAGCGATTACAAGAACGAGCAGTGCTACAAGGAATACAGCCCACTTCTCGTACTTCATAATCTGGTAGAAAAGAGAGTTTTTCTCTTCGCGCGTCTTTATGGTTACATCATCCCCCAGAGTCTGCTGTAGGCGAGCCTTAACGCGCTCGGCACTCTGGTCTGTGCGCAGGCAGAGTTTGGCTGTGCTGGTATCAAAAATCTCGCTTGCAGCGCGCATAGGCACCACAATAGTGCTCTTGTGCTGTTGATTTGCGCGGATAATGCCCCCTGCATGTACCCTTGTCTGGCGCATACCCCTAATGGGAAGCAGTGAGCCGATATCTCCACCACCGAGTGAGTAGAGGGTTATGCGAGAGGAGACAACGGTGTATATACCAAGCAGTTGCGAGATATCGCTTGTCATCAGCGCATTGTTAATCTCGCCGTGAGTAAGGGCTACACTACCCTGCACAGAGCGAAGGTCTACGGGAAAGACCTCGTAGTAGAGGCTATCAGCTCCGCGAACTTGAACTGCCGTCTGGCGGGTCTCTGATGCGGCAAGTGCCTGACCGTCAACTATATAAGTAGCCGCTTTAACCCCCTCTGTATCAAGGACTTTACTGCGTAACTCCTCTGAAGGAGTACCAACACCGAGAATCTCTATATCTGCATCGCTCTGGGCGTACATCCCCTTTACCAGAATCTCAAAGCCATTGAAGACCGAGAGCAGGATAACCATTGCTGCAACGGGTATTGCCACAGAGATAAGGCTCACGCTCGCGATGATGTTTATCACCGAGTGTGACGAGCGAGAGAGCAGGTATCTACGGGCAAAAAACCACTGCATAGACTACTTGTTGAGCAGGTTGTCTATATTCTCAATATACTCCAATGAGTCGTCAATAAAGAACTGAAGCTCTGGGATTGACTTCACCTGATTGCGCATAAGGTTGCCTAACAGACCGCGAATGGCGCGATTCTGCTCGGTAAGCAGTGCAAGGGTAGCCTCGGCGCGGTCAAAGGGGAAGACACTCACATATATCTTGGCGTATGCAAGGTCTACCGATACGCGCACGGTGGTTACCGTAACCAGTGTCCCGCGCAGGGCGGCTGAGTATTCGCGCTGGATAATGCCAGCAACATCTTTCTGAATCTGTTTGGCAATCTTCTGTTGCCTTGTGTTTGTACTCTCCATTATAGTGCAAATTTTATTACCTCTTTATCCCTTTTTGGTGGCTTGTAGAACCACTCATCAAAGCCCTTCTTGTTAAATCGCCAACCGATGCGAAGGCTAATCATCAGATTGTCTAACGGCGAGCGCAGAGGAGTATACCAGAATGGGTTTTCGCCCGGTTTGTTCTTCTGGTCAAGGCCGTTGTCGTAGTATTTGTTGCGGTTTTTAAGGATGTCCGAGTATCCGAAGTCATATCGTGCGCGGAGACCAAACTCCATCTGGCCGACAATAATGTCTATACCTCCACCGCCAGCAAGTCCAAAGCCGAAGCGGTTGTCGCGCTCAGGGCGCATATCGTACTTGTCCTTCATTACATCGCCCGCCGCAGTGCCTCCAAAGGTGTATGGCTCGCGGTTCTCAAATGTTGAGGCGAAGTTGTAGGAGAAGGTCACAGCAGCCTCAAGGTAGACCCTCAAGTGGTTCTTGAACAGGTAGAAGTGTGGCTGCCAAACGATAGGCATCATCAGCGTATTGACATTGCGGCGGTAGTACTTATAATCCTTCTTATCCTCGTAAATAGAGGCATAAGGGGCATAGGAAAATCCGCGCTGCATCCAGTCAAGGTCTATACCAAAGCCGCCCACAAAGCGTGGCAATGAGTAGTATCGCCACGAAACTCCTGCCTGACCAACACCCCAGATTGGGCGAGTCTCCTGCGCAGGGTATAGTCTACTGGTCGCCATACCCGCTCCACCAGTAACAGCAATAACGTGCTGCGCTGAGGCTTTTTGACCACAGAGTGTCGCTGCAATAAGCATTAGTATTGTTAGTAATCGCTTCATAGTCAATTTTAGACAATAGTTTAGAATAATCTACCTGTGCTGCCTGAGCCGCTGCCAGTAAGACCTCCAAGGCCTCCCATCATGCCGCCCATGCCGCCCATCATACCGCCCATACCTCCCATGCCGGAGTTGTTCTGGTTGTTGTTGCCCTGTGGGTTCTCAAGTTGCTTCTTCTGCCACTCCTCGTAGAGCTTCTTGAGGCGTGAAGCCTCCTTATCCTCAAGCATCTTGATAAGGTTCTCCATAGTCATCGGCTTGAATACCTTGCTCATGTCGATATCTATCTCGATATCCCAGTTGGCCTTCGTGGCAAAAACATCCTCGCCCGTGTCGTTAATGTACATCTCGGCGCGCTCTGGCTGTAGGCGGGCAACTACATCGCCTGCGTCCCACACTCCATTGCCATTTGTATCCTCAATAACGCGAATGCGAATCTCACCTGGGCTGACATAGTTGATAGTATGCTTACCCGTCTTGACACCCTTCAGCTCCTGCTGGGTCTTGCCCGAAGAGTCGGTCTGCTGGATGATATACTGCTTATCGCCCTGACCCTTGACTGTAAGAACTATCTTTGAGTACTTCTCAGGGTCGTAGGTGGCAAAGCTCTGGCTGATAGAGTCGTTCTTATAGCCCATAACATCTGTCATAGCATCCTTAGGGATGTAGAAGCGGTACTTGGTCTTCTTCTCCCACTTGGCACGAACAGCATAGCGGCCGATGTGCATAGTGTCTTGAACAAAGCTCTTCTCTATCTCTGTCTCGGTAGGATTTTTCTCGTCGCCAGAGAGTTTGTAGAGCTTTACGGCTGTAGAGTCAAAGGCTACAAGAGGGTAGTCAATAGTAATGTCAAAGCCCTTCTCTGGGTTTATCTCTGCCGAGGCGCTACACTTGAACTTGAATGGGTTTGGCTTCTTCGGTGGGGTATACTCGCGACCCTCCTCCTCGGCCTTCTTGCGCTCGCGCTCCTCCTTCTCGCGCTCCTTCTGCTCCTCCTTACTCTCTACGAGTTTCCAAGCAAGTTTGAGTGGCTCTGTTGTCGGCACAAGCTGGCGGATAGAGTCGTGCTTGTGGTAGGTGATAGTTCCCTTGATGGTGTCTGGGAGGCTCTCGGCAGGGACATTGAGCCATAGGTTAAGGGTATCCTTGCCCTTTGTGCGAGGGTCAAAGAGTATCTTATCAGAAGGGATTGAGTCCAATCGGATAGAGTCAATGATAGGCAGGGCGGTGTTGAAGTAGAGGGTTATCTGCTTGCAGTCGGGGCGCATAGCCTCCACAAGGCGCTGGCCCTTGAATGCCTTGTCGGTAAACATACGGAAGTAGAGCTGCGGGTCGGCAGATGGATAGTGGCGCAGAGAGTCAAACCAAACAGCAAATGGTGGCATTGTGGCGGGGTTATAGAGCGTATCAAGGATACCCACAAGGTCTGTGCCTGGCTCATACATCTGGTTGTCGTTCTTATCTCCGAAGGCGTAGATGCGGTAGGCTACTGGCTTAAGGTTCTGCGCAATGAAGATTCCGTTGTTCTGCGCGCGGGCAATAACATCGGGTTTGCGGTTAAAGATTGTAGAGTCGTAGTCTGGTGTATCGGGCAGAGAGTCTGCGATATAAAACCAGAGGAATGTTCGGCTAACGGAGTCCGCCTTATAAGAGTCGGCCGTATATCCAGAGCACATCAGCGAGTCTACCGTATCGCCCGTAGAGAAGACATAGCGCATTGCATTGATTGGGTTACCCTCGTTATTATCACGAATGGCGCTACCAAGGTCAATGGCGTAGGTGGTATTCTCCTTGAGTGTGTCGCGGATAGTGATGACAATGCCCTTGCCACGAGTAGAGATAAGGGGCATCTTCTTCATCTGTGGAGAGGTGAACATCTCCTTGTTCTGGTCCTTTATCTGCACGTACTCGTTGAACTCAATGTATATCTTCTTCTCCTTAAAGTTAGTGGCGAAGTTATTTGGGGTAAGGTTTACAATGACAGGTGGCAGAGTATCCTTTGGGCCACCCTCAGGGCTCATAATGTTGGCACAGCGAGTCAGAAACGCACCAAGGAAGAGGAGCGTCACGGCCACTTTGAGTATCAGCGTGCTATTTTTCATTCTACAGTATCTGTTGCGGTGTTATCACTCTCTGTCTGCTCTGGCGCGGGTGGAACTATGGTCCACACACCGCCCTTCTTCTCGCTGCCCTCGGTATAGGGGGCTTTTTTCCAAGGGTGGAGCAGTAGGGTTATGTATGTCTCGTATAGGTTTTCAACGTTGAGGTACTTGAAGGTTGTGGCGTACATTCTGATGCTCGGCGCAACAAGCACCACAAGGGCAGGCGACTGGTTTAGCGGCAGGCTGACGTAGTAGTTCGTATCATCAGTGCGCTCCAAGACCTCAGACTCCACATCGGGAACTGTTTTGCGCTCTACGCCCAGTGAGTCGGTAACTATCCTCGCCACAGCATCCTCATAGCTTGCCACCATCCACTTGTCCGTACCCGTATAGTAGGCATAGGAGTAGGTATCTGTAGCAAGGGTGTTTCCTGCGCCAGAGGTCTGTTGCACAAGGGTCTTGATAACAAGGTTTGTATCCTTTGTAACGCTCTTGAAGCACCCCACAGCAGTGAGTGCCACGCAGCATAGTACTATCACTTTATATCTCATCTTTCACAATTTTAGTCACTAATTCTACCGCCTGCTCAACGCTTATCCCCATAGCCTCTGCCATTGGCTGCAGTGCAAAGTCGCGCTCAAGGAGCATCGGATGCGGAATTTGCAGGTGCGGGGTCACTACAAGCTCGCTTCCATAGAGCAGTATGTCAAGGTCTACCACGCGGTTGGCGTAGCTTTCTCCTCCAAGCACTTTACTGCGGTACTCGCCCTTGCGGTCACGGCCACACTGAGCCTCTATATCAAGCAGACTATCCATTACCTCCATAGGCTCTTTTGTCGTCTGAACAACCCACGCGCGGTTGGTAAAGAGAGAGCTACTCTCAAAGCCCCACGCCTCAGAGGTATGGTCTGTTGAGCGGGAGATAATCTCTCCAATGCGCTCGGCAATAATCCTCTCTGCGCGGTTAAGGGTCTGAGTGACATCCCCAACATTACCACCTCCAAGAACGACAACACTCCTCATAGCCTACCTCCTGCGGATATATTTACTTACTGCAAGGGCGAAGTGTGTAAAGACAATTCGCGGATTGCCATTCTGGTTAATCTCTCGTGTTGCCTGCTCTATCTGCTCCACGATAGGCTCTATATTCTTGTCGTCAATAAATGGTGCAAACTTCTTGCAAAAATCTGCCTCCTCGCCCCATAGGTAGCTTATCTGGCTAAGGCCTGCGTTAATCATAAAGGCCTCACGCAGCAGGCGGCTGAACTCTGTAAGCATACCGCGCTGGCGCTCACGAGAGAGCGCTGCAACCTCATCTGCCCAGTTCATCAACTCAAGGTGCTTGTCGTTGTAGCTAAGGCGCATAACGGTGCAGAAGTGGCCGAAATTCTCCTCACGAGCCTCGTCCGTGCTCTGTCCGAGCAATCTACGCAGCTCAATGATGTCTCCAGTAGCAAGGCGGGCGATATTCTGCGCCTTAACACTATCACTCTCACTCTGTAGGGCTATTGGCAGTAGCTCCTCAGTGGTTAGGCGTGGTACTGTAACCTCCTGCGTGCGGGAGAGGATGGTCTTCAGTAGGCGGTCAGGGCGTTCAGAGACAAGGATAAAGATGGTCTTACCCCAAGGCTCCTCAAGAATCTTGAGCAGTTTGTTGGCCGCCTCCTCGTTCATCGTCTCAGGTAGCCAAATTATCATACTCTTATACTCGCTCTCAAAGCTCTTGAAGCCCAATCGGCGAATAATCTCCTCAGCCTCTTTGGCCGTTATCATACCCTTGAGGGTCTTGCCTAAATTGAGGCTGTCAAACCACTGCTGAGGGGTGAAGTAGCCACCCGTAGAGGCGATAATCTCGCGCCACTTATCCGTAAACTCGCGGGCAGTGCTGATAACAACCTCGCCACTCTTCTTACCCTGCTTATTTACGGGGTAGACAAAGTGCAGGTCGGGGTGCTCAAGGGCGGCAATCTGCTGACAAGCGGGGCAGACACCACAGCTATCGCCATTCTGTCGGTTACGGCAGTGGATATACTGCGCATAGGCAATAGCAAGAGGTAGCGTGCCCGCACCAGCAATGCCCGTGAAGAGCTGCGCGTGGCTTATTCTGCCACTATCTACACTGCGAACAAGGTGCTCCTTGAGTGCTGTATGTCCGATTATATCTGCAAATCTCATCGTCTTAGTATTGCTTTAACAAGTGCTACTACATCAATCTTCTCGCGGCGAACAACATACGCCATATAGAGCAGAAGCACGGCTGTGCTTACTGTGTACCTAAGTGCTATGCTCTCCACGCCTAACCATTCGGTAGCAAAGAAGAGCGCAAGAGCCACCGCAACATACTCCCCAATGCGACCAAACTCATACGGCGTAGGGTAGCAGATGCGGTTCATCGTAAGGCTTACGGCAACCATAACCACCTCGGCAATAAAACGGCTCCACGCTGCGCCATAGTATCCCCACTGCGGAATAAGGGCGTATCCCGCCACAACGCTTGCCACAAGACCCGACAGGGTGACCCACAGGGCGTAGGAGGTCTTCTCCTCGCGCTTATACCAGAACGAGAGGTTGAGCCACACGCCACTCAGCACATTAGCACCCAGCACTACGGGCAGGATGTAGATACCCTCGCGGAAGTTACTGCCCACGATAAGTGCAAAGAGGTCTCTGTAGAGGGCAATGCCGAGGAAAATTATCATTGAGGCAATGATGTAGTACTTCATCGCCGCAGCATTGGTCTGCTGGAACTCATCCTTGCGGAAGTTGGCGAGGAAAAACGGCTCGGCAGCCAGACGGTACATCTGCGTGAAGAGGGTCATCACAACGGCAATCTTGGTTATCGCGCCATAGATACCGAGCTGCGCCATAGAGCCCTCTGGTACAAGGTACTTGATGAGCTGTCGGTCTATAAACTCGCCCGCCGTACCCGCCACAGAGGAGATAAGCAGCGGAAGAGAGTATGCAAACATCGCCGCAAGCATCGCCCAGTGAATCTTAGGCACTGCCCTGCCCGAAATGGCTACGCCAATGGTCGTCACAGCGCTGGCAAGCAGGTTGGCAACAAACGCCCAGCCCACGCCAAAGTCGCTCTCAAAGAGCCCCACAGCCCAAAAGAGCACCGCAAAGCCCACCTGCATAATGATATTTGCCATCTTGAAGCCCACGAATGTCAGCGCACGACCACCCTCACGCAGTCGCGAGAAGGGGATACACCCCGCCACATCAAACATCACTATCGCCGCAACAATGACAACATACTCAGGATGCGCAGTATAGACCTCGCCCATAAGGGCTGAACACTCAGGCGCAAATGCCGCCACAAGCACAAAGAAGATAACCGCCGCAAGGGTCGTTATGCCCCACATAGTGGTAAAAATGCGCTTTTTGGCCGCAGCTACATCGCCCCCAGCCTCCTCCGCCTTGGCAGTAAAGCGGAAGAATCCGCTCTCCATACCCATAGTCAGCACAACAAGTGCAAAAGGTATCAGCGCGTAGACATCGGTAATCACACCGTAGGTCTCCACACCGAAAATACGGGTGTAGAATGGCGTGAGCAGGTAACTCAAAAACCTGCCTACAATGGTGCTAATGCCATAAATCGCTGTCTGCTTTGCTAACTTCTCTAACATAATTTGCGCCCGTGCGTACACGCATACGCACATAGTAGGGAGCAAAGGTAGTAAAATTTTTGCGAAACGCAAAATGGTGGAGGCTGTTACATTGCGACTTTCAGACAGCAGAGCTGTTGTCACAACAAAAGGACTTGCCTTTGCAAATAAACTTGCAGGCAGTCCTTTTCTTGTAACACCTACTTTGTAGGTCTCTGAAAGCCGAGAACAGGCTGACATACAGAATAATAATAAATATTGACATTCCCCCTAAATCCCCCTTTGGCAAAGGGGGACTTGGTCGTCATAGCGGGCAGAGAAATCTGCCCACTTCTCCTCCGAGGTGCGCGAATTACCCTTGGTGGCTTGCTAACGCAGTACAGAGAAGTTAGGGAAGTTAGGGAATTTAGTGAGTATTTCGCTAATCTCCTTAATCTCCTTATACTCTCTGTCAAGGGGTGACCGACCGACCAAAGTATAGGGGTTTCGTCGGTCGTCACCCTCTCAACTCATCTCAGAACGGGTAGTGTAACATAGTGTAACAGCACGACACACCCCCTGTTACGGCGTTACATTGTTACATTGTTACATCTCGGTTAGCCGTTAGCTGTTAGCTATGCGGTATCCGCTCCGCGAGTTCACACTCGGTAGTACTCGCTCTGCTCCGTATCTAACCATAACACATTGAGTGTTATATTATTAGATATATTTTTAAAGGCTTGTGTGGCCTTGACGCGATAGGCAATAGCACTCGCCACAAGAGCCGTCGTAAGAGAGGTCTTTTTACTCTTTGCCTCGCCTACTATGGCCGAGATGTTACCTGCCGAGCAGAGACAACTGCCATCTATGGCAATCATAGGCTCTGCCTATATATAAGGCTTGGTAATATCAATGCGATAGGAAGCAATGAGCTATCAATCATTGAATTACTGAGACTCTATTTACTGGACATTGATAGTAGAGAGGGTGACGACCGACGAAACCCCTATACTTTCGTCAGTCGTCACTCCTTGACAGAGAGCAAGACTATCCGCACGGTGGGTTGTAATACACAATGTAACAATGTAACGCTGTAACAGGGGTACGCACAGCTGTTACACGAGTTACATCGTTACACTCTTTGTTAACCGTACTCTAAAAAAAGCCAATGGCTAAAGGCCAACGGCTAATAGCCAAAAAAAAGAGTCCTGCGGGACTCTTTTTTTTTACTTCAAGTATTTGCTGAAGAACTTCCAGATTTCAGCGGCGGTGTTCATATCCTTTTCCGCCCAAGAGTGTTTTCCTCCGATGACCTCATAGAGCCATACCTCGTTGCCATTTACGCCTCCTACATAGCGGTGGGCAACGACCTTATTGCGAAGAACGGGCAGCTCCTCTGTAACCTCGTGTGTGCAACGGTTTACGGCAGCCCAGTAGCCCACAGCGCGTGGCACGGCGATATATGGGCCCCACTTATCAACCTTATTGAGGTTGCTGTTCCACTTAGAGGTCTTATCCTCAGTTCCGTGTACCTCCATTACTGGCACAGGGCGTTTTGCCTCAAGCTCTCGGTACATCCACTCCATAGTAAGACCAGAGATTGGTGCTACTGCGGCGAAGGTATCAGATGCCTTGTACGCGAGCAGGTAGCTCATCTCGCCACCATTTGAGTGGCCTGTAGCGAATACATTGTGCTTTGACAGTCCGTGCTTCTTCTGCAGGTGCTTGACGAGGCGGACAGCAAATCCTACATCGTCACGCTCCCAGCCCTCGGCAAAGTGGAAGTCGTAACCCACTGCCCAGCAGTGTCTTCCCTTGTTATCCTTAGGGCCCTTAGGGTAGCAGACAGCAAAGCCGTGCTCGTCTGCCACTGGGTGGAAGCCGTAGCCTACAGAGGGGATGTTGCGGCTGCCATAGCCGTGAAAGGCCATAATCAGCGGTGCGCCCTCAGGCAGATTTTGTGGCTTGTAGAGCCAATAGGTGTACTCAACACCCTTATGCTTGAAGGTGTGCTCGGTAAGAGTTCCCTTGCCCTTGTTGTCGGCTGTAGCGATGGCTGTAATGGCAAACATCGCCACGATAAGTAATACTAATTTCTTCATAGTCTGTTCTATTTTGTTAATTGTTTCATCATCCACTTTGAGCGGGCGCTATCCTGCTCTGGGTATGTCCAGTGGCGTGACTGCGGAACAATCATCACCTCTGGTGCTACTGGCATTTCGTTTATAGCACCCTGAATAGATGTTGGGCAGACCACAAGGTCGTTGTATCCGTATGATACCCACATAGGCTGTTTAACGTTACGTGCGAAGTTTACAACATCGTAGTACTTGACAGTCTCAAGTCGCTCCTTTGTAGCGAGCTTCTTGTTCTTGAAAAGATATGGCCACGCATTACCTTGGTCGTAGAGATAGCCTGTAAGGTCGCACATAGCGGGATAGAAGGCTGCACCAGCCTTAACTTTAGGGTTGAGGTATGATGTTGTAATGGTGAGCGCGCCACCCTGACTGCCACCCATAACGCCGATACGGTCAGCATCTACAAAGTCGAGCGATGCGAGAAAATCAACAGCGCGGGCACAAGATACAAAGACGCGCTTGTAGTAGTACTTATCCTTGTCGTCCACATTTGCCGATGGGTAGTTCTGCAGCGAGCCCTGCTTGAGGGTCTCATATATACGCTCGTCAGGAAGAACTGTAGGTATGCCGTGAATGCCTACCTCAAAGGTTACAAAGCCCTTCTCGGCCTCTGTATAGTATCCCTTGCGAGAGCGACAGCCTGCGCCTGGAACAATAAGTATTGCAGGGCATTTGCCGTCGTGATTAGCTGGCACGCAGAGAGTTCCGTAGATGCGCGAGCCCTTGCTAAAACTCTGGAATGATGCAGAGTAGACCTTTACCTTTGGTGTACACTTCTCTGGCACAAGGTCAAGCTGTGGCAGCATATCAATCTTCTGATTCTTCTCTATCTCGGCACGCCAGAAGGCCTCAAAGTCCTTTGGCATAATGGTCTTTGGCTCAATTTTTTCCTTCTCAAAGGCTGCTGTAGCGCACTCGTCGTACTTTTTGCCATCCACCTTTGCCCATACGCGGCAGCGGAGGAAACCAGGCTTTTTCATCGTGTGGCCAGTAAAGGTAACAGTACCGTTAGCAAGGGTCTTGTCGCCCTTCTCAAGAGGCGCGAGGAAGTCCTCTGAAATCTCATAGTAGATTTGTGCATCCTTAATAGGGGCGTTGCTGCAGTCAGTAACGGTTACGCTGAACACTGGCTTCTCACCGCAGTTGTAGCACCAGTCGGCGTGGTCTGGCGTTACGGTTACTTTTACAAAAGATGTTCGTGGCGGTGCTGCCACAACAACAGATGCTCCACAGAGGATAAACATCAGATAGATAGCGAGTTTTTTCATTTTACGGTCGTTTTATTGATTAAAATTTCCCAAAGATAGGAAAAATTCCGCAAAAAATAGTAAATTTGCTCTATGAAAAAGTTATCACTCATCATTGCGACCTACAATCGCAGTCAAAGTCTGCTCCGACTGCTCGGCTCTGTGGTTAGCCAGTCGGCCCCAAAAGAACAGTGGGAGTGCGTTGTTGTGAACAATAACTCGTCGGACGATACAGCTGAAGCCTTCGCCGCTTTTGCCTCTGAACACGCGGATTGCAATCTTCGTATGGTTACCGAGGTCAAGCAGGGACTCTCTAATGCCCGCAACTGCGGTATTGAGGCATCAGTAGGGGAGTATATCGCCATTATTGATGACGACGAGACTATTGAACAGAGTTTTATTGAGAGTTATATAGAGTTCTTTGACTCCTTCCCACAGGCTATGGCTGCAGGGGGAGCTGTTAGAGCTGTTTTTGAGAGTGGTCGCCCCCGTTGGATGTCGCACTACACGGAGCGGATGATTGCCAACACCCTTGACCTTGACATCGCTGTGACACTCTTTCCGAAAAACCGTGTCCCTGCGGGTGGCAATATGGCCTTCCGCCGTGAGATTTTTGATAGTGTAGGGGTGTTCAATCCCCAGTTAGGGCGCAACGGACAGAGCCTTATGGGTGGCGAGGAGAACGACCTCTTTGCCCGCATCAGGGAGAGAGGATACGACATCTTCTTTGTGCCAAATGCGGCTATAGACCACTATATACCAGCCGCAAAGACTACTGACGAGTACTTTGACCGCCTCTGCTACAATATCGGCGTGAGCAAGGCTATGCGTACAGATAATGTAAGCAGACTTATAGCCACCGAGCGACAAAAGATGGTGGTTGCCTATATCTTGGCAGTGCTCTATACGCTGACCTTCCAACTGCCAAAGGCACAGTATCTTATAAGAATGAGAAAAGGAATATATAAAGGAGTAAAACAACTATGAGACTAACCTATTTTTTGGCTGTAGCACTACTTTTTGTGGGCTGCTGCAACACACCGAGCAATGAGCTAAACCTTATGAAGGCGGAGGATTTCCGCGCAACAGTAGATGGCAAGACAACAGACCTCTACACACTTACTAACGGCACTCTTACGATGCAAGTGACAACATTCGGTGCGCGCGTAGTATCCCTTTGGGCGCCAGACCGTGAGGGAAATATGGCGGACATTGTACTGGGATATGAGAAGATAGACCGATATATAAATAATACGGGCGAGCGCTTCCTCGGCTCTGTTGTCGGAAGAGTGGCAAACCGCATCGGCGCGGGTAAGTTTACCCTTGAGGGGGTAGAGTATACCACTCCCAAGAATAACAACGGACAGACCCTGCACGGTGGCGACAAGGGGCTTGATATGGTTGTGTGGGATGTTGTCAGCGTGGCAGAAGACTCCATAGTGCTTCACTACATCGCCCCTGATGGTCAGGATGGCTTCCCAGGAAATTTAGATATCACAATGACCTATACTCTGACCCCAGAGAATGAGTTTCGCGTGGACTATAGAGCCACGACCGATAAGACTACGGTCGTAAACCTCTCGCACCACTCATTTTTCAACCTCAAGGGCGAGGCTGGAGGAACTATTACCGACCACATACTGCAGATTGATGCCGATAGTATTACCCCTACCGATAGCAACCTTATCCCTACGGGCGAAATTCGCCCAGTGGCAGGCACAGCATACGACTTCCTTTCTGCTCATGCCATTGGCGATATGATTGATAGCAGTGACGAGCAACTCGCTGCAGGTCGCGGATACGATATGAACTGGGTGCTTAACCGCGAGGATAATGGCGAGGTTGTAAGGGTGCTGACTCTCTATGAGCCACAATCTGGCCGCGCTATGGATGTGCTGACAGACCAAATTGCCCTGCAGTTCTATAGCGGTAACTTCTTTGATGGTAGCTATATGGGCAAGTATAGTAGGCCGCTTGCCTTCCGCGAGAGTGTTGTCTTTGAGACCCAGCGCTACCCAGATGCGCCAAACCACCGTAGCTTCCCAAGCGTAGTTCTTCGTCCAGAGGAGGAGTATCGCCACACCTGCGTTTATAGATTCTATACAAAGTAGTATGAGTGGAGTGATTTTTCCCAAACAGTATAAGCCTCTGCTCTCGCTACAGCAGACCGAGATAGCCATTAAGCAGATTAAGGAGTTCTTCCTCAGCAGTCTATCAACAGAGCTACGCCTGCGTCGCGTTACAGCACCGCTCTTTGTGCTTAAAGGTCTGGGTATGAATGACGACTTGAGTGGCACTGAGCGCGCCGTAACCTTTCCTATACGCGACATGGAGAATGCTGAGGCGGAGGTAGTACACTCGCTTGCTAAGTGGAAGAGGGTGACCCTTGCCCAGTATGGGGTTAGAAGTGGCTATGGCATTGTTACAGATATGAACGCCATTCGCGCCGATGAAGAGCTTGATAACCTCCACTCGCTCTATGTAGACCAGTGGGACTGGGAGAGGGTTATGGATAGCTCACAGCGCACTGTAGCCTACCTTAAGGATGTTGTTACACGCATCTATAACACCATTCTCAGAACAGAGTTCTACATCTGTGAGACCTATTCGCAGATAGAGCCATTTTTGCCCGAGAAGATAACCTTTATTCACGCTCAGGAGCTTCTTGACCGCTACCCAACCCTCACTCCTAAAGAGCGAGAGGATGCTATTTGCCGAGAGTATGGTGCAGTATTCATTATCGGCATAGGCGGTCGCCTTACCAACTCAGAGCCTCACGATAACCGCGCACCTGACTACGACGACTACACTACAGTGGCTGCTGACAGTACCTATGCAGGCCTTAATGGCGATTTGCTTGTCTGGTACCCACTCCTTGACAGAGCTATAGAGCTATCCTCTATGGGTATCCGCGTAGATAGTGCTGCCCTTGAGCATCAATTAGAACAGTGTGGCCAACAGTGTCGCAAATCACTCTACTTCCACCGCCGACTCCTTGAGGGAAGCCTTCCGCAGAGTATTGGTGGCGGTATCGGCCAGTCGCGCCTCTGTATGATTCTGCTCCATAAAGCCCACATCGGCGAAACCCAGTCCAGCATCTGGCCCGACACTATGCGCAATGAGTGCCTACAGCACGGAATACAGCTTATTTAGCCATTAGCTATTAGCCTTTAGCCATTAGCTTTTCAGTGGTATCCGCTACGCGGATTTATATTAGTCGGCTCTGCCGACACCTCTATAAGGCCAATAGCTAATGGCCAATGGCTAAAGGCTAATAAACAAATAGCAGTGCAATTTGCACTGCTATTTGTTTATTTTGAAGTATACGGGCCGTGAATAGACTTTACCTTATATTCAAAGTCGGTGTCGTCAAGCATATAGACATAGAACTCTCCGCCACCGTTTGCCACGCGGATAACGATATGGCCGTCGTAGCCTGTCATCTTACTTACAGCATCCTTGTTTGATTGGTGGTAGTATGGATGTAGGTTTGTAGTGAAGAAGTCCTTAACCCAGAAGGAGTACTTGTTGTCCATAAGGTCATTAACATGTCCAGCATCAGGCTGCTTGGTGTAGAAGTTCTGGTTGACAATCACGCGAGGGTTGAAATTTTGAGCCTGCATCTGCGAGCCCCACGCATTTGCGCTCAAGTGGTGGTGGCACTTAAAGGCGTCAAGGTGTCCCTCGCCGATAAAATCGCGGAAGTAGTATGCCACAAGGTTTTGAGGTGCAGAGGTAAGGTCTCCGCAGGCGATATAGTCAAATAGTCCATAGCTGAGGTGGAAGCCGCACGATGCAGGATTTCCCGCGCCTGACTTTGAGCCGCTAATGCCATTTTTAGACCATACAAAACCATTTGCGCAGATGTTAAATATCTTAAAGCCTGCATATGCCTTAGGGTCGTTAAGCAGTGTTATCTGCTGCTTGCCGACCTCAAATCGCTCAGCCTTAAATTTACCCTCAGCAACGCCCCACTTGACAAACTTTGCCCAGTCGTTACGCAACTGGCCGTCCATCGCTGGGATTGTAGAGTGGCTGTCATCAGTAGGGTAGTCTGGGTATGCGCGGTCAATAACCTTACCATATGGCACCTCATCATAGAGTGCCGTAAGTCCAGACTTCTTATATCCTGCAGCAGCAGTCTCTGTGGCCATACCTGTTGAGCCAATGTGGTCAATATGGAAGTGCGATGGTGCGCAGTAGTCAATAAACACTCTACCATTTGGTGCGAAGTGCTTGATATAGCGAGCTTGGGCAATATATGGGCGCACATCGGCATTTGGCCTCTGTGGCACAGCCGCATCAGCAGATGTATCAGTTGCATCGTGCGTTGCCTTAACCTCTCCTGCATCTACAAGAAGCGTTGTGCCGTCAGGCAGAATGTAGTAGCAACACTCGCCACGACCAGTGTTAATGAAGTGGATGTCAAGCTCTCCCTTTTTCCATACTGGCAATGGCTTGCCAACCTCAACAAGAGTGTCGTCTGGTTTTGGTTCTGGCTTCTGATTTCCGCCGCCGAGGTCATCCTCCCAAGGCATACTACTACTTTCACCGCCACAGCCTACGGCTAACAGTGTGGCAAGTGGTACTATCCAAAGAATCTTTTTCATTTCGTATTAATAGTTATTATATGGTCCATCAACTCGTTTTACTGTGTAATTGCTGTTGCTGTCATCAAGGGTGTAGACCATAAAGCTCTCGCCACCCTTAGCCACGCGGATAACGATGTGTCCACTTGTGGCGTTACACTTGATATACTCCAGTGGATATTGCTCAAGCAGACTCTCGCCCACGCTTGTGCAGTAGATGTCGCAACCGCCAGCTGTGATATAGTCAAACTTACTCTTATCAGGCTGAATATCACGCACATAGAAGCTCGTTGCTACGAGAACTTTTGGCTTGAGAACATTCATAGCCTTCTTGCAGTTTGAGTGCGGAGAGAGGTGATGATGCGCCTTTGTAGCCTCCACTTGACCTACCACGCTTGCCACAGCATACTCATAGTCGTAGTAGTCGCCAATATCGCCTGCTGTGTGGAAGTCAAAGTCTCCATAGCGGATAACAAATCCACACGAAGCGGCATTCTCGGCCTTTGCTGCACCCTTCTGGGCATAGATATCTACCGACTGTCCGTTCTGCCACAGAGAGCAGTTTGCGCAGACATTCTCAATGCGGAAGTTGGGATATGCTGCCGCGTTGTACTTCATTGCAAACTGATTTACTGCACCCACCTTAAACTGCGATGCCTGCAGAGCCTTCTTAGCCACTTGATACTCTACAAACTTGCGGTAGTTGGCAAGGGCTGCCTCACTCATACTGTTTACCTTCAGCCCATCGTAGTTGCCATATGCGCGGTCAATAACCTCTATAAACGGAATGTGATGATAGAGGGCAGTAACGCCCGCAAGGGTATATGTACCACTCTCATCCTTTGTGTACTCCTTCTCAAGGTTACCCATATGGTCCATATGGAAGTGTGAGATGTGCATATAGTCTATCGCGCTGCGACCACGAGGCAGGAAGTGCTTGATGTAGTCGCCATAGACCTTCGTTGGACGAGTCTGAGCATTTGGACGCTGAAGTACATTCTTGTAGTCGGCTGGTTCGCGGCTAAACTCGCCTGCATCAACAACCATAGTCGTTCCATCTGGAAGAATGAAGAACAGACACTCGCCTCGGCCAGTGCTTATGGTGTGAATATCCAATTCGCCCTCGCTCCACGCAGCAAGTGGCTGACCGATAATGTTGTCAGCAGGCTGGTCTGGCGTAGGGTTGTCAGGCTCTGGATTGTCAGGCTCTGGCTCTGGCTTCTGCTGTTCCTGCTCGCCCTTGCCAAGGTCGTCTTCCCAAGGCATCTTTACATCATCCCCACCACAAGAGAGTAGCAGGACAGAGAGTAGGGTAGTTATCCAATAGAGAGTGCTTCTCATTTTTACTTACATTTGAATGGACCGTCAATTCTTGTTACTCGGTACTCGCTATTACTATCATCAAGGGTATATACCCAGTACTTGTTTCCCTTAGGAGCCACACGGATGACGATATGTCCGCTGGTGGCTTTGCATGCTGCATACTCCTGCGGATACTGCTCAAGAAGAGCCTCGCCAACACTTGTGCAATAGATGTCGCAGCCAAGATTGTTTATAAACCCGAATTTGCTCTTATCAGGTTGAATTTCACGCACATAGAAACTTGTTGCCACAAGGGTCTTTGGGCGTAGCACCTCCATAGATGGACGGCACATAGAGTGTGGCGATAGATGGTGATGTGCCTTTACGGCATCAACCTCTCCTACGGCCTTTGCTACACAAAGCTCAAGGTCGTTGTAGTCGCCAATATCGCCCGCTGTGAGGAAGTCAAACTTGCCGTAGCGAACAACAAAGCCGCACGAAGATGCATTCTCACGAATCTTACTACGAATATCCTCGTAGACATCCACAGCCTTGCCATTGTCCCACACATAGCCATTTGAGCAGACGTTCTCAATTCTGAAGTTTGGATACTTCTCAGGCTTATACTGCATCGCAAACTGATTTACTGCGCCAAGCTCAAAGCGGGTCGCCTTAAGGCCATTTTTAGCCATGTTGTAGTTGATAAATCGCTTGTAGTGCTCCATAACCCCTACGCTCATAGCCTTAACCTTCAGCGAGTCATATGCGCCATAAGCGCGGTCGTTAATCTCGCGGAAAGGGATGTGGTGGTAGAGCGACATAACGCCCGTAAGGGTGTAGTTACCCTCTGCGAAGTGCTCATACTCTGGCTCAAGGTTTCCCATATGGTCCATATGGAAGTGCGAGAGGTTAAAGTAGTCTACAGCACTTCTGCCCTCAGGTATAAAGTGGCGGATATAGTCGGCAAAGGCCTTTGTAGGGCGAGTCTTGTCATTTGGACGCTGAAGTACATTCTTGTGCTTCTTGCCCTCGCGGCTAAATTCGCCTGCATCAACAACCATTGTTGTTCCATCGGGCATAATAAGCAGCAGACACTCACCTCGACCCGTGCTTATGGTGTGGATATCAAAGTACCCCTCACTCCAAGCGGGTAGAGTTTGTCCTATGCGTGCCTTTTTGCCGTTGTAGCCGGCGGTGAAGAGAACCACCGCCAGCGACAACAACACTATTGATACTATTCGTTTCATTTAGTAGTGTAAATTTGTTAGCCTTACTCCACAAACACTGGGCGAATTGCATAGCGAGCCTCTGCACCATATGCTGCATTGTAGTATGCACCCTCTGCAAGAGACTGAATGCGGTAGATTACACCGTTTGTAGCCTCAACTGTAGAGGTGGTGTTTACAGTAGAGGTGCGATATACGCCCTGTGAGTTTACCTTAAATACGCCCCACTCTGTATTAGAGCCAGATACCTTGTTGTAACCACGACCAGACCAAGGAAGGAAAATACCGACCTTTAGATCCTCATCTGTAACTGTCTTTGTACCCTCAACAACGCCAGCAGTCTCGCCCTCGCCTGGGTTGTAGTAGTATGTACCGTTGATAGTATTTACTCCATCTACATATGTAGCCTTTATGCGGCAAGCCTCGTCATAGAGCTTCTTGAACTCGGCTGCTGTAGGTGTGCGGTACTTACCATTTGATGCCCAGTAGGCAATATCTCCAAACTTGGCTGCTGCAAAGTCAGTAGTAGCAGTTGTACAACTCTTGTCAGTGTACATCTTACCGCTAATGTCAAATGCAGGGTCAGAAGCAGCGACAGCAGCAACATAATCAATTAAGTATGTGAATGGATTCTCAATACCACCATAATTGAAGTGTGCCGACTTGTCGTAATTATTTCTCTTCTCCTCGCCATTTACATCGCCAGTCACACCAGCGTAGAAGTGGTGATACTGTGTAGGAGCGATAGCCCAACCAGCTGCAAAGCCTGTGTCAGTTGCTCCATCCTTCTCATACTCAAGGTTACCAGCTGCCCACTTAATGCCCGCTACGGTGATATAGTCTGGACGAACCTCTGGCTGCTCAGGAGTTGCGTTTGAGTTAGGAACACCTGCCATATTTACAGTAAAGGCTGTAATGTCGCCCGATGTGAATACCATATCCTTTGGCAGTGTAATCTCCTTTGTGTAGAGGCCGTCGTTGTTTGTAATCACAGTAAGGGTGCACTTTGTTCCAGTGGCAAGAGTTGCAGGCCATACAGATGCGTAGTAGCTAAAGTCGCCTGTCTGTGGCTCTGGCAGTGTAACGATAACATTGTTGGCTACTGGAGATGAGTCCTTAACCTCTGTAAGTGGGTCATTACCTGCAATAATATGCTCTGTAAGCATATTGGTCTTCTTACCAGTCAGCACCTTTTCGCAAGCAAAGTTTACGCTCTTTACAGCGTCACCAGTAGCAAGTGCCAAGTTTTTGATGCTAATCTTTGCCAGAGCAGTCACGCGTACCATCTCAAAGTTCAGCGGCTCTGTAGGCTGTGTAGCTGTGCTTACGCCCTTTGACAGAATAAGGTCTGCAAGTGGGTCGTAAGTATTCATCGCAGTCGGAGTCTGATTTGTAGGCACCGTAAATGCCAAGTATGTAGCAGCACCGTTGATAGATGCGTTGTTGTGCGAGAGGATGTATGCAAATGAGTCTGCTGTCTTTGCTGCAAGCTCAAAGTTTACTGTAGCACTTGTGCCACCCGCAGTAAGAGTAGTGTTTACATTGTTAGCCTTCTTCTTTGTGCCTCCAGTAATGGTAATCTCATACAGCTCAATATAGTCGCCAGCGACCCACTCGGCTGTGTACTTACCATCCTTCTCTACAAGCACGCTACGAGACTGTGGCGCGTCAATATTTGCCTGAAGGATAACCTTGTTGTTCTCAATATTTGGAGTGATAGGCTCACTTTTAGAGCAAGCTGTCAATGCAGCTGCTGCGATAAGTATAGATGTTATAAACTTCTTCATAGCTCTGCATTTTTTATAGTTCAGTACCGTAATCATTATAGTCAAACTCTCCACCTGGGGTGTTGAAAACTACTGATGTGGCAAATCCTGCCTCTATTTTAACATTTAGCTGCTTAAGCTTTGGTTCTTGATATCTTTTCATTGTCGTAAATAAATATATAGGTACTCTGCACCCCGAAGTTAGGGCGCAGAGTAGAGTTAAACACTATTTTACCTTTACTGGACGGATGGCATAGAGGCTGATTACGCCATATGCACCCTGATTCTTTGCCTCCCAGTATGTGTAGATAAAGTCAGCTGGATACTTACCCTCCTTCTCTGTTAGAGTGTGAGGACGGTAGATAGCACCGTATGTCTGCTCAAGTGTAGATGCGCTGATAGTTGTTGATGAGCGATATACACCCTGAGCATTAATGCCATAGAGCTTTGTGAGTGCTGTGCTGTAGAAGCGACCTGTATAAGGCAGGAACAGACCCTTTTTCATATCGGCATTCTTCAACACGCGTGGAGCATCTGCCTCAACTGCGCCTGGAGTCTCGCCTGAAGCAGGGTCGTAGTAGTATGTTCCAAGAACCTCAACACCCTCGGCAGTAGTGTAGCTCGCCTTTACGCGACATGCATCAGTATAGAGCTTCTGCATCTCCTCGCCAGTAGGCATACGATACTTACCATTTGAAGCCCAGTAAGCAATATCACCAAACTTAGCTGCAGAGAAGTCTGTAGTCTCATTTACACATGTCTGGTCTGTGTACATCTTACCGCTGATATCCTTACTACCTGCAATAGATGCGCACATTGTTGCGTCATTGATGCAAGGGTTCTCAATACCACCAAAGTTGAAGTGTGCCATTGATGTAAGGTCAGTAATGTCGATGTTGCCAGTTTGACCAAGATAGTGGTGGTAGTGCTGACCTGCGCTAATGCTCCAACCTGCAGCAAAGCCCTCGGCGCCTGTTCCACCGTTTACAAACTGAAGGTTACCAATAGCCCACTCAACGCCAGCAACAGTTACTGTGCCAGTTGTTGGAACAGGGTCTGTGTCTGTACCTGGATCTGGCTCTGGCTCTGGCTCTGGACCTGGTGTTGGAGGTGTAGGAACTACGCCTGTACCCTTACCAAGATATACTGGGCGGATAGAGTAACGACCAGTTGATCCATAAGCAGCGTTGTAGAAGTAGCTTGCCTTAGTAGCTTCAGTAAACAAGTAGTGAGGTGCAAACAGCACTCCAAAACAAGCACCAGCAGCAGTGTTTACATCCACAACAGATGTACGATGCCAGCACTGTGCACCGAGCTTGTAGATGTTGAACTGTGTGCTCTCCTTGTTGTAACCACGACCTGCATATGGCAGGAATAGACCATTCTTAAGATCCTCGTCTGTAAGCGCCTTCTCCTCTGCGTTAATTACAGGCTCCTCACCCCATGCAGGGTCAGTGAAGTATACACCCTTGATTACAGTGCCATTAAGTGAGTATGTTGCCACCTGAACAGATGCCTTCTCAAACAGAGTCTTGAAGTCCTCGTCGCTTGGCATGCGATACTGGCCGTTAGATGCCCAGTAGGCAATATCGCCATACTTAGCAGCCACAAAGTCAGTAGTCTCTGCCTGACAAGCTTGGTCAGTATACATCTTACCGCCGAAGTTAAAGCCTGCTGCTACATTGTCAATCGCATCAGCTACCGCAGCGCTAAATGGAGCAGCGATACCACCAAAGTTGAAGTGGTCGTACTTATCGAAGTTCGTTAGACCAGTAATGTCGCCCACAGCCTTCTCCTCACAACGGATAAAGTGTGCTTGGTTAGGAGCAATTCTCCAGCCTGCATTAAATCCTGCAGTAGCAGTGCAATCCTTGTCATGCTGGAGATTACCTAATGCCCAGTAGATACCTGCCACATTTACAGTACCCTCAATAGGCTCTGGCTTTGATGGTACGGCTGCTGGCATCTCAATCTGATAGTCAAGCAACAGTCCGCGAGATGCAGCGACAAGGGTACCAAGAACAATCTCGTTCAACTTCTTACCCGCAGCATTGTAAGCCGTAGCAGTAAGGTGAGAGTAGTTTCCAACTGGAAGGGCAAAGAATGCGTTTACCATTGTTGGAGCTGCCTCGGTAAAGGTCATAACAACACTCTTGTCGCCAGTAGTTGCAGCCGCACCACTCTCCATACCCTCTGGAAGGGTTACAGAGTGCAGACCAGAGAGGTTCTTGTCTGATGTAAAGACGATAGATGCAGTCTCAGAGGCGAGCTTGTTAATCTGCACAGTCACATAGGCTGTAAGCTGCTTGAAGACAACCTCGTTCTTCTCGTCAATAACACCCGCCATAAAGGCGCAAGAGCCAGTTGGCGATGGAGCAATCTGTGAAGGAAGGTCAATAGAGATATTGTCGCCAGAGAGCTCAACAGATGTTGGGTAGAGGGCGTACTGACCTACAGCCTTACCCTCAAGATTTCCAGTAAACAGTGCGCGGCGGGTCTCGCCCGTGCCGTCAATGTTGAATACTTCAGATGAACCATCATTGCAAACAACCTTAATAGCATCATTATCCTGCCAACGAGCCTCGCCCGTAGCCACGAGGGATGCACGGCTGTCGGCATTCTCTATAGAGGCAAGAAGGGTTACATTGCCCGTCTTGTTTGTATCGGGCTGGAACTCTGAAATTCCCTCCGCCTCGCTACAACCTACTGCAACAGCCATAAGTGGCAGGCAGTAGCACAAATATTTAAATATCTTTTTCATATCTTTCTGTTTTTTAGCGGTTTAGTAACCAGGGTTGTTATTTCCCTCGCCAATCAGAGGATTGGTAATCATCTCGCTGTATGGGAATGGCCAAAGCTCATCCTTACCCTCTACAAACTTAAATGTTGTATGTACGCGAGCGTTACACTTTGCTCCGTCAAATGTCTGGTTAGGATCGTATGTTACAATCCAGTCCTCGTCAATAATTGGCTTTGCGTTGCTTGTTGTAAGACCGAAGCCTGGAGCATACTGGTCGCCATTAAGAGCCTTAACAGCCACAATCTTACCATCAGCGCTCTTCCAACGACGCAGGTCAAACCAGCGGAAGCCCTCGCAGCAGAGCTCAACCTTACGCTCATAGCGCAGTGCAGAGCGGAGACCGTCACGGTCAGTAGCTGTTACAGGAGGCATATTCACGCGAGCACGAACACGGTTAATATCGGCCTTTGCGCGAGCAAGGTCGCCGCCCTCCATCTCAATATTTGCCTCAGCATCAACAAGAAGAAGCTCCGCAAGACGCATAATAGGCACATCAAGCTCATCCTCGTACGCCTTGCCAGGGATGCTTGCGTAGTATACTGGGTCAAGGTGCTTACGCCACAGGTAGCCACCAGGACCCTTTGTGCCGTTAGGACCATACTCATTCTTGTTACCAGTAACATCACCATTTGGCACTGCCTTCTCAATGTTGTAGTCAAATACAGTCTTGTCAGCAGGGTCAATAGAGAACTGTACACCCATTGAGCGAGCGCCAGTACGCAGACAGTAGAGGTCAAGGCGTGGGTCGCGGTTCTTCCAAGGGTTCTTCCAGTCATAACCACTATCAGGGTCTGTAATCTTCTTGCCCTCCTTAGTCTGGAAACTATCAATCAGAGCCTGTGATGGACCAGCACCTGCGGCACCGTTGTGTACGCGTGATGCGAAGGTGTATACACCGTGATGTACATTACTTGCAGCAAGGCGGTCAAACTGGATAGCCCAAATCCACTCCATAGAGTTCTTCTCTGCGTCAAAGCCAAAGAGAGGTGTTGGATCTGGCTCGCCATCAGCGTGAGTAGGGTAGTATGTGCAGTCCAGTGGAGTGAGGTCATAAACACCTGCAGCAAGGTCAAGAGCTATCTTTGAGTACTTCGCAGCATCAGCAAAGCGACCCCACTCAAGACAGATACGAGCCTTAAGAGCATAAGCGCCTACGCGGCCAATACGGCAAGTGCCCCATGTAGCACGATCCCAAGCAATTGGAAGGTGGTTAAGCAGCTCGTCGTCAAGGTCACGAAGAATGTTGTCAATAACCTCTGCCTTTGGAGTACGAGCATAGGCGTAGTCGTCAAGAGTCAGACAGTGGTCAACCCAAGGCACATCGCCATAGAATTTACAAGCCTTGTCATACTGATATGCGCGAAGGCAAAGCAGCTCAGCCTTAAACTGATAGTACTGCTCGTCAGTTACAACGCCGCGCAGGTTGTCAAGGTTGTCTAATACAAGGTGGATACGACCCAGACCCTTGTAGATACGAGCATATGTATCCTCAACGTGAGAGAGGTTAGAAGTGACGATAGATAGTCTGAAATCTGGCCACTTTGAGAGTGTGGTACGCATTGCAGAGATATCTGTCAACGCATCAAACCAGCGGTCAGCAGGGTTGTACTGATGTATGTCGTTTGCAAGGCTCTTGTATGCAGCAAGTAGACCCGCCTCTGCCTCCTGAGCACTTGCAGGGAAAGTTCCTGTTGAAGGACCTGTGAGTGGCTCGCGGTCAAGTGAGCAGCTGGTTGCTAACAGCGCCACCGACAGAATTGATAATATATACTTTTTCATAGTTGCAATATCTTTTAGAATTTAATCTCTGCACCAAATGTATATGTGCTACAAAGTGGATAGTTATTTCCGATGCTACCAGTTGTTGCGCCCTGTGAACCACTCTGGTAAGCAGTCTCTGGGTCGTAACCCTCGTAGTAGTTACTAATAGTGAAGAGGTTTGTAGCATTAGCATATACCATAAGTCCCTTAATCTTCATAGCCTTAACAATCTTCTTAGGGAAGGTGTAGCTAAGCTGAAGGTTCTTCAGACGGCAGTATGCGCCATTTGCCATCCAGAAGGTAGATACCTTCTTGTTGAGGTCAGACTGGTAAGAGAGACGTGGATACTTAGCATCTGTATTCTCTGGTGTCCAGTTGTCAAGGTGGCTCTTCTGGAATGTACCACCGCTAACGCAAGGCTGAGTATAAGCACCGCTGATATAAGCGTCTGCCTTACCTACGCCCTGGAATTGTGCGCTCAGGTTGATGCCCTTCCAGCCCACGTTCAGTGTAAGACCGTATGTATAACGAGGAATCAGCGAGCCGACAATCTGCTTATCGCTGTCGTCAATCTTGTTATCCTGGTTGTAGTCCTCATAGATGATGTCACCAGGCTTTGTAATCTGACCATACTGTGGGCAGTTTGCATTTACCCAGTCAGCCTGCTCCTGTGTCTGAACAAAACCGAGACACTTGAGAAGGTAGAGTGAGTTGATTGATGAGCCCTCCTGGTTGCGGATAACGCCACTTGTGCCGTAAGTACCCTTCATATCAACAATCTCGTTGATAACATCTGAAAGGTTTGCCTGCACGCCAAATGACCAGTCGCCCCAGCGATTGTTGTAGCCCAAAGCAACCTCCCAACCGTTGTTTGTTACAACACCGGCATTCTGATAAGGTGCGTTAAGACCGATTGTTGATGGGATATCAAGCTGCATAAGGATGCCGTCAGTCTTCTTGTAGTAGTAGTCAGCAGTAATAGTGAACTTCTCCCACAATGTCATATCAATACCGATGTCAGCCATATAAGTTGTCTCCCAAGTGATATCCTTGTTAGCTAAAGACTGCTGTGCAACGATAGGGTAAATCTTACCTGCTGCAGCAATAGAAGATATTGTAAGCATCTGAGCAGTAGGGTAGTTGCTACCGATGTTCTGGTTACCCAGTGTACCGTAAGATGCACGAACCTTAGCCTCTGTAATCACGTCGCGGACACTATCCATAAATGCCTCCTCGCTCAGACGCCAAGCAGCAGAGAATGATGGGAACAGACCCCAACGATTCTTCTTCGCAAAGCGAGATGAGCCGTCATAGCGGAGGTTAGCCTCAAACAGATAACGGTTGTCGTAGTTGTAGTTCAGTCGGCCGAAGAATGAAGCAAGGGCAATCTGACTGCGGCTACCGCTGTTGTCCTTAAACTCGTTCTTACCACCCGCGTCGATAACATCGTACTGTGGATAAGAGAAGTCCTGACGATATGCGCCCAGGCTTGCATACTCATAGTTCTCATAAGATACACCAGCAAGGAACTTGAGGTGGTGCTTGCCGAAGCTGTGAGCCAGAGTAAGCATACCGTGATAGTATCCATTGTATGTTGTAGCAATACTCTCCTCAAGAGAGTTAAACTCAACATTTGAGATAGGCGACTTTGAACCATAAGGGTCTGAGTGATACTCAACCATATCCTTGAACAGGTGGTTCTTTGTTGCAGCAAACTGCGGAGCAACCTTAGCCTCAAGGGTCAGCCACTTAGCAGGCTTGTACTCCAGAACGATAGAGGTCTTAAGGTTGAGCTTCTGGTAGTGACGGTTACCACCTACGCCAGTCTCAATCATAGGAAGAGGGTTGGTTGTTCCACCAGTAAATGGTGCGTAGCTACCATCGCTCCACTGTGCAAGCATCACTGGGTCCTTAGCATTCATAAAGCTGAAGATACCACCCTGATATGGGTTAATCTCGCGATTTGAGTATGTTCCAGCAACATCAAAGCTCAGCTTAAGGCGCTTGTGAAGCTGTACATCGAGATTGTTGCGCAGGTTGAAGCGGCGGAATGATGCATCCTTGATGATACCATTCTGGTCAAGGTAGCCGAATGAAGCCATGTTGCGGATACGCTCTGTACCAGCGCTCATAGTAACGATGTGGCTGTGTGTAAAGCCGTTACCTGTCATCAGTCGCTTCTGCCAGTCAATGATTGGATATGCATCTGGGTCAAGGAAGTTGTTCTTGCGGTAGTTAGCAATATACTCAGGTGAGTAAGTGAGCTTTGTAAGGCCATCGTTAGCCTCGGCAATGCTCTGCAGGGTCATAAAATCCTCTGGACCAACAACATCTGGGTAGACCACTGGCTGCTGCCAACCAACATATCCACGATAAGTTACACCGAACTTATCCTTGCCAGCACGCTTTGTAGTAATCAGCACAACGCCATTTGCAGCACGCGAACCGTAGATTGCAGATGAAGCTGCATCCTTAAGCACTGTAATCTGGTCAATCTGAGATGCATCTACAGAGTTCATGTCGCCCTCAACACCGTCAATCAGAATGAGTGGAGAGCAGTCAGAGCCACCAAATGAGCCGATACCACGAATCTGGATGTTACCAGTATCAGCACCCGGAGCACCACCGGCAGTAGTTACTGTCACACCCGGAGCAATACCCTGAAGGGCAGTTGAGAGCTGTGTAATCGGACGGGAGTTAAACTCCTCGGTTGATACAGAAGATACAGAACCAGTAAGGTTTACCTTCTTCTCAGTACCGTAACCGATAACCACAACCTCATCAACAACGCGGCTGTCTACCTCCATCTTTACGGCGTAGACGGTCTTCTGCGCTGTGATGTTTACGATCTGCGATTTGTAACCGATAAAAGAGATTTCCAGAGACTGTCCTGCCTCTGCGGTGATGGTAAAACTACCAGATAGATCGGTGGTTGTTCCCCCCCCCCAAGATTGTTTTGCCGCTCATTACGACTACAGAGGCTCCAAAAAGAGGCTCTCCATTTTCGTCAGTAACAGTTCCTTTCACAGATACCTTCTGCGCTAGGGCGGTCAAACTGAAACAGCAAGCAAGTGCCACAAGTAGTAGCCTTGCAGATAGATGTAGCAGTTTTTTCATAGAACTGAGTTTTAAGGTTTATAATTAGGTTTAGTTTGTCCTTAACTCTAAAGAGTTACACATAAGCAAATATACAAATAATAATTGTTACATCCAAATAAAATTTATCCCCTCCTTTATTTTGGCTTAATGTAGCTATATTATTAGTCTTAAATTATTTATAGGCGTAAAGGAGAATGGGCTTATTGGTAGATTTTTTAATTTCTGCAATTTTTTTCATCATCGCCGTAGAGACAGTCAAGCACCGCTTGGTGCGCGAAAGACCGAGGAGGTAACCACACTACAAAGAGCCACTACCGATTTTTACAACGAGCGACAGAGTCGCCAAAGGCGATGTTGTAAGATGTGTGATGTGAAAAGTTCTTTTCAAACATCATCACATCTTATAACAAAGCAACGCAGTTGCCTCTGCCGCGTCGTATATTACAGATAAAAACAAAAAAAACGGATAACCAAAGTTATCCGTTAAAGTAGCGGGAGTGGGACTAATCAAATCAAAGATTTGCTTTTCCTCCTCGCGGCTCGGCAAAGTGTGCAAGCACCCTCTGCTCTCGCTCCGCAGCGTCGGTTCGAACCAGTGGTTCTCGCCTCCACTCCACTAACAAAAAAGACAAATCTTGCGATTTGTCTTTTTTAGTAGCGGGAGTGGGACTCGAACCACACGACCTTCGGGTTATGAGCCCGACGAGCTACCAACTGCTCCATCCCGCGATGTATCGTAATTTGCCGAAGCGAAATTTCTCGTTTGCAGGTGCAAAGATAGTGCAAATTTTTGTATCTGCAAAATATTTCTGAAAAAAGTTTAAAATTTTAAGGTTTGGGCAGGATTTCTCTACCCCCCCCCTAAATTCTCTAACCTCGCTAATCTCCTAATTCTGTGTAGCCACACTGAGTGTCCTAATTGCCCGCCTCGCAGAGGAACTTGATGCGCACAAGGCGAATCTCCTCCTCGGTATATTCATCGCCAAGCTCTTCGTAGGCATCTGTAAGGGAGTCTGACTCGGCATCCTCCTTGAAGTAGAGGAAGATGTCGTCTATCTTCTCCTCGTCCATATAGTTATCGATGAAGTATCCGATATTAAGGCGTGTTCCTGAGTTTACGATGGCCTCTATCTCTGTCAGCAGTTCGTCAAAAGTGAGGTTTTTCGCCCTTGCGATATCGTCAAAGTCCATCTGGCGGTCTATAGACTGGATGATGAAGATCTTGTTGCTCGCCTTGTTTGCAACGGCCTTTACGACCATATCCTGTGGGCGGATAATCTCCTTCTCCTCTACGTATGCCTTGATGAGGGCTATAAACTCCTCGCCGAACTTCTTAGCCTTGCCAGCACCCACGCCAGAGATATTCTGCATCTCCTCAATAGTTATTGGATACTGTATAGCCATATCGGCAAGAGAAGGGTCCTGGAAGATAACATATGGTGGCAGGTCGTGCTTCTTGGCAACCTTCTTACGCAAATCTTTGAGCATAGCATAGAGCTCCTCATCTGCCACGCCTCCGTGAGCAGGTGCTGCGCTCTTTGTATCCTCCTCCTCGTCGTAGTCGCGGTCCTCGGCTATGCGGACAGTTGTTGGGTTGTCAATAAACTTCTCGCCCGCAGGGGTTATGGATATAAGTCCGTAATTTTCAATATTTTTGCTTATCAGGCCCATGATAAGTCCCTGACGGATTACGGCGCTCCAGAAGTTACTGCTCTTCTCGGCTCCTACGCCGAAGAACTCGCTATTGTTGTGCCCGTAGCTCTTAATTATGGCTGTAGTCTTTCCGATAAGCAGAGCTATGAGGTGGTCAATCTTAAACTTGTCGCCAATGCTCCTCAGAGCCTCCAGTGCGGTTGCTAACTCCTCTGTTGCATTTATGCGTGGACGAGGGTTGCAGCAGTTGTCGCAGTTGCCGCAGTTCTCCTCTGTATACTCCTCGCCAAAGTAGTGCAGCAGCGTACGGCGACGGCACATACTACTCTCGGCGTACGACTGTGTCTCAAGAAGCAGTAGCTTGCCAATCTCCTGCTCGGCAACGGGCTTACCCTGCATAAACTTCTCAAGCTTCTGTATATCCTTATAATTATAAAAGGTAAGGCAGAAACCCTCGCCACCATCACGACCAGCGCGACCAGTCTCCTGATAGTATCCCTCCAGTGACTTTGGAATGTCGTAGTGGATTACAAAGCGGACATCGGGCTTGTCAATGCCCATACCGAAGGCGATTGTTGCCACAATAACATCTGCCCCCTCCTTAAGGAAGGCATCCTGATTGTCGGCTCTGGTCTGCGCATCCATACCTGCGTGGTAAGGCAACGCCTTTATGCCGTTGGCTACAAGAAGCTCGGCAAGCTCCTCAACCTTCTTACGGCTCAAGCAGTAGATAATACCACTCTTGCCCTCATTCTGCTTTATAAAGCGGATGATGTCGCGGTCTGGGTCGTTCTTCGGACGCAACTCGTAGTAGAGGTTTGGACGGTTGAACGAACTCTTGAACACTGTGGCGTTTGTCATGCCGAGGTTCTTCTGAATATCCATCTGCACCTTTGGCGTAGCTGTTGCAGTGAGTGTAATGAGCGGAGCCTGGCCGATGTCGTTGATAATCGGACGTATACGGCGATACTCTGGGCGGAAGTCGTGACCCCACTCAGAGATACAGTGCGCCTCGTCAATGGCGTAGAACGAAATCTTTATCTTGTGAAGGAAGGCGATGTTATCCTCCTTGGTAAGAGACTCTGGAGCAAAGTAGAGTAGCTTGGTCTTGCCCGCCAGCACATCCTCGCGCACCTGCTGCACAGCATTCTTAGACAGGGACGAGTTGAGGAAGTGGGCAATGCCTGGATTGTCCGAAAATGTACGCATAGCATCGACCTGATTCTTCATCAGAGCGATAAGTGGAGATATAATAATTGCTACACCCTCCATCATAAGCGCCGGAAGCTGGTAGCAGAGCGATTTTCCGCCACCTGTCGGCATAAGAACAAATGTATCACGACCAGAGAGTAGATTGAGAATTACCGCCTCTTGGTTGCCCTTGAAGGAGGTAAAACCGAAGTACTCTTTGAGCTTTGCATGTATTAACTCTCTGTCGGTCAGTTGCTGCTCCATATCCTAAATACTAAATACTAAATCCTAATTTATATTCCCTAATCGTTTCAAAATCGGAAATTCTTACTCAAAGATAGTGATAATTTTGGAAAAAAACTATAACTTTGTAAAAAATTCAACAAAAAAGTTTCTATGAAGCTATATACAACCGATCTAATCAAGAGATACAAGTCGCGTACCGTAGTAGATCATGTCTCTATAGAGGTCAATCAGGGCGAGATTGTCGGACTGCTTGGACCTAATGGAGCGGGAAAGACTACCTCGTTCTATATGATAGTGGGACTTATCAAGCCTAATGGGGGTAGAATCTTCCTTGAGAAGGATGATGGAGAGGTTAGTGAGCTTACTCAGCTACCTGTCTATAAGCGCGCACAGCTTGGTGTGAGCTACCTTGCCCAGGAGGCCTCTGTGTTCCGCCATTTGAGTGTTGAGGATAATATCCGCGCGGTGCTTGAGATGACAAACTATACAAAGGAGTACCAGCGACATCGTCTTGAGGAGCTTATTGAGGAGTTTAGACTACAGAAGGTGCGTAAGAGCTACGGTAACCAGCTCTCTGGTGGTGAGCGCCGTAGAACGGAGATTGCTCGTGCGATATCTATCAATCCCGCCTTTATTCTTCTTGATGAGCCATTTGCGGGTGTAGACCCTATTGCTGTTGAGGATATCCAGAGCATTGTGGCAACGCTGAAGGGTAAGAATATCGGTGTAATTATTACAGACCACAATGTGGACGAGACCCTTGAGATTACCGACCGCACATACCTGCTCTATGAGGGTAAGATTCTAAAGACAGGTACTGCCGAGGAGCTTGCTGCGGATGAGATGGTGCGCCGAGTATACCTTGGTAAGAACTTTGAGCTCAAGCGCAAGCGTAAGGATGTTGAGCAGGATGTTGAGGCTTTATTACCGACTACAGAAGAATAAAAACAATCTAAAAATTGGATAAAACGATATCTGCGGGGCGGTTACAGGGGTCTGTACAGCCACCGTGTTCAAAGAGTTATGCGCAGAGGGCACTGGCTGTCGCTCTGCTTGCAAATGGGAAGAGTGTTTTGCGGAATATGGATTTTTGCAATGACACTCTCTCTGCATTAAATTGTATCAAGATGCTCGGCGCTAAGGCTGAGCGCACTGACGAGCATACGATAGTTGTTGAGGGAGGAGTGAAGCCACAAGGCAATCTGCTTTCGGTTGGGGAGTCGGGTCTGTCGGCAAGGCTCTTTACGCCGATTGCGGCACTGTGTAGTGAGCCTATTGTAATCAGTGGCGAGGGAACGCTGCTCTATCGTCCTATGGATATGATGATACAGCCTCTCAGAGCGTTGGGTGTAGATGTGAGAGATGGTGGCGGAAGATTGCCTATAGAGGTGTGCGGACCTATGCGCGGTGGTGAGATTACGGTAGATGGGTCAGTCTCGTCGCAGTTTATTACTGGGCTTCTCCTTGCGCTGCCACTTGCCGAGCAAGATACTGTGATAAATGTATCAAGGGCGGTCTCAAAGCCCTATCTTGATATGACTATTGACATCGCCTCACACTTTGGTGTGGCTATAGAGCATAATGACTACGAGCAGTTCTATGTTGCTGGTGGTCAGAGCTATGCGCCAACGACATACTCTATAGAGGGGGACTGGAGTGCAGCTGCAATGTTGCTTGTTGCAGGTGCTGTTGCGGGCGAGGTTACTGTCGGAAATATATCTATGCTATCTAAGCAGGCGGATGTGGCAGTCTGTCGCGCCCTTGTGGCTGCAGGTGCGGAGCTCATCTCCGAGCACGATACTATTACCGCAGCGCATCGTCCACTGCACGGCTTTGAGTTTGATGCTACACACTGCCCAGACCTCTTTCCAGCCCTTGCGACCCTTGCTGCGGCAGCCGAGGGGGAGAGTACTATTATCGGCACGCACCGTTTAGAGCATAAGGAGAGTAATCGTGCCGAGGCTATTGCAAGGGAGTTTGGTAGACTGGGTATTGAGGTAGATTTAAGTACCGACAATGTGATGAAGATTCGCGGTGGAAAGATTGTGGGTGGCGTAGAGGTTGATAGTCACGGCGACCACCGTATGGCTATGACTCTTGCCGTTGCGGGACTGATAAGTGAGCGCGGAGTGACTATTACTGGCGCAGAGTGCGTAGCAAAGAGTTATCCCAACTTTTTTGAGGATATAGAGAGGCTGAGATATGAATAATAATTTTGGAAAACACTTCAACATAACCTTCTATGGTGGCTCTCACACAGAGTCACTCGGTGTTATTATCTGCGGAGTGCCACAGGGGCTACAACTTACCGAGGCGGACTTTACGGCAGATATTGATCGTCGTCGTGCGGGCGCTAAGGGTACTACACCGCGCCGTGAGAGGGATGTGCCTCATATTGTTAGTGGAGTAGAGGAGGGCGTGACTACGGGAGATAAATTAGAGATTGTTTTCTATAACGAAAATACCCGCTCAGGGGACTACGACCGTCTCAGAGTGCATCCACGCCCTTCACACGCCGACCTTACGGCACGACATAAGTATGGCGAAAAGTTTGACCTTCGCGGAGGGGGCATCTTCTCTGGTCGTATGACACTGCTCTTTGTCGCTGCGGGCGTTGTGGCAAAGAAGATTCTGCGCGGTGCTACTTTTAGTAGCCGTATTGTAGAGATTGGTGGCTGTCGTGATGCAGAGCAGTTTGAGACTATTGTTGCTACGGCGCAGCGCGAGGGCGACTCTGTGGGTGGCGTTGTTGAGTGTACTGTAACGGGCGCAGGGCGCGACCTTGGCGAGCCATTCTTTGACTCTGTGGAGAGTACTGCCTCGCACCTGCTCTTTGCTGTTCCGGCAGTTAAGGGTGTAGAGTTTGGTAGTGGCTTTGAGGGTGTGCGTCTGCGTGGTAGCGAGCGTAACGACCTGATTATTGACTCTTTAGGTACTACAGCGACAAATAATGAGGGAGGAATAAATGGCGGAATAACAAATGGAAACCCCGTTGTTGTCCGCGTGGCGATAAAGCCTACGCCGAGCATTGGGCGCGGTCAGCAGACCTATAATTTTGAGAGCCAGAGGGTAGAGGAACTGAATATTGGTGGCCGTCACGACGCTTGCATAGTGCTTCGCGCGGCGGTTGTCGTTGAGGCGGTTATGGCTATCGCTTTGGCGGAACTTAAATTGAGTCTGTAGCGATGACTATCCGAGAGACGATACAGAAAATTGAGAGGGCAATCTCTGTGCTGTACGATAGTCGGGAGGCTACGGCTATTGCCCGCAGTGTGGTCTGCACAAGGTGCGGATTTAACTTCTCTCAACTTGTTGTGCACTATGATGATGAGGTGCAAATCGCTGATTTAGAGTCTATTGTGGCGGAGCTTGCAGCAGCAAAACCAGTGCAGTATGTGCTTGGGAATGCTCTATTCTGCGACCTTGAGTTCTATGTTCGCGAGGGTGTGCTTATCCCTCGCCCAGAGACTGAGGAGCTTGTAGAGTGGATAGCAAGTGGGGCTAAAAGGGGTGCGCGCATTCTTGATGTTGGTACTGGCAGTGGTGCTATTGCCGTTGCTCTCGCGAAAAAAGTTGAGGGGGCAGAGGTCGTGGCTGTTGATATATCGGATGAGGCTCTATGGGTGGCAGCAGAGAATGTGGCTCGCCATAGTGCCAATGTAACCCTTGTAAAGGCCGATGCGTTGGGGGATATGTCGCAGCTGGGAGAGTTTGACATCGTTGTCTCCAATCCGCCATATATCCCGCAGTCGGATATCTCTGCTATGCATAGGAATGTTGTTGAATATGAGCCACATACAGCACTCTTTGTGGCGGATAGCGACCCTCTGTGCTTCTATCGCTCTATTGCTCAAAATGGAGTCAAGATGTTAAGAGAGGGAGGCAGTCTATACTTTGAGATTTACGAGCATTATGGGGCGCAAGTGGTTAAGATGTTAGAGGAGATGGGATATAGAGAGTGTGAGGTTGTAAAGGATGTTTTCGGAAAGGAGCGTATGGTATGGAGCCGAAGGTAAAGCGTACAAAATCAGCCGAGCAGGCGCTCGCCTCACTGATGAACCTCTGTGCCAAGAGTGAGAAGTGTTCGGCCGATGCGCGAAGACTTATGCGGGGCTGGGGAGTGAGCGGTGCGGAAGCGGAGCGCGTGCTGCAACGCCTTATTTCTGAGCGATTTATAGATGATAGCCGTTATGCAGAGTCCTTTGTCCGCGAGAAGATAAACCTCAGCGGCTGGGGCGTGTATAAGATTACGGCAACACTGCGACAAAAGGGTATTAGTGGCGAGGTAATTTCATCAGCCCTTGAGCAGTGTAGTGGTGTGGATATGACTGAGCGGCTGACCGCACTGCTGACACGAAAATTGAGAACTGTAAAGGCTAAAAACGGCACTGACTTGCGAGCTAAACTTCTGCGCTATGCGGCAGGTCAGGGGTATGACTTCTCAACTGCTAAAGAGGTAGTTGAGAGCCTTGTAAAGAGTGAAAATGAACAATGCGACGACTGGGATTTTTAATATTACTGCTTACTCAGGCTGTGGCTGCCGCTATGGCCTATCAATACCCCGTAAAGGATGTTAAGGGGTTACACTCGGCATCCTTTGCAGAGATGCGCCCCGACCACTTCCACTCTGGCGTAGATATCAAGACCGATGGCAGGATTGGAAAGCCTGTTGTAGCGGCTGAAGATGGTTATATCTCGCGCGTGAGCCACTCTCCCTTTGGATATGGACTGGCGGTCTATGTTGTTCATCCTCAGAGGGGTACGATGACTCTCTATGGACACCTCTCGCGCTTTACCGACGAGATTGAAAGCCTTGTAAGAAACTATCGCTATGCACACCGTGCAAGTAGCGCCGAGTTGCGTTTCCAGCCAAATGAACACCCCGTAAAGCGTGGCGAGGTAATTGGCTATTCGGGAAATACGGGCAACTCCTTTGGACCACATCTGCACTATGAGTTGCGTAACGCCGAGGGTACGCATACATATAACATTGTCCGCCAAGCTCTGTTCCGCCCCAAGGATAGTGCCAAGCCACGACTGCTCCGACTCCACTATATTGAGGTTGATACACTTGACGGCGTAGCTGTTGAGGCGCCAGTGAGGAGTTTTAACCTTTCGGGCAAAGATGGCTCTTATAAGGTGGCGGGGAGAATCTCTGTTGGCCGTGTAGGATATTTTGTCCTTGAGTGCAGAGATAGCCAGACAGGAAATGCAACGAGCCGCTTTGGTGTTTATCGCGTAGCGATGTGGGTGGATAGTGAGCCAATTTTTGAGTATAGGATGGATGGCTACGCCTTTAGTGATACGCGCCTATGTAACCTTGTTAGCCACTACGCTATGCAGCAGGGTGCGCGTTGCGAGGTTGTTCGTCTGGCAAGGGTTGCAGGTGCTCCAGAGCGCCTCTATCGCAAGTCGGTTGGAAGAGGTGCTATTCGCACTGCGGCGGGCGAGGAACGACGGGTTGTGGTCGCTGTTGAGGACGACTGTGGTAATGTCTCACAGCTAACCTTTGAGGTTAAGGGTAAGGCTGATAGTGAGCTCTTTACGCCTGTCCGTGACTGCGTAGCCGTTGTTGCAGGTGCTGGGCGTAGTGTGGTAGTTGCTGATAGGGGAGTGAAGGCGTTTGTGGGAAACAATACCTACTATGCACCGACATTTTGCCGCGTGGAGAGAACAGAAAATAGGCCGGAAATTGCTGGCGTTGTTGTGCTCTCTGATGAGTATCGGGTGCTTGACCCTGCAGTGCCTATGCAGGGACGCGTTACTGTGTCGCTTGATGCACAAGTGCCACTTGAGCTTATGACAAAGTGCCTTGTGGCGGTAAAAAATCGCCGAGGAAACTACACTTCGGCAGGTGGCTACTATGCAGGTGGTGGTAGGGCATATCTGCGCACTCGTAGAGTTGGAGATATGGTTGTCGTGGCAGATACTGTTGCGCCCGCTGTGCGCCCAAATTGGAAAGAGGGTGCTACTCTTACCAATGCTAAACGCTTGACTTTCAATGTTTCGGATAACTTCGCGGGCGTTGATAACTACAACCTCTGGATAGATGGAGAGTGGAAAACGCTCAACTACAACCCTCTGCAGGGGGTTATCTACCACACCTTTGACACTCCATTAGCTGCGGGTAAAAAGTGCAACCACAAAGTCCGACTGCAGGTGGTAGATGGCGTGGGAAATATTACAACCTTTGAGAGTGGATTTTATCGCTAAACCTAACCTCACTATATGAAACGAGCAATTTTTACCGCTTTAACCCTCTTTTTGATTGGAGCAGTTGTGCCAGCAGAGGCATTTGCCGACAAGCGCGACAAGGCGCGACAGCAAGTCCTTGACCGAGGTCGCGGATACTATAAGGATATCTTTATGGATAGCGGCATTGCCCTTACCTCGCGCACATATCTTCCTTCGGCACGATACTTAGGCCTTGATATAGAGTACTTTGCATCGGCGTCAAACAAAAAACTTACCGAAAAAGATACCCTTCTGCAGTCAAAGGTCTTCTGTGGTAGTGAGGAGGATACAAACGGTTGGCTTCTCTATCCCGATGGCGCACCACGCTTTCGTATGATATATGTCAATGGTGGCTCGGCACTTAAGCACGCCCGCTCTTTGGGCGAAAGTGGTCGCGAGCGCGTTAGAGAGTTTGTCGCGGCAGGTGGCTCATACTTCGGCACTTGCGCGGGTGCGTATCTCGGCGCAAGGGGTGGTAAAAATAGCAAGGGATATAGAAATGTAGATAAATATTTCAGCCTCTGGCCTGGTTATGGATACTCTACAGGTCTAAAAAAGCAATCTACAACCCTTAATCTTGAGCGCGGCTGCCCACTTTTGCGATACTTTGACTTTGGCAAGGATAACGCAGTAGATGATGTGCGCCACAATGGCGGCTGCTATGCCTGTGAACTTCCTGTGGAAACTGAGCCGCTGGCGCGATATAAGTTTAACAATACAGACAAAGTGAAGATTGATGGCGAGCTGTGCATCTGGGCATATAAGCCTATGCAGAGCGTCGGTAGAACGGTGCTGTGTGGCTCTCACCCAGAGGCTATTGCCGAGGGCGAGCGACTAAAACTCACTGCAGCAATGCTCCTCTATGCTATGGACGGCAATCCAGAGCCTCAGATTAAGGGAGTGCTTGAAAATGGCATTGTGCGCGAGATGAACAAGCGCACCGAGGATAACGACCCCGACTATACTCGCATTGGCGACCTTCAGTACCACCACTTTGCTGTAGATGTTCCAAGAGGGTGTAAGAGTTTGAAAATCACTCTTGACGGTTACGAGGAAGCAAAGAAGTTTGACCTTACACTGTTAGCCAAGCGCGGAGAGTTGGCCTTCCACGACAATACCACCGAAAAGGTTGTCTCTCGCGGCTGCAAGAAGAGCCTTACAATCAACAACCCTAAGCCTGGCCGCTGGTATATCTCCGTCCGCTGCGAGACTACCGTCACTACTGCTATGAATAAGTATGGTACTTACTATCGTAGTTATCGTAGTGTGCTGAATGGAGTACCTTACAAGGTAGCTGTTAGCTATTAGCCGTTAGCCATTGGCTCACCTTTGGTGACCCTTCACCGCTCCGCCTCGGCAATTCAAACAAGTTTGATTGCTCTCGGCTTAATCGCAGCGTTGGCTATCTAACGCAGAATAGAGAATTTAAGGAAATTAATGAGGTTAAGGAAATTTGAATTCGCTTTTGAGTCTATTCGGATTTAGGTTGCTGCCGCAAGGCAGTGAAATATAAAATATCCACCAAAGGTCAAGCTCGCTTGAAACCAAAGGTGGATATTTACTATTTCAATAACTCGTAGAGTTACCCTAAATCCGCATCAACACAGAAGAGAAACGAAGTTTCTCAGAAAGTTTTTGCACGCCCTGCTTTTTTCAAAAAGCGGGCAGTACGCGTCAGCTCTAATTATGATATGAGAGTTGTTCGCCAGAGTCGAGGGTGAGGGTAGGCAGGTTTGCTATGACAAAAGTAAGCAAAAAAGATTAAATATCCAAATTTCTGGATAAAAAAAGAACTGCCACATTACGGGCAGTTCTCTTACTATGGGTTGGTTATCTACTACAGCTCTGTCTTCCACAGACCGTGCAGGTTGCAGTACTCATATACTGCCACTGGCTTGCTGCTGCAGGTGCAGACAATAGCCTCTGGCTTATCCTTGAGGTTGATGCGGATGCCGCCATCCTCGGTCTCAACATAGATAAAGGCGATGTGGTGCTCTGGGAGCATTGGGTGCGGTACACTGCCCACCTCAACCTTTATTGAACACTCGTCTATGCGAGTAACTACTGGGATGTGCTTCTCACCGCTTGCCTCAACGGTATTAGGAACAAGCTCCTCCATCTTCTCGCCGCAGCAGACAACTGCTACGCCTGAATCTACTACCTTCTCAATTACATTGCCACAGTGGCGGCACTTAAAAAACTTCGTTGCCATATTTTTCTAATATTTACTGGTTAATTATTACTCTGCGCTTGTTGCAAGTGGTGAAGCCTGCTTATATACTCGCGTTGCAAGCTCCTTGTCAAGTTGATACATTCCATACTTGTCGCCCTCAACGCTCTCGGTGGCGAAAATCATCTCGCGAGCGGACTCCTCCTCTTCTACCTGCTCGTTGACAAACCATACAAGCATATTTGACGATGCAAAGTCACGGTCCTCAGCTGCAATGGCTGCAAGGTTATTGATAAGCCCCGTTACAACCTTCTCGTGGCGCAGTGTCTCCTGAAACATCTCAAGGACGGAGTTCCACTCGGTGCGCACTGGCTCTATAGCCTTTAAGCTAACCTTGGCGTCGCGAGAGTTGAGATAGTTCATCAGTATGCGAGCGTGGTCCTGCTCCTCAAGCCACTGAACATAGAACCAATTTGCTATACCCTTCAGACCCTTTGCCTCAGCGTCAAGTGACATAGAGAGGTAGAGGTATGCCGACCATAGCTCAGCGTTAATCTGGTCGTTAATTGCTGCATGAAGTTTTGTGCTAATCATAGTCGTATAGTTTTAAGTTGTTGTTATTTAAGTAAGTTGTTTAGCTTTTCGCGTAGCTCACTCTCGCTCTTTGCTCCCACCTCGCGCTCTGGCTTGCCAGACATAGGTATAAAAATCAGTGTGGGAATTGTGCGAATGTTAAATGCTGCTGCAAGCTCCTCTTCTTGGTCTACATTGACCTTGTATATGTCAATCTTGCCTGCAAACTCCTCCGAGAGAGACTCTACTATCGGTAGCAGTCGCTGACATGGGCCGCACCATGATGCATAAAAATCTATCAGCGCTGGCTTGTCGCCCAAAAACTTCCAATCAGTAGCCATTGTATCTATATCGGCTACTCGTCTTACAAAACCTCCTTTGGTTAGATTGATGGTTGCCATAGTTTCTAAAATTTTTAATGTTTAACTTCCTGTTTCTATTGCAAAGATAGTGCAAATAAATTAATCTGTCAAATCGGAAATTTTTATGATACTATAAGTGTTGCTTATATATTGCTGAGCTGTTGTTTTTGAGATATTTTATCATAAAAAGTCGGAAATTATGTGTAAAAAGGTGTAATATCGTGAAAAATTGCTATATTTGTGACTGATTGGGATAGTGTGAGGGTGATATTAGTGGTTGGTGCTCAGTCCGATATTGCTCTCAGATATCGCAACAGACTTTGATTCACCTTTATACTAATTTATAGAACATACCTAAAATGAGAGAACAATTAGAGTCTTTAAGCAGTCTTACAATCAACTTCGGCCAGGGAGGTATGATGATTGTAAATATTATCCTGGCCTTTGTGATGTTCGGCGTGGCGCTGGGCATTAAGACAGAGACATTTAGGGATGTATTTAAGAAACCTAAATCAGTAATTGTCGGTATTCTCTTGCAGTGGGTTGCTCTTCCGGCTGTCACTTTTGCTGTGGCGTTGGTGCTTAATCCATTTATCACGCCGATGGTCGCTCTGGGTATGATACTTGTTGCCTGCTGTCCAGGTGGTAACATATCTAACTTTATCTCGTCACTGTCAAAGGGTAATGTGGAGTTGAGCGTATCTATGACGGCTATCTCTACGGCTTTTGCTCCGATAATCACCCCGCTCAACTTCTTTGTTTGGGGTAATCTCTACAGCCACTTTGCCACTGTGCATAACGATATTCCAGTGCTTGTTATTCCGTTCTGGCCTATGCTTGAGCAGATTCTGCTGCTGCTCGGTGTGCCTATTGTGCTGGGTCTTGTCTTTGCAAAGTACTTCCCTAATGCCACAAAGAGGATTACTAAGCCTGCGCAGGTGGTCTCTATTCTGCTCTTTATCGGAATGGTTATAGCATCCTTCTCGCAGAACTTCCAGATTATTGTAGATAATATCTTCTATATCTTCTTTATTGTCCTTTTGCATAATGCCTGCGCGCTCGCTACAGGATATTTCGGTGGCCGATTATCAAAGCTGCCTTTGAAGGATTGCCGCTCGCTCACTATTGAGGTCGGCATTCAGAACTCTGGCTTGGGACTTATATTGCTCTTTAACCCCGCTATCTTCCCGCCAGAGATTTGGCACGGACACTATGGCGGTATGCTGATTGTGACAGCTTGGTGGGGTATCTGGCATATTGTTTCTGGCCTCACGGTGGCATACTTCTTCCGCCGCAAACCAATTACAGAGTAGATTATGCGAAAAGAGCGTAAAATACAGGATAACGACCACCTCTACAACCTCTTGCGATACTATGTAGACTTTGTTCTACGCCTCTCGTATCGCAATGTGAGGTATGTTGGTCGCGAGAAGATTCCGCAGGATGGAGCGGTAATATATGCCGTAAACCACACAAATGCCCTTATGGACGCCCTTGTATTGCTTGCTATGGATCGCCGTCCAAAGGTCTTTGTTGCCCGCGCAGATATCTTCCGTAATCCTAAGTTAGCAAAGATTCTCACATGGCTCAAGATTATGCCTATTATGCGTATCCGCGACGGCTATGATGAGGTTAAGAAGAATAACGAAACCTTTGAGAAGGCTGTAGATGTACTTCGCGACAAAATCCCGTTCTGCATCTTTCCAGAGGGTACGCATCAGGCAAAATACTCGTCACTGCCGCTGTCAAAGGGTATCTTCCGCATCGCCTTTCAAGCACAGGAGATGATGCCCGATATGCCACTCTATATCGTCCCTGTGGGGCTTCGTTATGGCAACTTCTTCCGCTTCCGTTCTACTGTTCGCGTACAGATTGGCGACCCGATAAATGTGGGCGAGTTTATCGCCGCGCATAGCGACCAGAAGGCAGCCGAGCAGATGGTTGAGATGAAGGATGTGCTTACAGAGCGAATGAAAAACACCATCTTCTACATCCCTAATGACGAGAACTACGACGCTACATACGAGATTTGTGCCGCCGTTGTTAAGGGTCAGGTGCGCCGTATGAGTGCAGTGTCGGCTCGCCGACAACATCCGCTCGATTTGCACTTTGAGGCAAACAATACCACCGTAAGGGAGATTGCAGAGCTTCGGCAGAACGACCCCGATAGGGCAGCGCGCCTTATGGAACTTGGAAATTCAGCCTCTGTGATGCGCAAGAGCCAGCGAATAAGCCTCGCCTCTGTGTCGGTAAAGTATCCAGTGCTCTCGCGAGTGCTCAAGACTCTCTTTGCGCTCGTGGCTCTGCCATACTGCATACCAGTCTCTGTGCTTACGCTACCTATAAATATACTGTGCAGTTTTATCTTCACTAAGTTGCGCGATTACGCCTTCCGCAACTCTGTCCGATATCTTGTAAACCTGTTTGTTTGGCCACTGCTGATGATTATCTACTCCGCTGTGGCGTACGCTGTTCTGCCTTGGCAGTGGGCTCTGCCAGTGACCCTCGCTCTGCTACCAGCACCTATCGTGGCGCACGAGACTTGGCGACTGCTACGACTCGGCGTGTCAGATATTAAACTGTTGGCTAACAGTCGTTTGCGAGCTATTTATCGTGAAATTAGAGAAATAATACTAACTAAATAATATGAAGAGAATCGTTATTCTTGCCCTTCTGCTCTGCTTTGGTGCGGTTGCAGTGCAGGCAAAAGAGAAAAAGAGTCAGACTACTACAGAGTCTAAAAAGGAGATTGTAAAGAAGGGCTATAACTTCGGCCCGCTGCCTGCCGTAGCCTTTGATGCCGATAAGGGCTTCCAGCTCGGCGCACTGCTCAATATCTACGACTTTGGCGACGGTAGCACATATCCAAATACCCGTCAGCAGTGGTATATTGAGGGTTCATTCTTTACAAAGGGCTCTCAGCAGTATATTGTCTCTTACGACAACCGCTTCCTTATCCCTGGTGTTCGCTGGTCGTCAGCTCTTACTATCTATAACGATAAGGCAATGGACTTTTATGGCTTTAATGGTTATATGTCCTACTTTGACCACGAGAAGGTTGCTGCAGGAAAGGATAAGAGCAATCAGAATATGTATATCTACACTCCAAAGTACCGTATTAACCGCCTTGCAATTCTCTTTAAGAGCGATTTTGTCGGTAATATTTGGAAAAATAAGCTCTTCTGGGAGGCAGGCTACCACTTCAGCTACTTCAAGCAGGGGACTATCAACCGCGAGAAGATTAACAAGAATAAGGCAGACTATAAGATGTTCCCAGATACAGAGAAGACCCTCTACGAGCAGTATCGCGAGTGGGGACTAATCTCTGATAGTGAGGCTGATGGAGGTCTTAATAGCACTATTCGCGCAGGTCTGCTCTTTGATACCCGCGATAAGGAGGGCGCACCGTCACGCGGCATCTGGGCAGAGGCACACCTTATCCTTGCCCCTAAGTGGCTCGGAACAACAAACCCTTACTACCGCTACTCAGTAACCTTCCGCCACTATATCCCTGTGGTTAAGAACGATATACTTACTATCGCCTATCGCCTTAATTATGAGGGTAGTATCGGCAGTAACTCCCCATACTACGTAAACCCATATCTAACGACTATGGGTCCGCAGTATGACCGCGACGGTATGGGTGGCTATCGCACTGTTCGTGGTATTATGCGTAACCGCGTAAATGGTCTTGATATGGCATCCTATAACGCCGAAATCCGCTGGCGATTTGTAAACTTCACACTCTGGAAGCAGAATATAGCCTTTGGTCTTAACCTCTTTAGCGATGGAACGTATGTCACTCGCGGGTATGATATGACCTTCAAGGGTGAGGATAAGTATCGTGCTGAGTATGAGGAGTATATGGCAAAGGGTCAGCCTAAGGATCTGCCACATATCACCGCTGGTTTAGGCCTTCGCTTTATTATGAATCAGAACTTCATCGTCGCTTTTGAGTACGGTATGCCTGTTGGAAAGTATCGTAAGCAGGATGGTAAGGGGGCTTTCTATATCAATACCGGCTACCTATTCTAATTTTGTCGTGATAGCGGGGCATCTACGGCACATCCCTTAAAAAGTAGTGGCGGCTGTACCTTTTAGTACTATCCGCCACTACTTTTTTTCACGATGCACCGTACCTGCCCCGCTCTGACGACAAAATGCGGTATGCTGATTGATGTTCGGATTTAGGAAAACTCTCGCAGAGAGTACGACAAAAAAATAGAGCCTCACTCAAGCTTGCTTGAAAGTGAATGGCTCTATTTTTTGTCGTAATAGCTGTAAGGCTATCCTAAATCCGCATCAGCACGGAAGAAAAACGAAGTTTTTCATAAAGTTTTTGGTGAAGCTTTTTTCAAAAAGCTTCGGTACAGCCATCAGCGTTAATCGTCAAAGCCGATGAGTTTACCGTCAAGGGTGAAGGTCAGCTCGATGCCGTTAGAGAGTTTAATCTCGTAGTCGCGGCTGTCGCGCTCAATACTGAGGAAGTGCGCCTCTGGGTACTGTTTGCCCACATACTCAATAAGTTTCTTTGGAATTATGCTATGTGGGATACCTGTGCGCTTGTTGGATATCTCTGTCCACTGTCCGCTGCCGTTAAACTCTATCTTTGTTCCATCCTCAAGGCGTACCTGGTAATCTGTATCCAGTATCTCACGGTCTACATTGGCATAGAGTACAGGCTGATTGCTGAAGTTCTTTGCGATAAACTCCTGTGCTGCCTTTGGTAATTGCGATACCTCAATTGGTCGCTCGTCTGCACTTGCTACATAAGCAAAGCCGAGCATTACAGCAATAGTCAAAATAAATCTTTTCATTGTTTACAGTTTTAAGTTATTTTCTAAAATGTTAACGCAAGTATGTATGCTAATATTGTGCAAAAATAGATGAATTTTTAATAAATTTTCTTCACAATATAATTATTTGTTAATTTTGTATATGTTCAATTTTTCATTCAGAAATATTGTTGTCCGCTTTGGCTCTATGCCTATGTTGCCATTGACGCTGGCGTTGATATGTGGCATTGTTGTATCGGCTCACTTTGCTGTGCATTGGGCGGTGTGGCTTGCTCTCTGTGGCGTGACTCTTGTTGTCGCGCGGTGGTATAGAGTGGTGGTGCTTGCGGCGTTGTTTGCTTTTGGCGGTTTTATATATACTGTACACTCTTTTGATATTTTGCCACATAATCAGCGGTTAAAGCTTATTGTAGAGGTTACAGATGAGGGTATAGATTATGGCCGTTTTAGCACTTGCGCTGCCAATGTTCTTATGTGTCAAGGGGATATATGTCGGGCTCGTGTACGCCTTACTACCGACTCGCTTACTCTCTTGCGACAGGGAGACGTGGTTGAGTTTTACGGTCGTGTGAGACCTTTTACGCCTGTGGGGAGTGACTATTCGCGCTCAATGGCTCGGCAGGGATACTCTGGACGAGTGACTGTTCACAGGGGAGCCATTGTGAGCCATACACCTGCGCCGACAAAGAGCCTACATAGCCGCGCTGTTGAGCGACTTAAGGGCCTTACGCCTCAGAGCGCAGGGCGAGATGTGGCACTGTCGGTAACTCTTGGTACGCGCACAATTTCGGGAACGGAGCTGGCAAAGGAGTACTCGCTCAGTGGAGCTTCGCACCTGCTGGCCGTCTCTGGACTGCATGTGGGATTGGTCTTTGTGCTACTCAATATGCTACTCTTCCCGTTGGCATATCTGTGGCGTGGAAATATCATCCGCGCAGTGGCTGTGGTGGCTATGGTGTGGGTATATGTAGCGCTGTGTGGATACCCTACAAGCGCTATTCGTGCGGCGATAATGTTCTCTGTGCTGCAACTCTCCTATATTGCAAAGAGTCGCCACCTGCCTGAAAACTCACTCTGCGCAACGGCATTTATAATGCTCGCCTTTGACCCATATATGCTCTTTGAACTGAGCTTTGAGCTCTCCTTTGTGGCTGTTATGGCGATACTATTTATCGCGCGACCAATTATCAGCGCAGTACATTGTCGGGGTTTTGTTGGAGGTATTGTTGATGCGTTGGCAATCTCTACGGCGTGCGTTGTATCTACTGCACCGCTTGTATCTAATAGCTTTGGCGTGGTGTCTCTACTTAGTATTGTCGTTACGCCACTGGCTTTGGTAACATCTCAAGTTATTATTGTGTGTAATATTGCAGCCCTTGTTCTGCCGGAGGCTGTCGCTCGTATTACTGCACAGAGTGCCGCGTGGTGCGGAACAGTTCAGAATAGTATTGTTGAGTGGTTTGTCTCTACTGGCTTTGGCTATGCAGAGTATAGGGTGGATAATAGTGTAATGACTCTGTGCTACACTCTTTTGGCTCTGCTTGTTCTGCTAAGCCTTGGGATTAGGTGGGAGAAGAGAAAATAAAAATAGCAGCCCCTTAGGACTGCTATCTCTCCAAGAACAATTTTTTACTTGTTCTTCTTATCGTAGCGCTTTGCGTAACGGCTCATAAACTTATCAACGCGACCAGCGGTATCTACCAACTTAATCTTACCAGTGTAGAATGGGTGAGATGTGTTGGAGATTTCCATCTTATACACGGGATAGGTTTCGCCGTTCACCTCGATGGTCTCCTTTGTCGAAACGGCGGACCTGCACAAAAACACGTGGTCGTTAGACATATCCTTAAACGCCACTAAACGATAATTCTCTGGATGAATTCCCTTTTTCATCTTGTTTGTGTTTTTAATTAAGTTATAGAAGACAGTTATCTCCCATAAAGAGAGCATACACTCTTCTCTGCGGCGCAAAGGTAATGAAATTTCTTCAATTGGCAAACAATTTTTGCAAATCTTTGCTGTAAATAGTCTTTTTTGTAGTTTTTTCGGCACAGATGTTGCAATTGTGTGGGCAGAGGGTGGTCGTGGGGAGTTAATTCTTATCTTCGATAATGTTTTACACATCTTTCTGTTTATTTTCTGTTTGCACACCGAACCCCCGACCACTCTTTTCTCTCGCTTTTTTTATTTATTTTATACTTTTTATGCTATCTTTGTGGCGTGAAACGGATACTATCAATACTCTTTGCAGTTACTATAATGACTGGTGGGGCTCAGGCGCAGGTATATGCAAAGCTCAACGCCCTTTATGCGCTTATTGGTATTGTTAATCCGCAGGTGGAGGCTGTCGTTGCGCCACACTCTACGCTGAACTTTGAGGCTACCTTTTCGCCTTGGAAGCGCGTAAACTCGCGCCACTTCTACTTTGGTATGGCTACAGCGGAGTATCGCTACTATGTTAAGGGCGCGGCAAATGGCTTCTATGGTGCTTTTAATGCCGGAATGATGGGCTTTGATATTAACAAGCCTTACTTCTTGAAGGGTGGTAAGTTTGTGAATTTCAATACTAATTACGGCAAGGGCTTTGGCCTTACGGTAGGTCTTGGTATAGGATATCACCACCATTTCACAGAGCGGTGGAGCATTGATGCCTTTATCGCTTTTGCCTATATGCGCTCGTGGTATAACGGCTACAAGCCTAATGGTGAGATAGTTATGGACCCGCATGGCCACGAGGATTATATCTATCCCGACCCATTCAATGGCTCATCAGAGGTTAATCCGCTCAAGGTGGGTATCTCTGTCGGCTACTGCCTGTTTAAAGGCAAACGTCATAAGTAGCTGTATCCCCACTCATTAAGTGTTGCTGCGCAGTAGTGATTTACCATTTCAATCGTATGCGCGGAGTAGTTGTACTTGTTCCTCTGAAACCGCTTTTTGCTTGCCACATACCTCTCCATCTCTGGCCTAACAGAGTCAAAATCGCCCAAATTCAGCGAGCGATATATCTGACTGCTCATAGCTATAGGGTCTGCCTCAAAATCCTCAAAACGCATCTGAAAGAGGTTTTGTGCTGGGATTGTCTGCCTATCGCGGTTGTATACATCAATCATCTTGCGGTAGGTTGTAAGTATATTCTGCTCTACCTGCTCGGCACTCACTTTTTGCAGTGTCAGAGGGGCTATTGTAGTATTGAAAAACTTTACGGTAGACTCAAATACTGAGTAAGGGTTGCGGACAAGATATATAAACTTTGCATCTGGAAACATACGGTGTAACAGCGCTATGCGGGTGGTGTGAGGCGGATTTTTAGATAGAAAACGGCTCTTATTCTGGCAGTGGAGTGCTATGTGAATCATCTTTTTTGTCGCCTCGCAGAACTCTGATAACTCATCTGTAGTGCAACTCTCTAAAAATAGGTATTTGTCTCTATACAGGGCTGTCTGCTGTGGCAGACTCCAGAAGTGGTAGTATGCAGCAGGTGTCATATTGGTAAGTGCAAACTCCTCCTCTTGGGGTTGCTCAACGCTAAGCTCAAGGTTGTCCGTCGGGCGAGTTTTGGGCATACACAACCCAGCAAGTCGCTTAAAAAAGGAACTGCCATAGAGCATCATGTGGGGAAAGACGGTCTGATATGTAGTGCAGTAGCCAAACTGTGGGTCACGACTCAGGACATTATGCACATAGGTTGTTCCGCTGCGCCAGTGGCCGATGATAAATAGGGGCGAGACAATCTCTGGCTTTGCCATAGCGTTATACTCGCGCGTGTTGATGTCGTAGAGTGGACTGAGTATCCGCTGACAACACTTCGTAAGCAGATACTTGCCCTTATTATCTATCTTTACACCCTCAGTTACGCGGTCAAAGGTCTTACGGTCTGCACCTACAAGGGTGTTGAATGGTAGGCGGTCAAAAGAGAAACTCATTACTCAGTACAGTTTATTGTTATACCACATCGTCTCTCTAACTCCTTGCATAGCAGAGCAATAACCTTGCTATGCGAAACATCAATTCCCAACTGCTTGAGAGATATGTTTACCACCTCTTTTTTTAAGCAACCGTTGTCACTAAGCTCTATAACCATACCTACGGAAGATGTAAAGTTTGTTATAGGGTCAATAACAATAAATGCTCCCGTCTGGCGATTCTCGGTGTATGGGTCGCAGAAAATAGGCTCAGCAGTGGTTATGCACACCTTTGCTATCTCGTTGAGTGATAGGGTGTTGGCTGGAATATGCTCTGCGGTGTTGATATCTACGCGGTAGTAGATTTCTGATACTTTTGCCCTTACACTATTTGTTGTGTGCTTGAGGTAGAAGTGCTTGCTACTATCCAGTGGCTGCTCATCCATCCAGACCATCATCGCCGTAAGGTTGTGGCCAATTTGTGGACGAGGTTGGGCGCTAAGTACAAGCATATCGCCACGCGAGAGGTCTATCTCGTCACTCAAAGTAATAGTTACGGATTGAGGCGCAAAGGCATATTCAAGGTCGCCGTCATAGGTGACAATGCTCTTTACTGTTGACTGTTTACCCGATGGTAGGGCTGTAACACTGTCGCCTACGCGGATAATGCCAGAGGATATCTTGCCCGAAAAGCCGCGAAAATTTTGATTTGGTCGCTGCACATACTGCACTGCAAAGCGGAAAGAGTCAAGGTTGTAGTCGCTCTGCGTTGGTACTGTTTCAAGGTAGTCAAGCAGCGTTGGACCACTGTACCACGACATACTCTCTGACCGCTCTACAACATTGTCCCCACAGAGCGCAGAGATAGGTATCACTTGTAGGTCAGCAATAGTAAATTGTTGCGTGGCGAGCCAACTACGGTATGAAGTGGCAATATTTTCAAACACCTCCTGACTATATCCTACTGCATCCATCTTGTTGACTGCCAGAATGATATGTTTTATGCCCAGAAGCGATACAAGGTAGCTGTGTCGGCGTGTCTGTGTCAGAATACCATGACGTGCATCAACAAGGATTATTGCAAGGTTTGCCGTAGAGCCACCTGTAATCATATTGCGCGTATACTGCTCGTGTCCTGGGGTGTCGGCAATGATAAACTTACGGCGTGATGTGGCAAAGTATCGGTATGCCACATCTATTGTAATACCCTGCTCACGCTCTGCCTTCAGTCCGTCACATAGTAGCGCGTAGTCAATACCGCCGCCAGCATTGCCTACGCGGCGCGAGTCCCGCTCAAGTGCCTGCAGCTGGTCGTCGTAGAGTCGCTTGCTGTCGTATAACAATCGCCCGATAAGTGTACTTTTGCCGTCATCTACACTGCCTGCAGTAAGAAGTCGCAGCAGCTCTTTCTGCTCATCCTGTGCCAAAAATTCCTCTATAGTCTGTTTCATAGTCGTTGTTTTGTTAAAAATACCCCTCTCTCTTCTTCTGCTCCATACTTCCCTCTTGGTCAAAGTCAATAACGCGCGTAGTACGTTCAGAACGGGTCGTTACCATCATCTCCTCAACAATCTTCTCTATTGTGTCGGCATCACTCTCAATAGCTCCTGTGAGAGGGTAGCAACCCAGTGTGCGGAAGCGTACGCGGCGCAACTGAGCCTTATTGCGTAGCTCAAGGGGCATACGCTCGTCATCCACCATAATTAGGTTGCCGTTAATCTCTACGACGGCTCTTTCGGCGGCATAGTAGAGTGGTACTATTGGAATCTTCTCAAGGCGTATATACTGCCAAATATCGGTCTCTGTCCAGTTGCTGAGCGGGAATACGCGAATACTCTCGCCAGCGCCTATGCGGGTGTTGTATATGTCCCATAGCTCTGGTCGCTGATTCTTCGGGTCCCACTGTTGAAAGGCGTTGCGGAAGGAGAATATGCGCTCCTTGGCCCTGCTCTTCTCCTCATCACGGCGAGCACCTCCAAAGGCTGCATCAAAGCCATGTTTTTTAAGTGCGGCAAGCAATGCTTGGGTCTTCATCAAATCAGTGTGAACTCTGCTGCCGTGCGTAAATGGACCTACACCCGCCTCGTATGCCTCGCGGTTGTACTCCACGATAAGGTCCCAGCCGTGATTGCGGGCGTAGGTATCACGAAATTCAATCATCTCGCGAAACTTCCACTTGGAGTCTATGTGCATCAGCGGAAAGGGTACTTTACCCGGATAGAAGGCCTTCTCGGCAAGGCGTACCATAACCGATGAATCCTTGCCTATGGAGTATAGCATTACGGGGTTACTGAACTCGGCTGCCACCTCGCGGATGATGTGTATCGCCTCGGCCTCAAGGGCGCGAAGGTGTGAAAGGCTATAGTTTTCCATACTCAATTCTCTTAATAATTTGTGAAAAAATCTCCTCGGCGCAACACTCTACGCTGCGCAGTGTTGTATCTATTGTTATATCTGCATCTGCTGGAACTTCAAAGGGGGCACTAACTCCCGTAAAGTCGGCTATCTCACCCCTTAATGCCTTGGCATACAGACCCTTAACATCGCGCCTGCTGCACTCTGTTAGGGGCGTTGAGATGTATATCAGAACAAAATCAACACTGCCAACTATCGCTCGTGCTAACCTCCGAAGCTCTTCTGTGGGACTTACAAAGCAGGCAAGGGTAATAATGCCCGTATGGTTATATAGTCGGCTGATGTGCGCAATGCGGCGGATATTTTCGGTGCGGTCAGCACTTGAAAAGCCGAGGTCAGAGTTAATCCCGCTGCGGATATTATCCCCGTCAAGAATTTGGCATAGGTAGCCTTTTTTAGTAAGCAACTGCTCAAGGGCAATTGCTATAGTGCTTTTGCCAGAGCCTGAAAGTCCTGTAAACCAAAGTGTTACTCCTCTCTGGCGGAGCTGCTCTTCTTTCTGCTCGCGAGTTGCAATTTTATCAAAGATTGGGTGGATGTTGTTCATAGTTAGAAACTCCAAAATATAGGTATAAAAATCATTGAAACTATAAATGTTATTATATTTAGTGGCAGACCAAAGCGTACAAAGTCGCTGAAGCGGTAGCCACCCAGTCCCTGCACAATAGTATTTGTCTGGTAGCCGATTGGTGTTGAGAAGCTCGCCGATGCAGCAATACATATAGCTATGCAGAAGGGCGTAGGGTCAGCTCCTAACTTCGTGGCTACAGAGAGCGCTATAGGGAATGCAAAGGCGGCTGCGGCGTTGTTTGTGATTAGCTCTGTGATGATGTTTGTCACGATGTATATCACTGCCAGTATAGTGTATGGCGAGACATCTTCACAAATGCCAATAATCAACTCTGCTACTGCATCTGCAAGTCCTGAAACACTCATTGCGCGACTAATAGCAAAGGCTGAGGCTATAGTTATAAGGATGTCCCACGAGATAAACTTTGTGTACTTCTTTGCCGGAAAGATATTTGTGCAGGCCATAATAACTGCCACAACAGCTGCCCAGATGAACATATCGGAGAGTGTCGCGCCGACAATCATTGTGGCAAGCAGTAGCAGCGATAGACGACGCTTCCAGCGAGGAACTTGCACCTTATGTTCACTGCCGTTTGTCATTGCAAGGAATACTCTACTCTCGCCCCAAGTATCCATAAAACTACTCTCGGCATTGAGCACAAGCGTATCGTTCTCCTTGTATGTGTACTGCTCCATATCATCCACAATCTCGCCATCGCGGCGGATTGCAACTATTGTTGCACCATAGTGCTTCTGGAAGTCAAACTCAGCTTGACTACACCTTATACCTGGAAAGCGGGCTGCAAGTACCACCTCAACGATATGGTTATTTGGTTGCTCAGTTGTATCTCTGTCGCTCGGCAGTAGCCTATCTCCACAAAGGATGATATATCCCAAGCCAACTATAGCAACTATAATACCCACCTTGCCAATCTCAAACATACTTAGCCCCTCAAGTCCCGCATCAAGCATAAGACTATGCACAACAAGGTTTGTAGATGTGCCTATAAGTGTGCACATACCGCCCAGTATAGCGGCGTAGGAGAGCGGAATAAGGAGCTTCTTGATTGGCAGACACGCACGACGACACCACGCCTTGATGTGGGGTATGAAGATTACAACAATCGGCGTGTTGTTAAGAAATGCCGAAGTGGCAGCTACGGTAGTTAGTATTGTGCTATACCCGCGCCGTATGGAGCTACTGCCAGCCGGAAATATCCGCTTCATAATAGGTCCAAGGCAGTCACTGCGCCTAACTCCTTCGCTAACAAGAAACAGCAGTGCTACGGTAATCATCCCCTTATTGGCAAAGCCAGATAGCGCATCCTCTGTTGTGATTATTCCAGAGCAGAGCAGCAGTACAACTGTTGAAAATAGCACAAGCCCAGGCCTTAGATACTCCCGTATGAGCATATAGACCATCAGCACTATTGCTGCCAATACTATTATGATTTTAGCACATCCCATCTCTCACATCCTCGTAGCAAAGTAACGAAAAAAGTTTGAGAATTATTAGCCAAAATGCGCTCAGATACCATTACAGAGTATATTTACCACCATATTGAATATTTTGCAGATGAGAATAAAAAACTTAACTTTGTAGTATGAAAACTCGTAACCTCTCGCAAATATTAGTACTGGTGCTGGCTGTCGCTATCTCACTCTACTTTTGGTTAGATAGATACTCTTTTATTGTATATGGAGTGGTTATAGCAGTAGTGATTTCTGTTTACATTTGGCACAGAAAGGCTAAAAAGGTTGAACATAGACCTTGTACTGACTTGGCGGCAGTGCCAAAGGATATATCCGCACAGATTGCTCATCGTCGTAAGGAGCAGGGACGAGTGCTACTGGCTCTCTCAGAGCAGATTAAAGCTCAAGCACCTGAGCACAACCGAATGGTTGAACGACTGTTGGATTGGTATCTTGAGTATCTGCGTGATAATGGCATCTACCATCAAGATTTGTATCAGTATCTGCTCGTGCGGATAAAGGATAGGCAAAAAGAGGCTAAGGCTCACTACCTTAAGCGAGAGCTTGAAGAGTCAAAGATTGTAATTCGCGCCATTATGCGTGGCGAGGAGGCAGCGAAAATTGTAGAACGATTAGAATTTGGAGAAGATGTTGATTCGCAAGAGTAGTAGGGCAGATATAACTGCCATTATGGAGATTGTTGCAGATGCGCAAGCTCTACTGCGTAGTCGCGGCGTTGACCAGTGGCAGGATGGCTATCCGACAGCGGATATTATTGAGCAGGATATAGCGCGCTCGGAGAGTTATGTGCTTGAAGATAGAGGTGTTGTAGTCGCTACGGCGGTAATATCCTTCGCAGGAGAGGTTACATATAATACTATTGACGGTCAGTGGCTAAATAGTAACGACTATGTGGTTGTGCATCGTCTTGCTGTTAGAAATAGTGCGCTTGGGAGCGGACTTGCTCGGTCGATGATGCTCTATGCCGAGACTCTTGCCCTTGACAGCGGAGTTACGGATATTAGGGTAGACACCCACTGCGATAACAAAGCTATGCAGAGCCTACTTAACAGGTTGGGCTATACCCTCTGCGGAAAAATCACACTCCTCTCTGGCGCACCGAGAATAGCTTTTCAGAAACCATTAGCCGTTGGCTAAAGAGCAAAGTAGAAAAAGAAAACAGAGCCAAACACGAAAGTGTTGTTGGCTCTGTTTTTTTGTTGTAATAGCCTCACTAAAATCCGTCGTAGGATGTGGTGAAGCTTGATGCGGTGTAGACATTCTGCTGGCCGCTACTGCTAACGGTGTGTGTAGCCTTTACGGTCCAGTTCTGCTCCTGGCTTGGGTCGCCACATGGAGCCTTAACGAACCAGTAGTGCTTCATACCCTTGTTCCAAGTGGTTGTGTTCTTACCCTTCTCGTTAAAGAAGAAGGCTGTAGAGCACATATCTGCAAGGTTATAGTTCACACGCTGCATTCTGTGGCTTACGCCGTTCACAACAAGCTCAACATCCCAGTTGCTAGGGTCATCGTTCCAGATTGTTGCGATGAAGCAGTTTGCAAGGTCTGCGCGTCCAGAGGTCTTGATTTTTGAGCTACCGCCAGTACCACCTGTGGTCCATGTGTATACATACTTATGGCCATAGCTGTCGTTAGCGTTGTAGACTCTCATCTGCTCTGTCTGGTTCTTGTTAGTGCCCTTTGCAACCCAGTTGTGCATTGTTGCGCCCTTAACCTCGTAGATGCTATATCCATTTGGAGAGCCCTCAACACCGATGTTGCTGGTCCACCAACCACCACAAGCTGCACCATGAACGTGCTCAAAGATAGGCTGACCGTTCTGGGTCTTGTAAGATGAGTGGATATAGTTCTCTGGATAGTGGGTGTGGCCGATGAAGATGTGAGCCTCACCAAACTCAGTCAGCAGCTGAAGAACATCTGCATAACCCTTGTCCTTGTTCACATTGCTACCGCCACTGTTGCTACCTGCGCGGAATGGAATGTGACCGCTGAGGACAACCATCTTGTTAGCCTTATCCTCCACAGCCTCAAGGTCCTTCTCAAGCCATGCAATCTGTGTAGAGGTGTAGCCACCATCGTAGTTCCAAGTCTTATCAGAACCGAAACCTGTTGAGGTTGTACAGATAATATTGTCCATAACTACGAAGTGAACCTTACCGCGATCAAATGAGTAATCTGTAGGGCCTACATTCTCAACATAAAGCTCAGTAGCCTCCTTGTCGTTCTGACGATCTGCATCGTGGTCGTGGTTTCCTATACAGTTAAAGATAGGAATACTCTTACCATTATCAAGCTTCACGCTTGAGCAGAGCTCTGCCATTGTTGGCCAGAGTACGGTGTTATCAAAGGTGAGATCACCAAGGGTAATCGCATATGCGTTGTGATAGCGATTCTCGTAGCTCTGTGCGCCGCTAATGGTACTTCTGATATCAGCAAGTGTCTCTGTTCTGAAACGCTCGGCCTCTGATGCTACCTCACACTGCGGGTCGCCAATAGCGATGATAGTAAACTCATCCTCAACTGCAGGCAGTGGGTTGAGCTTCCAGTCATAGCGGTTCTGCTTACCAACCTTAATCTTTGTGGTGGTATAGAACATTGGTCGGCCGTTCTGTGGATCTACAGGTACTTCGTACGCTGCAGGAATGGTAAACCAAACATATTTAGCCCAGCGGTTAGTCGGAATCTGGTATACGCCGTTATTATCTGTCTTAACGACATTTGTACCGTCTGTGACAGCTACGCCAGCAATACCCTTGCCTGAAACAGAGTCTGAGATAAGACCGTAGACAGTGTTTCCAGTCGCAATAGTAGTGCCATTGATAACTACTGTCTCTGTCTGCTCGTTGTTTTCTCCTCCGCCGCTCTGATTGTTGTTATTGTTACCACCTTTGGTGTCATCATCAGAACAAGCAACCCCGCAGAGCAGGGTTGCTGTTAAAAGAATTAATTTTAGTTTACCTAACATCGTATTAGATTGTTATTTCTACCAACCGTAGTTCTGCTGAATGTTTGGATTTACATTGATTACAGACTGTGGGATAGGACGAACATACATCTTATCGTTCCACTCAAGCTTGTAATTGTATGTAAGGAAGCCGTGATCACCCTCAGAGAAAGAGTGGTTCTGATCAGCAAGTGAACCAGTTACGTTGTAACCGAAACCAGCCTCAGGCTTTGTAGCAGTAAAGGTGTACTTGCCACCGTTATACTCCATACCACCAACCTGATCCTTTGGTACCCATACACCGAGCCAGCCCTGGTTGTTAGTCTGACGATCTACGATAAGCTTACCAAGCTTCCAACGGTAGAGGTCGTTTACACGAAGACCCTCTGCAAGAAGCTCTACAGTACGCTCACGACGAATCTCAGTAAGGATGTTAGAGAGGTTACCGTAGTAAGCCTTCAACCAACCGCAATCCCAAGCACCGTCAGGATATACGTTCTTAACGCCAGCACGCTCACGAAGAAGACCGATACTCTTGTCCCAATCCTCCTTAGAGAGGTTACCGTTACCAAGCTCAGCCTTAGCCTCTGCATAGTTAAGAAGTACCTCACCGTAGCGAAGAATTGGATAGTCGTTATCGTTCTTACCCTTTGAGTAGTTCTCCTCCATCTCGATAGAGAACTTAACATTCTGGTAGAAGTTGTAAGTGTAAGTAGTGTTAGTCTGCTTGAGAAGCTTCTCACCGTTAGTCTTTGTATACTCATAACCTGGGTGGTGTACGCAAGCGAGAAGACGAAGGTCACGACCTGTGAACTCGTCGTTGATAGAAACCTTACCCTCGTGTGTGATAGGAGTACCATCAAGGTTGAGGTAGTGGTTCATCATCAGCTTGGTAGGAGATACCTGCTGGTCGTAAGTAGATGAGTTTACAACCCAAGTAAGCTCGTGCATACGGTTAAGCTCACCACCATCGTAGTCAGACCACCAAATAGCCTCTGGAGAAGAAGCGATATTTGTGTTGTGGAACAGATCGTAGTAATCCTTGTGGAGTGAGAACTTACCGCTCTTCATAAGCTCGTCAGATGCGTTTACGCACTCCTGAAGGAAGTCATTTGCAGTACCGTGCTGGTTGTTCCAAGCTACATTTGTAGATGGATTAACCTTGTGATACTTACGGAATGTACCCTCATAGAGACATACACGGCTCTTAAATGCAAGAGCAACCCACTTGTTGATTACACCGTCATACTTTGTGTCACCAGAGAGGTTCTGGCAAGCAAAGTTAAGATCCTCAAGAACCTTAGCCATTACAAACTCACGGTCATCGCATGGAGCGTAGAGAATCTCGTCCTCAATGTCAAGTACATGGTCAATCCAAGGCACATTACCGAAAGTCTGAACCTTTGCAAGGTAGAAGTATGCACGCCAGAAGCGAGCAACACCCTGATAGTGGTTGTAAACCTCCTCTGAAACATTGCCCTGAGCACGGGTCATGTTAGTGAGCATGATGTTTGCACGGCGGATGTTACGCCAGTTGCTAACTGCCCAGCTACCCTGCTTATCTGGAGTCCAAATACCTGGACGATAGTAGTCTGAAGAGGTCTTAGAGCAGAACAAGTCACAAGCATAGTCGCTATAACCAAGACCGTCAGCAGTTGGCAGGTAGGACTGAATAAGTCCATTAGAATAGAGCTCAAGCTCAAGCTCATTCTTGAAATATGTATCAGCCGACATCTTGTCGATAGGCTCCACTGTAAGGAACTTCTCGCAAGAGACACCCGCAAGGGCTACAGCTGCTACAGCAAATAAATTTAATATTCTCTTTTTCATACTATATATACATTAGAATGTGATATTCAAACCAAATGTGAAGGTCTTAAACATTGGATATGAGTAACCCTGACCAGAACCAGACAGACCAGTTGCACCACCGTCGTTAAAGTCGGTATCACCAGCGCCGATAACCTCTGGGTCAAACATATTTGTATGCTTGAAGATTGGAGAGAATGTGAATGGGTTCTCTGCAGTGAAGTAAACCTTCAGCTTCTCAATGTGCCACTTCTTAGTAAGCTTGCTTGGGAATGTGTAATCGAGAGTGATGTTCTTAACACGCAGGTAAGCAGCATTCTGCATATAGTAGTCGTTCTCGTATGCGAGAGGACCTACGTTACGGTTAGCTGCGTAAGCTACTGGACGAGTCCAGTATGCACCTGGGTTAGTTACTACCCAGTTCTCAGTTGAATAGTCAACAATTACACGGTCTGTAGTGTGTACCTTTGGCAGGTAGTCGTATGGACGGTTGTACATACCCCAGAAGAAACCAGACTCCTGATCAGGATACCAGTCACGCTTCATAACGCCCTGGAGGAAGATGCTCAGACCGATACCATTCCAGTTACCAGAGAGGTTGATACCGTAGTGGAGACGAGCGCGCTCGTTACCGATGATATCAAGGTCACCGTGATCCTCAAGAGTAGCCTTACCAGTGTTGATCTGGCCGTCACCGTTGAGGTCAAGGAACTTAAGGTCACCAGCGAATGCGCGGAAGTTAGAACCATTCTTGTGGAATGAGTCCTTAGACCAGTTTAGAGCCTCCTCGTTAGAGAGGAAGTAACCGTCTGTTCTGAAGCCCCATACATCACCAAGCTCCATACCCTCATAGAATGCGTAGATGTTACCTGACTCGTTAGAGAACTTGTGAATCCACATACGAGTATCCCAGATAGCAAAGCGTACAGAGTAGTTGAAATCCTTACCACCAGCCTTGAAGCTGTCACGCCATGTCAGAGCTGCCTCCCAACCCTTAGTCTTGAGGGTACCATAGTTGATCTGTGGAGACTCCTCACCGAGGATAGCTGGATACTCAGGACCAGTTGTAATCATATCAGTTGTATACTTCCAGTAGAGGTCTCCAGAGAATGAGAGACGGTTGCGGAGGAAGTCCATATCCAAACCGATATCGTATGTAGTAGAGGTCTCCCAAGTAAGTGATGGAGAAACCATACCATTAGTAGTTACATAAGGAACCTTCTGACCGTTGATAATCTCTGAAGACTTGCTTACAGACCAAAGGTCCATAAATGCGTAGTCGCTAATCATTGAGTTACCGAGTGAACCTACGTTAGCACGTACCTTGAAGTTGTCAAGCCACTCGTCTGACCAGTCCATCCAAGGCTCGTCAGCAAGACGCCAACCGATAGAACCTGAAGGGAAGAAACCCCAACGCTGGTTAGTAGGGAAGCGTGACTCACCGTCATAACGACCTGCGAACTCAAAGATATAACGACCAAGGAGTGAGTAGTTTACACGGGCAAATACACCAACTGAGTTGTGATCGTAACCGTCATCCTCTACAGAGTACTCCTGAGAGTCCATAAGCTCGAATGAAGGACGAGTAGGGTCCATCAGACCGAGACGCTGGAGGTAAAGACGACGATACTTCTTTGACTCAAGGTTCCAACCTGCCATTACGTTAAGGTCGTGGTTCTTACCAAGCTTTGGAGTCCAAGTGAGGACTGCATTAGCAGCGATGTAGTCAGTGTTGTAACGCCAGTCAGACTTGTAAGAAGAGTTGTTGTAGTTCTCAGCACCACCAGGACCAGAGTAACCAGTCTGGATAGGAGATACACGCAGCTGTGTGTTGCGGTTTGCCTTGTAAGTGAAGTCACCAACAATCTTCAGTACGTCCTTAATAGGCTCTACAGTAAGAGTAGTAGTGGTTGAAGCGAACATATTTACATTCTCCTGGAATGACTGGTCACCTGAGAATGCGCCGTACATTACAGCAGCACCATAGAATGACAGTGTACCATCCTCGTTGTATGGAGTGTAGATTGGCTGACCACGGTGCTCAAACTGACGAAGGATTGGCTGTGCACCACCTGTTACCATTGGCTGGTGATACTTCTGGTGGTAGATAGAGGTGTTGTTACCCAGTGTGAGCCACTTGAACACCTTAACCTCACCCTTTGCACGGAGGTTGTACTGGTTGTACTGCTCGTTGTTGAACTCGTAGATACCATCCTGGTTGTAGTAACGACCAGAGATAGAGTACTTAACGCGCTCTGATGCACCTGATACAGAGAGGTTGTGAACATGGCTTACATTAAGATCCTTGTAGAACAGGTCAATCCAGTTAGTTGAACCGTAGTAAGCGTAGTTACCAGCCTTTGTATAACCGTGCTCCTTACCATAGAGAGCGTAGTTCTTGTCAGTCTTACGCAGCTTCATCTCCTCTGCGTAGCTTCTCTGAACCTCGTTGCCATTCTCGTCAACACCAATAACAGTACCATAGGTATCTGAACGGTTGTTCACGTTACCTGGGAGCTTACCTGTAGAAGTTGGGGTACGAGAGTCGTTCTGGAAGTACTCAGCAAAGTTTGTCAACCAGATGTGACCATCAACCTCCAAGTTATCCTCCCACTTTACAGTACGAGTGTTGAGAGATACAGAGCCATTATAATTAATAGTAACCTTATCCTTAGCAGGAGTCTTTGTTGTAACGAGGATTACACCGTAACCACCTCGTGCACCGTAAACTGATGCAGAAGCAGCATCCTTCAATACAGAGATGTTCTCAACGTCCTCAGGGTTTACAGAGTTAAGGTCACCCTCAACACCGTCAATCAGAACGAGAGCAGAACCACCCTGACCGAGGGAGATGGTCTTACCTGTACCAGATGTAGCAGAAGAACGCATTGATACAGACTGTGAACCACCACGGATGTAGATATCACCACCCTTAGTTGGCTTACCGTCACGAGGCATAATGTTAAGACCAGGAACCATACCCTGCAGTGAACGAGATACGTTTGAAGTTGAACGACCTTCAAGCTCCTCACCACCCAAGTTCTCAACTGCACCTACGAGCTGAGCCTTCTTCAGGGTACCATAACCTACGACAACAACCTCGTCTACAGCGGTGCTAGACTCAGTAAGAGAAAAGTCGATAACCGAGCGGTTGCCGACAGTAACTTCAACAGTTTTATAACCGAAGAAAGAGCACTCCAGAACAGCGTTAGCTGAAGCACTGATAGTGTACTGACCGTTAGCATCAGTTGCAGTACCGGTCGATGTACCCTTAACAACGATTGCTGCACCTGGCATTGGAGCCTTTGTTGCAGCGTCGATAACTGTACCGGAAACAGTTCGAGACTGTGCTACTACGTTTCCTGCAGCGAGCAATGCAATCGCACACAGAACACCTGTAAGCACCTTTCCGAATCTTCCGGAAATCGATAGTAAGACGTGTTTCATAATTTTCAGTTTGTAATTAATTTTTTAATTCCCCCTTAGCTGTCGCCAGCCTTGGAAGAGCGCACAGTCTGAAACACACTGAAAATCTGAATAACGGTTTTAAGGTTGTTTTTGTTTTTTGTTTTTTTTTGTTAAAAATTTGTTTGCTTTTTGCGCCATTTTCTCTTTTTAAGAGATGTACGCGAGAACAAAGGTAGAAAAAATTTCCTGTCCTTCCAAACTTTTTGCCTCTTTTTTAATTTAGTATGGGGAATTTTAATCACTTTTTTTTCTTGTAAAATGCGCTAATTCATTGACTTATCAGCTGTATCCCTCTCTTAAAAAGAGATTGACCGAAGAACTAACCTGCCGGCGTTGTCCACCTCCGAATTATCTAATGACGCGAGATATATTCGGGTGGTGGACTCGCTATTATGTCCCATTGCTCGGCTGATTACCGATATGGGAACTTGCTTGGTGTAGGCTATGCTCGCCCAACTGTGACGAGCAACATAGAATGTCAGCGGGATGGTAATTTCCAGTATTTCGCCAATCCGTTTGAGTTTTTTGTTGGTAGAGTGGGCTGCTGTTAGATACTCCCTCCGGGGGTTTGTTCCCTTGATTATCGGAAAGATATACTGGCTGCTGACTGTTCTGTATTTCTCGGCTATTTCTGCCATACACTTTTCCCAGCGAACAACTATCTGTGTGTTTGTTTTACGACGGTTGTAGACTAAATATCCGTTCTGAATATTTGACCACTTGAGGTAGGCAATATCTGTAAAAGCCATTCCGTGAGCAAAGAAACTGAACATAAATAGGTCAGCGGCCATTTGTAGGGAAGTGTCGGAGGTCTTGAATTGTGCGATGCTGCGAATTGTCTGTGAGTCTAATGCTCGCTTGAGTGTTTTGCAGACCCCTGTGTACACTCTGCGAAAAGGCCTTACATCTGTGATTAGATTTTCCTCTACAGCTCGGTTGTATATAGCTCGTAAGTTTCTGATATAGAATGATGTAGTGTTTGACTTAAGTCCTCTTTTAAGTAGAAACGCTTCGTATGAACTGATAAGCAGTGAATCAATCTTTTGGAGTTTAATATCTGCTCCGTTCATATAACTCATAATGCTTTTTACGGCAGCGGTGTAGGTTTCAGCTGTGCGCTCCCTGCCTAAGGAGTGTAGCCGCTCTGCAAGCTGTGATGTGTATCGAAAAAGCGTTATACTGCTTTTAGATCTCATAATTATTAAAAATTTAGTAAACTATTTGGGTGTTTTTGCCTCTTTTGGTGTCAAAAAATAATAAAAAATGTAAAAAAGAGATAGATTTTTATTAAAATGTTTGGCAGTTTGTAAAAAATGCTTTACATTTGTGTTGCAGTTTGAGACATACACCTCGGCAAGGGTTTGATTCAGGCATTCGTTTGGCGTCCTTGCAGAGTTCAAAATCGGGATAACGAGAATTAAGGAGAGGCTTTTAGCCTTACCTTGATTTTTGTTGTATTTTATTTGTATCAACCAGTAAAAAAACTTTTTTATGAAATTCAATCGCAAACTTATAGCTGCATTTGCTTGCTTGTCAGTTGTGTTTGGTGCTTGTACAGATACACCAGATGTTGACTGCGGTGTTAAGGCAAATCTGCCAGCTCCAGGTAGCGTGACTTGGGATGCAGGTGCTTCATCTAAGACATCTCTTGCACTTACTTGGGATGCTTCGTCTGCTATCGCTGCAGGTGCAAGTTCATTCTCTGCACAGGTAGTTAGACCGAATATGGATACAATGGAGGAGGGTGAGTTACACGACTTTATCACTCCAGATCAGTACACTTCTTCTACTGTTCTTCTTCCTGTAACTACAAACTACTTGGGTTCTCCTTCAGTGGCTGAGAACGACGATCCTTGCGATCAGGTATCTTTTGACGGTCTTGCAACTGGTAAGCAGTATATGCTTCGTGTTCGTGCAAACTACCCTGGCTCAAACTACTCTGAGTGGGTATGGGTTACTGACGAGGCTGGTGAGCTCGCTCACATTAAGGTTGGTAAGGGCCTTGTTGCTGCTACCGAGCCTGATGACAAGACTCCTCCAACAGTAAAGATCTCTTATCTTTCTGCTTCTGAGGCTATCGTTACTTGGTCTGGCTCTGACTGGAAGAACCACAGCGCTGACTTCGCTAACGCATACAAGATTATCCTTAAGAAGGGTAATGACCTCGTTGTTAGCTGGAACATCCCCGCAAACTCTGGTATTTGGTCAGAGTATGCTCGTAATGGTTGTGCATTCTACCTTACAGCTCTTGATCCTGAGACAGAGTACAATGTTACTGTTCAGAACGTAACAGAGGGTACTGAGCCAGTTTCTCCAACTACCTTCAAGACTGAGGCTTCAAAGGTTGTTACTATGCCTTCAGCTCCTGCTAACCCAGGTGATGTAATCCTTTATGAGGACTTCGCTGACCTCTTCATTACATCTGACCTCTCTCGTGGTGCTGCAAACTACTCTTACGACAACCGTGACCTCATGGATGCTCGTTGGATTGCACAGGGCGAGGACCCAGTTGCTAATGATGTTGAGGGTCGTGGTTGCTACCTTGTAGATCCATCAACTGAGGTTGGTATGTTCAACACTATTAAGAAGTACATCGCTATCACTCGTCTTAGCCAGTGGGGTATGATGGCTGAGGATGATACTAAGGGTGCTATCTGCGCACGCGCAGGTCACGTTAAGATGGGTGCATCTTCAAAGTGTGCTTGGCTTGTTGCTCCAGAGATCACTTGCCTCCAGCAGACTGCTACTATTGAGCTCTCATTTGACGCAGCTCTTTATGAGTCTGACCCAGGTACTGCTATTATTGAGGTTCTCAACGGCTGTACTCAGGCTGACAACGCTAGCAACAGCTTTGTAACTCCTGCAGATCGTATGACTGCTGCTACATTTGATGTTGCTAAGGATTGGACTCGTTACACATTCACTATTGACAATATCAACAATGGCGCTCGCCTTGCTATCGGTGGTAACCGTAATGGCGTATCTGGCCAGCACCGTTTCTACCTTGATAACATTGAGATTAAGGTTGTTAGCTATGGTGACCTTAAGCTCCAGGCTCCAAAGAATGTAGTTATCACTCCTACTGATACTACTGCAAAGGTAACTTGGGACAAGGTTAACAGCGCAGAGCAGTACATCGTAGAGTACACTAACATTTGCGATGCTTGTGGTCAGCCAATCTGGACTGCACTCCCTGTAACTGACAAGACTGAGGCTACTATTGAGGGTCTTGCATTTGAGACTGAGTACTCTGTTCGTATTAAGGCTAAAGCTGGTGAGGTTGAGTCAGTATTCTGCGAGCCAGTTTCATTCAAGACTCTTGCTGAGATTAAGAAGATTGCTACTCCAGAGGTAGCTGCTGTTCCTGGTTTCGGTTGGGTATGGATCAATGTAACTAACGTTCTTAAGGCAGAGGGTTACGAGGTTTATAAGAATGGTACAAAGCTTGACGCTGTTCTTGTATCATCTTCTGACACTAACACTGTATACCGCGTAGATGCTAACCTTGGTCTTGATGCAGATTTCGCATTTGAGGTTAAGGGTGTTGCTGCTGGTTATGAGCCTTCAGAGCCAGTTGCTGTATCAGGTAAGACTGCTAAGATGTGGCAGAACACTGATAACGTAGGTCCTACTACACTCTCTGTAAGCTGGACAGACCTTATCCCTGGTGGTTCTAACGACAAGCGTGCTTACGCTGTTCAGGTTGCTACTGACGAGGCTATGACTAACCTTGTTTACGACATCTACTGCCGTGACGGTCAGGGTGCTTCAGGCGTAACTTCTTTCGCTGCTACTTCTTGGTATGGTAAGAAGGACGGTTCAAACCTCACAGCTCCTACTGGTATCACTGTAGGTCAACTCCAGGCTGCAACTACTTACTATTTCCGCGTTAAGACTGTTGCTCTTGGAGATGTTAAGACCAATGGTGTATCAATGAACTTCCCTATGGGTGCTTCAGAGTGGTCTCCAGTATTCTCTTGCAAGACTGAGCCTGCACACGTTGCTGACGCTAAGGAGGTTATCTTCCAGGGCTTCGATGATATTACAATGCAGATGGACTTCATCAACTACACTGCAGGTACAACACCTCTTATCTCTAGCAAGAAGGAGGTTGAGAATCCTCACAACTTTGTTGATGCTGATCACTGGTGTGTATATCCTGGTACAACTTCTCACCTGCTCGGTACTTGGGGTTACAACCAGAAGGCTCCATTCGTAAATGGCGAGGAGAAGTACACTGCAGACTCTCCAGGTAATTATGTAGGTACTGCAAAGGCTGGTTCACTTGAGGGCTGGCATATGTCAGACTCTGTATCACCTCATCAGGGTTACATCAAGATTGGTGCTGGTTCTGAGACCTACAACTACATCTCTACTCCAGTTCTTAACAGCTCACTGCTTGCTGCCGGAGGTACACTTTGTACATTCTCATTCAAGGCTTGCTCTGTAGTAACTGACGAGCCAGTTATCGGTATTGAGGTTGGTCACGCAGGTACCTTCACTGAGGTTAAGGAGATTAAGCTTCCAGTATCTTGCACATCATTCACTGATGGTAGCAACTATCTATACGATGGTAAGTGGACTACTTACACTGCAGACGTTACTCTTGCTCCTGGTGATAATGTTATCATCCGTTGTAAGTCAAAGCGTTTCTTGATTGACGATATTCAGATCGTAGTCAAGTAATTTGCTTAACGGCTTTTATTCGGCAGGGGATACGCAAGTGTCCCCTGCTTGCGTTTTGTATTGGCTATTAGCTATTGGCCGTTAGCCTTTTAGCAGTATAGACTTCGTCTGAAAGTGTTTATTCGGATTTAGGGAAAACCATCGTAGATGGTACAAGAGAAAAGAGAGATTGCTTGCCAAGCTTGCTTGAGCAAAAGCATATCTCTCTTTTTTATTGTAATAGCCGCAAGGCTATCCTAAATCCGCATCAGCACGGAAGAAAAACGAAGTTTTTCCAAAAGTTTTTGGTGAAGCTTTTTTCAAAAAGCTTCGGTACACGCTTTCTGCGTCAGCCTCTAAAGAAGTGGACTTTGCGCAGGGTATTGCCCGATTCGTGTTCTACGATGCCGGTGAGAACATCGGCCGCGTCGTGCCAGCGGTTTGAGTTGTAGAGTCGGCGGTATGTTGTTATGTGGTTATAGAACTCTTCCCACTGTTTGTTCCAACCTTGTGGCATTCGTATGCGGTGCAGTACTGTTGCGCTGTTAGATAGTATTCGCGCCTCTTTGTTGGCGCTCTGGTGGAACCACTCTATACGCACTGTAGGGCATCGCTGTTGTAGTGCGCGGGCAAAGCCTCGTCCGCCGTTGTTGCTCTCTATGGTGGCTACGCGGGTGGAGGTACTGTTGAGCATATTGCTTACCGTTTGCTCGGTTACCTCCATCGGCTCGCGCGTGTATATAATATCGGTAATGTATATCACGCCGTCGCTGTCTACCGCATAGCAGGCCGAGCAGAGGTAGTCGTCGCCCATATCGGCAGTGTCTGTGTAGTTGCCATAGCGGACAATCTCCTTGGGTAGGGTTGTGTAGGTGGCAAATCCGTCGCCATAGAGCAATCCTTCGCGCGTTGTGGGGTTGCCTTGATAGAGGCACTCAAACTTCTGCGGGTCAAGTCGGCGCTTGGAGAGTAACAGCTCCGCACTGTGCTGCTCGCTCCATAGCGCCTCTCCCGTAGCTCTGGGGTCTATCTCTGTTGCTGGGGTCGTCTTGAGCGCCTCAAAGTTAAGAGCCACCCACGTGTCGGGTGATACGCTCTCCAGCTCTGACCACTGCTTGAGGTCTATAACCTTCTCGCAGCCTCGGATAGTACCTATCAGGTCGTTCTCGTGCCAGCGCGTGAAGACCATTATCTCCTGCGAGGCGTTGTGCATTCGCGTGCGCACAACTGATGTGTACCACTCACGGCAGTTCTCGCGAATGATAGGTGAGTTGGCCTCCATAGCATCTTTGTAGAGGTCGTCAAGTATAAAACAATCTACGCGGTTGCCCGTAAGGCTTCCCTCGCGACCTACAGAGATGAGCGAGCCGTGATGCCCGATAATCTCTACCTCGTCTGCCGTGCGGATGTATGAGCAACTCTTGTTTCCTCGTTTTATTGTCGTGTCGGGGAATATCTCGCCGTACTCGCTGCTCTCAAGTATGCGTTGCACGCGGCGGTTGAACTTGCTGGCCAGCGATGCCGAGTAGGAGGCTATGGCTATGCGTAGGTCGGGGTTGAGTCCGAGCATATAGGCGGGTAGCAGTGTGCTTGCCCCTACGCTCTTGCCGTGCTGGGGTGGCATTGTAATAAGCAGCTTGCGCACCTTACCCTCTGCAAAGGCCTCAAGTAGGCGGTAGTAGCTGCGGTGGAATGGCTGTAGTTCTATAAATGGGTAAACTGCTGTTGCAAACTCTTCAAATCTCATAGCAGCTCCTCCTTTAACCTTGAGAAATCAAAATCGTTAATCATCAGCTTTTGTTCGCCCTCCTCCTGTTCAATAATTGTGTAGCTGTCCCACCAGATGGGTTCAATATCCACAATCAGTCCACTCTTTGAATCGCGATAGATAATCAAACTCGCCTCCAGACAGTCTCTTCCGCGTGGGCTGTCGCTGTAGAAGACACCGTTTAGATAGCATCCAGAGCCTATCCTCTGGGCTATCTGCTCCGCAATATCGCGGTAGCAACCTTTAGTAATAGTGTAAATGCTCTTCATAACTTTTTATATTGTAGTGTGTTAAATTTTGATAATTATTTGCATTTTCAAGATAAATGATTTATCTTTGTGCAAAGATATAATCAAAATCTGAAAATTGTACTTAAAAAGTTCAATATTTGTATAATAATTAATCATAGTATTTTATGGGACAGAGGTTAAAACTTATACGCAAAACCCTCGGTATGACGCAAGAGCAACTGGCTCAGCGACTTGGTGTAGGCAAGACTGCGCTCTCAATGATTGAGACTGGCAAGGCGAGATTGTCCAATAGAAACAAGGGTATTCTTGTTCAAGAATTTAATGTTTCTCCGGAGTGGCTGGAGAGCGGTGAGGGCGAAATGTTCAATGCCGACCCTGCGCTTGTTAAAGCCTTTAAGCTTAAGACGGACAATTCGCTGCCGATGCAGTCAGTGCCGCTCTACTCTATAGAGGGTACGGCGGGTCTTGTGCCCCTATTTGCGGACCATATGAGCGTGGAGCCTGTGAACTTTATCCACATCCCTAATCTTCCGAAGTGTGACGGTGCAATTTATGTTGTGGGCGACTCAATGTATCCTCTTCTCAAGAGTGGTGATATTGTCCTTTACAAGCAGTTGCAGAGCATTGAGGATGTCTTTTGGGGCGATATGTACCTGCTCTCTATTGATATCAATGGCGAGGAGTACATCACCGTCAAGTATGTTCAGAAGGCCGAGCGTGACGGCTATGTCCGCCTCGTTAGCCAAAATCAGCACCACGCCGATAAGGATGTTTCAGTGGATAAGATTCGCGCAATAGCACTTGTGAAGGCTTCTATTCGTATGAACTCAATTCGTTAGTTTACTATTTTATTCGCTGATTTACTGCCGCTAACTAAAAACACCTGCTCGGCTGTATGTTTTGATACTATCCTTCGCAGGTGTTCTTAGCCGAGCGTTGTAAATCAGCGTTAAAATAGCAAATTGCTGAGCTGTCTCCGAGTGTTGTAAATCAGTCATTGGCTGTTAAGGAAATTGAGGAGATTAGTGAAATTAGGGAGTAGAAAATTATCTGTACTCTTAAATTATGTTGGAATTTTTATTGGAATATGGTCTTATTGGCCTGTTTATAGGCTCTTTTTTGGCGGCGACGGTTGTGCCGTTTAGTGCCGATGTGCTCCTTGTGGGACTATTGGCGGCGGGCATTGAGCCTTGGTCGGCGATTATTGTAGCTACGCTTGGCAACTGGATTGGCGGCGCGACAAGTTATGGAATCGGCAGACTTGGAAAGTGGGGGTGGATTGAAAAACTACATGTGAGCCGCGAGAGTCTTGAGAAACAGAAGGCGAAGATAGACCGCTTTGGCGCGCCTATAGCTCTGCTCTCGTGGGTGCCCTTTGTGGGAGATGTCTTTGCTGTGGCGCTCGGATTTTATCGCGTCAAATTTTTGCCAGCAATGATATGGATGCTTATCGGTAAGGCTGCCCGTTTTGTCGCTTGGTACTATGTGGTCTATGTTTTTCAGATGCTGTAATCGCCTCTCCTCTCTATATAAATATAGGTATAGAAGGCAGTTGTTAAGAAAAATGAAAAAATTATTGAAAATTTTTAATAAAACTCTTGCACAGTTCAAAAAAAGCCCTTATCTTTGCAGTGAAGTTTTAAGGTTCATTTTAGGTTAGTAGTTTTAGGTTGGTTGAGGAAATCGGCGGTTGCAAGGCAGAGGGCCTTGCTAAGATTCCTGAAAGGTGCTCTTTCAGAGAATCGAATACCCCGAAGACCTCATTTTTTTGTATATATCTGCAAGAGATACGGAGTGAAATCGGCGGTTGGCTCACCTGCGGTGACCCTTCACTGCTACGCCTCGGCAATGTCAGTCGCGGTGTAAACACCACACAAAATGCGAAATTGAAATATCGTGAACAAGTTCCCGCTTTCAATTTTCGCATTTTGCACCTTCGGTGTGCGACTGTCACTGCTCTCGGCTCAATCGCAGCGTTGCAGAACAAAGGGTTCTGCTAAGATTCCTGAAAGGTGCTCTTTCAGAGAATCGAATACCCCGAAGACCTCATTTTTTTTGTTTATATCTATAGGCAAACAGAGTAGTTATTTTTGATAGCTACTCTGTTTTTTGTGCTCTATACTATCTTTTTGTTGAAAAAGGAAACGAAAAGATAGATGTTTGGGTTAGTTTTCTCTGTGTATGTTTACTTTTCTTTCCTTTTTCTTGTTGAAATACGAAAAAAATTTTTCTTTTTGCTTTTTTTGTGTTTGTTTTTGTTGTAACTTTGTGGCGACAATCCCAATGTTAGGGATTGAGCACACATTACTACGATGAACAGAGAGTACGATGTAATTATTATTGGTGGAGGAGCTACGGGTGCGGGCGTTGCGCGTGACTGTGCGCTCAGAGGTATCAAGGCGTTGCTTATAGAGAGGCACGACATTGCTACAGGCGCTACAGGTCGCAATCACGGTCTGTTGCACTCAGGTGCTCGTTATGCGGTGAATGACCGCGAGAGTGCAGAGGAGTGTATCCGTGAGAATATGATTTTGCGCCGTATAGCTTCACATTGCGTGGAGGAGACGGGCGGTATTTTTATCTCACTGCCTGAGGATGGTCTGGATTTCCAGAAGAAATTTATTGAGTCGTGTCTTGCCGCAGGTATCTCGGCTGAGGCTATTGACCCTAAAGAGGCTCTGCTTCTTGAGCCGTCAGTAAATCCAGCGCTGATAGGTGCTGTAAAGGTGCCAGATGGCTCGGTAGACCCATTCCGTCTTACGGCAGCCAATATTATGGATGCTCGTCTACATGGCGCTAAGGTGCTGACTTACACTCGTGTAGATGAGTTGATTATTGAAAACGGCAGGGTAGTGGGCGTAAAGGCTACTAACACTATTACGGGCGAAAAGAGCGAGTATCGCGCACAGATTACCGTAAACGCTTGTGGTATTTGGGGTCGTGACCTTGCTGCAAAGGCGGGTGTTACCATTAATATGCTACCTGCAAAGGGAGCGCTGCTTGTCTTTGGTCATCGTGTGAATAATGTAGTAATTAACCGTTGTCGCAAGCCTGCCGATGCGGATATCCTTGTGCCTGGAGATAATATTACTGTTATCGGAACTACATCAAGCAAGGTGCCGTTTGACCAGTGTGACGATATGTATGTTACACCAGAGGAGGTGGAGCTGCTGCTTCGTGAGGGAAGTATGCTTGCGCCAGCATTGCGTTATACACGTGTGCTTCGTGCATATGCTGGAGTGCGTCCACTCGTAGCTTCGGATGATGATCCGAGCGGACGAAGTGTCAGCCGAGGTATTGTCGTGCTTGACCACGCTACGCGTGATGGTGTGGAGGGCTTTGTGACAATTACGGGCGGTAAGCTGATGACATATCGTCTTATGGCGGAGTGGACCGTAGACCTTATCTGCAAGAAGCTTGGTATTGATAAAAGATGTACAACAGCCGAGACTCTTCTGCCTGGATCGTTATCATCACTTGAAGACTGTAAGCGCACAGCAGTCTCCAGTGTCGGTGCGAAGAGCTCGGCTTTTTATCGTCACGGAAGCAAGGCTGAGAATATAGATAGCTCTACGGCTGCTAAGCGTGCGCTTGTCTGCGAGTGTGAGCAGGTCTCTGTGGGCGAGGTTGAGTATGCTGTAAATGAGCTTAATGTGAACAACTTAATTGACCTTCGTCGTCGTACTCATATGGGTATGGGAACTTGTCAAGGCTCTCTGTGTGCCTCTCGTGCGGCGGCAGTTATGGCTGGTACTGGCAAGAGCTGTTCAGCAAAGGCTAAGGCAGACCTTCAGAGTTTTATCACAGAGCGTTGGAAGGGTATGTCATCTGTTGCGTGGGGTGATACTCTGCGTGAGGGCGAGCTGCTGAGCTGGATTTATGATGGTGTGTGCGATTTGTCTAACAAAAATCAGAAGGAGTAACGATGAGATACGATACAGTAATTATTGGCGGTGGACTCTCCGCGCTGATGTGTGGCATTGAGGTTGCTCGTGCAGGTAAAAAGGTGGCGCTGGTGGCTACAGGACACAGCTCACTGCACTTCTCATCGTGCAGCTTTGGACTATATAATGCCAAGCGAGCTTTAGAGGCTATTGCGGCTCTTGGAGCAGAGCATCCATACTCAAAGATTGGTGAGGATAATTTTGAGCAACTTACTTCTCGCGCAACCGAGATTCTAAATATTGCAGGCATTGCTACAGTGGGTAGTGCTGAGCAGCCTCACTATATTATAACTCCAATGGGTAAGTGGCGTGAGTGCTGGCTCTCGATGGAGGGTATGCTGACAAGTAAGGATGGCGTGGGTGTTGACTTTAAGAGTGCCGCTATTGTCTATCCAGAGGGATTTTTGGACTTCTACACGCAGTTTGTTGTTGATCACCTTCAGGATATGGGTGTTGAGGTTACTACACATGCCTTTGCTCTTCCAGAGCTGACAGTTCGTCGCAACAACCCTACAGAGATGCGCTCTGTCTCTGTCGCTCGTGCGCTTGATAAGGAGGAGAATATCAGAGCCTTGGCAACAATCATCTCTCGCCAGGTGGGTAGTGCCGAGGTGGTAATTATGCCGGCAGTGTTGGGCTTTGATGCGCCAGATGTTCGCACACGATTGGAGCGAATGGTAGAGCGCGAGATTCTTACCGTGCCTACTCTTCCACCATCTGTTGAGGGTGTTAAGGCGGAGCGTGCGCTTAAAAGGGCCTTTGAGTCAATGGGCGGAACAATATTTATGGCACACACAGCAAATAGCTATGCTATGGAGGATGGTAGAGTAGTATCTATCACAACAAATAAGGGCGTGACGCTTACAGCAGAGGACTTTGTGCTCGCCTCAGGAAGTTTTATCGGTGGCGGATTGAAGGGTGACGGTAAGCGTATTGATGAGGCTCTGTTTGGTCTTGATACAGTTACTCCAGAGAGCGGATATACCACACGCAACATTTTTGAGGCGCAGCCATTTATGAGTTGCGGCGTAGTTGTGGATAATACTTTCAAGGCTGTTAAGAACGGTGTGGCTATAGAGAATCTATACGCCTGTGGAGCTGTTCTTGCGGGATATAATCCAGTAAAAGAGGGTTGTGGCGCTGGTGTGGCGATGCTCTCGGCGCTTAAAGTGGCAGATGATATTATAAACAGATAGAGCAATGTATCAGTATAGCGAAAATAATCTTGAGCAGTGTACCAAGTGTACCGTTTGTACAGTCTACTGCCCTGTGGCGGCGGTAAATCCGCTCTATCCAGGACCAAAGCAGGCCGGCCCTGATGGCGAGCGCCTGAGAATGAAGAGTCCACTCTTCTATGACGAAAGTCTGGCGATGTGTCTAAATTGCAAGCGTTGCGAGGTGGCTTGCCCATCGGATGTGCGCATTGGCGACATTATCCAGAGTGCGCGTATCAAGCATAGTAAGAAGAAGCCAGGTCTTCGTGAGTTTACACTTGCCAATACAGACCTTGTCGGCTCTATGGCAACGCTTGTCTCTCCAGTTGTTAATGCAACGCTCGGTCTTAAGCCTGTAAGACATATTGTTGAGGGTGTGATGAATATTGACCACCGCCGAATCTTCCCTAAGTACGCCTTTGGTACTTTTGAGGGTTGGATGCGCAAGCAGCGTAAAGTTCAGGCTCAGTTTACAAAGCAGGTGGCATACTTTCATGGTTGCTATGTAAACTATAACAACCCACCACTGGGCAAGGCCTTTGTTAAGGTTATGAATGCGCTGGGATATGGCGTGCAGCTGCTTGATAAGGAGAAGTGCTGCGGCGTGGCACTTATCTCTAATGGCTTTATTGAGAAGGCAAAGAAGCAGGCGCAGACAAATATCAACTCTATCCGTAAGGCTGTTGTAGAGAAGTCTCTGCCAGTTGTGGCGACATCCTCTACCTGTACCTTTACTTTGCGTGATGAGTACGAGCACCTTCTGGGTTTTGATAATAGAGATATTCGTGAAGGCATTGACCTTGCAACCAAGTTTATCTATAACCTGCTCTGCGACGGCAATCATACCCTTGCATTCAACCCTGATGCACCTCGTATCCGCGTGGCATACCATAGTCCTTGCCACCTTGAGCGTATGGGCTGGACTCCGTATTCTATTGAGCTACTGAAACTTATACCAAATGTAGAGTTTGTAAAGCTTGACTCGCAGTGCTGCGGTATCGCTGGTACTTACGGCTTTAAGAAGGAGAACTACGAGACCTCACAGGCTATCGGCGCACCACTCTTTGCCGCTATTGAGGCTTCAGAGTGCGACTATGTCGCTACCGACTGCGAGACTTGTAAGTGGCAGATTGAGATGTCAACCACCAAGAAGGTGTTGCATCCGATAGAGATATTAGCCTTAGCTATTGGCCATTAGCCATTAGCCGTTGGCTTACCTGCGGTAACCCTTCACCGCTCCGCCTCGGCAGTATCAGTCGCAGTGCAAGCACTTCAAAATGCGAAATTGAAAATCTGTGAGCAAGCTCCCGTTTTCAATCTTCGCCTTTTGCACCTTCGGTGTGCGACCGCTGTTGCTCTCGGCTTAATCGCGGCGTTGGCTGGCTAACGCAGAATAGAGAATTTAAGGAGGTTAGGGAAGTTAAAGAATTTAGTGACGGAACTTCGTCTGAGCGTGTTTATTCGGATTTAGGGAAACTCTCGCAGAGAGTACGATGAAAAATAGAGCCTCACTCAAGCGTGCTTGAAAGTGAATGGCTCTATTTTTTGTCGTAATAGCCGCAAGGCTATCCTAAATCCGCATCAGCACGGAAGAAAAACGGAGTTTTTCATAAAGTTTTTGGCAGGAGTGGTTTTAATCTTTCTTGCGATGTTATTTGTGAGATGTTTTTTGGAATTTGGCGCGCAAACTCTGCAGTCACATAGCGCGGACTATTTGACAAAGAGGTTGTGCGACAAAAACTAAAAACAGCCACAAAGAACGAAGTAAGGAGGGTTAAAACAACTCCTATGCTTTTTTCAAAAAGCTTCGGTACTATCAGCGTCACGCAATCTGCACCACATACTCCTTGCCGCAGCCACCGAAGCAGTTTACCATAAGTTTGTCGGTAAACACCTCCTCAGTGCCTTTGAGGATTTTGACCTGCACGGCAAAGTCGGTCTTAAATCCTGCCAAAGTATTTGTTTGAGGGAGGGAGTTTGGTAGGAAGTAGACATAGAAGCGGGTGCTATGGCACTCGCCGAACTCTATTTTTATCTCGCGGCGGCGTGTCCAACCCTCTGGGGCAGAGTCACTATTGCTACCTACGGGTAGGGGAGAGTCCTCCGCAGAGTGGTAGCCCATCTGTTCGCCAGCGCTATTGCGCAGGCTGAGGGTGACCATAATGTTGTATCGCCAATTCTCGGCGTACGATGTTGTTAGCTGTAGGGTATACATTAGCTTGGTAAATCAACCTTAACCTTCTCGTACTTATATCCCATAAGGTGGAGTGCGGCGGATAATCCTAATACGAAGAATACCTTTACCACGCGCGCGAAGATGTGGAACGCCATAACACTTTGTGGCTCAATGCCCTCCTTGCGAATTGCGGTCTCGGCACTCTGTGCAGCGCTGCGCAGTGCATCCTCAAGCTTGTCAATATCGGCTTGCTTAATGCCGTTGTCAAGCATCAGGTAGTCTGCATACTCATCCATCTCGTCAAAGCCGCGAGCATCGCGCAGACGGAGGTATACATTCTCCTCCTTAGCAATATCCTCTCTATCCCACAGCACGGCTGCCCCTGCGCCGAAGTATGCTGCCCAAGCGATAGCTGCAAGAGGATAGTCTGCAATCTGCGGCACGGCATCTGCCATATAATCTGGTGCGCATCTGTACCATAGCTCCGTAAGCTCCTCAACCTCAAAGGTATATCCGCCAAGCATACCCTTGTCCGAGAGAGATTTTGTAAGCTGCTCGGCAAGCCTCTTTTCAAAATTCTGTAAATACTCCTGCTGTTCCATATTACTTCTTGTTTTTCTTCTCCTTTTTTAGTGTTGAACCCTTGACTGTCCAGCCGAAGGTGCCGAGTTTCTCACCTAAAGCGTAGTACTCTCCATGTGCATATCCAAGTAGATGTGCGCGACTGAGGTCAAGTTTTCCTGTCTGTGGGTCAAGCAGTGAGTCGTCTACCATAACGCCCACAACCTCAGCGATAAACATATCGTGCGAGCCGAGCGGGATAATCTGCTTTACGCGACACTCTATATTCACTGGCGACTCTTGTATGGCAGGGGCAGAAATATTCTTGCAACGCTCAGCTGTAAGGCCGCAATACTCAAACTTGTCAAAATCCTTACCAGAGCGCACTCCGCACCAATCTGTTGCGCGCGCAAGGGACTCTGTTGTAAGGTTGATGACAAACTCTCCACTGCGGCGAATCATATCGTATGAGTGACGCTCTGGCCTTACAGAGATGTAGCACATTGCTGGCTCAGAGCATATCGTACCTGTCCAAGCGATAGTGATTATATTCTTCTCTCCATCTATGTCTCCGCAACTTACCATCACTGCTGGTACTGGAGATATCATTGTTCCCGCTTTCCAATTCTCTTTCATAGTGCGCAAAGATAGTAAAATTTTCTACAAAATATTTGCATTTCCGCCACTTTTGATTATCTTTGTAAAGGCAAAACCTTAAAACTTCAAAAATATGAAAGTACAAACTATTATGGCGGATCTGGAGCGCAAGCATCCAGGCGAGAGTGAATATCTGCAGGCTGTGCAGGAGGTCTTGGAGTCTATAGAGGAGGTGTATAATCTCCACCCAGAGTTCGAGAAGGCAAAGATTGTTGAGCGTATGGTTGAGCCGGACCGTATCTTTACCTTCCGTGTTACTTGGGTTGATGATAAGGGCGAGATTCAGACTAACCTTGGCTATCGCATCCAGTTCAATAGCGCCATAGGCCCATACAAGGGCGGTATACGTTTCCATAAGGCTGTAAATCCATCTATGCTCAAGTTCTTGGGCTTTGAGCAGACATTTAAGAATGCGCTGACTACTCTTCCTATGGGTGGAGCAAAGGGTGGTAGTGACTTTGACCCAGTGGGCAAGTCTGATGCCGAGATTATGCGCTTCTGTCAGGCATTTATGTGGGAGCTGTGGAACAATATCGGCCCTGATACAGATGTCCCTGCAGGCGATGTGGGCGTAGGTGGCCGAGAGATTGGATATATGTACGGTATGTACAAGAAACTGGCTCGCGAGTATAACACTGGTGTGCTTACTGGTAAGGGAATGACTTGGGGTGGCTCGCTGATTCGCCCAGAGGCTACAGGCTTCGGCGCGCTCTACTTTGTTGAGCATATGCTTGCAAAGGCTGGTAAGAGCATCAAGGGTGCTACTGTGGCTATCTCTGGCTTCGGTAATGTTGCTTGGGGTGCTGCTACAAAGGCTACAGAACTTGGCGCAAAGGTTGTCGCTATCTCTGGCCCAGATGGTGTTGTCTACAACCCAGAGGGTATGAATAAAGAGAAACTTGACTATATGCTCGCCCTGCGTGCATCAAATCGTAATATCGTTGCTCCATTTGCAGAGAAGTTTGCAGATGCAACATTTATCCCAGGCAAGAAGGCGTGGAGCATTAAGTGTGATATCGCTCTGCCATGCGCATTCCAGAATGAGCTAAATGGCGACGACGCTGCAGAACTTGTTGCTAACGGTACATGGTGCGCTGCCGAGGTATCAAATATGGGCTGTACTCCAGAGGCTATTGCTACTTTCCAGGGTGCGGGCATCCTCTTTGCACCAGGTAAGGCTGTTAATGCAGGTGGCGTGGCAACCTCTGGCCTTGAGATGACCCAGAATGCTATGCACATTAGCTGGTCTGCTGCCGAGGTAGATAGCAAGCTGCACTACATTATGGAGTCTATTCACGCCGCTTGTGTTAAGTATGGTACGCAGGAGGATGGATATATCAACTATGTTAAGGGCGCAAATATTGCAGGCTTTATGAAGGTTGCTCAGGCGATGCTTGAGCAGGGTATTGTATAGTTGCAAATCGTTGATATTGAGGAAAACTGCTCTTCGGGGCAGTTTTTCTTTTATGTGCTAAATTGTTACGACAATATAAATTGTTTGGAGATTTAAAAAAATTATACTATCTTTGTGTTATATAATGTGAACTATGGCAGAGAATACAGTTGTACAAAGATTGGAACAGAGCGTTGAGACAATGCTTGAAAAGTACACTCTTGCTACTGAGGAGTTGGAGCGCTTGCATATGCTTACAGCGGCACAGCAGCGCAAAATTAGAACTCTCCAGCAGCAACTCTCTGACTCAGAGCGCGCACTTGCGCAGGCAAAACTTACCGGAGCAATGCTCGGCGAGGGAACTGATAATAAGGCAGCCCGAGCACAGATTAACCGTTTATTGCGGGAGGTTGAAAAGTGTATAGAGATTGTTTCGGCAACTATTTAGGATGAGAAGGACGAGTATGGCTATTAGAAAACATACATTTACACTGCTCAATAAGAGTTATGAGCTCGATATTCCCGACCAGCTTGAGGAGGTGTATCGCATTGGCGAGCGCAGACTCAATGCCCAGATTATTGAGACTATGGCTGACAAGACCGATGGCTACAACGACCGTGACTACCTCGCACGCGTGGCCCTTGACCTTGCTGTAGAGCTCGTATGCTTAGAGAGTGAAAATAGTGTAGATGCTGATAGTCAGGCACTTGCCGCACTAATAGAGAAGATAGAGAGTCGCCTTAAGTAGCCTCTTACTGTTCTTTACATACTACAATCTACCCGCATAGATTCCTTTCGTTTTGCGAAACTGAACACTTTTTACATTGGGGCAGTCTCAACTATCAAAATCAGGCCTTGTAGCCGGAGACGGTGAGTACCGCTGGTACCGATGGAAGATTGCGAAAACAAGCAGAACCCCACACATGACTTATTTTACAGATTCGTCATTACCTAACAAGGAGTCTTATGCGGTCTTTTTATTTTGTTGTGAAAATGGCGTATTTTCTGCCGCTATCGCCAAATGTCTGTTTGGCTGTACTATTTGGGTACTACCCTGCACAGCCATTTGTCGCCGAGCGTGGTAAATCCACCATTTTGACAACAAAAAATGTTATGAAAATAGCTAATGGCTAATGGCTAATAGCCAATAGCTAAAAAAGGACACTTTATAAAACAATATATTAACCAAACAAACTATGGACAGCTATATTACAATTTTAGGAATTGCCCTAGTTGTTTCAGCTATAGTGGGAGTGTTGACATATTTCGCAGTCAAATCCCGTGCGCAGGCGCTCATTCGTGATGCCGAGACGCAGGCTGAGATGATTAAGAAGGAGAAAGCCCTTCAGGCAAAGGAGAAGTTTATACAACTCAGGAGTGAGCACGATCGTGCAGTAAACGAGCGCAATCAGAAGGTCAAGGAGGCCGAGCAGCGCGTACGTCAGGCAGAGCAGGCGGTGCAGCAACAGCAGAAGGAGCTGGAGCGCAAACTTGCTGATGCTGACAAGGTTAAGGCTAAGATGGAGGCGCAGATTGCTGCTCTTGAGGAGCGTAAAGCAGAGCTTCAGCAGCTTATGAGTGAGCAGAATGCTCGTTTAGAGCAGATCTCTGGTATGAGCTCTGAGGAGGCAAAGAATACTCTTATTGAGAATATGAAGGCTGAGGCTAAGAGCGAGGCTGCTGCATATATCAATGAGACTATTGAGGAGGCTAAGCTCACTGCTACAAAGGAGGCTAAGCGTATTATCGTAGCATCTATTCAGAGAGTTGCCACTGAGACAGCTATTGAGAATGCTGTAACAGTGTTTAACATTGATTCAGAGGATGTTAAGGGTCGTATTATCGGTCGTGAGGGTCGTAATATCCGCGCTCTTGAGGCGGCTACCGGCATTGAGATTATCGTAGATGATACCCCAGAGGCTATTATCCTCAGTGGCTTTGACCCTGTACGTCGTGAGATTGCTCGTTTAGCTCTGCACCAGCTTGTAACCGACGGACGAATCCATCCTGCTCGCATTGAGGAGGTTGTGGCAAAGGTTAAGAAGCAGATTGAGGAGGAGATTGTTGAGGTTGGTAAGCGTACAGCTATTGACCTTGGTATTCACGGTCTGCACCCAGAGCTTATCCGCCTTATTGGTAAGATGAAGTACCGCTCTTCATATGGTCAGAACCTGCTTCAGCACGCTCGCGAGACTGCAAACCTCGCAGGTATTATGGCAGCCGAGCTTGGTCTTAACCCTAAGACTGCTCGTCGCGCAGGTCTGTTGCACGATATTGGTAAGGTACCTGATGATGAGCCAGAGTTGCCACACGCAATTATTGGTCAGAAGTTAGCCGAGAAGTATAAGGAGAAGGCTGATGTCTGCAATGCCATTGGTGCTCACCACGATGAGGTGGAGATGACATCTATGATTGCTCCGATTATTCAGGTTTGCGATGCTATCTCAGGTGCTCGTCCAGGTGCACGCCGTGAGGTTATTGAGTCCTACATTAAGCGACTCAAGGAGATGGAGGATATCGCCCTTTCATACAACGGCGTTGTTAAGACCTACGCTATTCAGGCAGGTCGTGAGCTGCGAGTGATTGTTGGTGCTGATAAGCTCTCTGATGCAGAGTCTGAGGCACTGTCACACGACATTGCAAAGCGCATTCAGGATGAGATGACATATCCGGGTCAGGTGAAGATTACCGTTATCCGCGAGACTCGTTCTGTAAGCTACGCAAAGTAGTCTTGCTCTATACAATAGGGGGCTGCCGACAAGTCGTGCAGTCCCCTTATTTATTAACTCCTAACTCCAGCTATATGGACCCCTTTTTGTCACTTGTCGCGATTATTGTTGCGGCGTTGGTGTTTCTGTTAAGACAACACATCGCCAGTGAATATCTTGAGCCGTTTAATGGCTCCAAGTATACCGCCTATAAATTGTTGCACCCTATGCTCTTTAGTGTTAATGGCTGCGGGCTGAAACTATATACTGCTGCTCGACAGGATATTAGCACCCCTGCGCCCTCAATGTCGGCCTATCTCTTTGTCAGCCTGTTCTATATTCCAATTCTGCCGCTTAAATGCTATCGGGCGGTTGATTGTGGCGAGAATAGGTACATAGTCTATGGCCCCGAGCAGTGGCGTTTCTGGGAGGTTATCTATATCTATGTTACCTACTACCGCTGGGTAGCCGTTCTGATAGCAGTGGCTCTTGTTATCCTCGCCTTTATCTATAAGCCAGAGAGACTTTAGCGGAATAACTACATATAACAAAAGCGACCCCTGTGGAGTCGCTTTTTTGTTGTATCTGCTTGCAGATTACTCTGCTGGAGTCTCTGCAGTAGCCTCAGCGTTCTCTGTTTTCTCGGCAGCAGCTGGGTCTACGAAAGGCTTTACATCAATAAGCTCAACCTCAAACTCAAGAGCTGCATTTGGAGCGATAGTATGGTTGCCATGTGAACCATATGCAAGGTCAGATGGGATGTAGAGGATAATCTTACCACCAGGACCTACGAGCTTCATACCCTCAGTCCAACCAGCGATAACGCGGTCAAGTGGGAATGTTATAGGCTCGTTCTCAATGATGTTGCCATCCTCGTCAAAGTTGTCTGGCTGATACTGGCGCATCATCTCCTGACGATCCTTAGGCAGATTCTCAAAGATAGATGAATCAAATACCTCACCGTCACGGTCACGACCAGTGTAGTGAACAGTAACCTGATCGCGGTCGTCAGTTGCTGAACGGCTTACATCGCCCTCCTTAACAACCTTGTAGAGAAGACCGCTCTCTGACTTCTGAACGCCAGACTTGCGCTCCATCTTTGCAAGCCAAGCCTCAGAGAGCTCCTTCTGCTGCTGTGGGTAAACAACGTTGAAGAAGTTCATAAGATACTGCTGAATCTGCTCTGCTGTCATCTCTCCCTCGCCGTTACGAGTCTGCTGGAAGCCCTCCATATACCAGCAGAGCTGGATAGGGAACTTACCATTGCGAAGGTCATTACCGATGTTGATACCATAAGCGTAAGAGAGGCTGTCGCGCTCGCCCTCACGAACAAAAACCTGAATAGGCTCTGCGGTAGAGGTAGTATCCTGCTTCTGACGCATGAGCTGGCCAAAACGGTCGTTTACTGGCATAATGAGTGACTGGAAAACCTCCTGAGCCTGCTCTGGAGTCCACTTTGACTTACCCAGTGCTGCAGTCTCAAGACCGCGATCAAGCTCCTCAAAGTTGAATGGGATGTCTGCAATACGAGTTGAAACAAACTCGCCAAGATTTGCACCCATAGCATAAGAGAGGGTATCCAACTTTGACGAGTTGCCCTTTGTGAGCAGTGTCTTCTTGCCGCTGTTGCAGCAGCTTACAGCCATAGCACCAAATAGAAGTGCAACGATGGCTACATTAAAAATCTTTTTCATCTTGATATACATTAGTTTATGTGTTTCTATGCGTGTTTCTAATTTGCGGGGACAAAGGTAGTAAAAAATTATTTACTTTTTCTTTTTGTTGTAGTAATTTATGTCAACAATATCCACCTTGTAGTTCAGTAGCTGATTTGCACCAATGCCAAGCTCAGCATTGCCCTCAGAGCCGTAAGCCTGAGACGAAGGTATCCACACATCTACGCTACCTCCATTTCCAGTTATACGGACAACCTCACGCAGTCCCTCCAGTAGGTCGCGATATGCTGTCTGAAGAGTATCTGTTTCCATAACAACATTGCTCTTCTGGTCGTAGATTGTAATGGCGAGGCTCAGCGTGTCGCGAGAGACGAGTGACTGCACACTCTGGTCGCCGAGCTTTACAATGCGGTATGTCACGCCATTGCGCAGGCGCACAAACTCGCGGTTGCTCTTGCGAAGGTCTGCAAGAAACTGCTCCTGATACTTCTCGGCCTTCTCGTGCACAAAATATGTCTGCTGGCCAAGGTAGTAGTCGCGACCCTCGTCCATTGTCATCATCTGTGTAGAGTTGTATACGTCGCGAATACCTTGACAAACGGCATCAACATTGAGTGTAGAGTCAAGCTTTATAAGCGACTGACCCACGCTAAGGCCTATAACATAGCTAAGCGAGTCGGCCTCTGTGGCAATAGTGTTGCTACTCTGCTTGCATGAGAAAAGGGTAGTGCAGAATAGCGCGAGAGTAAGTAGTGGTAAAATTATCTTCTTCATATTATTGCTTTTTAGAACAGAGAGCTGCAGCACACAACTTGACGAGCATACGAGCGCCCACAGCAGCATCTACGCCAGAATCTATCACTGGCACAATCTCGGTAAGGTCAAAGCCGACAATCTCCCTGCCAGACTCTGCCACGCGGTTTATAAGGCATACGGCCTCATCAAAGGTCATACCACCCGCCACTGGTCGCTTTGTGTGCGGACAACACTCTGGCGACAGAGCATCAATGTCAAATGAGATGTAGACCTTATCGGGAAGTTGGCTTACAACATCGTCGCACACCTCGCCCCAACTTCTACCAGAGAATCGCTCTGCAGCGAGCTTCTCGTGGCAGAACATCGTAACCTTAGGGTGGTTCTGAGCAAAGGTAACCTCCTCAAGACTCATATCTCTTACGCCCACCTGCACCAACTTTGTAACAGCAGGGATTTCGTCTACGATATTTCGTGCTACTGAGAGGTGTGAATAGTCAAAAATCCTACCGCTTGGGCGTAGGTCGCTGTGTGCGTCAATAAAGAGAACACCCAACCCTGGATGAACAGATGAGATTGAGCGCACAGCCCCAAACGTTACAGAGTGGTCGCCGCCCACTACGCCTACTATCTTGCCCTTACTAGCATAACGGAACACGCGCTTACCCACACTGCGGTGCATATCTCTAAAACCAAGGTTTATACGCACCACTTTTCGAGTAAAGTAGTCGCCCGACAGCGTGCCTCCATCCTCAATATGCGCCACGACCTTTGCAGCATCGCCACCAAGCTGTAGCGACCTCTCCTGAAGGTCATAGTCAACCTCTGCCGTTGCAACCTTGCCCTCTATAGAGGTATTGCTGACAATATCATATAGCGAGACGGTCGTTGAGGCATCAATAATGGCATCTGGAGTATATGCCGCCCCTTGACCTGCTGCTGAGGTTACAGCCCAAGGAGCAGAGACAAGGACAATAGAAGCCTCTGTAGTAGGTACAGCATCAAGGAAGTAGTAACCACCGTTGTCGTTACTACCTGATGAAAGGCTAAATCCGAATCCGAAAAGTTTGTTAATATCCATCTTCTAACTATTACGTGCGCAAAGTTACTAAAAAGTGATGAATTATCAAATTAATAATACTTTAGAGTATTATTTTGTCGGTTCCATGTGTATTCCGATGTGGGTTTTCTCGCCAAATTCCGCCTTCAGACGACGCTCAATGTCGCTTGCAACTTGATGAGCCTCACTTAGCGATATCTGCCCATCCATGCGAATATGCACCTCAATAGCTATGCAACTACCTATACGGCGGGTGCGCAGGTGGTGTGGTGAGCTTACTTGTGGCGACTGTAGTATAAGAGCGTGTATCCTCTGCTCCACCTCCTCTGGCAGTGAGCGCTCTACAAGCTCGTCTATGCAGGGTTTTATAAGTTCAACAGCAACCTTGATGATAAATATGCTGACTACAACAGCCGCTATAGGGTCAAGTATTCTCCACTGCTCGCCCAGAAATACCGCGCCACCAATGCCTATCGCCGTGCCTATAGATGAGAGCGCATCGCTGCGGTGGTGCCACGCATTTGCGACTACTGACGAAGAGCCCAAAGCCTTGCCACGCTTTACGGTGTAACGGTATAGTGCCTCCTTGACCACTATTGAGATTACGGCCGCAATCAGCGCCAACAGAGATGGCGCCTGAAGAGGCTCTCCCTGCAGTGCGCCAACAATAGCCTTGATGCCACTGATAAGTATGCCCACGCCGACAAAGAAGAGTATTATACCTATCACTGCCGTTGCAAGCGTCTCATATTTGCCGTGCCCGTAGCTATGGTCGCTATCCTCTGGCTTGCCAGATATTGCTACGAAGATAATTACGATAATATCTGTTATAAAGTCCGAGAGCGAGTGTACTGCATCGGCGACCATCGCGGCACTATGGCCCACAATGCCGGCAATAAATTTGAATACCACCAGTAGTAGGTTGGCAACACTACCTAAAAGTGTTACGCGGAATATCTGCTTCTCTCTGTTCATCATTGGACGACAAAGATAATAATTTTAACTAAAAAATTGCTAATTCAGCGCGCCTATATTACCTTTGCTATATGAAAATCGTTATAGATAGTGCTATTCCGTTCATCGCTGGCGTTTTAGAGCCGTATGCCGAGGTCGTCTATGCCCCCGGCGATAGCTTTACGCCAGAGCTTGTTGCAGACGCCTCCGCGCTTGTTGTTCGCACCCGCACGCGCTGTAATCGCGAGCTTCTTGAGGGGTCAAAGGTGGAGGCAATCGCTACGGCGACCATCGGCTTTGACCATATAGATTTGGAGTACTGCAAAGAGCGTAATATTGAGGTTACGACCGCCGCAGGGTGTAACGCTCGCGGAGTGCTTCAGTGGGTGGCGGCAGTACTTGTTATGCTCGCCCACCGCGATGGCTTTACCCCTGCGGAGCGTACACTGGGCATTGTCGGCGTGGGAAATGTCGGCTCGCTTGTAAAGCAGTATGCCGAGAGCTGGGGCTTTAATGTCATCTGCTGCGACCCTCCGCGTCAGGCGAGGGAGAACCTTGACTTTGTGACTCTTGAGCAGCTCCTGACACAGACGGATATCCTTACTCTACATACCCCGCTGGATAACACTACGCGCTCAATGATAAACGACCGTACACTATCTCTTTTGCGCCCTAACGCAGTGATTATCAACGCCTCTCGTGGAGAGGTCGTTGAGACAGCCGCTCTGCTTAGCAGCGGATTGGAGTGCGCTATAGATGTGTGGGAGAATGAGCCGAATATTGACAAAACACTGCTTGCCAAGGCACTTGTCACTACGCCCCATATCGCGGGCTACTCGCTTCAGGGCAAGGCAAACGCTACGGCAATGTCCGTCGCCGCTCTGGCTCGCCACTTTAACCTGCCCCTTGAGGGCTGGTACCCACCACAATGCACCCCAACTACTCCGCAAAACATTGATTGGCAAACCCTTAACGACACAATAGATAACTACTGCAACCTTACTGCCGAGTCCGCCCCGCTCAAAAATGGCGGAGACTTTGAAGGGTTGAGGAATGGTTATTCATACCGCACCGAATATTTCTAATTTTGTCGTGATAGTGGCACATTTCCTGCCGCTAATAAAAATGCCTGCTGGGCTGTACTATTTGGTACTATCCTGCGCAGGCATTTTTTTATTGAGCGTTGTAAATGCACCACTCTGACGACAAAATGGCCAACAGCTAACAGCCAAAAAAATGCAAGGCACCAAGGGCAATTCGCGCACCTCGGAGGAGAAGTGGGCAGATTTTTCTGCCCACTATGACGACCAAGTCCCCCTTTGCCAAAGGGGGATTTAGGGGGAATGTCAATATTTATTATTATTCTGTATGTCAGCCTGTTCTCGGCTTTCAGAGCCTACGAAGTAGGTGTTACAAGAAAAGGACTGCCTGCAAGTTTATTTGCAAAGGCAAGTCCTTTTGTTGTAACAACAGCATTGCTGTCTGAAAGCCGCAACAGCTAACAGCCAAAAAATCTTGCACCGCAAGATTTTTTTATTACCTTTGTACTATGTTTCGTTTGTTGAGTTTTTTATCGCCGTTGTTGGGTGCGGAGAGGGTGCACAACTGGGCAGTGTTTATGCTTCGGCTGCTGGGGAAGATTCCAGGGGCGAGGTGGTTTATGCGCAAGCTCTATGCTGTGGAGGATGTTTCGCTTGAGCGCGATGTCTTCGGCATTCACTTCCGCAATCCGATAGGTATGGCGGCGGGTTTTGACCGTAATGGTGAGATTTTCAGCCAGTTGGGAGCTATGGGTTTTGGTTTTGTGGAGATTGGAACAGTCACCCCAGAGCCTCAAAATGGTAACCCTAAGCCACGCATGTTCCGCCTTGATGATGACCATGCGATAATGAATCGTATAGGCTTGAGTAGCAAGGGTTTGGAGTATGCCGTCTCAAAGTTGAGGCACAACAGTGGCGATGTGGTTATTGGCTGCAACATAGGCAAGAACTCCGCCACAGAGCCTTGTGATGCTCCGCACGACTATCTGAGAGTGTTCCGCAATCTCTATCAGTATGTAGACTACTTCTCGGTCAATGTCAGCTACAACACCTCCTTTAAGCAGTATGTACCTCGTACGCGCGAGAGCATAATATCTATCCTTGAGCCGCTCTTTGACTTCCGCCGAGGGCAAAATCAGTATCGCCCGATACTACTCAAAATCTCGCCTGACCTTACAGACGAGGATATAGATATGATGACAGATATTATGGTAGACACCCCTCTTGATGGCATTGTAGCCACAAATGGCTCTGCCCGCCATACGGGTCTTGTGACCGACCCGCAGACCCTTAAGCGTTACGGCTCTGGCGCGGTGAGTGGTCAGCCGCTGACAAAGCGCTCTATAGAGGTTGTCAGACGAGTATATCAGCGTTCAAATGGCACATATCCGATTATCGGCGTGGGTGGCATTATGACCCCAGAGGATGCCAAGGCTATGTTAGACGCTGGCGCGACCCTTGTGCAGGTATATACAGGCTTTGTCTACAACGGACCGAGCTTTGTCGGTAATATTTGTAAGCACCTTTTATCCTAATTCATAGAACATACCTATATGAAATCAACGATAATTACTATTGGTGATGAGATTCTGATAGGTCAGATTCTTGACACCAACTCTCGCTATATCTCGCAGGCACTCAACCGCATAGGCGTTGTGGTAACGGAGCGCACATCTATTGGCGACAGTGCCGAGCAGATAGTCTCAACACTTGACCGCGCCCTCGCACAGAGCGATGTGGTTATTATCACTGGCGGTCTTGGCCCTACAAAGGACGATATTACAAAGCACACCCTTGCCCGATATTACAACTCCGAACTGGTTTATAATGAGCAGGTTGGAAGTTTCGTTGAGCAGCTCCTTGCTCGCCGAGGCATAGCCTTTACAGAGCTTAATCGCGGTCAGGCTATGGTGCCTCAGTGCTGCACAGTGCTTCATAATGCGCACGGAACAGCTCCAGGAATGTGGTTTGAGCGCGATGGTAAGGTTGTGGTCTCGCTGCCAGGTGTGCCGTTTGAGATGCGACACCTTATTGACGACAGCGTAGTGCCGATGCTTGCGGAGCGATTTGAGCTGAAGGCTATTGTCCACCGCACGATGATTACAAGTGGCATTCCGGAGTCAATTCTTGCCGAGAGAATCGCTACTTGGGAGGATAACCTGCCCGATGTGCTACACCTTGCATACCTTCCTGCACCAAATGTTGTCAGGCTGAGACTATCGGCATACGAGGTTGACGGACAGAGCGTTAGACGGATGATAGATGACGAGTTTGACAAGCTGAAGGGTATTATCCCAGAGGCTATAGTGGGCTTTGAGGATGCGACTGTAGAGCAGTTGGTGCACCGCTGGATGAGAGAGAATGGCAAAACACTCTCTGTTGCCGAGAGTTGCACTGGTGGCGCTATTGCTGCTAAGTTTACCGCTATGGCGGGAGCATCTGTATACTTTAATGCGGGCGTTGTGAGCTACTCAAACGAGGCGAAGCGCGATATTTTGGGCGTAAATATGGATGATATTGTCCGCTATGGCGCTGTGAGCGAGACTGTTGCAATTCAGATGGCGGAGGGCGTGCGTCGTGCAGGACAGAGCGACTATGCTGTCTCTACTACAGGCATTGCGGGCCCTACGGGTGGCAGCGCGGAGAAGCCAGTGGGAACTGTCTGGATTGGTGTCGCAACGCCAAAGGGAAGCTTTGCTGTGCTGAAAAACTGCGGTACGGACCGCAGCCAGATTATTGACCGCGCAACGGCCTATGCTATTAAACTGCTGTACGACAATCTATAAGAGCAGTCAGCAGGATATTGTTGGGTATAATGCTAAAATTGACCGTATATTTGAAAAACATCGTCATAAGATAGTTGATATCTTGCAGTAAATTACTATCTTTGCAGGCGATAATGACAAAAAACTATGATTGAGACACTTAAATTTTACAAGAACTTCCCAAAGGAGGGTATCAACTTTATTGACATAATCCCATTTCTACAGTCTCGCAAGGCCTTTGGTGAGGTTATCGCTGCGCTTAATAAGGCCACTACTGCACCGAATGTAGCCGCTCCAGAGGCTCGCGCATTCCTCTTTGCAGCGCCACTACTTACCGAGGCGGGCGTTGTAGAGAATATTATTCCGATGCGTAAGTCTGGCAAACTGCCTTTTAACGAGGGAGACCTTATTGAGGTAAAGATTGAGAAGGAGTATGGCTTTGACCGCCTCTTCTACCGTTTGAGCGATATTGCAGCAGGTGTGCCTACGGGCGATACTTTTGAAATTACAGTGCTTGATGATGTGCTCGCTACGGGTGGTACTGCCGAGGGTGTTGCTCGCTCACTTGAGCAGCTTACTATCTATAAGGAGGGTAAGCCATATAAGGTGCGCATTAAGGAGTTTGTCTTCCTTGTCGGCATTCCAGAGATTGGTGGCCGCGAGCGACTGGAGAAGATTGCACCAGTAACTGTGCTGATGAATATCTAATAGAAGCCGTCTAACAAGGCTAATTTGTCGTTACGCTTGTCCTCAAAATCCTCACATACGCTCTAGTATGCTGCGGTTTTTCGGACTTCGCAAGCCTAAAATTAGCTCTTGTTATACAACTTCTCAAAATAACTAAAGGGTGACTCAACAGAGCCACCCTTTTGCTTTAGAAGTAGTATCTAACACCGACTGTTGGGTTTACGCCGAGGTCAAAGTTGAAGGATGCAGAACCCTCTATTCCCATAAAATTTAGTGAGACGAGGTTTGCGGTAAGACCAAAGTGTTTTGTTGGGCGGAACTCCATTGTAAAGAGTTGTAGACCTACGCCCACGCCAGCAGCAACAGCTCCACCTGCGGCAGCCATTGCAAAGCCTGCCTCAATGCCTGGGGTGTAGTATACATTGTCGCAGAGGCGAACATAGTATGAGAAGTTCGGCGTAAGTGTAAAACTGTGTATGCCACCGCTTATGGCATAGCCTGCGCTGATGCCCAATTTACACTTGTCTGCCACGAAACCTCCAAATTCAGGCTGAATGATAAAGCCTGCACCAATACCGTTGCCAGATGCTGATTGGATAGTGATGCCAGTCATTCCACCGAAATACATATCTCCCTTCTGTTGTGCTGAAACTGCGCTGCAACCCAAAACTATGGCTACAACGGCAATAAAAAATCTCTTCATAATGTATGATTTTTGGGGTTAATAAATTGTTCGGCGCAAATATAGGCAAAATTACCCCCCCCTCCAAATTTTATGCCAAAAAAATGCGTAAATTTGAGAAAATCTTACTTAGAGTCACGGGCAATAGCCTCAGCAATGCGCTCGCCATCAAGGGCTGCCGAGATAATTCCGCCAGCATATCCTGCACCCTCGCCAGCGGGGTAGAGCGCAACTATCTCTGGGTGGCAGAGGGTATCGCGGTCTCGCGGTATGCGTACGGGCGTTGAGGTGCGCGACTCTACGCCTACGACTACCGCCTCGTTTGTTAGATACCCGCGCATGCGGCGGTCAAAGATGCGTATCGCCTCGCGCAGACGAGCTGCTATAAACTCCGGCATCCACTTATCAAGGCGCGAAGGGACTATGCCCGGAACATAAGAACATGGCGGAAGAGTGGCAGAATTTCTACCTGCTACAAAGTCCGCAACTCGCTGTGCTGGAGCCGTTTGGCGACCATTGGCCTCATTGCGCGCCATAACCTCAAACTGTCGCTGAAACTCAAGTCCCGCAAGCTGTCCGTACTGCTCTGTAAGGTGCGCAAAGTCCTCTGCGCGAATCTCTGTCACAAAGCCAGAGTTGGCAAATGGCGAGCCTCGGTGCGATGGCGACATACCGTTCACTACGCTCTGGCTCTCGTCTGTCATTGCAGGGACTATAAAACCTCCCGGACACATGCAGAACGAGTAGACACCTCGCCCGCCCACCTGCTGCACAAGCGAGTATGCTGCTGCAGGTAGATACTCCATCTGGTCGGAGTTGTGATACTGGATTTTGTTTATCAGCTGCTGCGGATGCTCTATGCGCACACCCATTGCAAATGGCTTGGCTTCGAGGCGTATGCCACTGCGGTCAAGCATCGTGTAGATGTCGTGCGCCGAGTGTCCTGTCGCTACTACTACGGCACAGCCTTCAACCTCTGTGTCGCCTATCTTAATTCCTGCGGCTTGGCCTTTTTTAATTATTATGCCATCTACGCGCGAGTTGAAGTGTATCTCACCACCACACTCTACTATCTGACGGCGTATGTCGGCAATTATTCGTGGCAGACGGTCGGAGCCGATATGAGGGTGAGCCTCGTAGAGTATCTCCTCTGTAGCACCGTGATATACAAGGCGTTGCAAGGCTCTGTTGTAGTCTCCGCGCTTCTTTGAACGGGTAAAGAGTTTGCCGTCTGAGAATGTTCCTGCGCCACCCTCGCCAAAGGCGTAATTTGAGTCTGGATTTATCGCTCCGCCACGCTGAATTTGGGCGATATCCTTGCCTCTCTCGCTCACATCCTTGCCGCGCTCAAATATAATCGGCTTTTTGTCTAACTCAATCAGTCGCAACGCTGTGAAGAGTCCCGCAGGACCTGCTCCAATGATAATTACGGGGTCGGCTGTGCTGATATCGGGATAGTCAAAATGTATCGGCGCAGGCATCGGCTCAAAGTCCAAAAAGGCCTCCAGTGTAAGGTTTACCTTCAGCCCACCACGACGAGCATCTACCGAGCGCTTTACTATGCGTAGCAGCGCAATATCGCTCTGCTTCACACCTAACTGCTTTGCCACCGCACTGGTGTAAAATTTACTATCCGCCGCTTGCTTGGGCGTAAGAGAAAGAGTTATCGTCTGCGCCATACCTCGCCAATTTTTGACAAAGATACAAAATTCTGCCAAATATGGCTGCACTTGTGTAAAATTACTCTCTGTTGGGTAAATAGGAAAATGGTATAGTTGGGGATTTTTTGAGCTGTTTAGTTGCTTTTTTGCAGAAAGTTTTTTATATTTGCAATATGGGATTATATTCAAATACCCCCCCTCCTATTTTGGCTAAAAACTGCATATAGGAGAGTTCTGCACACTCTGTGCGGGCAGAGTTTTTTTGTCCATTTCTCAAATCTCAAGACACTAAAAATCAGTATCTTTTCCGCTGCTATGCGTGATATTGCATAGTGCGTGAGTTGCTTTCTTGTCTTATTTGGCAACCTCCCGCAATGTGATGATACCCAAAGATATAATAATACAAACATAAAAAAGAACCATTATGAAAAAGAGAAAGCAGACAGCCGTGATGTATGAGTCCCCTTGCGTAGAGCTGTTTGAAACGGCTATTGAAAGGGGTTTTGCAGGAACAACTCTCAACTATTACGAAAACCCATCAATGAGTTATGGTGACGAAAGAGAGCAGTGGTTTTAGTTAAACTTTTTATCAAGATTCGTAGTATGAAAAAGTATAGAGTAGTATTAGCAGCCATCTCGTTGTTGGCAATGAGTAGCTGCGCAGTAAATGAAATAGAGGATGTTGTAACGCCATCGCCAAAGCCAAAGCAGATTATTGAAATTGAAGCTGTTGAGGTTGCCGATACGCGAGCTATTCACGGCACCGAGGAGGGCGAAACGTCATTCAGCTGGCAGAAGGGTGTTGATAAAATCGGTGTCGTGCTCGGTTACGATGACGGAGTAGATGAGTGGTGGGCTACAGAACACTACCGCTTCACAAACACAACAGATGGGCAGACAGCGCTCTTTACATACGATGCTGACCCAGATGCCTATTTTGATTCGCCTACCCTTGAGGTGGGTCAGACTATTGTTGCCTACTACCCTTATGGCACTGCTGTGTCAAGTATGTACAACACCTCCAAGCCATATTTGAGAAGTTCTCTTGGAGCGCTGCTCCAAAAGGGCGATAACACCACCGAGCACCTCTATCATGGCGACTATATGTACTCGCGCCCAATTACACTCAAGGCGAGCGACTTTGATACAGAGGGAAATGTGAAGTTGCAGATGGAGTTTGGCCATATCTTCGCAAAGATGCGATTTACAGTTAAAAATAGCACCTCTCGTACGCTGGATATCAACAGCTTAGTATATCGTTCAACCAACGAGGATGATATTATGCAGGGTACTCTCTGTCTTGATGCCACAACGGGTCAGTTGGCTTTGGATAATATGGGCGATTGGGGCGGTGTTCCGCCAAGCAACTCGGCAGTTCTTGAGGTTGAGGATGTGGAGTTGGCGCCAGGCGAAACGGCTACGCTCTGGATGTGGATGATGCCGCTGGACTTTACCGAGGGTAATGCTGCAGGCCGAAAGGCGGATATTATGGTAAACACCTCGGCGGGTGTCTTCCGTGTGCAGAATACTAATTTCAATCAGCGAATTATACCGGGTGCGGTCTATCGTCAGGGCTTTGAGCTTACAGAGGCTAAACTGCTTGCAGATTACGCCTATGTTAGCGATCCTAACTTTGTTTCTGCCCTCTATTTTGGTAATCCTGATGAAGATATATACGACGAGAATGGCAACTTCATCGGCAGTGGTAGCTACACTACGCTCTACGACCTTGAACTTCAGCCATACCCTGTTTTTGACGGCAATGATTCGGAAATATTCTTTACGGGCGGCTGCTATATCAAGATAAGTGAGGCGGCAAAATTGACCGCAATGAATATCTCTGATGTCAATGCACTCTCGCTGGATGGTCTGCAGTACTTTACTGGATTGAAGGTGTTGGATGTAAATCTGGGTGTCGATGTCAATGCTGCGATGTCGTTGCGCGCGCTGAAATTTGGTACACTCACAGAGCTTGAATCCTTCTCTATTATGATGGTTATGGCGCCAAGTATTGACTTCTCGGCGAACAAAAAGCTGCAAAGTATCGCGATTGGTCAGGCTCCTATGTTGGAGAAGATTGTCGGCCTTGATAAATTGACAAATCTCCAGAGTTTCAGCATTGGTAATCCACTGACAGGCTTTGAATTAGACTTGTCACAATGTCCGACTCTGAAAGATGTCTCAATAAAGAGTCAAGGCAAGACATTTGGATTGTTGAACCTCTCTAATCTCGCTCTTGACCATCTTAGTTTGGAGATTTCAAACTCATCAAAACTGGTAAGCGAAAATCTTTCGTGCGTAATGCTTGAGAATTTTGGAGGTCAGACATTCCCTTCGGGCGCTCCTTCGGGTGTAAAAGAGCTCCATTTGTGGCAACCTTACCAAGTAGCATCTATGGTAACGCAGTTTGACCAGATGACCGAAATTGAGCAACTGCACTTGAATGGAGAAATTCCAAATGTGGTCTTTACACCTGCACAGGCAAGCGTTAAGGAGCTTACAATCTACTGCAACGAGGGTACAAACCTACCTTCTGGCTGGTCAAATCTTACAGGCGTGCATACGCTGATTATAAACAAGGATAGTTTGGTGGGCAAGTGGTGCTTTGATACTCTTGACCTGTCGGGTATGACATCGTTGTTGTATGCTGATATCTTAGTCAAGGAGATTCACTCCTTTGTCGCTCCTTCGTCGTTGAAGCGTCTCTCTCTAACTATTTATAATAGCTTGAACTTTACCCCAAATGCAGCACTTGAGGATTTGACAATTAACACCGTTGGTTCTAGTATTGCGCTTGGTAGTGGAGCTAACTTAAAAAATCTCTACATCATCGGCTCGGCAGGTCAGGGCGACTCGGCTATCACCTTGGGAGAGTACCCGCTGCTTGAGAGCCTGATTGCCAGTGTCGGCAGTAGGGGTAATATCTCGTTTGGTGCAGCTTCTTACCCATCGTTGAAGTCATACCACCTCACCGATGGAAGTAATGTAACCACGATACCGTCATCAAGCGTGTTCCCAAATCTTGAAAAGTTGAATGTCTCAGACGATACGGGAATCAGTAGCCTCAATCTGGTGGATTATTCCAAGTTGAAGAATCTCAGAGTCTATGAGAGCAAATTCGGCAGTGGCGCAATATCTATTAGCCGTGCACAGTGTGACTACGCACAGGCAAACGACGGCGCCTTTACTGGCATTACCGCATCAACAGTAAGCTCAATCTATAAAGTGGTTGAGTAACCACGCTGCATAACAAAAAACAGCCGCTATTTTTCGTAGCGGCTGTTTTTTGCGCTCTATATGCCCCTCACTCACTTGCCAAATTGCACCGTACTCGAACGGCGGCAGCAGCCGAGAGCAGGCCGAGCAGAAGCAGTCAATCGTAGATTGTTGGCAATGGCTGATATTGTCTGAAAACTTGTTTTCAAGGACAATGTCAGGCAGTGACAAGAGTTGCGAAGCAACACTGCTTCACGAAGATAAGTCTGCCGAGGCGCCACAAGCTGTCGAGTCCCTTTAGACACACAAAAAACGCGACACCTTCGTAGAAGACTGTCGCGTTTTGTGCGGATAAAGGGACTCGAACCCCCACGCCTCTCGGCATCAGATCCTAAGTCTGACGTGGCTACCAATTACACCATATCCGCAGGATTCGGGTGCAAAGGTAGAGATTATTTTGTAATTTCCAAAATTTTTTCTAACTTTGTGTTCAAACATTAATATTTAGAAGATTATGAAGTGTAGATTTTTGATAGTTTTTCTGCTGGCGATGTTTTGTACTGTAGGTCAGCAGGCTGCTGCAGAGGGTAAGGCTGCGCGAGTAAAGGCTTTGGAGGTTGAGATTGGCGTGGGAATGATATCTCCTACAAACAAGATTGACTTTGACAAGAACAAGGTGGGATACAACATTCTTGCAGAGCTGAGATACAATTTCAAGAGTTATCCTTTTGATATCGGTTTGCGTCTTGATGGTAATACTTTCAACCGCGAGCTGAAGGTTAATGAGGATATGTTAAAGTTCCGCTCGCTCTGTGCAATGGCTGTTTTTGACTGGAATATCAACCGCAAGGGAATCATCTCGCCATTCTTGGGCGTGGGCATTGGTGGCGGAGTGGTGAGTAACGAGGCTATGAAAATCAAAGATGTTACTAATCAGCCATTTAAGGATACAGTGAATGAGGCTGCCTTTACGGTTATGCCACGCGTGGGAGTGGAGATATTTCATCGCGCTCGTGTGACTTTCTACTACAAGTATGTCAATGAAACAAACGCGCATTTTGGTCTGAGTGCAGGCTTTGTGTTTGGTGGCGGTCGCAAGTAGAGAATACTTAGATAGGGTAGATAATACAGATAATTTGCAGGGTCAGTGGCTCTGCAAATTTTTTTGAGCGCTTTTTAATATAGTATGGTTAATTTTTACTATCTTTGTCACTAATATAGGATAGGAATCAATTTTTATGAAACGAATAATACTTACTGGCGGTGGTACGGGTGGACATATCTATCCGGCAATCGCTGTGGCTGAGGCACTTAAGCGAAAATTGGGCGAGGAGAATGTAGAGATTCTCTTTGTGGGTGCTGAGGGCAAAATGGAGATGACGGCAGTGCCAAGGGCGGGCTACCGAATTAACGGTGTGCCTATCGCAGGTCTGCAGCGCAGTCTGTCGCTCAAGAATTTACTGCTTCCTTTCAAGGTTATCAAGAGCATTCGTGAGGCAAAGAAGATACTTAAGGGTTTTCAACCAGATGTTGTTGTCGGCTTTGGCGGTTACGCTTCAGCTCCAGTGCTGTGGGCGGCTCAGAGGATGGGTATCCCAACGGTAATTCAGGAGCAGAACTCGTATGCAGGATTAGTGAATAAGATTGTGGGAGGCAAGGCTAAAAGTATCTGTGTGGCATACGACGGCATGGAGAGATTTTTCCCTGCTGAGCGTATCGTAAAGACTGGTAACCCACTGCGCTCTGCATTTTTGGCGGGTCAGGTGGATAAAAGTGAGGCTCTTGAGTACTACGGCTTTAACGACTCACTGCCTGTGATTCTTGTTGTGGGAGGCTCACTGGGCACTCGCACGCTCAACAATATGATGCGCTCGTGGATTATGACCCTTGATGGCTCTGCACCTGTGCAGGTTATCTGGCAGACGGGTCGCTACTATGAGCAGGAGATGAAGCAGTTTCTGCAGCACTACCCAACAGGGAACATCTGGCAGGGCGCCTTTATTGACCGTATGGACTACGCCTATGCTGCTGCCGATGTAGTTATCTCACGCAGTGGCGCATGTACCGTCTCGGAGCTGTGTCTTGCAGGAAAGCCAACGCTCTTTGTCCCTTCGCCAAATGTGGCTGAGGATCATCAGACAAAGAATGCTCAGGCGCTTGTTGACAAGAAGGCGGCGCGTATGGTTGCCGACTCGGAGGCTGTGGATTGCGCTATATCTACCGCTCTGCGTATGATTGCGGATAGTGGCGAGCTGACAATGCTCTCAAAGAATATCTCAAAGTTGGCTATTGCTGACTCGGCTGACCGCGTGGCGGCAGAGGCACTTAAATATTGCAAAGTGAGTTAGTATGGGCACAAGGAGATTATACTTTTTGGGTATCGGAGGCATCGGCATGAGTGCCTTGGCGCGATTCTTTATGCACGAGGGGTGTCAGGTTGCGGGCTATGACCGTACGGCAACACCGCTTACGGCACGACTTGAGGCTGAGGGTGCGCTGGTAAACTATGAGGATAGTGTTGAGGCTATACCAGAGCCGTTCCTTGATAAGGATACTGTTGTGGTTTACACTCCCGCTGTTCCGGCTGACCAACAGCAGATGCAATACTTCCGCGAGGGAGGCTACCGTATGCTCAAGCGCTCGCAGATGCTCGGAGAGCTGTCGGTGGGTAAGTTTGTTATGGCTGTGGCGGGAACGCACGGCAAGACTACAACATCTACGCTCGTTAGTTGGCTCAACCATGCTGCTGCGGGCGAGGGTAGTGCATTCTTAGGTGGTGTGTCAAAGAACTTTGACTCAAACCTTGTGCTGGGTACGGGTCGTCGTCTGGCTGTTGAGGCGGATGAGTTTGATCGCTCATTTTTGCAGCTGACGCCAAATGTTGCGGTGGTTACATCTGCCGATGCGGACCACCTTGACATCTACGGCACGCATGAGGCTGTGAAGGAGGCTTTTAGCCAATTTATTGATAGAATTTCGGCTGGTGGTGCTCTTGTTATTAAGAGGGGCGTTGATGTGGCTATTCGCAATAGTGAGATTTCGGTCTACCGTTACTCCTTTGATGAGCCTGCGGACTTCTATGCGACAAACATAGTGCTGCTCGCTACGGGACACTACACCTTTGATATTGTCACACCGTTTGGGACTATTGAGGGTTGTAGTCTCGGTATCCCAGGATGGGTGAATGTAGAGAATGCAGTGGCTGCTGTGGCACTCTTTCTCCTTGCTGCAAAGGCTGAGGGTAAGGATGTGGATTACGATGCTCTGCGTAGGGCACTGGCTGAATTTAGTGGCGTTAAGCGACGCTTTGAATTCTATGTAAACACGCCTAAGGCGGTCTATATGGACGACTACGCACACCATCCGCGTGAGCTGATGGCGGCGATAACATCTATAAAGAGGATGTTCCCCGACCGCAAGCTCACAGTTCTGTTCCAACCCCACCTCTACACCCGCACGCGCGACTTGTACGAGGAGTTTGCTCAGGCGCTGAGCCTCGCCGATGAGGTGGTGCTGCTGCCGATATATCCAGCTCGTGAGTTACCGATAGAGGGCATCACAAGTCAGATTATCGCCGATAGGGTTACAGTACCTTGTGCTATTGTAGAGCGTGAGGGTCTTGCGCAGTGGCTTGCGGATGCGGATACGGATATTGTTGTGACCTTTGGTGCAGGAAACATTGATGCCTACTGCTCTGCGGTGGCGGAAGTTATTGAGGCAAAGAGTAGATAGTAGTTGTTGCGTATGTGGAGACGAATAGCAGATATTGCACTGGTGGTGGCTATATGGGCAGTAATTGCCCTATATGTCATCTATAGCGCAACTCTTGTTCGTCGCCATAAGCAGGCGCAGAATGTAGAGCGACTGGCGATAGAGATTGTTGATTCAACAGCCTCTGGACAGCTCATCACCTCACAGCGTGTCAGAGAGATGCTTCTTGAGCGCGGTATTGCAACGATAAATACCAATATTGAGAGTGTTGATACGCAGGCAATTCGTGAGATGATTTGTCAAGAGGGCTTTGTGGACTATGTGGGCATATATGCCTCTTATAGTGGCACACTGCACATCCGCATCAGTCAGCGTAAGCCTCTGCTGAGGTTTTTGGCAGATGGATATAACTGCTATATTACGGCAGATGGCTACATTTTCCAATCTCCAGAGCGAGCAGCGCTCTATGTGCCGGTTGTTAGTGGCGACTATCGCCCAGCTTTTGAGCCGACATATGAGGGAAGGCTTGAGGATGTTGTCGCTGCATTTAGGGCTGAGGCTTTAGACTCGGTGCGCATTGTTGGCAAACGCTCGGCTCCGATACTTGAGCGAAAGGAGTATTGGCTCGCGCGTCGTAAGGCCGTTAGAGATAGCACCATAGAGCAACGAGCAGAGCGCAACCGCCTCTATCGCTATATAGATGGGCACCTGCGTGACTGCAATCGCGAACTGGAGGCTCTTGAGGCTGCAAAGCGAGAGATTAATGCTCGCTGTGAGCGCAAGGTGGAGCATTGCAATGAGCTGAAGGAGCTTATCGCCTTTGTGGCTCGCATAGAGAGTGATAGCTTCTGGCGCGCAGAGATTGTGCAGCTTGTTGCTACAACAACCTCTGATGGACGACTGAGCCTGATGCTCGTGCCTCGCAGTGGCGACCATCGTATAGAGTTTGGTTGGTTAGAGGGTAGTGAGGCGAAGCTCTCAAAATTACGCCTCTACTATGACAAGGTGGCTGTAACACGTGGCTGGGATAGCTACAAGAGTGTAAATGTGCAATATGCAGACAAGATTGTCTGTACATATAAAGATGAAAATTAGTACTATATGAAACAATATTTTGTAGGAGTAGATTTAGGTAGTGCCAATGTTGTGATGGTTGTCGGCTCGCGTGAGGATAGCTCGGAACTAATCAATATTGAGGGTATCTCTGTGCAGCAGACAAAGAGGAGTATCAAGCACGGCCATATCAGTACAACACTAACAAGTGCAGTGCAGAATCTAAGCTCGGTAATCCTGAGCGCCAAGCATGAGTTGGAGCAGGAGCTGGGGATAAAGATTGAGCAGGGCTACTTTAGTCTTGGCGATGTGAATACTCGCTGTGTGATTGTTGAGGATATGGTGCAAGTGAAGAATAAGCGTACGGGCGTTATTGGCAATGATGACCTCAATATTCTGCGCCAGCTTATTGGTCAGATAACTACCGAGAGCTTTGCTGAGGGGGTGCTGGCGGCATCTCCGCTCTGCTACTTTGTCAATGGTACAAAGCAGACTCTTGACCCAACAGGTCTGCAGGGTAGTTGGCTGAAGGCTCGTTATATGCTCACTGTGGGTATGAACGACCAGCAGAACTACCTCAAGGGACTGCACCATAGACTGGGAATGGAGATTCAGGGCATTATGGTCAATCCAACAATAACCTACCCACTGCTCGTGTCGCCAAAGGAGGCGGAGCAGGGCGTTGTCGTTGTAGACCTTGGTGCGGAGGTTACAGATGTGACTATTGTCAGAGACAACCGTGTGCAGTTCTTCCGCTCACTGCCATTTGGTGCCGAGCTGATTGATGCCGACCTAAAGTCTATACTGCCTAAGGGCACGAATGTGAGCAAGATTAAGCATGTTTATGGCAAGGCTATAAGCAGCAATGTCGCTGACAATGAGGTTATTAAGGATGGCACAAGGGAGATTATCCACCGCAATATTGCCACTGTCATTGAGGCGCGACTAATGGATATTGCCGAGGTTGTTGGTAAGGTTGTCGCAGAGTCGGGCTTCGGGGAGTTTATCCCTCACGGCTATGTACTTACTGGTGGCTCGGCGATGATTGATATGGTAGATGCACTCTTTGAGCGCGAGCTTAACCGCCCATGTCGTAAGGCAGAGACCCTCTACGGCATTGGCAAAATTCCGCAGGAGTGTGAGATTACCCCTGGTCAGCACGCTGCACTGGCTATTATGCTCAATGCCGCACAACTCTCAGCCTCTTATGTCAAGGAGCTTGATGTTGTAGATAATAAAACTCCAAAGCCAGAGCCTGTGCAGCCGAAGGTAAGGGTCACAACGCCTCAGCCAAAGGCTGTGGTAGCTCCTGAGCCAGAAGTTGAGCCAGAGCAGGCTGATGTTGAGCCAGAAGTTACTCCAGAGCCGATAGATGTTGTCTGTCCGAAGCCAAAGTCAGAGACCAAGAAGGGTGGTAAGAAGGGCGGTATGTTTGATAAGCTCGCGGGATTTATTTCTCGCACACTTGGCTCAGATGATAAGGAAAAGTAGTTGATTATAAACCGTTTGTAAAAAAATATTTCCCAATGGGACTGTATAGCGATTTTAAAAATAGTAGGGTTACAGCTCACGGCATACCGGCAAAGATTATGGTTATCGGTGTCGGCGGTGCGGGCGGTAATACTGTAGACCACATCTACACACTGAGTATCAAGGGTGTGAATCTGATGATTTGTAACACCGATAGCAAGGCTCTGGATAAGAGTCCGCTGGGCGATACGCAGAAGATATGTATGGGCGATGGTAAGGGAGCAGGTAATGACGCCTCGGTAGGTCAAAATAAGGCCAAGGAGTCACTGCCTACTATCCGCGAGTATGTCAAGCAGCACAATCCAGACCTTATCTTCCTCACTGCCGGTATGGGTGGTGGTACTGGTACGGGTGCTACGCCAGTAATTGCTCAGATGATTCATTCGCTCAATATTCCGCTTATTGCTATCCTTACTACACCGTCAATTAATGAGGGTAAGCATCGTTTTGATCAGGCGATGAATGGTATTAGCATTATGCAGGACTTTGTTGATACCTTTATCATCATCCGCAATGAGACTATCATCACTCTGTGCGACGACCGCTCTGTGCACGATGCCTTTAATATGGCAAATGATGTTGTCGCCTATGCTGCCAAGGGTATTGCCGAGATTGCTCTTACGCAGTCAGACCTTGTCAGTGTCGATATCTCGGATGTCTGCAAGGTTGTCCGCAATAGCCACTATGCCGTTATGGGTATGGCTGCCGAGGCGGGCGCGGATAGGGTAATCACAGCTATTGACAAGGCAGTCCTCTCACCACTCTTTGGCGGTGTGCCTATTGAGGGTGCAAAGGAGGTACTTGTAAACTTCGCTACAGCCTCTTCGGGCGATCTGAAGATGAAGGAGGTAAACAAGGCCCTTGACCATATCCAGAATATCGCTGCAGGAAAGGATGAGAATGGAGATAATATCCCAGTGAATATTATCTGGGGTACGAGTATCAAACCAGAGCTGGAGGACAAGATAGAGATTATCATCGTTGTTACGGGCTTCCACGCAGATAGCTACTACCATGAGGCCTTTGGTGGTAAGCTCGGCCTTACTATGGAGAGCAAAACAGCAGTAGCTCCAGAGCCAGAGCAACCAACACCTCCAATTACTATTGCTGTGGAGCAACCAAAGCCTGCACCTCAGCCAGTGCAGCCAAAACCAGCGCCAGCACCACAAGTCGTTGAGCCAGTGCAACCAAAGCCAGCGCCACAAGTCGTTGAGCCAGTGCAACCCAAGCCAGCCCCTGCACCACAGGTAGTTGAGCCAAAACCTGCGCCAAAACCTGCACCTGCTCCAACTCCGAAGCCTGCACCGCAACCTGTACCGCAACCAGTACAGCCAAAGCCAGCACCACAGCCTCAGGTAGTGACAGCAGAGCCTTGGAGAGTTGCTATCCCTGAGCGAGTAGCTCCAAAGCCGATAACTCCGCAGGCACTTAATGGTAACTATCAGTTGGATGCTAATACTCCAGCATATAAGTCTCGCCGAGGTATGATGCTGATGAATGAGATAAAGGGCAGAAAGGTTGTCATTAAGATGGATGGCTCTGTGGTGAGTAATGAAGAGGTGGCTGTGGATAATTCAACACAGCAACAAGCACTTGACTTTTAGAAGTTGATTAAAATAATTTCGTAAACAAATCACAAACAACCTCTTAACGATGGTAGAGTATTTAGGATTTGAACCACAGGTGCTATTTTTAATCGCAGGCGATATTGTTCTGTTGCTAATTTCGGGAATGATGTCATCGTCAGAGGTGGCATACTTCTCGCTTACGCCTGCTGAGGTCCGTCATATAAAGCGTGGTGGTACGATGGCCACTGATTCAGCAGCAAAGTTGCTTGAGAATCCCGATATGCTGTTGGCAACAATCCTTGTTGTCAATAATTTGGTCAATATCGGAACGGTTGTGCTCTCTACGCAGATTCTCAATATGATGTTTAACTTTGGAAGCCTAAGTTTCCTTGTCCATACGGTTATAGTGACATTCTTATTGTTGCTTTTTGGCGAGGTGCTACCAAAGGTCTTTGCTCAGGGCTCAACACTGCGTGTGGCACTGTGGTTTTCTCAGCCGCTAACGATTTTGCGTTGGATAGTCTATCCACTTGCCATTACACTTGTAAAGACATCTAATGTTGTCAGTGAGCGATTAGCGCAGAAGAGTGGTGAGATATCTATTGAGGACCTTGCTGATGCAGTTGATATGACTCGTACAACATCTACAGAGGAGCAGAAGATTCTCTCTGGAATTGTAGATTTCGCCTCCAGAGAGGTAGAACAGATTATGCGCCCTCGTATGGATATTGTTGCCGTTGAGCAGACGATGACCTTTGGCGAGGTTAAGCAGATTATCACCTCGTCGGGCTACTCCCGACTGCCAGTGTACTCAGAGAGTGTTGATAATATCAGGGGAACACTCTTTGTTAAGGACCTTATCGCCTATGCCAATCGCGGAGATGATTTTGGTTGGCAAAGCCTTATTCGTGAGCCATATATCGTTCCTATGCACAAGCAGATTACCGATTTGTTAGAGGATTTCCGCCACGACAAGGTGCATATGGCAATTGTTGTTGATGAGTATGGCGCAACACAAGGTCTTGTAACCCTTGAGGATATCCTTGAGGAGGTTGTAGGCGAGATTTCGGACGAGAGTGATACGGACGAGAGCTTCTATGAGCGTATAGACCAGAATACGTTTATCTTTGACGGTAAGACCCACATTATAGATATGCTTCGTGTGCTACAGCTTGATGCCGAGCTGTTTGAGGATGTGCAGGGTAGGGCAGAGACTGTTGCCGGACTGCTGCTTGAGATTAAGCGCAACTTCCTCAAAAAGGGCGAGCAGATAACTTCTCACTCAGTGCGATTTATCGTTACGGCAGTTGAGGGTCATCGCATAGAGAAGATTAAGGTTATTGTCCCAAATTATGATTAGCCACCTTTTGCTCTCGCCAATACTTTCTGCTGAGCAGTGTAGAGATCGTGTCTGTGAGGCAGATTTTCTTACGGCTCAAGGTTTTCGCGCCACTCGCGCTGCTGAATACCTCACTTGGCGAGCTGTTTTGGCGGACTTTTTGGGCTATGTTCCGCGAATTGTCTATACTGAGCAGGGGGCACCTCAGATTGAGGGTAGTAACCTCTATATTAGCGTCTCGCATACAACTGACCTTGTGGCGGTTGTGGTTTCAGAGAATAGGTGCGCAGTGGATGTTGAGCGAAAGGATAGGAATGTTAGGCGAATTAGTAACAGCTTTCTGAGTGCAGAGGAGTTGGATTTATCTCATTCAGAGGAGGATAGGGTGGCTATGTGGTGTGCTCGCGAGTGCTACTATAAGCTGCGTCAAGATTCATCGCTCTCGATGCTTACAGATATGCGCATAACGGAGCTTAGTGAGCAGAGCATAACTGTTGCGGATAATAGAGCGCAGAGTGCGACCTTTAGAATAGAGCGCACCGCTGAACACATTGTTGTTTATTTGATTTAAATTGTACCTTTGTCGCGAAATATGGCAAAACAGGCAAATACACTCTCGTTGGGTACTGATAATATAGGCTCATTGCTCTGGCGTTACGCTGCGCCGGCAATTATTGCTATGGCCTCAAACTCTATATACCACATCATTGACTCTATTTTTGTGGGTCATGGCGTGGGTGGAGCTGCTATTGCGGGCATGGCAATAACTATGCCGATAATGAATATCGCAGGTGCCTTTGGTGCTATGGTGGGTGTGGGTGCTGCGGCACGAATGTCTATCCGCCTTGGCGAGGGTAATATGCAGGCGGCAGAGAAGACACTTGCCAATGCCGTAATGCTAAACCTTATTCTGGGTTTTGTGCTTATGGCCTTTATGCTCATATTTCTTGACCCTATCCTGCAACTGTTTAGTGGAGGAAATGCCTCGGCAGAGACTATTGGCTATGCGCGCGACTTTATGCGCATTATCCTGTTGGGAAATATGACTCAGCATATGTATCTGGGTCTTAACGAGCAGATTCGTGCTTCGGGATATCCGCAAAAGTCTATGCGAATAATCCTTACTGCTGTTGCTCTTAACCTCTGCCTCAATCCACTCTTTATCTTTAAGTTTGGCTGGGGTATTAAGGGCTCGGCGCTGGCAACTGTAATATCGCAGGCCGTCTCTTTTCTTATTGCCAGTTCGCACTTCTGTCAGAAGAGCTCTTTTGTACGCTTCCGCCGTACAGCCTTTGTTTTAGATTGGAAGATTATAAAGGCTATTATCTCTATCGGCCTTGCTCCGTTTATGGTCAATATCTGCGCATCTTTGGTGGCTGCCTTTGTCAATACGGCACTGCTTAAATATGGCGGTACGGGCGTGCATGATGTTGTGCAGACAACCCACGCCTCGGCAGATATCTTTGTAGGTGCTTATGGTATTGCCAATAGAGTAGTGATGCTGCTTATTATGGTTATTCAGGGACTAAATCAGGGTATGCAACCTATTGTCGGATATAACTTCGGTGCAAAGCAATACGACCGTGTGCGTAAGGCTCTCTACCTTACTATTGGCTGTGGTATGACTATCTCTACTCTCGGTTTTTTGGCCTGCCAGATATTTCCAGAGGGTATCGCTTCGCTATTCGTTGACTCGGCAAAGGGTGGCGATGAGACGCTGATGATTGCTGCCGCATCACAGGCAATGAGAATTATCGTTACGATGTTCCCGCTTGTCGGCTTCCAGATTGTCGCAGCGGCATTCTTCCAGTATATAGGACATGCAAAGTTGGCAATTTTCGTCTCTATGACGCGCCAGATGCTCTTTTTGCTACCACTACTATGGATTATTCCACGATATATGGGTGCTACGGGCGTGTGGATGTCAATGCCTATTGCCGACTGCGCATCAATTACGCTTGCCGCAATACTGCTCTACCGCGAGCTTAAACGCCTGCGGTAGTTAGAAACTCATCTGTTTGTAGACCAACTCTCCCTCGTCAGTAATACCCTCAAGAATTACATTGTACTCCGACGAGCGGTCGGCTGTATAGAAGTTTATCAGTGCCGTGCCGGTCTCTGTTGGGCGGATAAGTGGCTCCCAGGCAATTGTTGAGCGCAAATCCTGAACAGATGTAAGGCGTGAGTCTGGAGTAGGGTACTTAGGCTTGTAGAACTCCACTGGCTTATGGCTTCCGCGAATAAGCACACGCGCCATAGCATCTGTATCGACCATATTTACCATACCCTCGCGGCTAACCTCCATAAGAATAGCACCCTGCTGTGCTGCAAGACCGAGCATTGTTGCAGCCTTGCCGTCTGTAAAGGATAGTCTCTCAATATACTTTGTGTCGTAGTTGCCCAGTGACTCTATGTCTGAAAGTTGACCGTTAATGTATACATCTGGTACATTGACATCCTGCTCTACAGATGGAACGGATTGAATAAACTGTGCATCGGTCTCGGTCTCATCCTCTGTTACAGCATCCTCATAGAACGACAGTCGCACATCGCGCGCAGCAAAGTGGTTCTTTGTCGTTACTGACATACCTACAACATCAAGCTCCTTGAATGTGGCAAGGGCGTCGTAGACAGTCGCAAAGCGCGATAGGTCTCCGTGAAGCATACTGCCTGCCGTAGATGTGGCAAAGAAGCTGTGTGTTCGGCGACCCATAACTACAATCTCCTCAATATCTATCACACGCTCGCCACCCTCATAGAAGTAACGCTCCTTAGCACGAGTAAGGAATGCAGATGGTATCGGAAGGGCTGGCGAGAGGTAGAACTCGCGGACATGAGATGAGGTTGTAACAGGGAAGTTCTCGGTCTCAATCTCAATTCGCACAGTCTTGTCACGGCCCTTCTTGTTGAGCGCCTGGACTATGTACTGCGTATCCTCCTTGCACTCTAATCCAGCAATCATAAAGTTGTTATACTCGTTCAGCTCAAACTGCTCAACATACTTGGTCTTTGGATTCATCAGCACTACGCTTGGCTTCTTAGCCCTGCCAATAAGTCCAAATACAGAGCCTCGTATGCGCTCCGAGTCCTCCATCGGGTAGAGGATTCTCGGATGTTCGCCCGCAAGCACAGCCTTGAGCGAATAACGACGCCATCCGCCCGTAAGCATCACAAGGTCGAGGTTGTTGAGTGTTGTTGGCTCTGAATCTACAAAGTACTGACCAGGATTCTCCACCTCGCCCTTTAGGTCAGAGCTAAGGAGCATATAGGATAGGATATTTTGCTCGCCAGGGTTATGCTCAACAACGCTCTTGTCCGTCACGCTGAGTGAGAAGTTACCCGTAGCAGGCTTACCATCCGAGTCGGTAATCTTCAGCGAGAGCATCACGCGGTCGCGGCGGTCGTACTTCTTCTTATCTGGTACAATCTCGGCCTTTGCATATCTGTTGTCGCGCACATAGAAGAGTCGCTCGGCGACAATTGTCGCGCTATTGCGCTCTACGACAGTTATTTGCGCCACGCCATCAAACATATCCTTGTTCATCAGCATAATAGGTCTTGACAGGTTCTCTATTACGCTCATTACTGCACCGCGCGAGTGGATTACTGCTGCATAGTTGGCAATATCTACCCCCTTAGAGGCCTGCACAAGGATTGCAAAACCATCCTGCTTACGCATCACACGCACACCTACGCCATAAGGCTCAACTCTCGGCAGCTCAAAACGCTTGGTAATGCCATCTTCGGATGTAAACTCGGCATAGTAGCTCTCAGCAGCCTCTGCTCGCATCACAAAGCGCCCCATGCCGTAGTGCTCTGTAGATAGCTCTGCCACCTGCTCGCCCTTTGAGTTGAAGAGCTTGCCCTTAACACTCTTGCTGCGACCATTGACGCTCTGGGCGCGGAAGGCGACAACCTGCACCATATCTGCAATAAGGTTTCCACCCTCTGGGCAGAACTGCACATCGTAGTCTGATGAGAATGATGGCAACTGAATATATCGCTGCAGGTCGCGGCTATTGGCGCGAATGCGAATCTCCATGCAGTCGTTTGTGTTGTCCGATGGGCGGAAGCGGATATTGACAACGCCATCGGTATTTGTACGAATAGAGCCAGAGCGCGACTTGCCGTCTATAATTGTGCGATACCTTACAGGTGTGCTGACAATCGGCATTGAGTACTGGTCGTAGACCCTTAGTGCGGCAGTGACAACACCCTTTGAGTCTATCGTATAGTTTACAGTCGTCTGCACCGCATCGTCAATATAGTTACCTATATATATCTCGCGCGTGTAGAAGTATCCCATATCAAAGTTTGTCATCCAGCGGGTGTATGCACGAAGGGTGTACCTTCCCGATGTAAGGCGTGGGTTGAGGGTAAATGTGCCGACAAACTGCTTCCTCTCGGCAGCCACCTTTATACGCTCAATAAGCACACCCTCTGGCGAGATAAGCTCTGCATAGACAAACATAGAGGATGAATTGCGGGTAAGCAGCGTTGCGTGAACAAGATGGCCGCTGAAAAATATCGTCTCGCCAGCACTGTAGTATGGCTTGTCGGTCATAATGTAGAGCTTCTCAAATACGCCACCACTTTGATAGAAATCCGCGTAGTTCTTCTCCAGCCTCTGTGAAAAGCTCAGCGTAGGAGTCATCAGCTCCTCTGGCAGAGGGTTGCTCTTAGCCTTTTTTTGACCAAGGAGAATGGGACAACAAAATATTATAGTTAATAATAAAAATACAAGCCGTTTCATCATCTCTATATTTTATGTAATTTTTATCAAAGATATAGAAAAAATCGTTATATTTGCAAAAATATACAACCTAAAAATATCACTCTATGAAAAAAATCACTCGTATTTTAGCGATTACAGTATCTATTCTCTGTCTCGCTTTTAATCTCTCTGCTCAGGAGGTTTCACTTCCGCAGACACTTGAGATTCCGTCGGCTATTGGCGACAATATGGTGCTTCAGCAGAATAGCACCGTTAATATCTGGGGTTATGCTAAGCCAAAGGCAAAGGTCTCTGTTGCTTGCGACTGGATTGCAGGTAAGCCAGTACAGGTTAAAGCAGATGCCGAGGGTGTATGGATTGTGCCAGTAGCAGTTCCTGCAGCAAGCTTTGACCCACACACCGTGACAATTAAGTGCGGCAAGCAGGTAGTTACTCTAAAGAATATCCTCTTTGGTGAGGTATGGCTCTGCGCTGGTCAGAGTAATATGGAGTGGCCAGTACGCAAGACCCTTGATATGAAGAAGGACCTTGAGGGCGAGATGAATAGTAACATCCGCCTCCTCTGCACTGGTCGCATTGAGGCTGCTACACCACAGCGTGACATCCCAGTTCAGGAGGGTAAGAATACTAAGTGGGCTGTTTGCAATCCAAAGGACCTTGCAGAGTTCTCTGCAGTAGGTTATGGCTTCGGTAAGGAGCTTCAGGAGAGACTCGGCGTGCCAGTAGGTCTTGTTGATGCATCTTACGGAGGTACATTCATTGAGGGTTGGATGAAGAAGGAGGTTATCGACGCAGACGCTAAGATTGCAAAGGATTGCACAAAGATTAAGCATAAGAAGTGGGCTGGTAAGGAGTCTCAGCTCTACAATGCAAATATCTATCCTATCCGCCACAACTCATTTGCTGGTGTTATCTGGTATCAGGGTTGCGCAAATGTATCATCATCTCCACGCGGTTATGCACACGCTCTTGAGGTGCTTGTAAACTCTTGGAGAGAGGAGTTCCGTAATCCAACTATGCCATTCTATATCGTACAGCTCGTGCCTCATACATATGGTGGCATTAAGGGTGCACAGCTTCGTGAGTCACAGGAGAAGGCTGCAAAGCGCATTGAGCACTGCGAGGTTGTCGGTACTATGGACCAGCTTGATATCCCTGGCGATATCCACCCACGCTATAAGGCAGATGTTGCGCACCGCCTTGCACAGACCGCTCTGGGTGAGCACTACGGCAAGAGTGTAGGTGTATACCGCAACCCTGCTTATAAGAGCATCAGCGTTGAGGGTAACTCTATCCGCATCTCATTTAACAATGTCCCTTCAACTCTTGTTGCTGAGGGTCGCATCAACGGTTTCCAGATTGGCGTTACTGACCCAAAGAACGAGAAGAAGATTCTCTTCTGCCTTGCTGACGCAGTTATTGAGGGCAAGCAGATTGTTGTCTCTGCAGAGGGTGTAACAGCTCCAAAGGCTGTTCGCTACTGCTTCAATGAGGATGTAGGTAATGTATTCTCTGCCGAGGGTCTTCCACTGCTTCCTTTCCGCTCTGATAAGAGCAACGCATCTCTCTCTGCTACTCCATATGTAGAGCCTGCATCAGAGATTGCTGTAACTGTAGAGGCAAAGAAGGGCTACTACACAATGGGTGAGTTTACAGAGGGCGCACATATGTGGCCAAATCTCAAGCAGAAGCTTTCAGAGGTATATCCACGCGAGTTTGAGGGCTTCAAGATGCTTACTGCTCCAAGCCTTAAGAAGCATAAGACCGCTGGTGGTAAGATTACTGCCGCTGCTGATGGTAGAATCTACTGCATCGCTCGTAATACTGCCGATATCCGCAAGTACCATGACAAGCACGGCTGGAAGATTATCGTTCCTGCAGAGGTACGTGCCGTGAAGCCAGATGGTAAGAAGATTGGTGCGCAGTATGTCTGCTACCGCAATGTTAAGGCTGGCGAGACTGTCGCTCTGCCACGCGTTAAGGACCACTACTCACTCTTTGTTCTAGCAAAGGATATTACACTTGTAGAGGTAGAGTAGTTGTTGATATATACAAAAATAGAGTGACACGAAAGGGTGTCACTCTATTTTTTGTCCCTATGTAGAGCCTAAAACTACTTTGCGAACTCAAATCCTAAATAGATATTTTCGTACTGCTCAATGAGCTTTGTGATGCTGTTGAGCGACTTTATGCTTGAGCCGATGGCGACCATAAAGTCGGTCAGCTTGTTTATAGGGAAGACTATCTGCAGGTTTGTGCCGCTGATATAGGCGTATCCCTTAACCTCTACCTTTCCGCTCTGGCCGACATTCAGTGTAAGAGAGTGGTCAGAGCTGTTGTAGGTGTATGTACCCTTAATCTGGCGACCCTTCACGGGCATTGTGTATGTCCCATCCTCATTAAATGTCACAGAGCAGAAGCCACTGCTGATGCCAACCTTTGTAAATGCCTGCTCAAGTTTATCTCCGACAGTAGCACTGATAGCCGAGCCACCGATATTTGACAGCGCATTATCTCCCTCAAGCTTTACTGCAGGGGCAGTGTAGTTCCATGTGCCGATAACGGCCATCTGGGTAAGTTTTCCATCTGTAGCCTTGTCAATAGCCTCTGTGGCAACCTTCTTCAGTGCATCAAGCCACTGAGCCTCGGCAGTAGTGAGCGTAAAGAGCGCAATGAGTGTAATAAAAAGTCGTTTCATATCTCTAAAAATTGTTAGTTTCACACAAAGTTAGGAAAATTTTATTAACTTTGGAGACAAAATATGTGATTTATGAAGAAGTTTTTGACAATTTTTGCCATTGTTTTGGTAACACTTTTTGCTATTGTGCTCATTATCCCATCTTTACTTAGCGGCAAGATTAGCGATATTGTCAAGCGCGAGGCGAATAATATGCTCAATGCCAAGGTTGAGTTTAGTGAGCTTGATATATCACTGCTGCGCCACTTTCCGAAGGCTTCGCTGGAGCTTGTAGATTTTAGCGTTACGGGCGTGGGAAATTTTGAGGGTCAGACCCTTGTTGCGGGCAAGCGTATTGAGGTAGCTGTAGATTTGTTCTCAATCTTTGGCGAGAGCTTTGAGGTGAGCAAGGTGTGGCTTCTTGAACCAGAGATTTATGGCGTGGTGGCTAAAGATGGCGCTGTAAACTGGGATATTATGAACTCTACGGATGGGGAGGTTGAAGAAGAGGTGGAGGTTGAAGAGCCATCTTCGTTCCGACTCTCACTTAGTTCTGTTTCAATAGAGGATGCGAAGATATACTATACTGATAATGAGTCAGATATGCACTTCCATACTGCTCCTGCTTCGCTCCTTCTGTCGGGCGATTTGTCTGCTGCAAATACCACCCTTGACCTTAAGGCTACGGCTGGCGATATAACATTTATCCTTGATAAGGAGTCTTACGCCTCTGGCCTTAGTGCTTCGCTCAATGGTAGTGTAGGTGCCGAGCTTGAGGCAGATAAGTACACTTTGGACAACTTGCAGCTCTCTGTAAATAGCGTTAAGGCGGCGATGAATGGTTGGGTAGCCTTTGAGGGCGATGATATGCTGACTGATATCACCTTAGATTGCTCAGACAACAACTTCAAGGATATACTCTCGCTTGTGCCAGTGTTCTACACTAAGGACTTTACAAACCTCACAGCGGCGGGCGATGTCTCGCTCACAGGTGCTGTTAAGGGCCGTATGAGCGGAGATAAATACCCTGCATTTAACCTCAAACTGAAGGTGGCAAATGGCTCGTTTAAGTATGCCGACCTGCCAAAGGCTGTAACGGCAATTAATGTCACTGCGGGCGTTGAGAATAGGGGAGGCAATCTTGATGCTACGACAGTTGATGTTTCGCACTTTGGCGCATCTTTTGGTGGTCAGAGCTTCAGCGCAACGCTTAAGGCGGCAACGCCAATGTCAGATTTGAGCTTCGCCGTAACGGCAAAGGGTAAAGTAGACCTTGGTGCTATAAAGGATATCTATCCGCTTGAGGATATGACACTTGCGGGTGTTGTTACTGCCGATGCGGCGGTTGCTGGAAAGATGTCGGACATTGACAGAGGAGCCTACGACCGCCTTGCAGTATCTGGTAAACTTGGCGTTGAGGGTATCGCTGTTGAGTATGGGGGGCTTCCAACTATAGAGGTTAATAATGCCCTTGCAACCCTCTCCCCATCAAGGATGGCACTTGAGAGCCTTGCTGTAAAGATTGGCAAGAGCGACATTGCGGCAAAAGGTACTCTTACAAACTACTGGGGATATATTCTCCACGATAAGACCCTCTCTGGTAAGCTTGATATCTCATCATCGCTGCTTGACCTGAACGAGCTGATGGCATCAATGTCAGACGAGGAGCAGAGTGCAGAGGCTACTCAGACCACAGACGAGGGCGAAGCAGAGCCACTCTCTGTTATTGAGGTGCCAAAGAACCTTGACCTTGCGCTCAACTGCGACCTTAAGAGGGTGCTATTTGACAAGATGGTTATAGATAATCTTGCTGGTGCTGCATCGGTGCGTGGAGGCGTGCTGTCTTTAGATAACCTCGGTATGAAGATGTTTGACGGTACTGCTAAGGCATCAGCATCCTACTCTACCGCCAACATCTCCAATCCCCGGCTCCGACTCAACGCAACTTTTGACAAAGCGTCGTTTAAGACGACAGCGGCGCAGGTCGAGATGATAGAGAAGATGGTGCCACTGTTTAATAGTATTGAGGGTACATATACTATGTCGCTCAATGCCGATATGGCTCTTGATAAGAGAATGTCGCCAGTGCTGAAGAGCGTAAATGGTAACGGAAAAATCTCGTCTGGAAACTTCCAACTATCTAATATTCCAGCCTTTAACACCCTTGCGAAACTTGTTGGCAATGGGGTAGACCTCAATAAGATTCAGTCTACCGAGGCTACTGTCATCAGCTTTACTATTGAGGATGGAAATATCATCACCAAACCGTTTGACATTAAGTTAGGCAAGACAAAGCTAACTCTCTCTGGTCTTACAGGTCTTGACCAATCAATAGACTACAAGGTCGCTGTAGCCCTGCCGCAGATAACCCTGCACGCAAAGATTGGTGGCTCGTTTACCTCTCCAAAGATAGCCCTTGATACTGCCAAGAGCGCCGAGGCTGCCCTTGAGAAGGCGGGCATTGATAAGCAGGAGGTTGCCCAGAAGGTTGACTCTGCAAAGCAAGCCCTTATAGCCGAGGCGGAGGCTCGCGCGGCAAAGATTATTGAGGCTGCCCGCACTGAGGCTGACAAACTTGTCCAGAAGGCAACAAATCCGATTGCCAAGGTGGCTGCCAAGGCCGCTGCTGACAAGATTATCGCCGAGGCGGAGCGCAAAGCGGCTGAAATTGTAGAGCAGGCAAGAAAATAATTTGGACGAAAACAGCAGATTACTCCAAAAAATTATTATCTTTGCGGATGAGAAGTTGCTTAAAATTTATTTATCTCATTATTTTATACTGTTTACGACCCTTTTCTCATATGATTTTCGTTACATAGGTACTCCTATGCGCCTCAAATCATACGAGAAAATAGCCACAAAACAGCTATAAAATAATTTCGTAAACAAATTCAAACAACTTCTGAATGTGTAAAAACTTTTTTAATAAAATATTTAGACTATGATTTATTCACACGAAGTGCAGCAGATGTGCTGCGTAAAGAAGGGTGCAAATCACGAGTCAGCTCCAATTCCAGAGGAGGGCAAGTGGGTTCGCGCCAAGGAGATTAAGGACATTTCTGGTCTTACACACGGTATTGGTTGGTGTGCTCCACAGCAGGGTGCTTGTAAGCTTACACTCAACGTTAAGGATGGTATTATCCAGGAGGCACTCGTTGAGACTATCGGTTGCTCTGGTATGACTCACTCTGCAGCTATGGCTTCAGAGATTCTCCCAGGTAAGACTATCCTTGAGGCTCTCAACACTGACCTTGTTTGTGACGCTATTAACACCGCTATGCGTGAGCTGTTCAAGCAGATTGTTTACGGTCGTACACAGTCGGCTTTCTCTGAGGGCGGTCTTGTTATCGGTGCATCTCTTGAGGACCTTGGTAAGGGTCTTCGCTCACAGGTAGGTACTATGTTCGGTACTCTGGCAAAGGGTGCTCGTTACCTTGAGATGGCTGAGGGCTACTGCACACGCATGGGCCTTGACGCTAACGACGAGATTATCGGCTACGAGTTCGTTCACCTCGGCAAGTTCATGGACTTCGTAAAGAAGGGCATTGAGCCAGCAGAGGCACTTGAGAAGGCTAAGGGCTCTTATGGCCGCTTCAAGGATGCTGTTAAGTACATTGATCCTCGTCACGAGTAAACCATATTGTTAAACCCTTAAAGATTTTTAGATTATGGCATTATTTGAGAGCTATGAGCGCAGAATAGATAAGATTAACGCTGTGCTTGCACAATATGGCATCAACGGTATTGAGGATGCAAAGGCAATTTGCGAGGCTAAGGGCATCGACCCATACACAATGTGTGAGGAGACCCAGCCAATCTGCTTTGAGAATGCAAAGTGGGCATATGTTGTTGGCGCTGCTATCGCAATTAAGAAGGGCTGCACATCTGCAGCAGACGCTGCCGAGGCTATCGGCGAGGGCTTGCAGGCATTCTGCATCCCAGGTTCAGTAGCAGACGATCGTAAGGTAGGTATCGGTCACGGTAACCTCGCTGCTCGTCTTCTTCGTGAGGAGACTCAGTGCTTCGCATTCCTTGCTGGTCACGAGTCTTTCGCAGCTGCTGAGGGCGCAATCAAGATTGCAGAGATGGCAAATAAGGTTCGCGTAAATCCTCTTCGCGTAATCCTTAACGGTCTTGGTAAGGACGCTGCAAAGATTATCTCTCGTATCAACGGCTTTACCTATGTTCAGACACAGTTTGACTACTACACAGGTGAGGTTCACGAGGTAGAGACTATCGCTTACTCTGACGGCCTTCGTTCAAAGGTTCGTTGCTACGGTGTAGACGATGTTCGCGAGGGCGTAGCTGTTATGTGGAAGGAGGATGTAGATGTATCTATCACTGGTAACTCTACAAACCCAACCCGCTTCCAGCACCCAGTAGCAGGTACATATAAGAAGGAGCGCGTTCTTGCAGGTAAGAAGTACTTCTCTGTAGCATCAGGTGGTGGTACTGGTCGTACTCTTCACCCAGATAACATGGGCGCAGGTCCAGCTTCATACGGTATGACCGACACCCTCGGCCGTATGCACTCTGACGCACAGTTCGCAGGCTCATCTTCAGTTCCAGCACACGTTGAGATGATGGGCTTCCTCGGTATGGGTAACAACCCAATGGTAGGTGCTACCGTTGCAGTGGCTGTAGCAGTTCAGCAGGCAATGAAATAATTTTGCTATTATAGTGTGCCACCTACGGCACATCCCTTAAAAATCAGTGGCGGCTGTACGATTTAGTACTATCCGCCACTGCTTTTTTTCACGATGCACCGTATCTGGCATACTCTAATAGCAAAATAGTTAGTGCTATGCGGACAACGAGATTTATCTACAACTCTCAAAGGAGGACACAAACAGAGGGCGACCGTTTGGCCGCCCTCGCTATTGGATTTTAAGTAAAGTAGCAAATTACTTCTTCTCCAGCTGTGCCTTAAGCTCTGCAAGACCTGCGATGTCGCCGAGTGTTGTGCGCTCAACAGCCTGCTGAATCTTCTTTACAGATGACTTTGTAGCCTCTGCTGCTGCCTTACGCTCTGCCTTCTCTGCTGCTGCCTCTGCACGACGTGCCTCCTCAAAAAGACGGCTGTGTGAAAGGGTGATGCGCTTTGTTGCCTTTGAGAAGTCAATTACCTTGAACTCTGCTGTCTCACCTGCCTTAAGAGTGGTGCCATCCTCCTTAACAAGCTGCTTTGCAGGAGCGAAGCCCTCTACATTCTCAGCAAGTGATACGATAGCGCCCTTGTCTGTAAGCTCTGTGATAGTACCAGTGTGAACTGTATCTACGGCAAACTGCTGCTCAATAGCGTTCCAAGGGTTCTCCTCAAGCTGCTTGTGACCAAGGCTGAGACGACGGTTCTCCTTGTCAATCTCAAGTACTACAACCTCAATGTCTGCACCTACTGATGTGAACTCATTTGGATGCTTAACCTTCTTTGTCCAAGAGAGGTCAGAGATGTGGATAAGGCCATCAATACCCTCCTCAATCTCAACGAATACGCCGAAGTTTGTGAAGTTGCGAACCTTTGCAGTGCACTTTGTGCCTACAGGGTACTTAGTCTCAATGTTCTCCCAAGGGTCAGCAGTGAGCTGCTTGATACCGAGGCTCATCTTGCGCTCCTCGCGGTCGAGTGTAAGAACTACAGCCTCTACCTCGTCGCCAACCTTCATAAAGTCCTGTGCAGAACGCAGGTGCTGGCTCCAAGACATCTCTGATACGTGGATAAGACCCTCTACGCCTGGTGCAATCTCAACGAATGCGCCGTAGTCAGCCATAACAACAACCTTACCCTTTACGCGGTCACCAACCTTGAGCTCTGCGTCAAGAGACTCCCAAGGGTGAGCTGTGAGCTGCTTAAGACCAAGTGCGATGCGCTTCTTGCTATCATCAAAGTCAAGGATTACAACGTTGAGCTTCTGGTCAAGAGCAACAACCTCCTCTGGGTGGCTTACGCGGCCCCAAGAGAGGTCTGTGATGTGGATAAGACCGTCTACGCCACCAAGGTCAATGAATACACCGTAAGTAGTGATGTTCTTAACGGTACCCTCAAGAATCTGACCCTTCTCAAGCTTAGACATAATAACCTGCTTCTGTGCCTCAAGCTCAGCCTCAATAAGAGCCTTGTGAGATACAACAACATTGCGGAACTCCTGGTTGATCTTAACAACCTTGAACTCCATAGTCTTGTCTACATATACATCGTAGTCGCGGATAGGCTTAACGTCAATCTGTGAACCTGGGAGGAATGCCTCAATACCAAATACGTCAACGATCATACCGCCCTTAGTACGGCACTTAACATAACCCTTGATAACCTCATCGCGCTCCAGAGCCTCGTTAACACGATCCCAGCTCTTAAGCTGACGAGCCTTCTTGTGAGAAAGGATAAGCTGACCGCCACGATCCTCTACTGACTCTACATAAACCTCTACCTTGTCGCCAACCTGCAGCTCAGAGTTGTAACGGAACTCAGATGCAGCGATAACGCCCTCGCTCTTGTAGCCGATATTTACGATAACCTCGCGCTTGTTTACCTCAGTTACAGTACCCTCTACGGTCTCGCCTACAGCGATGTTTGACATTGTGTTGTCATACTGCGCTGCAATCTCCTCCTTTGAAACAGGGTAAAGACCAGACTCGCTCTCAAACGCTGCCCAATCGAAATTCTCGTTTGCTACCTTAATGTTTTCCATTTGTTTTTGTTTTTGCGATACAATCGCCCGTTAAATTGTTAAAAATTAATTAGTTATACCTACGCGCGCAAATACACGCACGCAAGGACTGCAAAGATAGGTAAAATTCTTGTACCGCCAAAATATTTGGAGAGTTTTTTTAGAGTACAGAGTACAGAGTACAGAGAACAGAGAACAGAGAACAGATAACAGAGAACAGAGAGCAACCGAACAGCCGAACGAACGAACAAGGGGGCGAACAAGCCGAACAAGCCGAACAAAGCCGAACAAGCCGAACAAAAGCGAACACACCGAACAAAACCGAACAAGGCGAACAAATCCGAACGCGAACGAACACGAACAGACCCGAACGCCCCTGTTCGTTCGTTCGGTTCGTTCGGCTCTCGCTAAAACGGACACTCGTCATCTGTTGTACTTCTCACTTCTGTCACTCTACTGTAACTTGTCACGCTGTTACACGCCCCTGTTACGGCGTTACATTGTTACATTTCGGCCGTTAGCCATTAGCAGTTAGCCATTAGCTGGCTTGGTAATATCAATGCGATAGGGGTCTATGCGCTCCTTTCGCAGTTCAAATTCTAAATCTTTAGTGCCATTAGCTACTAAAGCCTCAACTTCGCGCTCTAATGCCGCGATGTTAAACTTAGGTGCAGAGATAGCAGATGCACCTACTTGCGTAGTTGTACTCATATAAATAAATAATAATTAAAAGGTTACGGGTGCGTGCCAGAACAACACAGCCACCCACTTAGATAGTTAATAGAGTGGATATCCAGCCACAAATATAATACATCACTACCCCCTTTGTCAAGTATTTTGGCAACTTTTTACCAATTATTTTACAATGAGCTATCAATCATTGGGTTATAGCACAGCCAAGCGAACAAGCGAACAACCGAACGAACGAACAGGGGCGTTCGGGCGTGTTCGTGTTCGTTCGTGTTCGCTTTTGTTCGCTTTGTTCGCTTTTGTTCGCTTTGTTCGCTTTGTTCGCTTTTGTTCGGCGTGTTCGGTTTTGTTCGCTTTGTTCGCTTTGTTCGCTTTTGTTCGGCGTGTTCGGTTTTGTTCGCTTTGTTCGCGCCCTTGTTCGTTCGTTCGGTGTTGTTCGGTGGAGTCCGTAAGTTTTCACTTTTCACTTTTCCGTTTTCAGTTTTCAGTTTTCAGTTCCCTAATCTCGCTACAACAAAAAAAGGTCTCTCCTTTCGGAAAAACCTTTTCTAAGAGTTGCCTCTTAAATACGCGAGTACTACTATTTCATATACTCTGCTACCTGATCAACTGGTACGATAGCCTCCTTGAAGATATATGCGCCAGTCTTCTCAGACTTAACCATCTTGATGCACTTGGTAAACTGCTTACCTACACCTGTTCTGAGGGTTGCAACTGCTTTCTTTGCCATAACTCTACAAATTATTTAATTTCACGATGTACTGTCACCCTCTTAAGATACGGATTGTACTTCTTGCGCTCAAGACGCTCTGGGGTGTTCTTCTTGTTCTTTGTGGTGATGTAGCGTGACATACCTGGTACGCCGCTCTCCTTCTGCTCTGTGCACTCAAGGATCACCTGAACTCTGTTACCTTTCTTTGCCATTTGTCGTTAAATTTTAGTAGATGTTCTTTGGAGCAGCAGCGCCCTTAAGAGCAGCAGCAAGACCCTTTTTGTTAATTGTTTTGATTCCGGCAGCAGATACCTTCAAGGTAATCCAGCGACCCTCCTCCTCTGACCAGAAACGCTTAGTCTTAAGGTTTGGATTAAACTTGCGCTTGGTCTTGTGGTTGGAGTGTGAAACATTGTTTCCCACCAATGCAACCTTGCCTGTAATTTCGCAAACTTTCATTTTGTTAAACTGTTTTAATTACTCCCCTACGGGATTATCCCATAGAGCGTGCAAATATACGAACTTTTTATCAAATAACAATCATATCACTTTTTTTTTCTTGTTTTTTTACATTTTTAGCAACTTTTAGCTGTAGTTACATAAAATTTAGTATATTTGTAGTACTTTTGGTAAACTATAAACCGATTTTAATATTATGCAGTACAAAAGAATCCTTCTTAAGTTGAGTGGTGAGTCGCTTCAGGGCGAGCAGAAATATGGTATCTCTATGGACCAGCTCCGTAGCTACGCTGTGCAGATTAAGCAGGCTGTAGAGATGGGCGTTCAGATTGGTATTGTTATTGGTGGTGGTAATATATTCCGAGGCCTGCAGGGCGCAAAGCGTGGCTTTGACCGCGTGAAGGGCGACCAGATGGGTATGCTTGCGACAATTATCAACTCACTCGGTCTGCAGGCGGTGCTTGCTGATGAGGGTGTGAAGTGCAAGGTGCTCACATCTATCCGTATGGAGCCTATTGGCGAGTACTACTCAAAGGATAAGGCACTGGAGTATCTCAATGCTGGCTATGTGGTAATTATTGGCGGTGGAACGTCTAACCCATACTTTTCTACCGACACAGCATCAGCCCTGCGCGGTATTGAGATTGAGGCAGACGGATTCTTCAAGGGCACTCGCGTAGATGGTATCTACACTGCCGACCCAGAGAAGGACCCTACAGCCGTGAAGTTTGACACCATAACCTTTGATGAGGTCTATACTCGCAACCTCAAGATTATGGATATGACAGCCTTCACACTTTGTAAGGAGAATGGACTGAGTATCATTGTTTTTGATATGGATACTCCAGGAAATCTTATCAAGGTGCTTGAGGGTCAAACTATTGGAACACTTGTACATCAATAGAGCCACTATTATGAAAGAGCGTAGAAAAAGAAAGAGTAACCTTACTCTTATACTGATGATTATCGGCATTATTGCTATTATAGCAGTGCTGCTGTTCTGGAACCCAGCACCAGCGAAGGCTGCCGCACCTGCACCACAGAGTCAGGAGCAGATAGAGGCTACAACCCTCGCTAAGCAGGGAACAGTAGCTCCAGACTTTACTGTTGAGATGTTTGAAGGTAAGCCTATCAAACTCTCAGACCTTAGAGGTAAGGTCGTGCTTGTCAATTTCTGGGCTACATGGTGTCCTCCATGCCGTGAGGAGCTTACCCGTGTGCAGAAGGAGATTATTGACCGCTTTGCAGGCGAGGAGTTTGTATTTTTGCCTATTTCACGCGGCGAGGAGGAGCATACCGTTGCCGCCTTCCGTAAGCGTATGGGTTATACTTTCCCTATGGGCCTTGACCCAGACCAGCGAATTTTCCGCCGCTATGCAACAAACTATATACCTCGCAACTTCCTTATAGACCGCGAGGGTAAGGTCGTCCTTGCAAGCATCGGATATGATAAGGCTGAGTTTGCTCACCTTGTTCAGACAATAGAAAAGACAATTAATAACAAATAATAATAATAACTACAATGGATTCCAAGACTATTTTAGCTGATGCCTCTGCAAGAATGCAGCGTGCAGTAGACTTTTTGGAGGAGACCCTGCTCAATATCCGCGCAGGCAAGGCCTCAACAAATGTTCTCAATGGCGTTTTCGTAGACTACTATGGCTCGCAGACCCCAGTATCGGGCGTTGCCAGTGTAACTGTGCCAGATGCAAAGACTATCCTTATCCAGCCTTGGGATAAGAATATGATTCGCACAATTGAGAAGGCTATCCTTGACTCAAACATCGGCCTTACTCCATCAAACAATGGCGAGACTATCCGCCTCTCTATCCCACCACTTACCGAGGAGCGCCGTAAGGAGCTCGTAAAGCAGTGTAAGAGCGAGGTTGAGAATGCTCGTATCTCTATCCGTAACGCCCGCCGCGATGCTGTTGAGGCATTCAAGAAGGCTATTAAGGAGGGTATGCCAGAGGACGAGAGCAAGGATGGCGAGAGCCAAGTTCAGAAGCTCCTTGAGAAGTTCAGCAAACTCATTGATGCTGCGTTTGAGAAGAAGGAGAAAGAAATTATGACCGTCTAATTTTGTCGTGATAGCGGGGCATTTGCTGCGTTATACTGCGATAACCGAGCTGCTCACATACGCTTTAGTATGCTGCGCGCTCGGTTTCTTGTATGCCTTGCAACTACCCCGCTCTGACGACAAAATGCGGTGCGATGATTGATGTTCGGATTTAGGTTGCCCATCGCAGATGGTACAATGGAAAAGAGAGATTGCTTGCCAAGTTTACTTGAGCAAAAGCATATCTCTCTTTTTTATTGTAATAGCCGTAAGGCTATCCTAAATCCGCATCAGCACAGAAGAGAAACGAAGTTTCTCAGAAAGTTTTTGCACGCCCTGCTTTTTTCAAAAAGCGGGCAGTTCGCGTCAGCCAACACCTATATATTATATAGCGTTGTTGGCGATGAGCCACTCGGCGATTTGTATGGCGTTAAGTGCGGCGCCCTTTTTGATTTGGTCGGCCACGCACCAGAAGGTCACGCAGTTAGGGTCGGTAACATCCTCGCGGATACGGCCCACATATACTGGTTCTTTATGGGCGATAAAGAGTGGCATAGGGTACTCTTTATTCTGTGGGTTGTCCATAACAACGATGCCTTGGGCTGTGTTGAAGGCGGCTTTAACCTCTGCAACAGTCACTGGGCGGTCAAACTCTACCCATATAGCCTCGGAGTGGGCGCGCATAACGGGCACACGCACGCAGGTTGCGCTGACCTTGATGTCGGAGTGCATAATCTTGCGGGTCTCGTTGAACATCTTCATCTCCTCTTTGGTGTAGTCGTTCTCGGTAAATACATCAATATGAGGGATTACGTTGAATGCCAACTGATATGCGAACTTCTCTACTTTTGGCTCCTGACCATTTGCTATAGAGGCGTGCTCAGCCTCAAGCTCTGCCATTGCTGTAGCACCTGCGCCACTTGCGCTCTGGTATGTCGCCACGCGCACGCGCACGATATGTGCAATCTTCTCAAGGGCAGCAAGGGCTACGACCATCTGAATGGTTGTGCAGTTAGGATTGGCGATAATGCGGCGTGGCGCGTTGAGGGCGTCAGCGGCGTTTACCTCTGGAACAACAAGAGGTACATCGCTATCCATACGGAAGCAGCTTGAGTTGTCAATCATCAGTGTGCCGTGCTTTGTAATTGTTGGCGCAAACTCCTTTGATACAGAGCCTCCTGCCGATACAAGGGCGATATCTACACCCTTAAAGTCGTCGTTATGCTGAAGAAGCTTTATCTCTATCTCCTTGCCACGAAATGTTCGCTTCTGACCTGCACTGCGTGCTGAGCCAAAGAGCAAAAGCTCATCGCAAGGGAAGTTATGCTCCTCTAAAATTCTCAAAAACTCTTGACCTACGGCGCCACTTGCGCCAACTACTGCTAAAACCATAGTGTTTCTATTTTTAATTCTGTTTTACTCAAAAAATTCATCCTCCAGCTCCTTCTCCTCCACTGTCTCATCGCACACCTGCTCGGTCCATAGTGCTGGGCGAGGGAAGGTATCGTCGCGGTTGATAGGAATGTTAGGGTCGTTGTATGTTCTTACGAGGAAGTCTCCGACAATAGGCAGAGCCATCATAGAGCCCTCGCCACGACGGCGCAGGTGTATCTGCTGGTCCTCGCCACCGACCCACGAGCCAGCAACAAGGTTTGGAGTGATGCACATAAACCACGCATCGCGGTTCTCGTTAGATGTACCCGTCTTGCCGGCAATCTCTACATCGCTCAGCCCAAACTGCCAACCCATACGGCGACCAGTACCATTTGTGATTACATTCTTGAGCATCGTAATCATCGTGTAGGCGGTCTGCTTGCTCACTGCATCCTGAGATGTAGAGGAGAAGCTGGCGATAAGGTTGCCCTGACGGTCCTCAATATGTGTGACAAAGAGTGGCGAGTTGTATACGCCCTCATTTGCAAAGGTGGCATATGCGCTAACCATCTCAAAGACATTACTCTCAAAAGTACCCAAGCAGAGTGCATATACGGGGTCTATGTAGCTTGCAATACCCATATTGTGGATAAAGTCGGCTACGGCCTCTGGTTGCTTTGCCTGCTTCATAATCCAAGCCGAGTAGTTGTTACGGCTCAGCGCAAGACCCCACTTAAGAGGGTGCAGAGTGCCGTCATACTCTACATTTCCCGCCTCCTTTGGAGACCACGCAGTGCCGACAGAGGTCTCAATAGTCACTGGTAGGTTTGGTACCATAGTACAAGGGCTCATGCCGAGGTGGTCAATGGCAAAGGTGTAGATAAATGGCTTTACCGTAGAGCCAATCTGTCGCTTGCCCTGCTTTGCCATATCGTACTTGAAGTACTGGAACGATGGGCCACCAACATAGGCCTTGATATGTCCTGTCTGTGGCTCTATAGCTACAAAAGATGCTCGCATAATGCGCTTGTGGTGCAGAATAGAGTCACGCGGGGTGAGTAGCGTGTCGCGCTCGCCATTGTAGGTAAAGACCTTCATATTGCACTTGCGCTCAAACGATGCGTAGATATCCTTCTCTGATACGCCATCCCTCTTCATATTGCGGAAGCGGTCTGAGTTGCGCATCGCTCGGCGGATAATCTTTTCGGCCTCCTCTTTGCTTGTGTCGATAAACAGGGTGCGAGTGTCGCGCACCTGCTTGTCCATAGCTGGCTGAATAACGCTCTGCAACTGCTTGTGTAGTGCCGCCTCGGCATAGCTCTGCATAGAGGCGTTGATAGTAGTGTAGATTTTGAGTCCATCGCGGTAGATGTTGTACTCACTGCCATCGGCTTTATGATTCTTGTGACACCAGCCGTAGAGTGGATTCTCGTTGTACTGCTTCAGTGCCTGCTCATAGTCCCACTCGGTGTAGAAGTTACGGCGCTTAGGCTCATCGGCCGTCATCACAAGGCGGAGCATCTCGCGGAAGTAGGTTGCCTGACCATAGTTGTGCGATACGGGGCGGTAGTTAAGCGTGATAGGCACTGCGCAGATAGAGTCGCACTCCTGTTTAGTTATAGCACCGATATTCTGCACTCGCTTAAGCACAAGGTTACGGCGCTTGAGAGCATTCTCAGGGTTGCGCACTGGAGAGTAGCGCGTTGGCGCATTTACAACACCCACAAGCATTGCCGCCTCCTGAAGATTTAGCTCTGAAGGCTGCTTGCCGAAGAATGTTGCTGCGGCAGACTTTATTCCGTAGGCGTTTGAGCCATACTCAACAGTGTTGAGGTACATGGCTATAATCTCCTCCTTAGTGTAGTTGTACTCCAACTTTATGGCTGTAATCCACTCCTTGAGTTTGTTGCCTACAAGGCGCAGTGTGCGGGCAATTTTGCCATCATTTGCCGAGGTGTTACGCGGGAAGAGATTCTTGGCGAGTTGCTGGGTAATGGTACTACCACCACCTTGCTTCTGTCCGAGAAGTACGGTCTTAATACCTACGCGGGCAAGTGAGCGGTAGTCAATGCCTGAGTGGTCGTAAAATCGCTCATCCTCAACAGCTATAAGTGCAGTAGCAAGTGGGGGAAATTGCTGACCAGAGACTCTGTATATTGCTGTAGAGTCTGTAGGGTAGAGGTCGGCATACTGAACATAGGAGCGATTTTGGACAAAGAAGCTGCCGATAACCTTTCCATTGTCGGCATAAATCTCTGTTGCAAGGTTGCTCTTAGGGTTCTCTAACTCCTCAAAAGAGGGTATGCGACCAAAGGCTCCGCAGGCTGTAAGGATTAGCATGATGGCTGCAATAGCCACAGGAACCATTGAGAGTATCCACATCCAGCGGACCAATTTTTTCTTAGTTGTATCTTTCATTTTTGCCATAGTCAAACTCTTTTAGAACGGAAGACCCACACCTGCCGAGAAGTATAGACCCCTCTTGCCGTGAGGCTTGTAGAGGGTAAAGGTTACGGAGGTGGTTGCCGATGAAGGCATTCGGAATATGTTTACATCAAAAGTTATATCTCCACCATATGAGAAGAGGTTGTTGCGCTTAGAGATAAGGTTTACCTTGTCAATCTCTGGATAGGCAACAAAGAACTGCTTGCCAAACGATGCGTAGTCAAAGCCTACATTTATGCGTATACGCTTGAAGTATAACACCGACGGTATACCACCTTCAGGGTAGCATACTGGGAATTGGTAGTTAAGGCTTGTGGCTACATAGTCACGATTTTCAACCTCGGCAGTGTGAAATCCGCGTGGGATGAGTCGTGAGGAGTGGAACGTAAAGTTTGAGGCGAGGAGCTTAGAGTTGAAGCCTCCCATGCTATTCTGGTAGAGCGCCGCAATGCTAATTGAGTGGTGCGGTGCAAAACCTGGGATATATGCCTTGCCGTAGAGCGACAGAAGCTGTCCAAAGTCCGAATTGGCAGGGTTGAAGGCGTAGTTGGCAGACAGAACGTATCCCAAGCGTGGAAGGAAGTCCTTGTGCGCTAAAGCTACCATATCTTGGAAGCCGATGCCCGCCTGTAGCAGATGCAGACCCTCCGAGTAGCCGATAGTGGCGAGGTTTGTAATCTGTCCACCCTCAATAATGAGCTTATCAAGCTTTGCTACCAGTCCGTTGGAGTAGCTCCACGCTACATTGAAGCCTAATATGCGGGTGTGGTGTCCACTCTGCAGATAGAGCGGTAGGGATGCCGAGGCGGAGATGTTGTAGTATCGTTTCTGCTCTGGAGCCTCAGGGAAGACCACCTCATACTTGCCAGTTTCGGGGTTTAACTGGTATGTGTAGGCTGTATACATCTGCTGCTTACCACCATACGAGCCACTCACAGCAAGGTTTACACCCAAGCCATAGTAGCGAATAGTACCCTTGAAAAAGTGCCCGTTGCTCTTGTTCCAACCCCAAGTGGCAAAGCCCTCCGTATCGGATAGTAGGCTCTGTGACATCACTGTAGCACCGAGATTGAAGTTCATTGCCCCCTCCTCTACAAGGGTAAATGGGTCGTAGGAGGCTGGTGCCCACGAGTGGACATTGAATAGGTGGGTGAACTTAGAGTATCGGCGTGAGCGGTGTGCTTTGGTTGTCGCCACAGAGTCGGCCTTGGTAAAGCGAACAGTATCAAGATTTATTACGTTCCACTGCTTGCGCGCTGGATTGACAATATTCTTTGGTGTAGCAGAAGCCGTTACTCGTTTAAGAGAGCCCTTCTCTATCTGCTGCATTGCAAGATGATATCCATTGCGGTCGTATGTTGTCATCACCACGCCACCGTTATATGTCGGTGCTGGCGAGAATGAGCCGTATGTAGAGGTTGATATCTGATACTCGGTACCCGTAGCAAGGTCAAGGCAGTGCACCTCATCCTTGCCAGAGGCTATAGAGCCGAAGTAGAGAACTCCACCCTCGGCACGAAGGTCAGAGATAGTAATATATGCCCCCTTAGTGATGTGGCTATAGCTCTTGTCATCGTTCACGCGACCTATCCACTGTCCAGAGTCGTCTGTGGCGATAAAGTAGAGAGCTTTTGTAGCGTTATCGTATGCAAGAGAGTGAATTTCGGTGCCTGATGGTATTGTGAGCAGGGTCTTCTTGCTCTGCTTGTTGCCCATAACAATGGCATAGCTGCCGTCTGCATAGTACTCTACCCACGCGATATCCCTCTGACCCTCAATGGCGGTAGGGTATAGAACGTTGCGGTAGCGGTTTATGGTGCGCGGAGTGCCCTTATCAAGGTCTACATAGCATAGGCGAGAGTTTACCCTCTGCTCATAGAGCAGTGAGCGGCGATACTCTGTCCACCAGATACGGCTACCTTGGATTATTGGGCGAGTGGAGAGGTTGCCGATATAGCATATTCTCTGCTGCTCGCCATTGTTAATGTTTGTACGAACAAGGGCTGCGGGCGTATCAAGCGACTCTTTGACAGAGAATATTGTGCGACTACCGAAGAAGATAGGGTGTGAGTACTTGGTATAACTCTTTTGCTTAGGCACGGCAACCATTGTTGAGCTATTTTTAACAGCTGGAAGCGTTGCCCAGTGGGCGTTTAGGTCTGTGAACGTTTCGCGAGTGAGTGCTGTGGTTGTGGTGTTGTAGAACTTCTTCATCGCCACATAGCTTGTCACAATGACATAGGGGTGGCGCACAGAGTAGTTTACTATCTTATCCCAGATATTCTCGTTGTACTTTGTGTCTGCATAGGCTGTAATCTGGTAGCCCAACTGGTAGTGGTCGGGGATATATTCGCGGTATGAGCCACAGAACCACTTGTCTATATTCTTGCGCCTCAGTATATCCTCTCCCACAGCGCGATAGTGGAGCGAAAATGAGGGTTGTAGCGCGCGACCAAAGGTGCTCATAGCCGTTTCAGATACCACAGCATCGCCCTCAATGCCCCACAGAGGCATAAAGAGCAGTCCTATGGTAGAGCTCTGCTGGCCCAGTATGTAGCTGAAGGCCTTTACCCAGCCGTGATTGAGGTTGTTGTACTGCACGGCGTGGCGATACTCGTGTGCGGCAAGCTGCTTGAGCCAAGGCATAGAGTAGCTCTCTATAGATGGTGCACTGATAATTTCAACTCGCTTTGGAAGCCACATCACAAGTCCATTTGATGACATATTCTCAGGGTGGATGACAAATGGAATATCCATCGGCCCATATCTGAAACCGAAGTCTATCGACGGCTGAACAGCCTTGACATAGTGCATCAAACGATAGGCTGGTGTGGCGGCTGTGTCGGGGTAGATGACAGAAATTTTGTTGCCCTTCATCTTGCGCCATGACATACTCTGAGCGTCAGCTCCCCAAGAGTAGAACTGCGCCGAAGAGGTGCCACTGTAGAGGAGTGCCACCGCAAAGATGAGTATGTAGAGCAACCTTTTCACTATTCAAAAGCAATATATCGCCAACCCTTTGGAGTATAACACCCCACCTTGCCTACTGTAGTGTCGTAGTATAGCGTACCCACTGGCACGGCAGTAGATGGTAGTTGATTGTTGTGGTAGACCGTTGTTGAGGGCGCGCTGTCAAAGGCTCCGAGGGTAAATGGCACGAAAGATACTGCCCAGTACCTTCCAAAATCTACACCCTGACGCGCATCGTCCGAGCCGAGCTTTACCCAGCCGAAGTGTCGCTTTGGTAGGTAGAGACCCTTTGGAGAGTAGACCTGTATGCAGGCGATATCTGGAGCCTGCTTGCCAATAAGCATCGTAAGGCGGCAGGTCTCTGTTCCGTTCCAACCCTCAAAGAGGTGTCCGCCATCTACAAAGGTTGTATATGGCTTGCTTGTACTGTTGTTCCAGCGGCCACGACCACCACGCACAGAGAGCATCGTGCGGCTCTCCAATACTCCATCTACCGTAGCAAAACGTGGCTGCTCTGCGGTGTTAAAGCCGTAGTTGTAACGCACATCCTGCCACTTATCCCAAGCAGGGTCTACAGGCATAGTGACCTTTAGACAACCATCTACGGCACGCTGAAGCGAGTCAACCTTTGCCATTAGAGCTGCAACCTGCTCTGCCATCTCCCTGCGCGAGAGCCTCCCAGCTGTGACTTGAAAACAGAGTAGGGTAAACACTACCACTATAATCCACCTTGTAATTCTCATAACTATACCTTTTTAGTGCGGCTGTATCCCTCGTCAAGCAGAATTTGCAGCACGCGGTCGCGATTCTCACCCTGGATAATTATCTGGCCATCCTTTACCGAGCCACCCACGCCAATCTTGCGCTTGAGAGTTTTGCCCAGCTCTGTAAGCTCCTCCTCGCTGCCGACAAAGCCCTTGACGACAGTTGCAACCTTACCTGCACGGCCGTGAGTATCGCGCCATACGCGCAAGTTCTGCCTATCTTTAGGCAGAGTCTCTACTCTCTCCGCTTCGCCATTATCGTATTCAAAATTTGGGTTGGTGGAGTATACCACGCCCAACCTCTCTTTCCAATCCGCCATAATTACTGTTTAATGTGTAACATTAACGCCACAAAAGTAATCAATATTTTGTAGATTTCGGGGATATTTGCTATATTTGTTTGCAAGAAAGTGTGATAGTATGACAAGAAGAGCCGAAAATAGCGCAAAACGACAGCAGCAGAAGATTGAAAAGATGCGCTCTCGCGCACTTGCCTCAAGCAAGGTGGACCTTGCAACACTACCTGAGCCGTTGAGGGTTGAGGACGATAAGAGGCTTGTTAGGGTCTTTGTTGAGGGCTACGAGGATGTGGCTTTCTGGCGTTGTATCTTTGACAACTTTACAAATCCATATCTGCGCTTTGAAATATCTGTGCCCACGCGTGAGGATTTGCCAAAGGGTAAGAAGGTGCTGATAAACAATGCCGACAAGGCCAATCATCTGTTGCTACTGTGTATGGATTCGGACTTTGACTATCTACTCAGTGACGATGATCCGCAGAGTAGGTTTATCACTGAGCACCCATATATGTTTCATACTTATGCTTATGCTACGGAGAACTACCTTTGCTATGCTCCGTCACTGCACAATGTATGTGTTAAGGCGACCAAGAACGATACCCGAATCTTCAGCTTTGAGACCTTTTTGGCGGACTACTCAAGGACTATATATCCGCTATTTCTGTGGTATGTATACTCGGCAAGCAAGCATACAGAGAATGTCTTTCCGCTTGCAGACTTCAAGGCCTCGGTGCGCCTAAATTATCTTGATATTCCAGATAATGGCCGAAATACTATACAGTGGCTTGAGCGTCAAGTTGCTCGCCGAGAGCAAGCTCTTGAGTATCAGTACCCTGATATAGCGCAGGAGATACCTCGTTTTGGTGAGTATCTTAAGCAAAAGGGCGTTGAGCCAGAGCTGACTTACCTCTTTATGCACGGCCATACGCTGATGGATAATGTTGTGATGATTCTTCTGCACGATGTGTGTGAGAAGTTGCGTCAGATGTCGCTTGCAAAGATTGTCGCCTCGTCAAAGGAGGGGGTTGCTCTCAATAACGAGATGAGTAACTATAAGAATACTCTTCGTTCTATCCGCGATGTGTTGTTGGATAATGATAATTACACCTCTTGCCCGCTCTATAAACGCCTTGAAGCTGATATTCAGCGGTATATAGAGACAACGGTTGCAGCTTTGCAGTTGCAGGATAAATAGCTTTAGCTAAACTTGATAACTTCGTCCAGACCCAGTTCTTTATACTGTGCCTGTAGCTCCTCATTTCTGTCGGAGAGGATAAGCAGTTTATCGCCCACATTAAGTGGTGTATTTCCCTGAGGAACAAAGTAGTCGCCATCGCGGCAGACCATAATCACAAGGGTGTGTGGTGGCAGATTAATAAGGCTCAGAGTGTTGCCAGAAGCCAATAGTTGCTCGTTTACATCCACCTCGGTAAATGCCGACTTCATGCGGTCTTGGAAGGCATCGCCAAATGAGCTTTCGCGCTCCTCTTTAGCAACGCCAAGGGTATTTGCCATGCCGCTAACAGTAGTACCCTGCACGGTGAGGGATATGATTGTAACGATAAAGACTATGTTAAAGATAAGCTCTGCGCTCGGAACATCCGCCACGAGTGGATATGTGGCAAAGATAATCGGCACAGCGCCACGCAGACCCACCCAACTGACATATAAGCGAGCTTTTGACGAAAACCTTTTGAATGGAAGCATACATATATGGACAGCCACAGGGCGAGCGATAAGTATCATAAAGAGTGCTACAGCTCCACCCAAAATAAGCGTTGATGGGTGTAGCAGAGAGCGGGTGTTCACAAGCAGACCCAGCATGATGAACATAATAATCTGCACAAGCCAAGTAACACCGTCAAAGAAGGAGACTACTGTACGTTTATGGACAATCTTCATATTTCCGACAACAAGACCTGCGATATATACGGCCAAAAATCCGTTGCCGTGCACAAGTGTTGTAAATGAGAATGTCAGAAATACAAAGGCCAGCAGAAGCACCGAGTAGAGCGAGGCATTAGAGATGTTAATCTTGTTCATCGTCCACACAGCTGCGCGACCAAAGCAGTAGCCTGCAATAGCACCCACAACCATCTGCACAAGGAACATAACAATACTTGTGCCGATGCTCATTGCCTCTCCATTTGGAGATAGAATACCCACAAGCAGCACTACAAGGATATATGCCACAGGGTCGTTAGAGCCACTCTCAAGCTCAAGCAGTGGGCGGAGATTTTCGGTTAATCCCTGCTTCTTTGTTCTTAGAATTGAGAATACAGAGGCAGAGTCTGTAGAGGCCATTGTTGAGGCAAGCAGCAGGGCGAGCGGAAAGCTCAGCCCTGCACCTACCAGAGGAGATATGCCGTATATAAATCCGCCGAGGATAAGTGCCGTAAGAAGCACACCAACCGTAGCCAGAATTATACCGGGGAGCATAACAGGTCGAATCTCCGAAAACTTGGTATCCATACCGCCAGAGAAGAGTATGATACTCAGAGCAATCATACCCATAAACTGCGTCAGCTCAGGCGAGTTGAATGAGAGAATATCGTATCCAAAGAATATTCCCACGCCCAAGAATAGCAACAATGCAGGTGCGCCGAGTCGGTAGGCTACCTTTCCGGCTAACACAGCTACAAAGAGCAGTATAGCACCAATTAATAGAAAATTCTCCGTTGTTATCTCCATATATCCTAACTAATATTTTGTCTATTTAATCACTGAAAAATGCCTCTATTTTTTCATTACTGTTACGCCGCACAGCTCTCTGTATTCAAGCTCGGCATACTCAAAGGCCTGCGCTGCAACAAAGCTATTGTCTGCCGTATGGCTAACCATTACACACAGAGCTGAAACCTCGCAAGTAGGAATAGCAAAGAGTTTGGCCGTATCGCCACTACCAATGGCGTTAATAACCTCTGAGCGGCGAGAGCGGTCAAAGGAGAGTGTGCGAGTTGTTAGGAAAGCGCCCTTATCCTTGTGATATGGCTCTCCACTGCCCATCAATCGGCCAAGAAGCCATACACCACCACCTACTGCAAGTGCAATGCCGATAAGAACCATTGATGAGTTAATATCATCGTACTGCGCATCACCCAAGACACTCATGAATACAAATGGCAGGGCAATGCCTAAAATAATCACTACAATTGGCAGAACTACACTTCTGCGGCGAGCTACAACGCTCGGTGTCGAAGCATACAATGCCTCGAAAAATTTCATCTTATTCATTGGTTTATATGTTGTTTATATTAGTAATTTGTCAATCTGAAAAGTGGAGTAACAAATCACAATCGCAAACAACATAATGCGTATAGATAGAAATCTATAACACGCTTACAACAAATACGATAGAGAGAAAAATGTGTTGAAAAATTAACCCTTGTTCCAACGGTAATTATCGGCTCAGCGCAAACATCAACCCTATGCTGAAGGCGAGCGCGAGTGCCGACCGTTGAGGATGTTGTTGCTGGAATAACGATGCTATGCGAGCGCTCGGCAGTGTTGTTATACCGATGTGCACACTCTAACTGTACGGCATATTGGCTGTTTACAATATCTACACTCTTACGCTTTGGCTGTCCGTTGTTTTCAACGACCATAGCCCCCTGCCCAAACATAAACGAGCAGAGCGAGAATAGCACTATGTATACAAGCCTTAACATCCTTGCAAAGGTAGTAATAAATTTACGGTTTAACAAATATTTGCCCATTTTCAATGCACATAGTATATTTTAGACATTTTTGCTTGAATATTAGATATTTTTGTGCTAACTTTGGTAGCAAATTATAGCCAGTCAAAGTTATGGAGAAAATTTCACGAAAATTATTCCTTAAGCGAGCTGTTGCAGGCTTGGCAGCCCTTGCTGTTGCTCCAAATCTACTCTCTTGTGATAGCAAAGAGGAGCAGGAACTAAGAAAAATTGCGCCTACGGTAGGTCAATACGATGTGGTTGTGGTGGGTGGTGGCCCTGCGGGCTTTATCGCTGCAATTACTGCTGCTCGTCAGGGTGCTAAGGTGGCACTTATTGAGCGTTACGGATTTTTGGGCGGCATGGCAACAATTGGATATGTTGCGCCGATAAGCGTCTTTGCAAAGAATAATGAACTTGTTATCGGCGGTATCCCTTGGGAGTTCGTAGAGCGATTAGAGAGCATGGGTGGCGCATTTATTGAGTGGCCAAAGGCAAATATAGACTTTGATATTGAGCTCTACAAGCTCTGCTGTCAGCGTATGGTGCTTGAGGCGGGTGTTGAACTCTATATGCACTCGGCAATGGTGGGCTGTCAGATGGATGGCAAGAGCATTCACTCGGTAATAATTGAGAATAAAAATGGCCTTGAGACTATCGTGGGCAAGACATTTATAGATTGTACGGGCGATGGCGACCTTGCATATATGGCGCAGGTGCCTATGCAGCCAAATCCAGATGGGGAGCTGCAGCCGTCGTCGTTCTGCTTTATCCTCTCCGGTGTGGATACAGATAGTGAGCTACTCAATAAGTGTATGTACCACAACGGCATAAATGGTCCAAGCCAGTGTCGTCCAGTGCGCGAGAAACTACTGGCGATGAAGGCTGCAGGAGTTGAGATGCCTGATTTCGGAGGCCCTTGGTTTAACAATGTGTTGCATAAAGGAAGTGTGGCTGTCAATATGACTCGTCGTGCTGCCGACTCTACTGATAACCGCAACTTTACGGCTGTGGAGTGTCAGCTGCGCGAGGATATATTTACCTTTACAAAGTTGCTGAAGGAGAACTTTGTGGAGTTTAAGGATTGCTATGTTGCCTCAACGGCTCCGCAGGCTGGTATTCGCGAGTCGCGCCGCATCGTTGGTGTGCATACCGTTACGGCAGATGAGTATGTGTCAGCGTATAAATATGAGGATAGCATTTCGCGCGGAATACACCCGATAGATATCCACGCAAGCAAAGGTACAAGTCAGGTGAGAATAGACCTTGACAAGCCAGCTTATGTGCCATATCGCGCCCTTATTGCACCAGAGTATCCAAACTTGCTTGTTGCAGGTAGATGTATATCTACAGACCGCCAAGCCCTTGCCTCACTGCGAGTTATGGCAAGTTGTATGGGAACTGGTCAGGCAGCAGGTGCTGCTGCAGCGCAGTGTGTAGCTAACAACCAGACAGTCCACCAGATAGACTCCGAAATACTTGTCAAGACTCTCCGCGAATTGGGTGCATTAGTGTAAGAACTAATTACTACTCTGCATTGGCCCACTCGTTGAGCCGTATAAAGATTAGTGTTGCTGCCCATGTTATGATAGTTGTAATGGATATTGCCATAATCATGGCAAGGATGAGTTTTGGGATGTAGTACATACTCTTATCAACGGAGTACTCTACATATGAGTGGTCGGCGTAGATTTGGCAGAGGATAGAGTAGCCTTTTCCTCTGCTACAGGCGTTGTCTGTATATTGGTAGTAGGCCTCAGTCGCATTTTTGCTCCAGCGATTACTCTTCGCATTACACAGACTATCCAGTTGGTTGTATGTAAGACTATTTAGTGGCTCTGCAAAGTGGGCAGTGTGTTGATAGACAACCCACTCTGGCCTATCTTGAAGCAGGGCGTTTGAGGACTCCGAGCGGCAGATGTGCGGAAGGGGGATGCCTGTAATCTTAAGGATGCTATTAGGGTCTTTTGCCAGTGTGTGGTGAGGCGTTAAAAGCCCTGAGCGAGCAATTAGTGCAATCATTATACATATGGTAGATGCTATCAAGAAGACCCACAGAAAAATTTTAACACGATTTTTCATTGCTATTACTCTTTGTACGGTTTACAACCCACTCTACGAACTTCTCAAGCTCTGGATTCTCTAATCTGCCGAAGTTGTAGTGCCCTTTGAGGTTTTTACTTCCCAATACCCAGTTGTTGTCCAATGAGTACTCAAGGGTGTAGTATGTCGCCTCGTTAGTTGTGGTATTTATCAGCACCGCACCAAAGGCAGCCTCTGGAATAACAGTTGGCGCAGGAAAGAGGTAGACAGCCATAACATAAGTATCGTCTATCTTAGCGCCTCTGCAGTGTAGGTTGTCCCAGTCATAAGTAAAATTCTCCTCTACCGTGCTGTTTATCAGCTCCTTCCAATGGTCGGTATCTAAAAGAATCTCTGGCGCAAGTTTGCCTAAAGATATACCCTCAACTAATTGAGGTATAAACTCATACTCAAGATAGTAGCGGTCTGATTGGCGCTTCTGGTCAATAATTTCTTGACTCTTAGTATTCTCGTTGTCCATGATTTGTTATTTGTTTTTACTATTATAGAGTCTTTAGCGCTGATTTTCTATCAACAATAGACAAAAAATCCACCTTCGGAAGTGCCAAAGGTGGATAATTACAACAGAAAAAAGCTCTTTTACTTACCGAAATATAGGTTTAGAAGATATGCAAGACGGTAGCCTGCATACTGCATCTGCTTGTTTACAAGCTCTGTAGAGAGCTCAATAGTGTTATCCTTAAGAACAGGTGTGTTATGAGGATTCCACTCGTAGATAACCTTATTGTCGCTACCAATCTGGTGTACCCAGTCGTGCAAGTCGCCCTTGACAATCTTCTTAATCTGACCCTTCTTCAGCACGTCAAGCTCGGCTGCAATATCATTATCCTTCTTGCCCTTGTGAATCAGCTGTGGCATCTTGTCATAAAGACCGTGAAATGCCTTATACTCCTTGCCATTAAGTGTGCAAGGCCAGAAGCAACGTGGACCTGGAACGTATGAGTGTGTAGGGCAGTGCAAATCGCCTACAAAGTGCAGAAGCATACGCAGATTGAACACTACTGCGCTGTCCGTTAGCTGCTCATACTTGCGAAGGTTGTAGTCAGCAACCTTAAGCGCGTGTACACAGTCGCCCTTGTAGAGGCGTGGGTTTGGGTCGTAAAGACTCTTCTCGTCCACATTATAGACATGCCAAGAGGTTGTGTAGGCAATAGGCTTATCATTGCGGTGAACATCCATCCATACGGCCTCCTTCTTAAGGTCGTAGTCCATATACTTGGAGATATTCTCCTTAGCCTTCTCTGTAAGGTTGCGCTGTGCAATCTCTACAATTACGCGGTGGCCTACGCCACCCCAGCCAAATGCCTGAAAGCAGAGCACTGCAGCTGCTACAAATGTTACTACTTTTCTCATTGTTATTAGTTTTTTAGTTGTCAAAATATTCGTTTAGTTTGGCGGCAAGACGATACCCGGCATTGCGAAGCTGACGCTCTACTATCGGCTGAGACTTTTCAATAGTTTTTGGGTCAAGGTCGTAGGCGCCTATAGGGTTAATTTTGTAAATCTCTGCGCTTACTGCTGCCGCATCGCAAGCCCAGTCTACAATATCTCCCTTAACAACGCGCTTAATCTCGCTCTTTTTGATGTTGTCTATCTTTGCAGCAACGGCATCTGGGTCAGCCTTCTTGCCGTAAATCATCATCGGAATCTTGTCGTAAATAGGGTGGAACTTAACCCACTCCTTGCCATTGAGCTTGCACTTCCAGATGGTCTTCACACCCTCAATATGTGTGTGGACAGGGCAGTGCATATCGCCCATAAAGTGAATCAGCATTCGGATGTTAAAAATGGCTGCGCTGTCGGTAAGATTCTTGTAGTTCTCACTGCCAAGGTTGTACTCAGACAGAGCAAGCGCATAGACCACATCGCCACCCTCTGCAAGGCGGTAGTTTGGGTCATAGCGCAGATTTTTGTCACACGCAAAGACGTGATAGTGAGTAGTATAGGCTATCGGCTCGTCTCGGCGGTGCTCATCCATCCATACTGCATCCTTTTTAAGGTCGTAGTCGATATACTTTGCAATATTTGCCTTTGCGCGCTCGGTAAGGTGTCGCTGTGCTACGGCTATGGCAATCTCATGCCCTAAGCGACCCCATGCAAACGCTGTTGTGCAGATAGCAAGTGCGCAAAGTGTTAAAAGTACTCTTCTCATCGGCTCTTAGATAATCTCAAAGGCAATCTCCATCATATCTGTAAAGGTCTTCTCGCGCTGTTCTGCAGTGGTCTCCTCGTGAGTGACGAGCGAGTCAGATATTGTACAGATGCAGAGTGCCTCGTTGCCACTTCTTGCTGCGTTCATATAGAGCGCTGAAGCCTCCATCTCAACGGCCAGCACGCCCATCTTCTGCCAACTCTTCCACGCCTCTGGGTCGTCGTTGTAGAAGATTTCGCTTGCCAAAATATTACCCACGCGGAAGTTTATGCCCATGCTTTCAGCCTTCTCTACCGCTGCACGAAGCAGGTTAAAGTCGGCAATAGGTGCAAATGTGCCAGGAAGGCGGAACTGCGCTGCAAAGTTTGAGTTGTCACACGCACCCTGCGCAATAACAATATCTCCAATATGCAGGTCTGGATGGTATGCGCCCGCAGAGCCTGTGCGGATAATGCGCTTAACGCCGTAGAAGTTGTATAACTCAAAAGTGTAGATGCCGATAGACGAGATACCCATTCCGTGACCCATCACAGATACTCGCTTACCTTTGTAAGTTCCTGTGTAGCAATACATTCCGCGTACTTGATTTACAAGAGTCGGATTCTCAAGATAACGCTCTGCCATAAACTTGGCACGCAGGGGATCGCCAGCCATAATAACCTTCTCGGCAATCTCGCCAGCCTTTGCTCCAATATGAGGTGTAGGTGTCATAATATTAGTTGGTTAAATTTTCACAGACAAATTTACGAAAAAAAGTTGATTTGCGAAAAAAATCTTACTAACTTCGTGGTATAATTTATTAAAATTTATGGATGTACGCATAGCCCAAGATTGGAAAGAGATTCTGAGCGAAGAGTTTAGTAAGCCCTACTTTACGGAACTTGTAGAGTTTGTGCGCGCAGAGTATGCCGCAGGAGAGGTCTTCCCAAAGGGAAGGGATATCTTCCGCGCCTTTGATAAGTGCCCCTTTGAGAAGTTGAAGGTGGTAATTATCGGTCAAGACCCCTATCACGGTGTGGGTCAGGCAAATGGACTCTGCTTCTCTGTTGGCGAGGGTGTGCCATTTCCGCCATCATTGCAGAATATCTTTAAGGAGGTAAATGCTGATACGGGCGCACCTATCCCCACAAGCGGAAACCTTGACCGCTGGGCAGAGCAGGGTGTACTTCTGCTCAATGCTGTGCTCACTGTAAGGGCTCATCAAGCAGCCTCACATGCGGGTCGTGGCTGGGAGCAGTTTACAGATGCTGTTGTTCGTGCTATCGCTACTCGTAAGCAGGGCGTTGTCTATATGCTCTGGGGAAGTTACGCACAGCGTAAGGGTGCTATAGCAGACCCAAATAACAACCTTATTCTAAAGAGTGTACACCCATCGCCACTCTCGTCATATCGCGGATTTTTCGGTTGCCGCCACTTCTCAAAGGCAAATGACTATCTGGCAAGAGTCGGTCGTGAACAAATAGTTTGGTAATATGAGTAGTAGTGCATTTATCCCATTTGTTGAGGCGTTGGAGAGCCTTGATAGCGCGACATTTAGAACAACTATGTCCCAAAAAGGTGTCCGCCTTGATGTCGCTTGCTGTAATTGGCAGTCGGAGTATCCATACACCCCAACTGTTACGGCATATATGGCATATAGCAAGAGTGCTATAGCCATCCTTTTTGAGGTTACCGAGAGCCACACTTGCGCCGTAGAGATGGCGGATAATGGCCGCGTGTGGGAGGATAGTTGTGTGGAGCTGTTTATTGCTAACCCAGTGGGCGAGGGGTACTTTAACTTTGAGATGAACGCCATAAAGAGTCTTCTTGCAGCCAAGCGACTCTCGCGCACCGATGCTGTGCACTTTAGTGATGATTTGCTTATGCAGATAGTCAGACATGGTAGTTTTGATAACGCTCCAGTAGATATTCGCCATCAGAATAGCTGGTGGGCAGGCGAGGTTATACCTTTCACTCTGCTTGGCGTGGAGTCTATGCCTGAGTCTCTCTCTGTAAATATATATAAGTGTGGCGACAACCTACTCCAGCCGCACTACCTTAGCTGGTCACCTATAACACTTGATAAACCAAACTTTCACTGTCCCGAATTTTTCGGTACACTAATAGCCAAATATGAATAACGAGAAACTGTTTCAGATAGCCTCTTTGTTTGCCTTTGAGGGCGAAATTGAGAGCATTGCACCTCTTGGCGAGGGATTTATTAACGATACATATGTTGTGACAACCGCTGGAAGTTATCCAAACTATATCCTACAGCGCAAAAATCACAACATCTTTCCCAATGTGCCAGCGATGATGGAGAATATCGCCGCCGTTACGGCGCATATCAAGCGTAAGGTTGCCGACCCACTGCGCCAGACGCTCACTATTACTCCTGCACGCGATGGACGACTCTATGCCGAGGTAGATGGTAACTTCTGGGCTGCCTGCCTCTTTATCCCGCGCTCAAAGAGTTACGATAGGGCAGATAGCCTTGCTCTTGCCTATCAGGGTGGCGTGGGTATAGGCCGCTTCCAGAGCCAGCTGTCGGACTTTACCGCTCCATTGCATGAGACTATCAAGGGCTTTCATAATATCCGCCACCGCTTTGAGCAGTGGGATGCCTCTGTGGCAGCTGATGCAGCAGGCCGTGTGGCAGAACTTAAGACCGAGATTGGCTGGATAGAGTCTCGCCGCGAGCAGATGCTTGAGTTTTGGAGCCTTGTTGAGGATGGAACAATCCCTACGCGCGTAACACATAACGATACTAAGCTGAGCAATATCCTCTTTGATGCAGATACCGACGAGGTACTCTGCGCTATTGACCTTGATACTGTTATGAGCTCCACCTCGCTTAATGATTTTGGCGACGCTATCCGCTCATACACAAATACAGGCGCTGAGGATGATCGTGACTTGAGTAGAGTGGGTATGGATATTGATATCTTCCGCGCCTACGCCGAGGGCTACCTCTCCGAGCGTAAAGAGAGCCTTACTGAGTCAGAAGTTGATTGGCTCGCCTTCTCGGCTCTCTATATTACATACGAGCAGGTGCTTCGCTTTTTGATGGACTATATCGACGGCGATAAATACTATAAAATCACCTCTGCCGACCATAACCTTGTCCGCACCCACGCCCAATACCGCCTCCTGACAAGCATGGAGAGCCAGTACACGGCTATGAGACAAATCATCCACAACCTGGCAAAGTAAGGGATGAAACGAAAAAACTCTCGTGGATTTCCGGGCTGTGCATGCCCCACCACGAGAGTCTTCTCAACGCTACAGCCAGCGTTTCATTTGCAAATATAGCACAAACATTCCAAAAAGCAAATTCTCAATAGCGAAGATATATGCGCATAAATCATATATTATGTTGAATGATATTATAAAATGTGGATTCGGTATAGCCAAAGATGACAAACCTTGGATTGTATTTACCTTCGTATGGAACCCCAGAATACTACATTTTTTGCCGAGCTTAGATGTAGAGAGTAACCCCCGCGAAACCGCGATAGCTCTTGGGTGGTTTTTCCTTAATTTCGTAGTACAGATTATTAAAACACAAAGCAAATCACAATAAGGATTATTCCGTTGTGAAAACATTCAAGGCGGGGCAACTCGCCTTTTTTTGTTGTCGTAAAAGAAAAATGCCTGCTTAATTGCAGGCATTATTTGTAGGTGTATAATTCTAATGCGTAGCCTTGTACCACGCGGTAGTCTGCCACTGGTCGCGGTAGGCGGAGGCGCTGTTGAGCATTATTGGTGCTGATGTTGTAAGGCCGCAGTAGGAGGTAATCGGGTTGGCGAGGTTGTTATAGGCCGAGTAGAATGTATCGGTGTGGTGCTGGCCCGAAACGGTGCGCGAGAGTTGGCTCTGGAAGTCGGTGACTGCTGCAGCATCGGTACAACTCTGGACGATGTAGTCCTCAATATCAAAGAAGATATGCGTTGGGTTACGCGAAGGGCTAACACCGTCATAGACCTGAATAGTATCGGGGTCAATATCCTTCAGCGAACTATTTGCTTGTTTAACAGCCGCAGCGAGTGCATCAAGCTCTTTGCAGGCAATAACGGCTGAGCAGGCTGATGAGTAGATGCCCTCCTTATTTGTCTTATAGTACTCCACAAAGGCCTTTGCGGCAGTATCAAGGCGCTCTTTGAGCGGTGATGTGCTGACCATTACTGGTATCATCTCTGAATAAGGCATACCTGCCGCCATAACCTCGCACGGAGAGCCGAGGATATAGTCCGCTATATCCTTCATATCGTATGCGCTCTCAACATTGGCCATGTAGCAGACATCAAAGATGATGTAGTCAAAGTGTTTGCCAGTGCGAGCAATGGCAGAGGCAAACTCAGTTGTATTTATCTGCGTAGAGGCTGTGTCGCCCATATGTCGCACCATAGCTGCCCCAGGGGCAGGAGTCCAGATATAGTCATCAAGGCTTGTCTGGAGAGTTGTAAGACCTTTAGTGCTGCCACTCTTTGGAATCCATCCGCGACCGTGAGAGCCTACATAGAGTCCATACTCGGCGGCAGGTGCTGCAGCAAACAGGTCGTTGAAAATAGTGTAGAGCATCTGCTCGTTGTAGATGGATGGTAAATCATAGTCGGCGATAGACTCGCGCAGAATGGTATTTGTGCCTCTGTCGTAGCGAATCTCAAACATAGAGCCGCTGTTGGTGCTATTCTGCAGGAAGACTATCACGCGGCTATTATCCAAAGTACCCTTAGCGGCGATAGTCTCTACCATTGCAAGATTGCTCTGGTAGTAGCCCTTAAGGCTTGTGCCGAGGAAGTAGAAGAGTAGTGCATGGTCAGCCCTCTCCTTGCGTTGCCAAACATCTATTGTGGCTTTGCAGTCGGGTTTATCCTTCAGTGAGACGGTAATAGTTCCCAACTTGCGCTCGCTGTCAGTGCTGTTGCGCTCTATGGCTGTAAGAACTACGGTTTGACCCTCGCCACGAACAGCTGTAAGGGCTGTTGTGGAGCTGATAACAGTAAAGTCAAATGGGGAGTCAATAGTAAGGCTCATCGTTGCCCCTTCAGTACCATTGATAATCACGCGGTTACGGTCAAAGAGTATTGCTGAGCGTTGCACAACGGCAATCTTGCCATCAAGAGTCTCGCCTCCAATCTTAAAGCCAATATAACCAGCTGTATGCTCCTCTGTTGAGAGGTTGTCTGTTGTTGCGCAGACTGTTGCGCGGTACTTGTTTGTGCCAATCTGTGTGCCTTGCGTTACGGTCACATTACCCTCTGCAATAAGTTCAAAGTCGCTACTTTTGCACTCAAAGGTAAACTCTGTAACTCTATTCTGCTCAGGAGCGACCGAGATAGCTTCACTATACTGCTCCTCAATGATAATCTGAGGTCTCTGCTGCGCCTTAATACCGGTAAAGCGTGTGCGAGAGAGGCGTATAACCACATCCCCAAGGGTTATGGTCTTAAGGGTGCGATTAGGCTGTAGGGCTGTGGCGGTAATTGTGGTCTTTGTTGTCGCTTCGCCACTATTAGGGCTATACTCTACGCCAGGGATGTCAAGCACCTCCCAAGCGAGCTTTGAACTGATAGCAAATGTTGCTTTACTACCAGCAGCGCCGTCAAGGGTAAGGGTGTTGTTTGTAACACCGCTAACTATTGACAGTGAGTCATTTGGCACTGGCTCTACAGGGTTACAGCCTACAGTAAAGAGTGTGAGTAGTAGTGTGTATAGTGAAAGTCTCTTCATAGTCTATTTGTATTCTCTTGGCTTGAGGTTGTTGAACTGCCATGTACGCTCGCGCTTAAAGGTGTAGTCGTCTGGCTTGTTCCAGTAGACGCGGCTGTAGTCAAAGTAGTAGCCCTTCAGCTTGTTCTTTGGTGCCTCAAATGGTATAAACTCAACCTCGCGGCTGATAATTTTACCCTTACGTTGATTCCAACCCTTGGCAGCTATAAAATCTACACCGTGCGAGAAGAAGATAATATGCATCGGCTCCCTCTCTTTAGCACCTGTGCCAGAGGTGGCAATAGTTCTCAGAATTGCAGCAAGGTGGTCGGAGTATATCTTCTCACGGGCAGTGTCGCCTGCCGTTCCGTATGCGTACGCCATAATGTTGAGCAACTTTGGCGAGAAGGGGTCGTACTCCATAGCCTCCGAGCAGGCGGCAATAAGCTGGTCTATATCCACAACAGATGGGGTGTCTATGGCTATGCGCGCCATGATATTCTGTACCTTTGTCATACCCGGATTGTCATTCAGAGGGCGGTATGCCGCCTGATAGGCAAATCCGTAGTAGAGGTAGTGGTACTGCTCGTCAGTCAGTGGCTCGCCAGCCTTATATCGCATCATAAGGTTGGGGTAATAGAACTCCGAGTTGCTGTCGTTTATGGCGGCAAAAATCTCGGTGTTTATAGGTCTCTTAGCCACTGCAGCCACTGTAATAATGGCTGTGCAGAGCAGAACAAATATTCGCTTAAGACTCATACTTAATAATCTCAATTCTTTGTCTAATATCAAGCTCTACGCTCGCCTGTGCAAGTGGTAGTCGGACGGTCGGAGTGCAGAGAGCTTTTGTTGCAAGTGCATTTTTTATGCCGACAGGGTTACCCTCGGCAAAAAGCGAGTCGGTAATGGCCTCAAGGCGCGAGAGCATATACTCTGCCTTGTCGTAGTTGCCCTCAAGAGCCAGTGTTGTAAGACTCTTAACATCGGCGGGATAGAGATGTGCAAGCACCGATAGAACGCCCTTGCCACCAAGGCGTATAGCCTTTACTGTAAGGCCGTCGTCGCCACTGACAAGGATAAAGTCCTCGCGAACTTTAGCCACAGCCTTTACTACCTCCTCCATCTGATCAGTGTCGCCCGAAGCCTCCTTAATACCGAAGATATTTGGGCAGGCAGCCACTATACGAGCAACGGTCTGAGGTGTCATATTCACGCCCGTACGACCCGGAATGTTGTAGAGCATTATCGGCAGCGGGGATGCCTCCGAAAGAGCCTTAAAGTGGAGGAAAAGTCCCTCCTGATTTGGCTTGTTGTAGTATGGATTAACGCTCAAAACGGCATCGTAGCCCGTAAAATCCCAACTGCGGAGCGTCGCTACTACATCGGCAGTGCAGTTGCCGCCAATGCCCACCATAAGAGGCACTCGGCCATTAACTCTCTGCGCGATAAACTTCGCTACTGCAACGCGCTCTGAAGGTGTCAGAGTCGGGGTCTCGGATGTAGTTCCAAGGGCGAGCAGATAGTCTACGCCGCCATCTATTACTCGGTCAATAATGGCTGCAAGGGCTCCAAAGTCTATGCTACCCTTGCTGTCAAAAGGTGTTATCAGCGCAACACCTACGCCTGTGAATTTATTTGTTATTGTCATACGCTAAAACAAACTTGTCTGTATAACTTGTTCTACTTTAGGTTGTTTAGGCTCTGTAACTACGGCTGTATCAGTTGTGTCACTATTGCCAATAAGCTCTATAAACTGCTGCTCGGTAAGTATCGTTACGCCCAGCTTTTCTGCCTTCTGCAACTTCGCAGGGCCCATATTCTCGCCCGCAACGATAAAGTCCGTATTGCCACTCACGCCCGACTGGTTCTTACCTCCGTGACTCTCAATGAGTGCCTTCAGCTCGTCACGCGAGTATACGGAAAACTTACCCGACACAACGATGTTCTTGCCCTCAAGAATATTTGAGCTGCGCACCGCCTGCTCGCTCTCAAACTGTAGCCCAGCTGCGCGCAGTCGCTCAATAATAGCGAGGTTTACAGGGTCAGCAAAGTACTCTATAATGGCTTGTGCAATCTTGTCACCCACCTCCTCGGTCTCTTGAAGCTCGGAACTGTCAGCAGCCATAATGGCATCAAGGCTCTTGAAGTGCGAAGCCATATACTTTGCCGTAGTCTCGCCCACAAAGCGAATACCCAATCCAAAGAGTACGCGGGCAAAAGGTACACTCTTAGAGGCCTCAATGCTACTGATGATATTGTCTGCCGACTTCTCGCCAAGGCGCGGAAGAAGAGCAAGGTCATTAGCCCTCAGAGTGTAGAGGTCTGCAATATCTGCAATAAGTCCATTTTCAAAGAGCAACTCAACGGTCTCAGCACCTAATCCGTCAATATTCATCGCCTTGCGACGGATGAAGTGGATAATGCGACCCAAAATCTGAGGTCGGCAACCGCTCTGGTTAGGACAGTAGTGCTTTGCCTCACCCTCAAAGCGCACCAACTCGGCTCCACACTCTGGGCAGACGGTGATATACTCAAATGGAGTGCTATCACTCTTACGCTCCGATAGCTCTACGCCCGTAATCTTCGGGATTATCTCGCCGCCCTTCTCAACGTAGACCATATCGCCTATCCTTATATCTAACGCAGCAATCTGCTCTGCATTGTGTAGCGAGGCTCTTTTTACTGTAGTTCCCGCAAGTAACACTGGCTCAAGATTTGCCACAGGGGTTATGGCGCCCGTTCTGCCGACTTGAAAATCTACACTCACAAGGCGCGTAAGTGCACTCTCGGCCTTAAACTTATAGGCTACAGCCCAGCGAGGCGACTTGGCAGTAAATCCAAGTGTGCGACGCAAAGCAAAGTCGTTTACCTTAATCACAACGCCATCGGTAGGGTATGGAAGAGCTTTGCGAGCCTCGTCCCAGTGGGTTATATACTCTATAACCTCCTTTGCGCCACGACAGAGGGTCATATGCTCCGAGACCTTAAAGCCCCAACGGCGGGCAGCCTCAAGATTCTCTATGTGGTTTGTAAATGGCAGATTGTCGCCCGCCATCTGGTAGAGTGTGCAGTCTAAACCGCGCTTGGCAACCACTGCCGACTGCTGCTGCTTAAGCGTGCCCGCAGCGGCATTGCGCGGATTGGCAAATAGTGCTTCGCCCGCAGCTTCACGCTCGCTATTGAGGCGGTCAAAAGATGCGTATGGCATAAATATCTCGCCGCGAATCTCAAAAAGCTCTGGGATATCCTCCCCGCTAAGTGTTAGAGGTATAGAGCGGATAGTCTTTACATTGGCCGTAACATCGTCGCCTGTAGTGCCATCGCCGCGAGTAACGGCGCGAACAAGTCGCCCCTTTTCGTAAGTAAGGCTTATGGCAGTGCCGTCAAACTTCAGCTCGCAGACAAACTCTGTAACACCCTGTTGCTGCTCAATACGCTCAATAAATGTGTTCAGCTCCTCAATAGAGTAGGTGTTTGAGAGCGAGAGCATAGGGTAGCGGTGGGCTACAGAGATAAACTCGGAGGTGCGGTCACTACCCACGCGCACAGAGGGCGAGAGTGGGTCGTAGTACTGAGGATGCTCAGCCTCAAGATCCATCAGGCGGCGCATCATACAGTCAAAGTCGTAGTCCGAAATCTCAGGAGAGTTCTCTACGTAGTATTTGCGGTTGTGGTAGTTGAGTTGCTCACGCAGTGACTCAATCTCTACCAAAATGTTGTTTGTCTCTACCATATTATATACTCACATCGCACGAAAATACATATTTTATTTCAAATAGAGCGCAATTTCAAAAAAAAATCAAAAAAAATCTGTGAAATTGGTGTGATAACAAATTTTTGCTTATACTTGCACCCGAAATTGATGACAAACAATAAAAAAAACTATACAAAATATGGCAACACCAACTAATAAAAGGAGATCAGTAATCAGTTTTAACAATCTTCCGTTGGAGATTCAGGAGGCAGTAAAGGCTTTCTACCCTTACGGCTACTCTGAGGCGATGATGAGAATCAACAAGCCTAATGGAGACTTTTTCTTTGCAGTCCCTTTTGAGACTGATGAGGTTAGTTATCTTGTAAAGATTGACGTAAAGATTGACGACCCAACAGAGGAGGACGACGATAAGGAGTACTACGACGATGAGATTAAGGGCGCAGACCAGATTCAGGATGATGAAGAGGAAGAGGAGGAGCGCCGCCCATCTCCAATCGAATTTGATGATGAGGACTAAGAAGTTGATTGGTTAATCAACTTCTAAAAAAAACTCTGTAAAAGGAGCTTATACACAAATTATTATATTATGGCATACAATCTTTTAAAAGGCAAGAAGGGAATTATTTTCGGTGCACTAAACGAGCAATCTATTGCTTGGAAAGTGGCCGAGCGTGCGAGAGAAGAGGGGGCCGAGATTGTGCTTACAAACACAGAGATTTCACTGCGTATGGGTGAAATTTCAAAGTTGGCAGAGAGGTGTAATGCACCAGTTATTGCTGCCGATGCCACTAAGGTTGAGGATTTGGAGGCGTTGGTAGATAAGGCAATGGAGCACTTCGGAGGTAAGTTTGACTTTGTGCTTCACTCTGTGGGTATGTCGCCAAATGTTAGAAAGAGCATCCCTTATCAGTCGCTTAACTACACATTTTTGGACCGTACGCTGGATATCTCAGCCGTTTCGTTCCATAAGGTGCTGCAGGTGCTCTATGCAAAGGATGCGCTCAATGAGTGGGGCTCGGTCGTTGCTCTGACCTATATGGCAGCGCAGCGTACATTTGTTGGTTACAGCGATATGGCAGATGCAAAGGCACTGCTTGAGTCTGTGGCTCGTAGCTTTGGTGCTATCTATGGTCGTGACCGCAAGGTTAGGGTCAATACAGTCTCTCAGTCGCCAACTGCCACAACTGCAGGCAAGGGTATTGCAGGTATGGGCGGTATGTTAGACTTTGCCGAGGCGATGTCGCCACTGGGAAATGCAGATGCTGCTGACTGCGCCGACTACTGTGTAACGCTCTTTAGCGACCTTACGCGCAAGGTGACGATGCAAAACCTCTACCACGACGGTGGCTTCTCAAATATGGGATTGAGCGAAGAGGTTTACAATACTTTTCTAAACAATAAAGGGTAGTGCGAAACTACCCTTTATTTGTTATTTCTCCCAGTGGAATGGAGCGAACTGTGTGTCGTCGCTCTTCCAGTGTGGCTTGCGCAGCGCGTAGATAATCAGCGGAACGATAATCACCACAAGGCAACCAACGATAAGTATCGTAACCCATGTCTTTGGGCTTCCTGTTGGAATCTGTGCAGGTGGGATAAAGCTCAGTATAAAGGCGAGCAGAGAGCCGCAGAAACCAAGTCCCGCGATAATCCACATAACCATATTTCCACCCAGACGGAATGGTCGCTCGGTATTTTTGAGTCTATAGCGCAATACTATAGCTGCTGCAAAGAGCATCATATACATTATCAGGTAGAGCGAGGCGGTCATCTGCGAGAGTATCTGGTAGAAGGACTGCACACTCGGCATTACTACAAATAGTAGCGAGAGTAGTGTTACAATTCCTCCCTGAATAAGCAGAATATTGCGCTGTACACCATTCTTGTTGCTCTTCTGGAAGAATGGAGGCAGGTAGCCAGCCTTGCCAACCGTAAATATACCCTTTGATGGTCCTGCAACCCACGTAAGCACACCTGCAAGCACGCCGAACATCAGTGCTATGGCTATCAGCGGAGCTGCCCACGACATATGTAGATACTCAAAGTACTTATCAAAGCCGATGAGTAGTGACTGTGTGAGTGATACATCCTTGGCAGGGATGATAAATCCGAGCGAGAAGGTGCCCAGAATAAATATCGCTACGGTAATCAGCGAGCCGATAATAATGGCTTTAGGATAGTTGCGCTTAGGGTTGTTTACCTCCATAACATGGATACCCATCATCTCCATACCGGCATAGAAGAGGAAGATACTACTTGCAAGAACAAGGTTGTCAAACTTCTTCAGGTCAGGGAAAAATCCTGCGCTCATATCCATATTGTTGTGTCCGCCCGTAGCGAGGTAGATAATGCCAAGCACGATAAGTAGCGCTGCGGGGATAATTGTGCCGATAATACCTCCCCACTTGCTGATTTTACCTACCCAGTCAAGACCCTTGAGCGATATGAAAGTTGCTGTCCAGTATATCGCCAGCACCACAACAAGGGTAAACATCTTGTTTGACGCAAGTGCCATATCGGCCTGCTGATTCATGCCTATAAAGGCTATACTTACGGCTCCAAATGTTAGCACTGTAGGATACCAAATGGTGGACTGAATCCACTGTAGCCAGATAGCCAAAAAACCAGCTTTAGCACCAAAAGCCTCGCCTATCCAGCGAAACACGCCACCCTCCTTGTCGCTAAACATAGCCGCCAACTCGGCAGCAACAAGTGCCGTAGGAATCAAAAATACAAAGGCGGCAAAAAGGTAGTAAAACGCTGAGCTTAAGCCATATACCGACTCGGCAGCCAATCCACGAAGACTCACTACCGCCGTCACATTCATAATGGCTAACGTCGCCACCGACAACTTAAAAGTAGAATTGTTACTCTTATCCATAAGCAAATATTTTAAGTGATTTGCTATGCTTAGAGCAACTTTCAAGCCATAGATTTGGCCATTGGCCATTAGCTGTTGGCTATTGGTTTTATCCTAATGCGATGTCTAAGACCATCATGGCGGCAAAGCCGATAGCAAAACCGATAGTTGGCAGATTAGAGTGCTTTCCAGAGTGCGCTTCGGGGATAAGCTCCTCAACAACGACATATATCATTGCTCCAGCGGCAAAGGCGAGCATATATGGAAATGCGCCGATGAGTTGCTCTATAAGCAGTATAGTGATAACGGCCGAGATAGGCTCAACTACGCCCGATGCCACACCATAGGAGAATGAGCGCAGTCGTGACAGCCCCTGCGAGCGCAGAGGCAGTGAGATAACAGCGCCCTCAGGTACATTCTGCAGGGCTATACCTGCTGCTAAAGCCAGTGCAGCTGCCATATTCATATCTGTTTCGCCCGATAGTGCGCCAGCGAGAACTACTCCTACGGCCATACCCTCAGGGATGTTGTGGAGCGTTACGGCGAGCATCAACATCGTAGACTTGCCGAGCGATGTGGGTACGCCCTCAGGTGTTGTGCTGTCAATATGCAGATGGGGCGTAAACATATCAAGAAGAAGCATAAATCCCATACCTCCCAGTAGACCTATCAGAGCAGGAAGCCACGCAATGCCTCCCGCAGCCTCTGTGTGGTTAATAGCAGGTATGAGTAGCGACCAGACTGATGCCGCCACCATAACGCCTGAGGCAAAACCGAGTAGAATATTCTGCATCTTTGATGCGCTCTCGCGTCCCAAAACAAGTGAGCTGGCAGAGCCTAAAACCGTGCCAGTGAATGGTATAAGAAGCACTATTGCTATCTGTAGTGGAGTCATATTTTACAAAAATAAAGTTATTTAGTGCAAAGATACAATTTTTAGGCAATAATTTCAAATTTTGCAGTTATGGAATTTTTCGTTATCTTTGACTGCGATTTTGCAATTTTTAACTTTTAAAACTATAAATTTATGTTCAAAGGACAACCTAAAGGTTTGATTGCTGCTGCACTTGCCAATATGGGTGAGCGCTTCGGTTTTTACATTATGATGGCTATCCTGACCCTCTTTATCTCGTCAAAGTTTGGACTTGATGAGACCACCACAGGATACATCTATTCAGTCTTCTATGCCTCAATCTATCTGCTTGCTCTTGTGGGTGGTATTATTGCTGATAAGACTGGTAATTACAAGAGTACTATTATGTGGGGTCTGATTGTGATGGCTATTGGATATGTGATAATATCCATTCCTACTCCAACCCCAGTGCCAAATCTTCCTCTCTATCTGACACTTACATGTGTGGGATTGTTGGTAATTGCATTTGGTAACGGACTTTTCAAGGGTAATCTTCAGGCTCTTGTGGGTCAGATGTACGATAAGCCTGAGTATGCCGATAAGCGCGAGACTGGTTTCCAGATTTTCTACATGTTTATCAATATTGGTGGTTTCTTTGCTCCATGGATTGCAATCGGCGTGCGTAACTGGTGGTTGCGTCTCAATGGCTTTGACTACAATGCTAAGTTGCCAGAGCTATGTCATCAGTACCTTGGTGGCGCAGAGATGACTGCTGAGGGTGCATCAAACCTTGTTACTTATGCTAATGAGGTTACACTTTCAGGTGCTCAGGTTACTGCTGAGGGTCTGACACAGTTCTGCAGTACCTACCTTGATGTATTTAACCGTGGATTCCACTATGCTTTTGCGGCAGCTATTGTGATGATGCTTGTCTCTTTGGTTATCTACTTGGTAAACCGTTCAAGCTTCCCAGATGTACAGAAGAAGGTTGCAAGTGCTGTTGCCTCTAAGGAGGATATTGCAATGAGCGCACAGGAGATTCGCCAGCGTATTCTTGCTCTGTTTGCAGTGTTTGGTGTGGTAATTTTCTTCTGGGTATCATTCCACCAGAATGGTTATTCGCTCACCTACTTTGCGCGTGACTACGTAGACCTCAATGTAATTAATATTGACCTTGGCTTTACAACTATTAAGGGTGCTGAGATTTTCCAGTGTGTAAACCCATTCTTTGTGGTGTTCCTCACTCCGGTGATTATGTGGCTCTTTGGTTGGCTTAAGCAGAAGAAGTATGAGGTTTCAACCCCTATGAAGATTGCACTCGGTATGGGTATCGCTGCTCTTGCATACCTCTTCCTTGTATTCTTCTCATTTGCTCTTCCATCAAAGACTGAGCTTGCAGGTATGTCTGCTGCTGAGGCGCAGGGTATCCTTGTAACACCATGGGTAATGATTGGTCTATACTTTATTCTTACCGTTGCTGAGCTCTTTATCTCTCCACTCGGTCTTGCTTTTGTGTCAAAGGTTGCCCCTCCACACATGCAGGGTCTTATGCAGGGTATGTGGCTTGCTGCTACCGCTGTAGGTAACTCGCTGCTCTTTGTTGGTGGCTGGTTGTACACTCACACTCCAATGTGGGTTACTTGGGGCGTATTTGTGCTGGCATGTGGTGCCTCTATGGGTGTGATGCTTTCAATGGTTAAGTGGCTTGAGAAGGTGACTAAGTAGGGTTACTAACTTCTATCTATACAGAGGTTGAGCAGTTTTGCCCGACCTCTTTTTTTGTAGTGTCTGATAGAATTTTGAATTTAATATCTCTATAAGGTAGTACAAGAAAACCGTTGTCCGTCTGCCTAAAACACTTAGTGTTTTGGGTGGGCGGATAACTATTTTGTGAAATATTTTGATTTCTTGAAAAAAGTCGCTAACTTTACGCGATTTTATAACAGAACAATTTTTTCACCTTAAACTATAAACAAAAAAGATTATGGCAACAACCAATTGTGAAAAGTTATTTGCCGAGTTTCCTGAGGTCTCTACCGAGGCTTGGGAGGCGGCGATAGCTGTTGATCTCAAGGGTGCTGACTATGAGCGCAAGTTGGTGTGGAGAACTACTGAGGGCTTTAACCTCCGTCCATACTACCGTGCTGAGAACCTTGAGGGTCTTAAGACTTTGGGCACTCAGGCAGGTGAGTTCCCTTATTTGAGAGGTGTTAGCGGTGATAATAGCTGGCTGACACATCAGACTATCTCTGTAAGCTGCCCTAAGGCTGCAAATGAGACAGCTCTGAAGATGCTTAACGCAGGTGTTGACTCTTTAGGCTTCTGCTTCTGCAATGCCGAGGGCGAGTTTACTGCTCAGGACCTTGATACTCTGCTTGCAGGTATCGTTCTTCCAGCGGTTGAGCTTACTTTCTGCGGTAAGGGCGTGGCAAAGATTGCTGCTCTCCTTCTTGCAAAGGCAGAGAAGGATGGCGTAGCAAAGGATGAGCTTCGCGTGAACTTCGCTATTGACCCTATCGTAAAGCACCTGTCTCAGAAGGGTGTTTGGTGCGATGATTGTCAGGGTGGCAAGTGCATCTCAAAGATTGCCGAGCTTGTAAAGGCTACTGCTGAGTACAAGAATGTTCGCGTAGTAAATGTTGGCGCAAACGTATTCTCTGACAGCGGTTCTACAATCGTTGAGGAGCTTGGTTTTGGTCTCTCTGTTGCACACGAGTACCTCGTACGCCTTATGGAGGCAGGCCTTACTGTAGATCAGGCTGCTCGTAAGATTCGTTTTACTTTTGCCGTTACCTCTAACTACTTTATGGAGATGGCAAAGTTCCGCGCAGTACGTCTGCTGTGGGCTAACATCGTAAAGCAGTATGAGCCTGCTTGCGACTGCTCTTGCAAGGCGTTTGTACACGCTCGTACATCTGCTTGGAACCAGACAGTATACGACCCATATGTAAATATGCTTCGTGGTACAACTGAGGCTATGAGTGCTGCTATTGCTGGTGTACACTCTCTTGAGGTACTTCCATTTGACCACTCATACACCGCTCCAACAGAGTTCTCACAGCGCATTGCTCGTAACCAGAGCTTGCTGCTTAAGCACGAGAGCCACTTCGACCAGGTTATCGACCCTGCAGGTGGTTCATACTACATTGAGACCCTCACAGAGACCATCGCTAATGAGGCATGGAAGCTCTTCCTTGAGTTGGAGGAGAAGGGTGGCTATGTAGCAGCATTTGAGTCTGGCTATGTTGTAGAGCGCGTAAAGGCTTCTGCAGCTGCTAAGGATAAGGCTATCGCTACACGCCGTCAGATTCTGCTTGGTGCAAACCAGTATCCTAACTTTAACGAGGTTGCAGATGCTGCTGTTGAGGCTTGTGCTGTAACTCGTCCAGTAGTTGAGGGTAATGTTCTTGTTCCTTATCGTGGTGCTATGGCATTTGAGGCTATGCGTCTGGGTGTTGACCGCTCTGGCAAGGAGCTTAAGGCATTTATGCTCACATGTGGTAACCTTGCTATGGCTCGTGCTCGTGCACAGTTCTCTTGCAACTTCTTCGCTTGCGCTGGTATCCGCGTTCAGGATAACAACTTCTTCGCAAATGTTGAGGATGGCGTCAAGGAGGCACTTGCATCAGGCGCACAGATTGTTGTTGTCTGCGCATCAGATGACGACTACGCTACAGTAGCTCCACAGGTTCAGGAGCTTCTTGGTGGCAAGGCTATCCTCGTAGTAGCAGGCGCACCTGCTTGCACAGAGGAGCTTCAGGCAAAGGGTATTAACAACTTCATCAGCGTCAAGAGCAATGTCCTTGAGACACTTCGCGGCTACTTGGCTCAGATGGGTATCTAAAGAGCAGAGACAATGAGAGCAAAATTTTCAGAATTGAAATATCAGGGCGGCGCAGCCGCTGCTGCTGAGGCTACAAAGGAGCCTTGGATTACTGCCGAGCAGATATCTGTCAAGGATGGCTATACTGCGGCAGACCTTGAGGGTATGGAGCATCTGAACTATGCAGCTGGTGTTGCACCGTTCCTGCGTGGTCCTTACTCTACTATGTATGTTATGCGTCCATGGACTATCCGTCAGTATGCAGGTTTCTCTACTGCTGAGGAGTCTAACGCATTCTATCGTCGTAACCTTGCTGCAGGTCAGAAGGGTCTTTCAGTAGCCTTTGACCTCGCTACACACCGAGGTTACGATGCAGACCACCCTCGCGTAGTGGGTGATGTTGGTAAGGCTGGTGTATCTATCTGCTCTGTAGAGGATATGAAGGTGCTTTTCAACGGTATTCCACTTGACAAGATGTCTGTATCTATGACAATGAACGGTGCAGTACTTCCAGTGCTTGCATTCTACATCGTTACAGGTCTTGAGCAGGGTTGTACTCTTGATCAGCTTGCTGGTACTATTCAGAACGATATTTTGAAGGAGTTTATGGTGCGTAACACCTATATCTACCCTCCAAAGTTCTCTATGAAGATTATCGCTGATATCTTTGAGTACACTTCAAAGAATATGCCTAAGTTCAACTCAATCTCTATCTCTGGCTACCATATGCAGGAGGCAGGTGCAACAGCTGACATTGAGCTTGCATACACCCTTGCAGACGGTCTTGAGTACCTGCGCGCAGGTATCAACGCTGGTATGAGCATTGACGCCTTTGCTCCACGCCTTTCATTCTTCTGGGCTATCGGTATGAACCACTTTATGGAGATTGCAAAGATGCGTGCCGCTCGTATGCTGTGGGCTAAGATTGTTAAGCAGTTTGAGCCTAAGAACCCTAAGTCATTAGCACTGCGTACACACTCACAGACCTCTGGTTGGTCACTTACCGAGCAGGATCCATTCAACAATGTTGGCCGTACAGCTATTGAGGCTATGGGCGCAGCTCTGGGTCACACTCAGTCACTGCATACCAATGCTCTTGATGAGGCTATCGCCCTTCCTACCGACTTCTCAGCTCGTATCGCTCGTAACACCCAGATTTACATCCAGGAGGAGACTAATGTTTGCCGCTCTGTAGACCCTTGGGCAGGTTCTTACTATGTTGAGAGCCTTACAAATGAGATTGCTCACAAGGCTTGGGCTCTTATTGAGGAGGTTGAGCAGCTTGGTGGTATGGCTAAGGCTATTGAGACAGGTATTCCAAAGATGCGTATTGAGGAGGCTGCAGCACGTACACAGGCTCGCATCGACTCTGGTGAGCAGAAGATTATCGGTCTTAACGAGTACCGCCTTGAGAAGGAGGCTCCAATTGATATCCTTGCAGTAGATAACACAGCTGTTCGTGAGAGCCAGATTGCTCGTCTTAATGAGCTTAAGGCTAATCGTGACCAGGCAGCTGTTGATGCAGCTCTTGCAGCTATCACTAAGTGCGTTGAGACTGGCGAGGGTAACCTCCTTGAGCTCGCTGTTGAGGCAGCTAAGGTTCGCGCAACACTGGGTGAGATTTCATACGCTTGCGAGGTTGTTGTAGGCCGCTACAATGCAGTAATTCGTTCAATTTCATGTGTATATAGTTCAGCTATGAAGCAGGATGCAGAGTTTGAGAAGGCAAAGCAGATGTGCGCAGAGTTCGCAAAGCGCGAGGGTCGTCAGCCACGTATTATGATTGCAAAGCTTGGTCAGGACGGTCACGACCGAGGCGCTAAGGTTGTTGCAACAGGTTACGCAGACATCGGCTTTGATGTGGATATGGGTCCTCTCTTCCAGACCCCTGCAGAGGCAGCAAAGCAGGCTGTAGAGAACGATGTACACGTTGTTGGTGTATCTTCACTTGCAGCAGGTCACCTTACTCTCGTTCCACAGATTATTGAGGAGCTTGCAAAGCTCGGTCGTGAGGATATCATCGTAGTTGTTGGTGGTGTAATCCCAGCACAGGACTACGACCAGCTCTATCGCGACGGCGCAGCAGCAATCTTCGGACCAGGTTCAAAGATTTCTGTGGCGGCGATTAAGATTTTGGAAATCCTCTCCGAGTAATTTCTCGTGATAAGCCGCAACCTGCGGCACATCCCTAAAAGTAAACCCCTTTGGGCTGTACGTTTTAGTACTATCCCAAAGGGGTTTCTTTTGTGATGCACCACATCTTACGCCTTCTGACGAGAAATTGGCTGTTAGCCGTTAGCTATTAGCCATTAGCTTTTTAGCGGTGTCGGCAAATTTGCCGACAGTAGTGAAATTAAGGAGTTTAAGGAGATTAACGAGTTTAGTGTTTTTCGCTAACTTCCCTAAATTCCTTAACTTCATTAAATTCTCTGTTCTGCGTCAGCTGTAGAGTGCTCTGTGCACCGTCAGTAAGGCCTATACCATATTTTTTTTTCGCGCGCGTACTATTTTCAAAAAAAATGATATACCTTTGTTATTATAAACCATAAAATTTATAGCCTATGAAACATTAGCGTATTTCTATACGCACATTTAAATATGGAAAAGCGTTTTAGCTTTATTCTGTCTACTCAAAAGTTTGGCGACTGATAAGACTGGCAGGAATATTGCTAAATGCTCGCGTTTTCTACGCGGGCTTTTAGTTATTCTGTCAGTCAGGTTACGCCAAACACCTTGAGTAGAGAATATCTATTTGTCCCGCGCTTTTTTTGTGCGTATATAGAGGTTTAATTTTACGACAGACTAATGTAATTATAGGGATAGTGGTGCCCTTGATTACTGATGCAAATACACTACTTAATATTATTAATTCTAAACAAAACGATGAAGACTTTTTATAAAATTTTACTACTTATTACTATCTCATATTTGGTATTTTCATTGTCTTATTACAATGAAAATGTAAGAGTAGTTTCCGCAATATTATTCGTTGCAATATCACTTATATCTTTATTGGTAGGTGTTATATTTCTATGCCGCAAAAAGAATAGACATAAAGTTAAGTATACATTATTTGTAATATTATCCTGCATCTTATGTGTTTTTATATCAAAATACGCATACGTCTCCAGCGATCCAACAAAAAAGGCAGAAAGGCAAGTTGCTAAGTTTATCAAAGAGTACAACTCATCTCATTCTGGCAAAACCCTTAAATTAGTAAGCTTCAGCCAAGATACCATTCAAGGCAAAAGTTATATTGCCGAGGCTAAATTAGAGTATCAAACAACAGATGCTTTAGACACAGAAACGTATGCTAATATTTTAGACCATAATAATATTATACTGTATGTAAGTATCTCTGGTAAGGCAAACGAAACTTGTATTATTGAATCAGCAGGTCTTAACAACTATGGATTTACAGAAGATGAAATCAAAATTCTGGAACTTGGTGGATATTTTTCACATAACCGAGTTACTGACAGTGAACTATGTATGGCCGAATTTGACAACCGAGCAAAATATAATGTCTATTTTGAAGGACTTCGCAATCTAACCGCTTACAACATTAATGAATCATTAGACATCAAAAAAAGTGGTTATTTTTATGGGTCCGAACTTCATATAGATCTTACATTTAAAAATCCAGATATTACTCTAACCAATCCGTATATACTAGTTAGATTAAATGATGACGATAATAATACTATCACATTCTCAACTACTGCAGTTATCAGGAAACACATGAATGATGATATACACTTAAATTTAGGTGCGGTAGATGCCGAAAAATTCAATATTTTCATATTGCCAAAAGAGGTGCTTTCTGACAATTGGTTAACAAATTATCTGCTTACAAAATACAATTGGAGGGGAAAAGAATTTACTAGTTTATATGTTGGAGGAGCTTTTGAGGGATCAGAAATGTTCAAAGTATGCAATTATATAAGCAAATTTAAAATTTAGATACTTGATCAAACACTGTATTTTTTTGATAGATTCTGTTTTAATTTAACGCATATATAGATATGAAATATATTGTAAGATATGTATTACTGTTTGCCTGTATGCTTTGCTCAAATTTGTCATTTGGGCAAACATACAATGTTCAAGTTGGTGAAACGCTTCAGTTAAATGTTCCATCTGTGCCAGTTGGTTATGTGGATAAGGCTATTTGGGCATGTGCAAATCCGGCAATTACTTTTATAAGTAAGTCTGAAATTTCAGCAACCATTGAAGTTACTAAAAAATTTGATGGTTATGCAACTATTGAGCTTGTTTATGTGGAAAGATATCAATCTATCACGGGACATATTCGTGCTAATACCTATTACAAACAATTTTATGTGAGTTGTGTTGGTGGGTCAGGAGATAATTCAAGCCAGAAAGCAACTTCAATATTAATCCAACCAGAGATATCTGTTGAAATTGGTAAGAAAGTTACAATTCCATATCAATTGCTTCCTGTAGGTAGTGCCGCTGAGGTTTGGGTTAGTCGCTATCCTGGAGATTATATAGGAATAAGCCATAATAGTCAAGAACAATTTGTTACTGTATATGGAGGGTCTGTTGGTATAGAAAAGTTAACAGTCTATTTCTATGATGAAAATGATAACACAATCTCTAGTACTTGTATGGTTACAGTGTTTGATCCAACATGGACATCACCTGAAAGTATAAGTGTACCATCTGTTCTTATTCTTTCAAAAGACGAAGAGTATAAGATACTTCCTTCATTGTATCCACAAGCAGCCACGACACTTTATGAATGGGATTCAGGTGATAGATCAATAGTATCTGTGTCTCATGACTCTCAAGGAACAGTAAAAGCTAGAGGCTTAGGAATTACCGACGTTACGGTAAAAACATTAAATGATTTGATGGCAAAATGTACTGTCGTAATAGTAGAAGATAAAACGCAACTTATGGGTGTATCAAGTGCGCTGAAAAGAACGGCAAGTATGTTAGAAATGGCAGAGGATATTATTCAATAATCACACAAATTAAAGATGAATACACTTATGAATAGAATTATAATGGTTATACTATCTGTCATGTTGTCTGTAGCATGTAGCAGTGGAGAATTTAATGGTAGCGGTGACAACTTGGATGGATCAGAGTCGTTTGGGAAAATACTTCCAGTAATGGATTGGGGAATTGATAAGCAGACGATAAAATCAATGCAGTCAAATGAATTAGAATTGGAAATAGAAACAGATAGTTATTTGAGATATACTAATAATCAGAAAAATGTTGTTCTTGGTTACAATTTTGAGAATGATAAATTGGTAGCATCTTCTTTGACCCAATCTCGTATCAGTAGTGTGTCAACAATAGTAAAACATTGTTTGACAGATTACGTTAAAGTGTCAGAGTCTGAGAATGCATTGGTTTATTATTTAAAAGAAAAATCAACACTCGCATATGGTAAGATTAAGCAGGGTAATGAATTAAAGTACGCAACTGTAGCGTGGACATATGTAGATCCTGATGAAGACAATGTACATACAGGTCCGGACTTTTCTCCTTCTGGTACAGAAAACGGTTACGACTATGTAGATTTAGGTATCGGTGTTTGTTGGGCTGTGCAAAATGTTGGGGCTTCTTCGCCTGAACAAAATGGAGGATATTATATGTGGGGAGAAACGGTTACACGCAGCAGTTCGTGGTGGTGGTATTACTCTTTATACACTGGAGATCCGAATAGTTACCTTGATGAATCAAAATTCAAGACTCCATATTCAGATATATCAGGAACGAATTATGACGCAGCAAGAGTGAAAATGGGTGGTAATTGGCGAATGCCTACAAGAGCAGAGTGTGCATCATTGATCAATAATTGTAAAATTGAAACGGGAAAATATAACAATGTAGATGGCTTTGTTATTACAGGCCCATCTGGTAAAAGTATTTTTATACCCAAAGCAGGATACAAGAAAAAGGAAAATGTTCTAGCTTTAGGGGCGGGCGCTTATTTATGGACAAGTTTCACTCATAGTAAATCAAATGCTTATTACTCGTTTATAAATGTCAAAGCAGTTGGTGACGTTTCTTATTGGTCAAAATATTTAGGAATGTCTATTCGTGGCGTTGTAGATATTGAGTAAGGTTTATCAAAGATATTTAGAAAAAATTGTTTGATTATTTCTGATTATTTGGCTAAGAGTCCAGCGATTGCTGGACTCTTTTTGTTGTTTTTTTAATATAGTTCATTGTCAACATCTTTCTAGGATAAGCATTAATATTTTTTCTTTTTTGAGTGTTGATTAAAAAAAAAGATATATCTTTGTAGTTTAAAGCGTTACAGATAATGTTTGATAATAGAATAAAGATAGGAATTACGCAGGGCGATACCAATGGAATTGGCTGGGAGGTTATTCTCGGTGCGTTGGCGGACCCTATGATACTTGAGATATGTACGCCTGTTGTATATGGCAGTCGCAAGGCGGCGGAGTACTACAGCACAAAGATGGGCGAGGAGTTTGTCTCTCCCCACTTCTACTTCTGCGCTTCGGCGGCTGATGCACGATATGGTGCTGTGAACTTTGTTGAGGTGGGCGATAAGCAGCTTGCAATTGAGCAGGGTAAAAGCACTGAGGCTTCAGCGAAGGCGGCAATAGCGGCTCTTGAGGCATCTGTGGCTGACCTACAGTCGGAAGAGCTGAATGCTGTAGTTACTGCTCCAATCTGCAAGGAGGGTATGAGTGCCGCAGGCTTTGGTTATACGGGCCACACTGAGTATTTTGCCGACAAGGCAGAGTGTAGTGCTACGATGATGATGTGCTCTGATATCCTCCGCGTGGCGTTGGCAACGATACATATTCCAGTGCAGAGTGTGTCGCAGTCGCTTACTACAGAGGCTCTTGTAAATCAGTTAGTAGCCCTTCGTGCTACGCTGAAGAGCGACTTTGGTGTTGTAGAGCCTCGCATTGCTGTTCTCTCGCTCAACCCACACGCGGGTGACGGCGGTATGCTTGGCAGCGAGGAGAACGATATTATCCGCCCAGCGGTAAATCAGGCTTATGAGCAAGGTGTACTTGCCTTTGGTCCTATGGCGGCGGATGGACTGTTTGCAAGTGGTGGGTATAAGAACTATGACGCCATCCTTGCTATGTACCACGACCAGGGGCTTATTCCATTCAAGGCTCTTTCGCCTGAGGGAGTGAACTTTACGGCTGGTCTTGACATTGTGCGTACATCGCCAGATCACGGTGTGGCATTTGATATTGCGGGCAAGGGTGTTGCTGATGCGCAGTCTATGCGAAACGCTATTTATGCGGCCATAGACATTGTTCGTCGTCGTGAGAACTTCGCCCGTTGGAGTCGTAATCCGCTGGAGCGTTTTGAAAGAGAGAAGGGGCGCGATGTATCTATCTCTCTGAAGGATATTCCAGAGAGTGACGAGTAAAAGAGGCACAACTGAGCAGTAATCCGTCTCGTTATTGTGGAGCTGCGAAGGTGCAAAATATAAACAATTAAAAAAAGTAAAGAGAATTATGGTTAAAGTAACCTTTCCCGATGGCTCTGTAAGAGAGTATGCAGCGGGAACAACTGCCTACCAAGTAGCCGAGAGTATCAGCCCTCGTTTAGCTGCGGACTGTCTGGCCGCTTCGGTAGATGAGACAACTGTTGATTTGTCGTATGCTATTAACAACGACTGTGCCGTGAAGTTCTACAAGTGGGACGATGCAGAGGGTAAGCACGCCTTCTGGCACACATCTTCACACCTGCTTGCAGAGGCTCTTGAGGCGCTCTATCCAGGCATTAAGTTCGGTATCGGACCAGCTATTGAGCAGGGTTTCTACTACGATGTAGACTCTCCAGTGCCAATCCTTGAGGCTGACCTGCCAAAGATTGAGAACAAGATGATGGAGCTTGCTCGTAACAAGGAGACCCTTGTTCGCACAGAGGTAGCAAAGGCTGATGCACTTAAGACCTTCACAGAGAAGGGCGACCAGTATAAGGTTGAGCTTATTACTGCCCTTGAGGATGGAACAATTTCGTTCTACACAAATGGCGCATTTACAGACCTTTGTCGCGGTCCACATATTCCACACACAGGCTTTATTAAGGCTATCAAGCTAACTTCTGTTGCTGGTGCTTACTGGCGTGGCGATGAGAAGAATAAGATGCTGACACGTATCTATGGTATCTCATTCCCAAAGAAGGCTATGCTTGACGAGTATCTGCAGATGCTTGAGGAGGCTAAGAAGCGTGACCACCGTAAACTGGGTAAGGAGCTTGAGCTCTTTACATTCTCACAGCGCGTAGGTCAGGGTCTGCCTTTGTGGCTTCCAAAGGGCGCAGAGCTTCGTGACCGTCTGGAGCGCTTCCTTCGTAAGATTCAGAAGGAGCACGGCTACCAGCAGGTTATCACTCCGCATATCGGTAATAAGGACCTCTATGTAACCTCTGGTCACTATGCAAAGTATGGTAAGGACTCGTTCCAGCCTATCCATACCCCATTTGAGGGTGAGGAGTATCTGCTTAAGCCAATGAACTGTCCTCACCACTGCGAGATTTACCGTAGCAAGCCTCGTTCATATAAGGACCTGCCTGTTCGTCTTGCCGAGTTCGGTACTGTATACCGCTACGAGCAGTCTGGTGAGCTTCACGGACTTACCCGTGTGCGTTCATTTACTCAGGATGATGCTCACCTCTTTGTTCGCCCAGATCAGCTTCTTGAGGAGTTTGAGAAGGTTATTGACATCGTGCTCTATATCTTCCGTACGCTGAAGTTTGACAAGTATACAGCACAGATTTCACTGCGTGATCCAGAGAATACATCAAAGTATATCGGTACGGACGAGAACTGGGAGAAGGCAGAGAATGCTATTATTCAGGCTTGTCAGGAGAAGGGTCTTAACACTGTAGTTGAGACTGGCGAGGCTGCATTCTATGGACCGAAGCTTGACTTTATGGTTAAGGATGCACTGGGCAGAAGCTGGCAGCTCGGTACTATTCAGGTGGACTACAACCTTCCAGAGCGCTTTGACCTTACCTATAAGGGTGCAGACGATAAGCTCCACCGCCCAATTATGATTCACCGTGCGCCATTTGGCTCTATGGAGCGTTTTGTGGCTGTGCTTCTTGAGCATACTGCTGGTAAGTTCCCACTCTGGCTTGCTCCAGACCAGTGCGTAGTGCTTCCAATCTCTGAGAAGTTCAACGCTTATGCTGAGGAGGTTGTTGCTTACCTTAACCAGCATGATGTTCGCGCACAGATTGACGACCGTAACGAGAAGATTGGTCGTAAGATTCGTGACAACGAGCTCAAGCGAATCCCTTACCTGCTTATCGTAGGCGAGAAGGAGGCTGCAGAGCGTACAGTATCTGTTCGCGCACAGGGCGAGGGTGACAAGGGTGCTATGACTCTTGAGCAGTACCGTGATTATATGCTCGGACTTGTTGCAGCAGAGATTGAGGCAAACAAATTGCAGTAAACTTACGTAGTATATATGGGGCTGTGTGCAGTGCAGCCCCTGCTACCATAACTTATTTTATTATTAACACACTAAACAACTTTAATGGCTGGTTTTAAACCATTTACTCCCCGCCCACAGAACAACGCGCAGGGAAATCAAAATCGCGGTCGCCGTCCTGCAAAGGAGAATCCTAACCGCATTAACAATGAGATTACAGCTCCAACAGTTCGTGTTGTAGGCGACAATGTTGAGCCAAACCTCGTTCTTCCAATCGCCAAGGCTATTGCCCTTGCTGACGAGATGGAGCTCGACCTTGTAGAGATCTCTCCAAATGCCGAGCCACCGGTATGTCGTATTGTTGACTATCAGAAGTTCCTCTATCAGCAGAAAAAGAAGCAGAAGGAGATTAAGGCAAAGCAGACCAAGGTGGTTATCAAGGAGATTCGTTTCGGTCCGCAGACTGACGATCACGACTTCAACTTCAAACTTCGCCACGCCGAGAACTTCCTTAAGGAGGGCGCAAAGGTGAAGGCCTATGTATTCTTTCGCGGACGAAGCATCGTCTTTAAGGAGCAGGGTGAGATTCTGTTGCTCCGCTTTGCAACTGCCCTTGAGGATATTGCAAAGGTAGAGGTTATGCCAACTCTGGAGGGTAAGAAGATGAATATGATTCTTGCTCCAAAGTCGAAGAAAAACTAACCTAACCCAACATCACTGAAAACTGTACTATGAGAGTATTCACTACTTTCATAGTACTCTTTTTCTGTTATCACGTAGAGCTTAAAAGCCTCACAAAGTAGGGTAGTGCTGTCCTCAAGAATATCTATCACTACGTCTACAGTTGATACAAAACCCACTTCAGCATGCTTTAGAGATAGGTACTTTCTGTAGTCACGCAGAAAGGACGCAGCACCAGCTCTGTTGCCACTCTTATGCTCAAGATTACTCTTAAGATGTTGTATGACTGCTTGTAACTGACTTTCAGAAATCATCTCCTGCAAGTGTCTAACAGCTTTGCTGCCTCTGTGCTGCAGGATTGACAGTGCAAGATGGTCCTTTATCCTAAAACTATTGCCACTGCGCTCAAGGTCAAAGGCCGTCTGGGCAAAAATGCTCTCTAATATCTGCGAAATCATAAAAAACACAATAATCTAATTAGTCCGCAATATAACGGATATCTAATTAAATTATTGTGTTGTAATTATTGGCTATTTAATAGCGTCGTTGTGAGGGTTTACCCACTTCATCTTCTTCTTTACGAAGTTGAGCACCGCCTGAGGGTAGTCTGTGCAGGAGATATCAGCACCGAGGCTTACAGCGAGTTGGAAGTCCTCAAGTGAGCCACCCGGCCAGAGGTTTACTATAAGACCCAGTTTATGAGCCTCTCTCATCGCCTTGCGAGATGTGCCATTAAGGTTGCAACCAAGACGCTTTACGCCAAGCTCGGCAGCCTTGTCAAAGACGCTCTGCTCTACAGGTCGGCTGGTGATGTACATACACTCAGCGTCGGGATGGAGAGCCTTCATTGTAGTAATGGCGCGAGTATCAAACGACGAGAAGATATATGCCGCCCCAGCGGGTTTTGATGGCATAACGGCGTTGTAGAGCTTGTCGCAGTAGACCTTTAGCTGCTCTGGGGTGTAGCTGTTTGTCTTCATCTCCCACTCTATGTAGCGGATGTTGCGCGGAGCGAAGAATGCTGCCAGCTCATCCACAAAGAGCACCTCATTTCCTTTGAGGCTCTTCTGTTTTTTCAGCTCCTGACGGGTAGAGTTCTCAACAATCACATCTACGCCACACATACGCTTTAGCGAGGCATCGTGCGAGATAACCAACTCCCCATCAGCTGTAAGACGAATATCGGTCTCAAAGCTCTGTATGCCATTTTTATATGCGATTTGGAAAGCAGACAGCGTGTTTTCGTCTACCTCGTAGCGCCCGCCGCGATGTCCAAGTACCTCAATAGCAAGTTGCTTCTGAGCCATTGCGCTTAGAGCAACTAATGCAAAACAAAGTGTGCAAAAAATCTTCCTCATAATATTGTAAATTTACCAAGTAAAACCAACATTAACACTAATTCCCGTAGCAAGCAGTGGTATAAAGTACCAAGGCATACCTACGCCAAGGTTGATAGCTTTGCCATCCTTGAAGCGCACCATAGCACCAAGTTCAAGGTTGGTATATGTTGAGCCTCCCCACTTGTTGAATTTGCCAGCTTGCCCGCCACTCTTCTCTCTGTAGACTACGCCAGCCCAGCCCGCCTTTGCTGCCAAATATGGGCTAACTTTGCGGTCTAAGATGTTGTAGCGGAAGTATACATATAGCGGCATCATAATATACTGCTCGGTCTTATCCTTGCTCGGCTGGAAATGGGCGCCTAAACCTACGCCAAGGTCAAGATATGGATTGAACGAGTAGCCGTTGATAATATCTACACCATAGTGAGGCTTATCTATCAGCCAACCCTCATCATCTAAAAATGCTCCAAAGTCAGTAAAGGTAAAAGATGCGTTGCCGAAATAGCCCTTCTTGCCATATCTGTACGCTTTTTTTTGCTTCACAGTGCCATTTTCGCAATTTGTTCCTAAATTGTTAGCATTGGCAGACACGAAAACTGCCAATGTGATAAGTATGGTTAGAAATCGCTTCATAGTAGTGTGGTTTTAGTTATTCTTTTGTAAAGTTAAACAAAAATATTAAAAGTTCAAAAAAATATGGTTATTATAACCACTCTAATTTCAAAGTTTGGGAATTATACAAATAATTCCTAACTTTGTGGGATTTTGGAAATCAATATAAAAACATTATAGCTATGGTAAAACCAACTCTTTTAGTACTTGCTGCGGGTATGGGCTCGCGCTATGGTTCGCTCAAGCAGATGGACGGTGTAGGTCCTAATGGCGAGGCGATTATTGACTACTCTGTTTATGACGCTATTCGCGCAGGATTTGGCAAGGTCGTTTTTGTTATCCGTCACTCTTTTGCCGAGGATTTTATCTCTGTCTTTAATGCAGAGCGCTTTGGTGGAAAGATTGAGGTTGAGTATGTATATCAGGAGCTTGACTACCTTCCAGAGGGCTTCACTGTACCAGAGGGCCGCGAGAAGCCTTGGGGTACTAACCACGCAGTGATGATGGCTGCAAAGGCAATCAATACTCCTTTTGCGGTTATCAATGCTGACGACTTCTACGGTCAGAATGGTTACGAGGTTATCGGTAACTACCTGAGCACCCTTGCAGGTTCTACTGGCAAGTACTGCATGGTAGGCTACGAGGTAAACAAGACCCTCTCGGAGAATGGAACAGTCTCTCGTGGTGTTTGTACTGTAGACGAGGCGGGAAATCTTACATCTATGGTTGAGCGCACAAAGATTGAGCGCAATGCTGAGGGCACAATTGTCTTCCACGACCTTGGCGAGGATGTAGCTCTTGAGGAGAATACTCCAGTGTCAATGAACCTCTTTGGCTTTACCCCAGACTACTTCACACACTCTGAGGCTGCATTTTGTGAGTTCCTTGCTGCCGAGAGCACAAAGAGTAATCTGAAGGCAGAGTTCTTTATTCCAATGATGGTAAACCGCCTTATCGGTAACGGTACAGCAACAATGAAGGTTCTCTCAACAACAGCTCAGTGGTTTGGCGTTACTTATAAGGAGGATAAGCCACAGCTGATGGCAAAGATTGAGGCTCTTATTGAGGCTGGCGTGTACCCACGCAACCTCTGGGAGTAATTTTAAGTTTAATTTATAGCTCTTAGCCGTTGGCTATTGGCTGTTGGCTTTAATAGTGTTTATAGCTTATAAATACTCATCCGCGCAGCGGATACCAGAAAAGCTAATGGCTAAAGGCTAAAAGCCAAAAGCAAAAATATATGAGAGAAGTAAGAGTTCGTTTTGCGCCATCGCCAACAGGCCCACTGCATATCGGTGGTGTGCGTACAGCGCTGTATAACTACCTTTTTGCCCGTCATCATGGTGGAAAGATGATTCTTCGTATTGAGGATACCGACTCACAGCGTTTTGTGCCTGGTGCGGAGGAGTATATTATTGAGTCACTTAAGTGGTGCGGCATTGAGATTGACGAGGGTGTAGGCTATGGTGGCCCACACGCGCCTTATCGTCAGTCAGAGCGCCGTGAGATTTATCTTAAGTATGCAAAGCAGCTTGTTGAGGCTGGTTGGGCATACTACGCCTTTGATACTGCCGAGGAGCTTGATGCTCTGCGCAAGCAGTACGAGGAGCGTGGTGAGACCTTTGCTTATAACTACAAGGTGCGCACAACCCTTCCAACATCCCTTAGCCTTAGTGCCGAGGAGGTAGAGGCTCGTATTTCGCGTGGCGATATCTGGGTTATCCGCTTCAAGATGCCAGAGAATGAGACTGTCGCTATGCACGACCTTATTCGTGGCGATGTTGAGGTAAACACATCTACCCTTGATGATAAGGTGCTCTATAAGAGTGTTGACGCTCTGCCAACATACCACCTTGCAAATATCGTTGACGACCATTTGATGGAGATTAGCCATGTTATTCGTGGCGAGGAGTGGTTGCCATCGCTGCCACTGCACTATCTGCTCTATCGCGCCTTTGGTTGGACAGATACCCAGCCAGAGTTTGCACATCTGCCACTGCTTCTTAAGCCTACAGGTGGCGGTAAGCTCTCAAAGCGCGATGGCGATAAGATGGGCTTCCCAGTCTTCCCGCTCTACTGGGTATCTCCTACTGGCGAGACAGCGCACGGCTATCGCGAGGATGGATACTTTGCCGAGGCATTTATCAATATGCTCGCACTGTTGGGCTGGAATCCGGGTACTGAGCAGGAGATTTTCTCTATGCAGGAGCTTATAGATGCCTTCTCTCTTGAGCGCGTCTCAAAGTCGGGCGCACGCTTCCAACCAGATAAGGCGAAGTGGTTCAATGCGCAGTATATGCACCATAAGACAGATGCTGAGCTGGCAGAGATATATCAACCAATTCTGCGTGAGCACGGCATTGAGGTTTCCGACTCTGTTGCAGGCTTTGTTGCGGGCATTATGAAGGAGCGCGCTACATTTGCTTCCGAGTTGTGGGATTTGACCTCTTACTTCTTTGTTGCCCCTACAGAGTACGACGAGAAGCAGGTTAAGAAGTACTGGAAGGGCGAGAATCCTCGTATCCTTAGTGAGGTTCGCGAGGTACTTGCCTCTATAGACGACTTTAGCAAGGAGAATACCGAGACTATCGTTCACGGCTGGATAGCTGAGAAGGGCTATGGCGTGGGTCAGGTGATGAACTCACTGCGATTAGCACTCGTCGGTGCTGGTAAAGGTCCTGGTATGTACGATGTTACAGCCTTCTTGGGTAAGGAGGAGTGCCTGAAGCGTATTGACGCTCTTATTGCAAATGTAAAACCTATTGATGCATAATGGAGATTCTGCAACATATCTGGGGAGCAACACCTGAGGGCGAGGCTATTGTAATCTATACACTCAAAAATAGCCTTGGCAGTGAAGTGCAGCTGAGTAATATCGGCGCGGGCATTGTAAGTGTTAAGTTTGCCGACCGTGAGGGAAATATTGCCGATGTGGTACTGGGTTATAAAGAGCCGATGAGCTACTTTGGCGATGGCCCTTGCGCAGGAAAGACCGTTGGTCGCGTGGCAAACCGTATTGCTGGCGGACAGATGACAGTCGAGGGTAAGGAGTACCACCTTGAGGTAAATAATGGTCCAAACCACCTGCACGGAGGCACGAAGAACTTCTCAAACCGCCTCTGGGAGAGCTGTGTGGAGTATAACCGCGTGATTTTTACCCTTGTGTCGGAGGATGGCGACTGTGGCTATCCGGGCGAGGTTACCGCTCAGGTGGTCTACGATTTTGACGATGAGAATAACCTTGAGATTACCCTTATGGCAAAGTCTGACGCCACTACGCCAGTAAACCTCACAAACCACACTTACTGGAACCTTGCGGGCGAGAGTTCGGGTACTATCCTTGACCATACACTGACCCTTAACTGCTCAAAGGCTCTTGAGATGAACGCAGTGCAGATTCCTACGGGTAAACTTTTAGATGTGACAGGCACGCCGCAGGATTTTACCTCTGCGCGCCGTCTGGGTGACGATATCACATCGGAGTTTAACCATATCAGCGACTTTAGAGGCTACGACCACTTCTTTGTTGTGGATGGCTGGCAGAAGAATATTCTGGGTGAGGTGGGTACTCTTGCAGACCCTCGCTCTGGCCGCGCCGTTGAGATTCTCTCGTCACAGCCTGGCTGTATGGTCTATACGGGCAACTGGCTCTCTGGTGGCTGCCCAGTGACAAAGAGTGGCTCTCGCTACTCAGACTATGCTGGCGTGGCTATTGAGTGTCAGGGCTATCCCGATGCGGTCAATCAGCCAGATTTCCCAAGTGTTATTCTGCAGCCAGATGAGCTGTACTGTCAGAAGATAGTTTTTCGCTTAAGAAATATCTAACAAAAATCCCAGCAAAACCTGCTGGGATTTTTTATTGGGTAATGATGCCAAAAGTGGCGCTTTTTAGAGAGAAAATAAAGGGTGAGAAAGGCAGTATTTCTCACCCTATTTTTTTGCTTGCTTTACCCTGATTACTTTGCAGAAAAAGGAACCATTTGACGAAGTCTTTAAAATGCTTACTGGACAGACCGCGATGGAGTCGCAGATGATCCTTTAGATGTCCGAAAAATG
>JAGBAX010000011.1 GCA_017938765.1 Alistipes sp. | reverse complement strand
GCCATCCAACACTTGATATTATTATCTTCAAGTTCATGACATATTGCCTGCGCAGCCGCCGAGTTTTTACTTGAGTAGCTTATAAATACATCGTGATTCATACCATTTGTGAATAGTTGTACAAAGGTAATAAAAAAATCTTGCGGGTGCAAGATTTTTTACCATTGGCTTTTAAGTTAGCTTTTAGCCTTAGCCAACTATTAAATCTGATTTTAGGTGAGAATTTACAACGCCGCGATTAAGCCGAGAGCAGAGTCAAGCTCGCTTGAACTATGCCGAGGCAGAGCGGTGAAGGGTCACCGAAGGTAAACCAAGGCACACAAGAAGCCGAGCGCGCAGCATACTAAAGCGTATGTGAGCAGCTCGGCTATCGCAGTGTAACGCGGTAAATACCGCATAAAATCAGATTTTACTCAAGGCCCTTAAGTTTTTTGTACTCAGCATTATACTTATTGTACTTATCCATTACACCTGGCTCCTCGCGGAGAAGGAAGCAAACCTCCTTAAGAATCTGTGTGCAGTCAACATTCTGTGGGTTGAGCTCGTGTGCCTTCTCAAGGTAAGGGATAGACTCCATATATACTGAACGAACCTTCTTACGCTCTGCCATATACTCGTCCTGGCTTGTGAAAGAGTCAAGCTTCTGGTTGAAGAGGCGATTCTCGTGCTCTGCCTTCTCTACATAGAAGTAGCCGATATAGAAGTTAGTGTCGTAGTCATTTGGCTTCAGAGCGTCAATCTTCTTGAAAGAGGTGATACACTCGTCAAAGTTCTTAAGCTTGTAGAACACACGGCCACGACCGAACCAGAGGTCTGGGTTATCTGGAGTCTCAGCAAGGAACTTGTCAATCATCTCAACAAGCTCTGCAGGGTCACCTACGCCCTCCTCTGCAGTGTAGAGAGACATAAGACCGTCAAGAATCTTGTCGTTCTTTGGGAACTTCTCAATACCCTCAAGAAGGATATTCTTTGCCTTTACGAGGTTCTCCTTGTTATCCTCACGCTGACCATAGTAGCAGTGGAAGAGGTAGTAGTAGAGGTTACCAGTCTCGTCTACATAACCAAGCTCACGAGCCTTGTTAAGGTAGTTCTCACCGTCAATGAAGTACTGCTTATTCTCTGCGCCGAGGAAAGCAGACATCTGACCAGCAAAGAAGTAGTACTTAGGATCTACCTGGCTATAAATCTTATTCTCCTGGAGCTTTGCAGCCTTAACAAAGGCGTCAATAGCTACTGCGTAGTCAGGAATAAATGTGCTAATCTCGCCGAGCTGTGAGTAGTAGTTGATAGCAAGGTCAAGAAGTGGCTTAACCTTTGCATCAGCCTTTGCATCAAGCTCCTGAGCCTTTGCTACAGCCTCAACAACAACATCAAAGATACCCTCCTTAATCTCACGAGTCTGCTGCCAAGCGGCTACGCGGTTCTCGCTCATATAAACCTTTACCCAAGGGTAAACCCAAATCTGGCGGCCCTGCTCGTCAGTAACAGTCTCAGTTGGCTCGCCCATAGTGTAACGCAAGAATGTTGCGTCAAGAGATGTTGAAAGCGCCTTTGTAGGCTCCATAAGGGCATCAGCATAAACCTTTGCACGGTTTACCCACACTGAAGACTTAGCAGCCTTCTTTGCGTCCTTAACCTCTGCATCGCTCTTAGTAAGCTTTGCAAGAGTTGCATCTTCGTTGATTTTCTGTGCAGTAGCAGTTGGCACAATCAAAGCCATAGCGGCTGCTACCATCAAGATAAACTTTTTCATAGTATAAAAATTTGGTTTAATTATTTGTTTCACTCTCTACTGTCTCCACTACAGGTGTTACCTCTGTAGCCTCGGCTGTCTCTACAACACCCTCTACGAGCTCGGCCTCATCCTCGCTCTTTGGCACTGCCATAACAGAGGCGATGCTATCGCCCTCACGCAGGTTGATAATCTTAACGCCCTGCGTAGCACGGCCAGCCACGCGAATCTGCTCAACAGCTGTGCGGATAGTAAGGCCAGAGCGGTTGATAATCATAAGGTCGTTCTGATCCGTTACAGCCTGAATAGATATCAGCTTACCAGTCTTCTCGGTAATGTTAATGGTCTTAACACCCTTACCACCACGATTGGTAATACGGTACTCATCAAGGTCAGTTCGCTTACCAAATCCATTCTCTGAAAGAACGAGTACATCCTGGCTTGAGTCTGGCTCGATGCAAATCATACCGATAGCCTCATTTCCATCCTCAAGGGCGATACCACGAACACCCATACTTGTACGGCCTACTGGGCGGACAATCTCCTCATTGAAGCGGATAGCCTTACCCTCGCGCGATGCAATCATAACCTCTGCTCTTCCACTTGTGAGCTTTGCATCAATAAGCTGGTCGCCCTCGCGGATAACAATCGCATTGACACCATTTGCACGCGGACGAGAGTACGCCTCAAGCTTAGTCTTCTTGATTGTTCCCTCCTTGGTACACATAATGATAAAGTTGTTCTCCACATAGTCTGCATCGTTCAGACGCTTGCAGTTAATGTATGCACGAACCTTATCATCTGGCTCAATCTGGATGACATTTTGTATAGCCCTTCCCTTAGAAGAACGTGTTCCCTCTGGAATTTCGTATACCTTAAGCCAATAACAACGACCCTTCTCTGTAAAGAACATCATTGTATTGTGCATAGATGCCACATAGATATGCTCAATAAAGTCCTCATCGCGCGTTGCACTACCCTTTGCACCTACGCCACCACGATTCTGTGTACGGTACTCAGAGAGTGATGTACGCTTGATGTATCCAAGATGAGAGATTGTAATAACCATATCCTCGTCAGCATAGAAGTCCTCTGGATTAAACTCCTCTGATGAGTAGACAATCTCTGAACGGCGCTCATCGGCATAGTTCTCACGCACCTCAATAAGCTCATCCTTAACAATCTGAAGCTGACGCTCTGTGCTTGCAAGGATTGCTGTATACTCGGCAATATTAGCCTCAAGAGTATCACGCTCAGCTGTGAGCTTGCCGTGCTCAAGACCTGTAAGAGCACCCAGACGCATTGCCACGATAGCGGCAGCCTGAAGCTCTGAAAGGTTGAACTTATCCATCAGTGCCTTGCGAGCATCATCTGGAGTGCGCTCTGCGCGAATTGTGTGGACAACCTCATCAATATTATCCTGCGCAATGAGCAGACCCAGTACAATGTGGAGTCTATCTTGTGCAACCTTAAGGTCGTGCTGTGTACGGCGTACAACAACCTTGTGACGGTGGTCTACGAAGTGAGCGATAAGCTGCTTAAGGTTAAGAAGCTCTGGACGACCATTTACAAGAGCAATATTGTTCACAGCAAATGATGACTGCAGAGCGGTGTGCTTAAAGAGCATATTGACAACAACATTTGCCACCGCATCCTGCTTAAGCAGAACAACAAGGCGAACACCGTCGCGGTCTGATGACTCATCGTTTACATCGGCAATGCCGTCAATCTTACCATCCTTAATCAGCTTTGCAATGCTATCGCACAGCTCATCCTTACGCACCATATATGGCATCTCGGTAAAGACAATCTGCTGACGATTCTTGACAGTCTCAATCTCGTACTTTGCACGGATAACAACTCGTCCGCGACCTGTAAGCAGAGCCTCCTTGATACCTGCGTAGCCATAGAGGATACCGCCAGTAGGGAAGTCTGGACCCTTTACAAAGTGAAGGAGGTCCTCACACTGGCACTCTGGGTTGTCAATATATGCGCAACAAGCATCTACCACCTCGCCAAGGTTGTGCGGAGCCATATTTGTAGCCATACCTACCGCAATACCGCTTGCACCATTTACAAGCAGAAGCGGAATCTTTGTAGGCAGAACTGTTGGCTCAAGCTCCTCGCCGTCAAAGTTTGGAGTCCAGTCAATAGTCTGCTTGTCTATATCAGCCATAACCTCAGCAGAGATCTTCTGCAGGCGAGCCTCTGTATAACGCATAGCCGCTGGAGAGTCGCCATCCATAGAACCGAAGTTACCCTGACCATCTACAAGAGGATAGCGCATAGCCCAATCCTGAGCCATACGACACATAGCATCATAAACAGAAGAGTCGCCGTGTGGGTGGAACTTACCCAACACATCACCCACGATACGGGCAGACTTACGAGTCTCTTTGTCATGATACAGATGCAGGTGCTCACTCATATCAAAGAGGATACGGCGGTGCACCGGCTTGAGTCCATCGCGCACATCTGGCAGCGCACGAGAGACGATTACCGACATCGAATAGTTGATGTAGGCGGTCTTCATCTGCTCCTCGATATTCACTCTATCGATTCGGCCGACAAGACCCTTGTTCATTTCTTCCAATTCCATAATATAAGTTTAAGTTCTAATTTCCTTAAATAACACGCGCAAAAATAGCGAATTTTTTTGATTTAAGCAACTTTAATCAAATCTTTTCGCACCCAACAAGAGTCAAACGGAAGAATTTTGCGATTATTGCCCATTTTTAGGCGATTTAAGAGACTTTAGCTCTACTTCCGACCCTCTGTCGGAGCAAGCATAAAGATATCTGGCTCACGAAGCGCCACCTCTCCCCTATCAAGCATACAATATAGCGCATCGGTAATAGTTTGAGGCTTAGCAGCAACACGGCGAGCAATCTCACGCAGTGGCAACTCGCCCTCATTAAGAGACTCTACAATCCGCTTCTCAACAGCCTCTGCACTATCTTCACTCTTAGCATTGCGCTTATTGGCAAGGCAAACATCACAATGACCACATGGTTCAGCAGAGCTATCCCCGAAGTAGTTAGACAATATAACGCTGCGGCACTCTGTCGTATTTTCTGCATAGCCAACCATAGCCTCAAAGCGGCTAATCATCTGCTCTTTACGATAGCCATAGCTCTTTGGCGAGATATAGAGCGAAGAGACGGGTAGTCGCTCCTCGTTCATATAAATCATCGGAGAACTATTTGCTGGCACATAGCGGATAATTTGACTACGCCACAGTTCACGAAGCACCTGATGCACCTGCTCACGAGACATATCTGTTGCTGCTGCAATAACCTCTTCATCTATGGCTCTAAACTCAGTAAAGAGTCCATTATACATACGCAACATAGTGCGAACAACGCGCTCTACGGTATCTGACATCGTATATTTATAGAGGTCATCTCTACTCACCTTGAATATCACACGAGCAGGATTGTCTGCCACATCAACATAGGACATATACTCGTTTCGCTCAAGCAAATCAAGCGCACTTACAACTGTCTGCACAAAGAGTTTTTCTCTATAACAAAAGTCCTGAATATTAAAGACATAAGAGCGAGCTGCGCCATCGCCTATTGCAATCATCAGATAGGCACAAATCTTCTCATAGATACTCTTAATCTGCTCTATCGGCGGAAAGTTACCCTCAACTCTTCTACTAAGTATTTTATAGTCATTTGGAGCCACCATAAGCATTGCGTAACTACGCTTGCCGTCACGACCTGCACGACCAGACTCCTGATAGTAACTCTCCATAGAGTCGCTCATCGTATAGTGGACCACAAATCTCACATCCGCCTTGTCAATACCCATACCAAAGGCATTTGTAGCAACCATAACTCTCACCCTGCCACTCACCCACTCATCCTGACGAATTGAGCGCTCCTCATTAGGTAGTCCTGCATGATAAAACGATGCACTAACACCCTGTTCCTGAAGGAATTGACACAAAGTTTCGGCCGTCTCGCGCTTGCGCACATAGACAATACCACTACCTGCCACACCGCTAATCACGCGCAGTAGTTGTTCCTCTTTATCCTCAACTTTGCGCACGACATACGACAGATTGGGACGAGCAAATGAGCTACGAATAATATTCTTCTCCGCAAAACAGAGATTCTCCATTATATCATCCGCCACCTGCTCCGTAGCAGAGGCTGTAAGGGCTAACACTGGAGCCTCTGGCTGAAATTCTCGCAGAGTCTTAATATGGAGGTAAGAGGGGCGAAAATCGTATCCCCACTGCGAGATACAGTGAGCCTCATCAACTGCTATTAGAGAGATATTCATTCGTCTTGCGCGAAGTCGGAAAATATCAGAGTTTAGACGCTCTGGGGCAATATATAGGAACTTCACATCGCCATAGACACAGTTGTCTAACGCTATATCAATCTTACGACGAGACAATCCCGAATGGATAGCCACAGCCGAGATACCCTGCCGTTGTAGTTTATCCACTTGGTCCTTCATCAGCGCAATAAGGGGCGTAATGACAACGCACAATCCATCTGTCATAAGCGTTGGCAACTGGTAGGTTATAGACTTACCACCTCCCGTAGGCATCAGGGCAAGAGTATCACGCCCCGAAAGCACAGACGAAATAATCTCGTACTGCGACTCTCGGAAGCTCTCATAGCCCCAATATTGCTTTAGTATGGCAAGTAATTTATCTCTCATCAGTCGCGAAATTACACTTTTTTTCTCGGACAGACTATTTTTTCAACAAAAATAGTAACTTTGTGGTTGAAAAAAGCGAACTATGAAGAGTGAATTTGAAAAAATGATGGACGGCGAGCTCTACAACTTCCACGACCCGGAGGTCAATGCCGCCTTTGCGCGTAGCAAGGAGATACTCGTCCGACTCAACAATATGACTCGCCGCGACCCCGAATTTCCAGCGGTATTGCGCGAGCTTATTCCAGATATGCCAGAGAGTTCTACTATCTCTGTGCCATTCTACTGCGATGTAGGCTTCCGCATAAAGATTGGCGAGCACTCCTTTATTAATAAGAACTGCACCTTCCTTGATTCGGGCGGTATTACTATTGGCAACTACACCAAGATTGGACCTAACTGCGGATTTTACACCCCGCAACACCCAACAAACTATCTTGAGCGCCGCAAGCCTATTGAGACGGGTATGCCGATAAAGATTGGCGACGACTGCTGGATTGGCGGAAGCGTTACTATCTGCCCAGGAGTTACTATCGGCAACCGCTGCATTATCGCTGCAGGAAGCGTTGTTACAAGGGATATTCCAGATGACTCTCTTGCAGCAGGAAATCCCGCTGTGGTAAAGAAAAAACTTTTATAAAACATTATGTACGAGTATATTACAGGAAAACTTACCGAGGTAGCACCCGCATATGCCATTGTTGAAGCGGCGGGCATTGGCTACTTTATCAACATATCGTTGCAGACATACTCTGAGATTGAGAATAACCAGAGTGTGACACTCTATCTGCACTACATCGTCAGAGAGGATGCGCAGATTCTCTACGGTTTTGCAACAAAGGCCGAGCGTGAGCTGTTCCGACTGCTTATTGGTGTTTCGGGTGTGGGTGGTAATACAGCGCGAATGATACAGTCTACATACTCGCCATCAGAGCTTCGCAACATTATCGGCACAGGAAATGCCGTACTACTCAAGAATGTCAAGGGGTTAGGACTAAAGACGGCTCAAAAGATTATTGTTGAGTTAAGTGGCAAGATGGTAGACCTTAAGGCTGACGAGAAGATAGCAGGCCGCGACACAGCAGTAAACAGCGAGAGCTACGACGAGGCACTCTCGGCACTCATTATGCTCGGTTTCCAGAAGGGCGCTTCCGAGAAAGTTCTCAAGAAAATCTTCAAAGAGAGTCCCGAACTGCGTGTAGAGGAGGTAATTCGCATCGCTTTAAAGCAATTATAATTGGAAGTTCGCGTAATATTTTATATCTTTGCGCGTTATATGGCTATGAAACGGTTGATTTATACGGTAATGGTTCTCTGCGCAGCCCTACTTTGCGGTTGCACGGACGATGAAGATATGCTCACAAAGCAGAAGGATAGCATTGTGAGGTATCTTACATCTTCACGTCGCCTTATTGACGAGCAGGAGGTGAGCAGTTCGCTTGATGAGAATCCGCCATTTTACACCGTATTTAACAACTCCTCTTATCGCCACATAACAAATTACTATGAGGCTGGTCGCGAGGCGTGGATGGAGGTTGAGCCAAACAGCATTATTGACATTCAGTTCAACGCCTATATCTTCTCTGGCTCTGAGCCTAATTTAGCAAGTACATACTGGTCAAATATTCCTGCAACTATATCGGCTATTGAGGCAAGCAACAAACATCAGTACGACAAACTGATTTGGTCTACTGACCCGCTGACAGTGCGTCTTGGCCGAGGAGAAGTGATTGAGGGTCTTGAGGCTGCGCTTATCGGCTGTCGCGACCAGGACTCTGTGCAGGTCTATATGACATCGCAGGCCGCCTATGGCAAGCATATTATCGGCTCAGTGCCAAAGAATAGCCCTGTGGCTTGGTATATAAAGATTTTAAGTGTAACACGATAGTATATGAAAAATATGAAGATTATAATCACACTTTTACTCACACTTTTCGCCCTCAGCTCTTGCGTTAAAGAGCCTGAGTATTCAGGCGATGAGTTGGAGGCACGCTCACTAAAGGCGTGGATTAAAAAGAACCGTCCAGAGCTTGTTGGCAACTATCAAGAGAAGGGTGGCTACTATGTTGATGTGTTAAACTGGGGCGACAGTGAGGCTACTGCGACTTCGGAGAACGACTTTGGTGGCAAGCCTATTATGGAGCAGGATACCTGCTGGGTCTTCTACAACTTTACAGGCTACGACCTTGATGGCAATGTATGCGCTACACGAAATGAGGTTGTCGCTCGTATGCAAGCATCGTTCTCTGACCGTACGCACTACGTTCCTTATGGCAACTACTGCGGCAAGGAGGAGTATTATGCTATTGTTGAGGGTAGTTACCTTGCATCTCGCAACAAGATTAAGCTGAGCGAGGAGTATGTAGCCTCAAGACCAGATATCTGCCGAGGCACAGAACTGATGCTCCGCAAAGGTTCAAAGGTTCGCCTCTACCTCTCATCTACTATCGGCTATGGCGCTGATGGCTCCTCTGCCAAGGGTGGTTATGAGGGTCAGTACTCTCTTGACTCAAATGTTCCGATGATTCTGGATATGGAGGTTGTTCGTGTGGTTAAAAACCCATCTGACAACGAGCTTGAGATGGTTGAAGCAGTTGTTAAGAAGAGTAACGAGCAGAGCGAGAAGACCGCTTGGCACCAGATAGAGAATAAAGAGGGCGAGGAGGGCGAGACTGACGGCGACAACGACACCGAGTCAAGCACCGACACTGAGGATACCGAGGGCGAAAATAAGGAGCCAAAGTACTACGAGGGTATCTACTACAGCAACACCTTTACCCCTACAGATGACTTTGCTCATCTACAGCACATGCGTCCAGATGTAGAGGGACTGGGCAATCCATATAAGGACACAAAGCGCTTTGCCGATATGGCAGAGTTTGACAAAAAACTCTGGAAAATCCTCAACGAGAAGTTCGCCGATAAGATTGCTGCGACATCTGACGAGGATGCAAAGGAGATTGGCGATGATAACTCAGCGATGATTTGGTATGTAGGTCGCTTCCTTGATGGATTTATCTTTGACACCAATATTGATGAGGTTAAGGAGCTTGCCTTTGACGAGAAAGATAGCGGTGGCACTGCCCTTTCATACTCCGTATCTTCAAATAAGGACGAGTATATCAGCGCGTGGGCATACGGCATTCCAAAGCTCCGCTATGGTCGCTGGGGTGCGATTATCACAACCTCTGGCTATGCTTACGGCTCAACTGGCGTAGCGGCATCTACAAGCACCTCTGGTGGTAGCTACAATGCGGGATACAACGCCCTTGCAAACCTCTACAACTACTACAGTATGATGGGCTCGGCATATTATAACCCTTATAGCTACTATAACTACTACAACTACTATGGTGGCTATAACAACTACTACGACTATGAGGAGACAACCTCTACCATTGAGACCGAGATTGCCCCATATACTCCGCTTATCTTCTACGTCTTCGTAGAGCCTACCGAGACAGCTGACGAGTAGCAATATCAGCACAAAACAGAAGTGGCAGGGAGTTTTCCTTGCCACTTTTTTACGCCATCAAAACGACAACATAAATCTGATTTACCTATAATTTGAGTGAACCAATCTCAACACCTCATTATTGAACTCATCTGCTGCAAGCAGCTGCTCAAGAGTTAGGTGCATACGGTAGCGCCAATAGTGGGTTGGATTTGCAGGGACATTGATGCGCTCAGCCTCTGGGTCAGCAAAGCGGATATTGCCGTCAATAGAGATCCAGTCCTGCAGAGGCAGGATAGTAAGCATTGCAGGGGAAGCCAAGTGGCGGTTGATTATCTCGTGGCAAATCTCTGGAGTAGCGTCCGCTGGAGCCTCGCCCCACCACTGCATAACATTGTTGTAGTAGTGCTGTGTAGTCTCGCGGTTCTCGTGCCACCATGCGCGCACAGGGTTCATATCGTGAGTTGATGTTGTGCAGACAGCCATATATGGGTAGTGCATAACCGATGCGAACTCCACGCCAGTATCCTTTGGCATACGCTCAATCTCAAGGGAGAGAATCTGCTGGTTACGCATAACCTCTGGCACACAGTCTGGAATCATACCCAAATCCTCGCCGCAAGTGAGCATTCGTGTTGTCTCAACAAGCATAGAGAGGCGTTGCTCGGCGATTGTCTTCCAGAAGTCGTTATGACGGCGATAGTAGAACTCGTTGTGAATCTCTGCAAAGGCGTGCTTCTGACCATCGCTAAGGCATCTAAAGCTATTGGTATCAAATGGAGTAATACGCGGATAGTAGTGTCCCTCGCTATGGCGATACTCAAGCCAGAGAACATCGTCAGAGCTATAGTTCTTCGCTACATCGCGCGCAGGGTCAAAGTCAAAGCCTCGCCAACGGATATCATCAGCAGTATATGGCAGTGACGGGTTAAACTCGCCCAGAAGCGCGTTTACAGCATCCAAAGGCACCTCCCAGATGCGGAAGAAGCCGAGGATGTGGTCAATACGGTATGCGTCAAAGTACTCCGCCATCTTACGGAAGCGGGTCTTCCACCAGCCGTAGCCATCCTTTGCCATCTCATCCCAGTTATAGATTGGGAAGCCCCAGTTCTGACCAGTAACAGAGAAGTCATCTGGTGGAGCACCTGCTGAAGATTTCATAACAAAGAGCTCAGGGCTCACCCAAGCATCTACGCTGATTGGGCTCACACCGATAGGAATATCGCCCTTCAGTGCTACACCCTCAGAGTGTCCGTACTCAATAGCTGCGTGGAGCTGACGGTCAAGGTGATACTGGATAAAGCGGTAGAAGTCTACTGCCTCAGCATTCTTATCAGCGAACTTTGCCACCTGCTGAGCATCATACTGTGCAAACTTGCCCCACTGCTTAAAGTCAGCTGTCTTATACTTATCACGAAGGACAGAGTATACAGCATAAGGAGTTAGCCAACCCTCATTTGCAGCGATAAAGTTCTTATAATCCTTGCTTGCAAGGGTCTTTGCGCCACTCTCGGCAAAGAGAATTTTCAAATACTCAAACTTAGCATTCAGAGCGCGCTCGTAGTCTACCTGTGGCAGTGCATTAAGCTCTGCTTGCAGAGCCGCAAAGCGCTCGCGGTCCGCCTTCTTGCGAAGTTTACCTGCTGCCTCAAGATTGATGTAGAGAGGGTGCAGAGCGATAGTTGAGTTGGCATTGTATGGATAAGAATCCTTCCAAGTACGGGTCATTGTGGTGTCGTTGATAGGCAGAATCTGAATAATAGTCTGACCTGTGCGAACACACCAATCAACAAGCAGCTTAAGGTCGCCAAAGTCGCCAACACCGAAGCTCTTCTCACTACGCAGTGAGAACATAGGCACTGCAACACCAGCACCACGCCAAGTAGAGTTGTCGCGCAGGCGCATACCTCTTATTATATATGCAGCACCCTGCTCTCCAAAATACGGAAGAACGCGATTTGCACCCTCCTCCCAACGAACAACAGCGCCCGAAGCAGCATCTACAACAACAAACTTAAAGGCTGCAGAACTCTCTGCTACATCCAGTGTTACAGACCACACACCACCACCGATATGGGTCATTGGACGAAGAAGGTCTGCGCTCCACTCGCCCATCTGGGTTGTTGCGCCCGAAAGAGCAAGAGCCTCGCCACGACGAAGTGTCGGAGCCTCAACATCAAGACGCAAGCCCGAAGCAGGCAGCGACTGAACAGTCTGACTCTCATGAGCAAAAATAGTATCGGCAAACATAGAGGTGTAGAAGGCACGATTTTGAGGACGCTCTGACCAGCAATCCTCAACAATCAGATACTTCGCATCTGAAGCAAGAGCATAACTGTGACCCTCGCCCCACTCTGTGCGAATAGTATTATTATCGCCATCAACAACCTCAAAATGGTAGCTAAGCTGCTTAGCACTCTTTGGCAGGCGGAACATAGCCACCCACTTGCTGCCCGAACAGCTCATATCTACCCTCTTGCCATCCGCAAGCACAAGGAGAAGTCTCTCGCCCCACGCTGTGCGATAATCAATAGTTACGGTAATATTCATATTCGTATAGTTATAGTTTCTCTGTAACAAATATACGAATAAAAATGGAGACTACACAGACCAAATATCCATTTAACCGCGAACTGTAAGTTTTTGACTATGAGCAGACAAAATAGCTATGTGGTCGGACAGAGTACAGAGTACAGAGTACAGAGTACAGAGTACAGAGTACAGAGTACAGAGTACAGAGAACTGAAAACTGAAAACTGAGTGTAACGCTGGGTAACATCGAGTAACAGCCGTGCGTGCCCCTGTTACAGCGTTACATTGTTACATTCTGTGTAGCCGTTGGCTTTTTAGAGTACAGATAACATAGTGTAACGCTGTGTAACACCGAGTAACAGCTGTGCACACCCCCTGTTACAGCGTTACATTGTTACATTTAAGAACAAACCCGAACAAACCCGAACGCCCCTGTTCGTTCGTTCGCTTGTTCGCTTGTTTGCTTGGCAGTGCCATAATCCATTTAAATATTATATATTTATATGAGTACAACTACGCGAGGAGCGTATTGCTCCTTATATTATTGACATTACCAAGCCTATGGCAGAGGTTGTGCCGTTGATATCTATAGACGGCAATTCTCTCTATACGGCTGGTAATATATCTGCCATTGTAGGCGAGCCGAAGTGCAAGAAGAGATTTCTTACTACGGCTCTTGTGGCCAGTGCTATTGCCTATCGCGTTAAGGCCACACAAGCCTTTAAGAATCTATATAATAATATAACACTCAATGTGTTATGGTTAGATACGGAGCAGAGCGAGTACTACCGAGTGTGAACTCGCGGAGCGGATACCGCATAAAAGCCAACGCTGCGATTAAGCCGAGAGCAATCAAACTTGTTTGAATTGCCGAGGCGGAGCAGGGTCGGGTTGCCGAAGGCAAGCCAATGGCCAAAATGTAACAATGTAACGCTGTAACAGGGGGTGTGTCGTGCTGTTACATCGTGTTACATCGTGTTACATCTTACCCTATACTCTCTGAAGAGTGCCCCGCTCGGCATATAAAACAGCAAAGGGTCGTACCACAAGTACTACCCTTTACTGATATAGGTTAGCGGAAGTAGATACCCCGCTATCACGACAAAATTATCCGAGGAAGGCAAGTAGAATACCCGCAGCAACCGCAGAACCTACAACGCCCGCTACATTTGGACCCATAGCGTGCATCAAAAGGAAGTTTGATGGATCAGCCTTCTGACCCTCGGTCTGTGAAACACGAGCAGCCATAGGCACTGCAGATACACCAGCAGAGCCGATAAGTGGGTTAATCTTCTTACCCTCCTTAGCAAAGAGGTTCATAATCTTAGCAAGAACAACACCACTTGCAGAACCAAAACTAAAGGCAAGGATACCAAGAACGAGGATACCCAAAGTCTTTAAGTTAAGGAATGATGCTGCAGTAGCAGTAGCACCTACAGAGATACCGAGGAAGATAACCACGATATTCATCAGCTCGTTCTGAACAGTCTTTGAAAGACGATCAACAACACCGCACTCCTTCATAAGGTTACCAAGCATCAGACAGCCTACAAGTGGAGCTGCAGATGGAAGGAGAAGTGAAATAACGATAGCGATGATTACAGGGAAGAGAATCTTCTCAGTCTTTGATACCTGACGAAGCTGTGACATCTTAATCTTACGCTCCTTTTCAGTTGTCAGCGCACGCATAATAGGTGGCTGGATAACTGGCACAAGAGCCATATAAGAGTAAGCAGCGATTGCGATAGGACCAAGGAGCTCTGGAGCAAGGCGAGCGGTAAGGAAGATAGATGTTGGACCATCTGCACCACCAATAATACCGATACTACCACACTCATTAGGAGTAAAACCAAGAGCATAAGCACCAAGGAAAGTAGCGAAGATACCGAGCTGTGCTGCTGCACCCAAAAGGAAACTCTTTGGGTTAGCAATCAGCGGACCGAAGTCGGTCATAGCACCTACACCAACGAAGATAAGACACGGATAGATACCGAGCTTCACACCCAAGTAGAGGTAGTCAATAAGACCAGCATTGTCTACAAAGATGTCCCAATGTACGTGACCGCCAGCAAAGAGCTCTGCGTGATACATCTCTGCTCCAGGAAGGTTTGTAAGGAGCATACCGAATGCGATAGGCAGAAGCAACAGCGGCTCGTACTGCTTCTTTATGGCAAGGTAGAGCAAAAAGCAAGCGATTCCAAGCATAACCAAGAATTTCCAGCCCTCGCCCTCAAAAAATGCCATAATACCAGAGGTCTCGACAAATGTCAAAAGACTCTCGACGATAAAGTTACCTGACTGCAATAAAGTACTCATAGTTTACTCTATTACGATTAGTACATCACCCTCCATAACGGTTGCACCTGCAGCAACGAGAATCTGCTTAACAACACCTCCGCGCTCAGCGTCAATATTGTTCTCCATCTTCATTGCCTCAAGCACCAGAAGTGTCTGGCCAGCTGCTACAGTGTCACCCTCCTTAACATTGATAGAGATAACAGTACCTGGCAGTGGGCAAGTAACCTTTGCACCAGTCGCTGCAGGAGCTGCTACAGGCTTTGATGCGATAGGAGTCTTTGGAGTTACAGAGAGGCCTGTAGCCTGTGGAGCAGGAGCTACGGCTGGCTTCTTTGTGCCTGTAGCCTTACCACCCTCAATCTCTACATCGTACTTTGTGCCGTTTACTGTAACATGAGCCAAAGTAGATGCCTCGTTAATGTCGTCAATCTTTACCTCGTATTGATTGCCGTTGATTTTCAATGAATATTTTTTCATATTGCGTTCAAATTATTTTTTCTCAGGTACCTGAGTAAGTCCGTGAATTTTTGAGTTCCAAGGCGAGTATGCACGAGCGATGCGGCTGATAGTAATCATCTCAGACTCCTGATCGTGCAGGTTGCTCTTGTAGAGCTTAAGTGCAGTAATAATAGCCGCAGCAAGCTCCTGATCGCTGATTGCGTGGTCGTGAGCGTGCGGTGTAGCAGCTGATGCAGCAACCTTAGCCTTGTGCTCGCGGGTAAAGAACCAACCCATTGCCTTCATAATATAGATAAGCAATACAAGCACTACAAAGACCAAAAGGAAGCCGATAAGCGCCATAAGCAACATCTCTGGCCAACCAACATTTGCAAATTTATCCATAAATCAAACGGTTTTTACAATGGAATGTTAGAGTGTTTCTTTGCAGGGTTCTGCAGACGCTTTGTAGCAAGTGACTGAAGAGCGCGGATAATACGGAAACGAGTGTTGCGTGGCTCAATAACATCGTCAATATAACCGTAGCGAGCTGCATTGTATGGATTTGAGAACAGATCCTTGTACTCCTGCTCCTTCTCTGCAATAAACTTAGCCTTCTCCTCTGGGTCGGTAAATGAAGCCAGAGCCTTTGCGTGAAGCACCTCAACAGCACCACTTGCACCCATAACTGCAATCTCAGCCATTGGCCAAGCGTAGTTAATATCGCCACGAATGTGCTTAGATGACATAACGATGTATGCACCACCGTAAGCCTTACGAAGAGTAACAGTTACCTTTGGCACTGTAGCCTCGCAGTATGCAAACAGAAGCTTTGCACCGTGAGTAATTACGCCACCATACTCCTGAGTAGTACCTGGGAGGAAGCCTGGAACGTCAACAAGGGTTACGATAGGAATATTGAACGCGTCGCAGAAGCGAACAAAGCGTGCTGCCTTACGAGAAGCGTTGATATCAAGAACACCTGCCATAAACTTAGGTTGGTTTGCGATAATACCTACGCTCTGGCCGTTGAAGCGAGCAAAGCAAGTGATGATATTCTTTGCATATGCTGCAGATGACTCAAGGTAGTCGCCATTATCAACGATAGCCTTGATAACCTCGTACATATCGTATGCCTGATTTGGATTCTCTGGGATAATCTCGTTCAGTGAATCCTCAAGACGAGCGATGCTATCTGTGCAAACTGCAAGTGGAGCATCCTCCATATTGTTCTGTGGCATATAAGAGATGAGCTTGCGGATAAGTGCAATACCCTCCTCCTCAGTATCTACTGCAAACTGAGCAACACCAGACTTTGAAGCGTGAACTGTTGCACCACCGAGCTGCTCCTGAGTTACATCCTCACCAGTAACGGTCTTTACTACCTTTGGACCAGTAAGGAACATATTTGAGGTGTTCTTCTTCATGATAATGAAGTCGGTAAGAGCTGGAGAGTATACAGCACCACCTGCGCAAGGGCCGAAGATAGCAGAGATCTGTGGGATAACGCCAGAAGCCATAACATTGCGCTGGAAGATGTTTGCATAACCTGCAAGAGCGTTTACACCCTCCTGAATACGAGCACCACCAGAGTCGTTAAGACCGATGCAAGGAGCACCATTGCGCATAGCCATATCCATAACCTTGCAAATCTTGTCTGCAAGAGCAAGTGAAAGTGAACCAGCAGTTACTGTAAAGTCCTGTGCAAAAACATAAACAAGACGACCATCAATAGTACCGTAACCAGTTACAACACCATCACCAAAGGTGTGCTTCTTCTCCATACCGAAGTCGTAGCAACGGTGTGTTACGAACATATCAAACTCCTCAAAGCTACCCTCATCAAGCAACATCTCAATACGCTCACGAGCTGTGAACTTACCCTTCTCGTGCTGCTTCTCAATAGCCTTCTCGCCGCCACCCAAACGAGCCGTTTCGCGGTTCTCGATGAGTTTGTTGATTTTATTCTGAATTTCGCTCATAGTATTTATGAAGTTTTAAAATTATTTCTTTTCACACAACTCTGTAAGGATACCCTGAGTTGACTTTGGATGAAGGAATGCGATTGTCATATCATCCGCACCCTTACGTGGAGTAGCGTCGATAAGACGAAGACCCTTCTCTGTTGCATCTGCAAGCTGCTCCTCAATATTCTCGCAAGCAAGTGCCATGTGGTGGATACCAACGCCACGATTCTCAATATACTTAGCGATAGTAGACTCCTCGCAAGTAGGCTCCAAAAGCTCAATCTTTGTCTGGCCAAGCATAAAGAAAGCCGTGCGAACCTTCTGGTCAGCAACCTCCTCAATCTTGTAACACTTTAGACCCAATACATTCTCCCAGTAAGGGATAGCTTCATCAAGGCTCTTAACTGCGATACCGAGATGCTCAATGTGAGATACTTTCATAATGACAGTTTTTAAAGTTAAAATTATGTAATTAAAGTTTGATTCTAAACCTTGCAAAGATAGCTATTTTTTTGGGGTAAAAAAAATTATTCTGCACTAATTTTTCGCAAAACACATCTATTTTATAAAGCACTTGTTTTTTTAACGAAATTTATCTATCTTCGTAGCCTATATGAGAATGAAATTGTCCATACTTTTCACCTTGCTACTCGGCTTAGGTACACTCTCGGCGCAAAATACTGCTCTTGGAGTGCGCGCGCCAAGAGTACGCTCGTTCAAGCCTCAAATTGAGGAGGGTAATTTTCTCTATATGGGATTTATTCACTCGCCCTCTCGCCCGTGTGAGATATCTGCGCCAAGGGTCGTAGAGCTTATCAACAACTATGATGCTATTTCCGCCGTGCTATTTACCCGCGAACCACAGGGAGATTGTGAGCAGTGGCTGATAGATTTATTTTCGGATGGGTGTCAAGTGCAGATGGGCGCCGATGAGATTTTTCAGAAATTTGGGGTAGAGTATGCCCCATTTGGCGTAATTTTGGACTACAAGCGAAGGGTGCTTTGGCAGGGCAATCCGCAAACATTAGACAAGAGTAAAATTGAAAACATTATACAACAATGGACTTTACAAAGATAGAACACTACGAGAATGAGTATATTGACACTCACCACGATAGCGCACTTGCGGTAACAACAGGCGTAGACGACCAACCGATAGTAAACCCCTACTTTGTTCGTAAGCGCAAGCGCAAGCTGACAACAGAGGACTATGTAGAGGGAATCCTCAACCATAATATTACTATTCTCTCGCAGGCAATTACCCTGATTGAGAGCAATAATCCCGACCACTACGCTCAGGCGCAGGAGATTATTGAGCGCTGTCTGCCCTATGCTGGCAACTCTATCCGCATAGGTATCACAGGTGTGCCTGGTGCTGGTAAGTCAACCTTTATTGAGGCTGTAGGAAATATGGTTACCTCTATGCACCATCGTCTTGCTGTGCTTGCCATTGACCCAAGTTCGGAGCGCAGTGGTGGCTCAATTTTGGGAGACAAGACACGTATGGAGAGCATCTGCAACAACCCCGATGTCTTTGTGCGCCCTTCCCCATCGGCAGGCTCACTTGGTGGCGTGGCTCGCAAGACCCGCGAGAGTATTGTTCTGTGCGAGGCGGCAGGCTTTGATGTTATCTTTATTGAGACCGTAGGTGTTGGTCAATCTGAGACGGCTGTGCACTCTATGGTGGATATGTTTATGATGCTTCAGATTTCGGGTGCTGGCGATGAGTTGCAGGGCATTAAGCGAGGCATTATGGAGATGGCAGATATTATGGTCATCACAAAGGCTGATGGCGAGAATGTTCACAAGGCAAACCTCGCTAAAGTGCAGTATCAGAACGCGCTACACCTCTTCCCTCTTCCAGAGTCTGGCTGGGCTGCAAAGGTATTTACCTGCTCATCTGTAGAGAAGACAGGTCTTGAGGAGGTTTGGAGCGGAGTTGAGGACTATCTGGAGCACATCAAGCGCAACGGATACTTTGAGGCACACCGCAACGAGCAGAACAAATATTGGATGTATGAGAGTATTAACGAGGCTCTAAAGAGCAGTTTCTACCTCAACCCAGAGATTGAGGGGCGCATCGGCGAGGTTGAGCAGCGAGTGCTCAATGCGCAGCTCAGCTCGTTTATCGCAGCCAAGGAGCTTCTTGACATCTACTTCAAACGCTAACAGTTATGGCTAAGAAAATCGTAGTTTTCACTGGCGCAGGAGTGAGTGCCGACAGTGGTATTAGTACCTTCCGAGATTCGGACGGGCTGTGGGAGAACTACAGCATTGAGGAGGTATGCACTGCCGAAGCTATTGTCCGCGACAGAGAGAAGGTTATCAATTTCTACAATATGCGTCGCCGCGATGTACTCTCAAAGGAGCCAAATGCAGCGCATATTGCCATAGCTAAACTTGAGAAATACTTTGACACTGAAGTCGTTACACAGAATGTAGACGATTTGCACGAGCGCGCAGGCTCTACCCGCATAACACACCTTCACGGCGAGCTGACAAAACTGCGCAGCAGCGCAAACCCCGACCTAATCGTACCTATTGAGGGCTGGGAGCAGGGGCTAACAGAGACTGCGCCAGATGGGTCGTTACTGCGTCCGCACATCGTCTTTTTTGGCGAGGCGGTGCCGATGTTTGAGAATGCGGCCGCGATTGTATATAGCGCCGACATACTTATCGTTGTGGGAACATCTCTTGCCGTCTACCCTGCCGCAAGTCTTGTGCAGTATGTGCGCGACAGCAGTGTGCCAATCTATGTTGTAGACCCTGCGGAGCTTAATATCCGCAGCCGCAACCCTATAACACATATCCGCGAGCGCGCTGCCGTAGGTATGCCACAGCTCGCCGAGCAGTTAATTAAATCACTAAAATAATAGCTATTAGCCGTTAGCCTTTGGCCATTAGCTTCCCAGACGGAAACAGACCAATAGCTAATAGCTAACAGCCAAAAGCCATCAAAAAAAATGAAATACGCAATTATCTCAACAGAAAAGGGTGATATGAAGGCGGAGCTCTACGAGAATGAGACACCTATCACCGTAGCAAACTTTGTTAAACTTGCCCAGTCGCGCTTCTACGACGGACTGACATTCCACCGCGTGATTCCTAACTTTGTTATTCAGGGTGGTTGCCCTATTGGCAATGGCGCAGGTGGTCCAGGATGGACAATCCCTTGCGAGACAAGCGCAGAGCGTCAGTATCACGAGCGCGGAGTGCTCTCTATGGCTCATCGTGGTAAGGACACTGGAGGCTCACAGTTCTTCATCTGCCACAACCGTAGCAACACGCAGCACCTTGACGGTGTGCATACATGCTTCGGCAAAGTAGTTGATGGAGTTGATGTTATTGACGACATCCGCCCAGGCGATATTATCTTCTCAATAACGATTGTTGAGGAGTAGATAAACAATTTGGCTCGGTTTATGGATTGCAACACGTTTGTAATCCATATTTTTTTTGCTATGAGTACAAAATCAACAAGTGCGGCGCTCAGTAGTGCGCCAGTAGAGTCTATCCCGCAGAAGGGATGCGAGCCAGAGGTGGCATATCAAATGGTTAAGGATGAGACATATCCGCAGACACAGCCGAGGTTAAACCTCGCCACATTTGTCACAACCTATATGGATAGGTATGTCACAAAGCTGATGAACGAGGCGATAAACATCAACTACATCGACCAGACGGAGTATCCACGCGTGGCGGTGATGTGCGGCAGGTGTATAAACATTATCGCCAAACTTTGGAACACTCCTGAAAGTGGCAAGTGGAAGACCGGTGCGGTAGGCATTGGCTCATCGGAGGCCTGTATGCTCGGTGGTGTGGCTGCCCTACTGCGTTGGAAGGCAAAGCGCAAGGCGGAGGGTAAGAGCTGCAGTAAACCAAACCTTGTGATGAGCACAGCCTTTCAAGTCGTCTGGGAGAAGTTCTGCCAGCTGTGGGATGTAGAGATGCGAACAGTACCTATCTCGCTTGACAAGCCGACCCTCTGTCCCGAAGAGGCTATAAAGTTGTGCGACGAGAACACAATCTGCATTGTCCCTATTGCAGGTGTTACTTGGACTGGACTTAACGACGACATTGAGGCATTAGACAAGGAGCTTGACAAATTCAACTCCAAGACTGGCTACAACATTCCTATCCACGTAGATGCCGCTTCGGGCGGATTTATCCTTCCATTTATCAAGCCCGACCACAAGTGGGACTTCAGACTCAAGTGGGTGTGGTCTATCTCCACATCGGGTCACAAGTATGGACTTGTCTATCCGGGTCTTGGTTGGGTAATTTGGAAAGAGAATAAGTATCTGCCAGAGCAGATGTCGTTCAGCGTAAACTACTTGGGTGCGAACATCTCACAGGTGGGTCTTAACTTCTCACGCCCTGCTGCGCAGATTTTGGGTCAGTACTACAACTTTATCCGCTACGGATTTGAGGGATATAAGCAGGTGCAGAGTGAGGCTATGGAGATTGCATCCTACTGCCACAGCAAGATTGGCAAGATGAAGTGCTTCAAAAATTACTCTGACGCGGTAGACAATCCGCTATTTATCTGGTATATGAACCCAGAGTACGACAAGAGAGCCAAGTGGACACTATACGACCTACAGGCCGTACTTCAGCAGAGCGGATGGATGGTGCCTGCCTATACAATGCCAAAGAGCATTGAGGATATGGTCGTTATGCGCGTAGTTGTGCGTCAAGGTATGACTCGCGATATGGCCGATATGCTCTTGGGAGATATTGAGAATGCAGTGGCAGAATTTGAGAAGCTGAAGTATCCAACCACCTCTCGCCTTGCCTACGAGAGGCGCGAGAAACAGTTCGGAAAGGTATTTACGCATTAGCTATTGGCTATTGGCCATTGGCTATTAGCCTTTATAAAGCTAATGGCTAACGGCCAACAGCCAATGGTATAAAAATAGGAGCTTGAAAATCAAGCTCCTATTTTTTTACTTAACAGTGAAACTATACTTACCGCTTCCGACATTGAATATCGCACAGCCGTCAGCATAATCTACCGGTGTGATACTCGCCGAGCAGCTTACAGCCTCCTTACTTGGAGCAGGCACTTTAACAGTGGCTGTTGTGTTGAACGGAATCTCAACATCAAGACTCTTAAGGGTATTCTCCTTAGCGGTCCAACCTGCAGCAACATCGCCATAAGGGGTCTGCGTGCGAGCCTTCATATACTCAAAGTCGCCACCAGTATGAGGATGAATTGTAATACTCTTATAACCCGGCTCACTCTCGCGGATACCCACAGCGCTACGGTACAACCAGTCGCCAATAGCACCATAAGAGTAGTGGTTGAACGAATTCATACCGTTGTTTGGAATAGTTCCATCCTTAAGCATACTATCCCAACGCTCCCAGATAGTTGTAGCACCCATCTTTACTGGGTAAATCCAGCTTGGGCAAGTATCCTGCAGCAGCAGCTTATAGGCCACATCGCTTCTGCCGTTATCGGTCAGCACATTGCAGATATGAGGAGTGCCGAGGAAGCCAGTTGAGATATGGTTCTTATAGCGAGCAATATTCTTTGCAAGGCGCTCAACAGCCTGCGCACGAAGGTTTTCAGGCAGAATATTGAAGTGCAGAGCAAGCACATATGCCGTCTGAGTGTCAGAAGAGACAAGGCCATTTGGAGATACATACTCATCCATAAATGCCTTACGAGCCTTTGCAGCTACATCTCCGTAATATGCCACATCCTCACTCTTACCAAGCAGTTTTGCCGTATTATGCACAATATCAGCCGAACCAACGAAGAAGCACTGGCAGAGCAGGAACTTGTTTGTCACAGCCGCCTGACCATCTCTATCGTTATTCTTTGTCCAGAACAACCAGTCGCCATAGTGGTTATCAAAGTTATCGTTCCACAGCCAGTTTGTGCTATGTGCGACCTGATAGTCTACCCACGCCTTCATACTGTCGTACTGCGCCTCAAGTACAGAGATGTTTCCATAAGCCTGATAGTGCAACCAAGGAATAATAGTTGCTGCATCTGCCCAACCTACAGCACCCACACGGCTATTTGAGTTAGGGAATGTATCTGGAATAACTCTTGGCACACCACCGTCAGCACGCTGGTCTACAGCAAGGTCGGCGAGCCACTTGCGGAAGAAGGTATCTACGCGACCGAGGAACGAGGCTGTGCGGAAGAATACCTGCGCATCGCCCGTCCAACCTAATCGCTCATCACGCTGTGGGCAGTCTGTAGGCACATCCACAAAGTTATCGTGGAAGCCCCACCAGATATTGCTCTGGAGCTGGTTAATAATAGGATTTGAGCACTCAAAGCTACCTACATTATCAAAGCCCGACCAGACTGGTATAGCCTCGTAGTCTGCAAGGTTAAGGTCGCCCTCTACACCCTCTACGCGGATATATCTAAAGCCGTAGAATGTGTGGTTAGGCTCAAAAGTATCCTCTCCACCGCTCAAAATATATGTACTTGTAGCCTTCGCGCGACGAAGGTTTACAGTATAGAAGTTGCCGTGCTTATCAAGCACCTCGGCGTGTGAAATCTTTACAACATCGCCACTCTTACCCTTAAGTTGTACGCGCTCCCAGCCGACAATATTCTGTCCGAAGTCAATAACCTTCTCGCCCTTTGGTGTAACGATATACTTAACAGCCTTGATAGGTCTATTCTTAATAACAGGCTCATTGAGAGTCGCAATAACATTCTTTGTACCAAAATCAAGAGCCTCAGCAGCCTTCCAGCCATCCTTAACTGTGGCCGTCTTCCAACTATTATCACGCAGGCGAGCATCAATAGTCTCTCCGTCGTAGATATTTGCAAAGGTAATACCCTCAGCCTTAACATCTGTGCCGGCTATTTTCCAGCTCTCATCTGTCTTTACAATAGTAGCCTTTGAACCATCTGTATACTCAACATTAACCTGCATAAGAAGAGCCACGTCGCGAGTATAATAGAGTCGCTTCTCAACCTTTCCGTAGTTCATACCACCAGAGTACCAACCTGGAGTCACAACAGCAGCAATAGCATTTTTTCCACCACGAAGGAGCGCTGTCACGTCAAAGGCCTGATACTGAATATGCTTATTGTACGAAGTCCAACCAGGGGTTAGTTGCTTGTCGCCAACACGCACACCATTGATAAAGGTCTCGTAGATACCGTGCGCCGAGATATAGGCCGTAGCACGGCGAATCTTCTTATTAAGAGTTCCCTCGCCACGCAGATAGATTGGCGTAGGTTGCTCACTGGCAACACCAATCCACTTTGCACTCCAAGCCTCTGGAGCAATGCCTGTATGCCAGAATGAAGAGGCACGCTTGCTGACATTACCCTTATTGTCCCACACTCTTACTGTCCAGTTATAGCGAGTATCAGCCTTCTGCTCTCCCTCATACTTTACAGCCGTAGAGTTATCAGAGGCAACTTTACCACTACTCCACACCTTACGACCATTAGAGGTAACAGTAACCTCGTAGGCACTCTGCAGAGCATTGTCGCTCTGAGAAGATACAATCCAACTTAAAACTGGTGTTTGCTGAGGCGAGATACCCATAGGATTCTCCAAGCCATTGGTGCGCATGGTAGTGACCTCTACCTGCGCCCACGCAGTTAACGGCAACAAAAATGCCAAGAAAAATAAGGCTCTTTTCATAGTTAGTTTTTTATTAGGTAGCACAAATTTACTAAAATTATTTGAATTTTGTAATATTTTGCATACATTTGTGATATGAACTATGTTTTGAAAGCTATGAAACGTCTACTAATCACTCTAATTCTATCTCTGTTAAGCCTCAACACGCTCTATGCTGAGATTAGTAAAAAGTCTCTAAAGGAGGTTAAGCGCGAGGTAAAAGCATTGCAAGCAGATGGCTGGCAGAGTGCTATTGCTGGAACAACCATTGAGGAGCAGGCTGTAAAGGTAGTAGAGTATAAAGAAGCTGTTAGCAGCGACGGCACACCTATATATATTGTAGTGACCGCCGAGGGTAAAAGTGTAAGGGATAATATTGCACAGGCTATGGCCCTTAACTACTGTAAAAGTAAAGCAGCACAGAGCGTTCATAGTGGCGATGTTCAAGTGGCAAGGTCTCAGTTGGGCAGAACAATCGTGCTGATGAAGTTAAAACGAGAAGCAGGATATAATGTTGAGATAAGGCTGACCTGCGCCTTTAAATGCTCTGAAATTAGTGCCATAAATGAGCAGAAATAAAAAATGTCAAAAAAACTTTACATTTTTTGCAATATTTTTTTCCTACATCTCTCTATATAGTAAAGCGAACGAGACAAAAGAGAATTTTAATAATATTAACCAATTTAATTTATATCGATTATGAAGAAGATTTTAGTAGTATTGCTCGCAGCAATCGTAGGTATTTCAGCAGTTAATGCACAGCCAACAAAGAAGCAGCTTAAGTCTGTAAAGGCAGAGGTTGCAGCTTGGACTGCAGATGGTTGGAAAGTCGCTCCAGGCAACCTCTCTATGGCAGAGCAGATTCTCATGCAGAAGGAGTATGTAAAGAAGGTAAACAATGAGGGTGAGCCTCTCTACGTCTTTGGCGAGTCTACAGCAGTTGGTCAGACATTTAAGGCAGCACAGCTCTCTGTAATGCGTGGTGTTAAGATGAACGCTCTTGAGCAGCTTGACACAGAGATTACTGCTATTATCCAGAACGACCTTGCTAACAAGCAGCAGAGCCTTGATAAGGCAATCTCTGTAGATAAGGTCCTCAACCGCACTAAGGAGGTTATCTCTAACCGTCTGCCACGTGGTATTAAGGTTGTTACTGTATACCGTGAGCTTAAGACTAAGAACGTAGAGGTACGTGCTATGTATGCTTACAACTACGACAAGGTTAATGAGATGATTGCTGCCGCTGCAAGCGAGGCTCTTGAGAAGGAGATTGCAGAGATGGTAAAGGGCAACTAATTCTGATAAACAACATCCAAAATCAGCCGCTGGCCCCACATCGTGCGGTCAGCGGTTTTTCTAAAGGTAGCAATTTATAGGACATACCTAAACTCTAAATTATGAAAAGAGCACTACTAACAATTTCAGCAATCCTTATAGCCTCTTCAGTTATTGCTCAAGAGCAGAGCTTGGAGGAGTTTCGTCGTCAGGCACTACTGGAGATGAGACAGTTTAAGAACAAGGCTAAAGAGGAGTATAGAGATTTCCGTGCAAAGGCCAATGCGGAGTATGCAGAGTTTTTGAAGCATGCGTGGGAGGAGCGCGCTCTTGCTCCATCTATAGAGCCACCAAAGATTGACCCGCCAGTACAGCCAGTGGCGCCTCCACGTATTGCAGACAAGCCTATCTCACCAAAGCCTATCGTCTTTGGCGGAGTAAAGCCTATGCCAAAGCCTGTGGTTCCTAAGATGCCAAAGATAGATGTTCCAGAGGTAAAACCAGAGGAGGAGCCACTAATTCTCAAGATGCCTGTAAACTTCTATGGCGCAACTTGCAACATCCGCCTAAAGCCTGGAACGGGTGAGGTACAACTTAGCCAGACAACAGAAGAGGCTGTATCCAAGGCGTGGTTAGAGCTTGCTGATGGCAGATACGATTTGATGCTTGCAGACTGCATTGCTCTACGCGACTCACTGCGTCTTTGCGACTGGGGTTACTACCAGCTCACAAAGAGGGTCTCTGAGGAGTTCTGCGAGGCTCAGCACACCAATAACACAAAGATTCTACAGGCATTTCTGATGACTCAGGCTGGTTATAAGATTCGTATAGGCAGGAGTAACAACAACATTTATCTACTCTTCCCATCCAAGTCTATAATCTACCGCGCACCATACTATAAGCTGGACGGAGTGTCGTACTACTTGCTTGACAAGGACTTTACTGGTTCAAGCATCAACGTTTGCCAGGCTGCATTCCCTGGCGAGCAGGGCTTTAGCATCAATATCAACGAGCTACCTCGCCTCCCTTATGCACCAACTACCGCTCGCAAGCATATGTCTCTGAAGTATCCAGATGCAAACATCAGCTTTGCAGCCAACAAGAACTTGATAGACTTCTACAACACCTTCCCTCGCACAACATGGGATATATTCTCCTACACCTCTCTAAGTTCAGAGGCAAAAGAGGCAATCTATCCAGTGCTTCGCAAGGCTATAGAGGGCAAGAACGAGGCTACGGCAGCAAATATCCTTATCAACTTTGTGCAGACAGGTTTCCAGTACAAGACAGACCAGCAGCAGTTTGGATATGAGCGCTCACTGTTTGGCGACGAGACACTCTTCTATCCATACTCTGACTGCGAGGACCGCTCTATTCTCTACTCTATCCTTGTCCGAGAACTTCTCGGTCTTGATGTAGCACTTGTCTCATACCCTGGCCACCTGGCAACAGCCGTATGTTTCAAGGAGGGTCCTTATGGCGACTACTTTAATGTAGATGGCAAGAAGTTTACAGTCTGTGACCCGACATATATCGGCGCACATATTGGTCTTACAATGCCAGATATGGACAACAACAAGGCTGAGCTTACCATTCTTCAGTAAGCTCTGCAACAAATAAAAATCCCAGCTATGGCTTCCATAACTGGGATTTTCTTGTGCCGTAATTGACTGCACAAAATCGGATTTCCACAACAAAATTACTCGGACTCCTTAGGGATAACGACAACATTGATTGCCTGCTCACCACGATCTACGGGCTCAATCTCGAACTCTACGCGCTGACCCTCTACAAGAGCCTTAAAGCCTTCTTTGATAATGCCTGAGAAGTGAACAAACACCTCCTTGCCATCCTCGCAAATAAGGAAACCGAATCCTTTCTTGCTGTCAAACCATTTTACTCTACCTTTCATCTCTATATGTGTGTTCTGTTTTCGGAGTGCAAAATTAGTAAATTTTTCCTATCGTTGTTCTCGAAAATAGAAATAAATTTAGTTAAAAATTTATTTATTTTATCTATACATAGTTCTGTAATTACACATAACAGGTGGATGTGTCGGCATAAACGATTGGTTTTCAGAACATAGCACAATATTTTCCGACTTCTTAGGTAGTATATTTACAAAATCGTAGCTTAGAAAAGCGTCAAAGTCATAGTTCCAACTATCGCCATAGGCAAGGCTATGAATACGGTAATATATAGCCTCACGCGACGGGGGATTAAAATCACCTACATTCATATTCATAATACTCTGCTCTGTTGGGCGGTATATTCCCGTAGCATAAGAGGCCCCACCCTCATATGCACCCAGACCGCTACTCACATAGCGCGGCAGCAACAGATGCGACCACTTGACAAAGTGAGAGCTATGGCAAACATCCGTATTTTTTAGCCAACCGTACTCCTCTCTTGCTTTACGAAAATCTTTATGCTCCAAAGGCATTGCTCCCATACCCTCAAGTGTATACTCATCGTCCAATTTAGCAAAACCGTGCCCTACAGCCTCGTGGCAAATAAGAGCTGTAAACATCTGATTATCCGCCCCTACAGGAACATAGGCAATAGCCGCTCCTGCACCTTGAATAGTAGATTGCGGATAGTACATATATGTCGTACCTGCATAGCGGTCACTATTAAGCACAACAACTACAAGCAGATTATCAAGCGGAGCATCTGTCGCTTTGCGGGCGTAATCAAAACAGCGCCTATCATCGCCCGTAATAAGCGTTCCTTCGCCAAACTGACACTTAAGCGACGTAGATGAGTTAAAAGCGTAACACTCGTTGGCGGAGACTACATTGACGGTGTAAATGTTAAACATATCCCTAAAATGAGACATCGGAGCCTGACTGAAGAGAGCATCTGCAGCAAGCATCATACGCTCGGCATATTGTCCATCAGCAATCATTCGGTCACTAAAGCCATCTCCCATAATAACAACATCAATACCAGCTCCTACTGTCGCCTGCTGTAAACAATTTACCGTTCCATCTGCCGAATAGTCGGTAGAGGTATATAGGTCGGCATTGACAATATCAGCAAATAGGGCATCAACAACCGAGACTATATTTCCACGACTCTCAACCGTATCGCTAAAAATCAGTCGGCCTTCAGTGTCAAACATCGTTACAGTTGGATATAGCCCCACTGGGTAGTAGTTGTCGTTATACGCAGAGAGTGGATTATCCTCTGACACCTGCCCTACCGTCCACTCTACGCCGTATTTATCAATTTCACTATCACTCGGCGTCCAGCTGACAATATCAAGTCCAAAACCTCTATATCTGTCATAGATTGTCTTAAGAGTCGGCAGAAACTCTGTATACTCATCTGACCACTGGAAAAGTATCGTATATCTATTACGCGCGTAGTAGTTACTATCCACAGTAACAGTTTGCCCATCAGCCAGTGCAAGCGATAAGGTAGGCGCAGTAATACCACTGTCGTAAATATTGAAGCGGTTGTAACGATTACCAACAACAGCATAGCCCCAAGTGTAACACCAACCAGGAGTATTATTTAACGAAGTGGGTATTGCACCCGACATCCTATTATTATATAGCGAGAGTTGAACAAGACTCTGCAACTCTCCGTAGCACTCTGGGATAGAGCCAGTGATACTATTAGACGAGAGATTTAAGTACTTGAGTGCATCCATCGTAGCGACAGCCTCTGGTAGTGTTCCACTCAAGTTATTTGCCGAGAGGTCTATAGCATAGACCCTACCTTGATATGTATAGATACCATACCACTCCTCCAAAGGTCTCTCAGAGCCCCAGTTAGTGCTTGTCGTCCAATGCTCGCCATCCAATGCTTGGTATAGAGACATCACCGCCTCATAATCCTGCTCAGGAACATACTCCTGGGCATCCTGCGGTGGCAAATCATCTTTGCAACCAACAAAAAGGAATAGGCAGAGTAAAAACAGAATTAGTCTACGCATATAAGGGCTATTTAGCACAAAAATAGTAAAATTTTCTCAAATTGCGTAACTGCGTAATAATTAGGGCAAAAGAGAGACCTAAAACTTTGGCTATGTAAATTTTTTAAAAAATTTTGCAAAAAAAGTTTGCAGGATTAAAAATTTTGTCTACCTTTGCACTCGCAATACGACAACGGGGTGTAGCGCAGTCCGGTTAGCGCATCTGGTTTGGGACCAGAGGGTCACAGGTTCGAATCCTGTTACCCCGACAGAGAGGAAGATTTTTTCTTCCTCTTTTTTTTGTAAATTACAGCAGCAATGTTTGACTAAACTACTAAAACAACAAAAAAGCGAGAAACTTTAGTTTCTCGCTTCTGTACCCCCTCAGGGGCTCGAACCCTGGACCCCAACATTAAGAGTGTCGTGCTCTACCAACTGAGCTAAAGAGGCATCATTTTGCAAACGGCGTTAATTCCTGATTGCGAGTGCAAAGATAGAGCAAATATTTTAATCCTGCAAACTTTTTAATGAAAAAATTGTTAAAATTTTTCAAGAAAAAGAGCCGTTCTATCTCAATGCTTTATAAATCAGGGTATTAGCGAATTGTGATTTTATCTGTGCACCACTCCCCTGCTGCTCCCTCATAGATAACTGGCAGGCGAGGCTCAAGGGTTTTGAGCATCAGGTAGCTCTCATAGGCGTTTATTCCCGTAGTCTTACCTGCAGCGATAGCGAATCCCAGCACAGATGGGTGGTTTCGCGTAGTATAGTATGCTGCGCGGTTAAACGACAAGTAGCTCTCAAGCCAGAATGGGTCGTTGCTTGGGTTACCTCCAAGGCGGATATGGTCTCCCAAAGTAAGAGTATTAATAGCCGTGCGGACAACAACAACTATACCAACTCTATCGCACTCCGAGAGCAGTTTATCCGTTGCGTAATAGGCAGGAACAACCACACCATTATATGGAGCGGTAACCTGTTCTGCTATAGGCTTTGAGGGGTCGTAATCGCTCAGCTTAAGCTCCAAAGGCAGGCGATTAAGGTGCATCTTACCGAAGACAACATCGGCAGAGCGGATACCAATCTTCTGACTAACATACTCTGCAGGGCGATTATCAATGCGTGTCTCAAGTTCTACGGAGACAAGGTGCGGATTTCTCAGACTCCAGAGGCTACTCTTTGGAATACGGGCCACGAAGCGGAGTGTATCCTCACGGCGCATATCAAGGCTGATATCGCTATATCCCTTTGCCACAACAGTGCTATCATTAAGATGGAGAGCATAGCCTATACGGGCGCGTTTTGCATTCAGAGCATCGCACTTAACAGCCACAGCAAATTGCGCAACACCTTCATCGGCATCATTAAGGGTCGTAGAGACCTTTATATCACGCACGCGGATTGTTGGCTGGCAAACTACCGCAACATCCTCAACAAGAGGCTCAAGCGAGAACTGCTCTGCCACACGATTCTGCTCGGCATCTATTTGTCTAATGGTAAGGGTATGGCGACCCTCCTTCGCCAACTTAGTGATATTAAACTCAACAGGCGTTGCACCGCTACAAGCATAGCCCACAACGCGATTATCCACCAACACCTCGTAGGCTGAAGTAGAGCGACCTACACGCACAAGGGTCTGTCGGTTGAGCCACCATACTGGAACGGCAAAGGATGTTGAGCACTGTTTTCCATCCTCCGAAACGCTCCACTCGGCCAGCTTTGCCACATAGTTAGAGCGCGTAACATCGCCAGCCTCAGCATCGGCAGCGCGACCATATGGGATAATTGGAGTTCTGAAAGGCTCTGTTCTATCAAAAGGGAGCACAAGGCTCTGAGCGGATGTCGTACCCAGAGTAAATATAGCAAGTAGCAATAGGATAATCTTCATAATTTTTATATCTTTGCCACAAAGATAGTAAATAATTGGCAACAATGGCAAAATATCAAATCAATTTCCCTGCCATAGAGATGGTAACAAAGGTAGAGGGCGGTCAAGTCTATGTCTGGGATGCCCTGAGAGGTCGCCATCTGTTGCTTACACCAGAGGAGGAGGTGCGACGATATGTGATAGCCTTTCTTATATCGCACTGCGGGGTGCAACCACACTCCATTGCGCAGGAGTATCCCGTAAAGATTAACGGCACGGCTCAAAGGGCCGACATTGTAGTGATTGGCAGCGACCTTCGCCCAGCGATACTTGTAGAGTGCAAAGCTCCAGAGGTTACAATAGACAAGAGCACCCTTGCGCAGGCAGTGCGTTACAATGCTGTACTTGGGGCGCAGTATATAGTACTCACAAATGGACACAAGCACCTATGTGTGGAGTACAAAGATGGTCAGTATGTAAAGATGAGTTCCTTTCCAGTGATGTGCTACCCTAACCAAGACGTTGAGCTATAGCGGCAAAGCTATCCTTATAATTCTCGCCAATTGGCGCGTAGTCATTACCTGTAAGGAAGACCCTGCCCTTTGTATATCCCGTGACGTGCTCAAGATTGACAATAAAGGAGCGGTGCACACGCACAAAGCGGTCAGCAGGCAGTGCGGTCTCCATATTTTTGAGCCTAAAGAGGGTTACAAGCTCGCCCCCATCTGCAAGGTGCAATCTAACATACTCGCCAGCACTCTCAAGGTAGACGATATTTGAAAAGCGCACAAGCGATGTCTTGTGGTCAGCGCGGATGCTGATACACTCCTTCTCACTACTCTGCTCCCCCACAGGCACACTATCACTCTTAACACCATCACGCAGGGCTCTAAGTTCTGCCACAGAGTGAGCCTTAGTTACCGCGTGCTCAAAGGCCTCAAAGCTGATTGGCTTGAGCAGGTAGTCAATAGCATCAAGCTTAAAACCCTCAATGGCGTACTCCGAGTAGGCTGTGGCAAAGATAACCATTGGCGGATTTACAAGCGAGCGGACAAAATCGACTCCGCTCAGCTCAGGCATATTGATATCCACGAAGATAATATCCACAGCATTAGCCACAGATAGATAGTCACGCGCCTCTATAGCATTATCAAAGCTCGCCACCCTCTCAAGGAACGGCACACGAGAGATATATCGCTCCATCTGAAGCAGTGCCAGAGGCTCGTCATCTATAACAATACACTTAAGATTCATATGCAACAGGTATCTTTAAATTTACACAATACTTCTCCTCTGTCTGCTCAATATCAAGGCTATAACGAGTGTCAAAGATATGCTCTAATCGGCGGCGGACATTCTCAAGGCCAATACCCTTTTTTCCACCAGCAGTCGGGTGTACAGAGTTGCAGATAGTAGCCTGAAGGGTTTGATGATTAAGAGTGACATCTATGTGAATAAAGGAGTCACATCGGCGACCTACTCCGTGCTTAAAGGCATTCTCAACAAAGACAATAAGTACCAGTGGTGGAATAGCATAGTGCGAAGGGAGATTCTTGGGATAGTTAAAACGGATATCTATCTGCTGCGAGTATCTGACACGCATAAGCTCGATATAGTTCTCAATAAACTTCATATCGGCGCTAATAGGGATTGTGTCAGCACTGGACTCATAGACCACATGGCGCATCATCTCCGATAGCTCAATCAGTCCTCGCTTAGCCATCTTGGCATCAATATCTATAAGGGCGTGGATATTATTGAGCGTATTCATCAGAAAGTGAGGGTTTATCTGGTACTTGAGGTAGTACATCTCGGCCTCTACATTCTCACGAGCTAATCGCTCGTTATCCTCATCACGCTGCATAGCCTCATAGAACTTCTTAATACCCAAATTGGCACAGAACATAAAGGCCGCAAGCACAATATTCCAGTACCAGCGCAAATCTGTAAGCGAAGCGTGACGAGGCTGGATAAGCTCGCCAACACTCTCTCCCAGAACGGCTATTCGCCACTGCTCGTAGACCTCTATACAGCCAAAGGTAACACATATCATCAGTAGGCATGTCAGCAGATACCAAGCAATGCGACCCCTGTTGAGCTGGAAGCGTATAAAAACCTGATTATTAAGCATAAAGAGTATGAAGTAAGGCGTAATCTTACCCCACGCCAAAAAGACCTTATTAAAGTCAATATAGGCCTCAGACATCAGGGTGGAGTTCATTATCGGGATAAGATAAACTACCGCCCAGATACCCGAATAGACGAGATTCTCGCCTATTATCTGCTTACGAATCAATGGTTTTTTTAGTTTCATAGTCTAAGGCTGATGCTACGCCTTTCAGACAGCACAACTGTTGTTCCGCAAAATAGAACAGACCTTTACAAGCAAGCTTGTAGGCAGTTCCATTTTCCGCAACACCTCCTGCGGAGGCGCACTGAAAGCCGTAGAGTAAAAGCCGATTATAGTATAGTAAAAAATATTTACATTCCCTCCAAACCTCCCTTTGAAAAAGGGAGGCTTTGTCGTCATAGCGGGCAGAAAAATCTGCCCACTTCTCCTCCGAGGTGCAACCAAAAGCCATCGGTGCGATATAGCGAGCAAGAACGAGTTACTGCAGGTAAGCCAATGGCCAATGGCTAATGGCTAATGGCCAACAAACTACTTAATACCCAACTGTGAGGCGTTGTAGAGGTAGCGCTTGATACTCTTCTTTGGAGTCTTCTCGAACTCTGAAGGGTAGATGCTGATTGAGACAAGTCGCTCATAGGCAGCAATTTGTGTGTTGAGCACCTTCAGATTCTCCTCCATAGTAGCCTCAAGGGTCTGTCGGTCAATGCCCTCACGCTCGCAGGTCTCAAAGTCTGGCACTACAAGGCCGTAGAGCTTACCGTCGTTCTCAAGGACAAGAGACTCAAGGACAAGTGGCATATTGTTGAGCTTATCCTCAATCTCCTCTGGGTAGATATTCTGACCGCTACCAGTAAGAATCATAGTCTTGCAACGACCACGAATATAGAGCGTGCCGTCTACATCCATAGTACCCATATCGCCTGTATGGAGCCAGCCCTCGTCGTCAATAGCGGCCGATGTCGCCTCCTCATTCTTATAGTAACCAAGCATCACATTCTCGCCGCGAACAAGAATCTCACCCGCAGTGTTCTGTGGGTCAGATGAGTCGATGCGAACATCAATGTAATCCTTTAGATACATACCGCAAGAGGTAGCCTTAAACTCGCGAGCGTCTGGCGTAACGCTGATAAGCGGACCGCACTCGGTCATACCATAGCCGATAGTGAATGGGAAGTGAATCTTCTGAAGGAACGCCTCAGTCTCCTTATTCACTGGTGCGCCACCAAGCACGAAGATACGCAGGTTTCCACCGAATGAGTCAAGCAGCTTCTTCTTAATCTGCGCAAAGACGACCTCGTTTACAAGTGGCAGCTTCATAGCGATGCTCAAAGGACCCTTCTCAAGCAGTGGGATAATCTGCTTACGGTAAATCTTCTCCAAGAGCACTGGCACAGCGCAGATAACCTCTGGCTGGACCTTCTGAATAGCTGCAAGCAGAATCTTCGGTGCAGGGATGCGACCCAGCAGGGTGATATGTCCACCCACAGCAAGCGGAGCAAGGAAGTCTACCGCGCAACCAAAGGCGTGTGCAAGTGGCAGGAACGAGAGCGTACGGCCACCCTTATGGAAGTAAGGGATATTTGAGTGGTCGCTGATTGTTGAGATATGCATCACATTGGCTGTAAGGTTATTAACAGTCAGCATAACGCCCTTAGAGTAGCCCGTAGTACCCGATGTGTAGTTGAGCAGTATCAGCTGGTCGTTTGGCACATCTGCATACTTGATATCGTCTGCCGTAAAGCCACGAGGATAGCGCTTGCGGTAGTTCTCGGTCATCTGATTGATGCAGCGAGACATCTTGTCGCCATCACGCTCATAGAGCACATGGTAGTCTGTGAGCGACATTACCGCCTCAACATCTGGCATCTGGTCGCCATCAAGGTTATCCCAGTATGAGTCGGTCAAAAAGAGTAGTCGGCTCTCAGAGTGGTTTACAATATGCGCGATATCTGTCGGCGTAAAGTCCTGAAGAATAGGAACAATAACAGCTCCATAGGTCATTGTAGCGATGTAAACAACGCACCAGCGTGGAGTATTACGACCAACAAGAGCAATCTTATCTTTAGGCTTAATGCCCGCCTCGTCAAACATAATGTGCAACTTGGCAATCTCCTTAGCAAAACCGTAGTAAGAGTAGGTCTCGCCAGTAAAGTAGTCAGTTACGGCACTCATCTCGCGGTTGTCGCGGAATGACTGCTCATACATCTTAATTAAGTTCTTTTCAACCATAGTACAATATAAATAAGGTGTTATTTTCTCTTCTTCCAGAGGTAAGTTTTACTCTCCTCGCCCCGCCTCAGTCGCGCAATGTTACTCCTATGTGTCCAGAGCATCATCAACGCCACTACTACGGAGAATATTATAAAAATCCACGAAAAGTCCCCATATCGGCTATATAGGGTCGTGGAGAATATCGCTACAAAAACGGGGAAACAGCACCCCGCAACAATGCTCGCAAGCGACACATAATGGGTAAAAACAAACACTAATACCCACACCGCAAAACAGAGCACTGCAAGGTTTGGCTGTATGGCTGTCACCGCACCAATAAGCGTACTTACCCCCTTGCCGCCCCTAAAGCCTGCAAAAATTGGGAATATATGTCCCACCACAGCCGCCACAACGGCAAAAATCTTAAAGTTGATTACCCACGCCGTAGATACCGAAGGGTCAAGCCTCATCAGCCCCATAAGTGTTACCGCCACAAAGCCCTTCATAAAGTCAATCACAAAGACTGGCAAAGCAGCCCTGAAGCCCAATACGCGCAACATATTCGTTGCCCCCGCATTCTTACTGCCGTGCTCACGAACATCCACACCAAAATAGTGCTTGCCAATCCAGACAGCACTCGGAATAGAGCCCAAAAGATAGGCCACTACCAAAAGCAACAATACCGCGCAATAAGTCATAGTAATACAAAAAACTCTGCGTGCGTCAGTGCAAAGGTAGTAAAATTTTTGCTGACAGCAAAATTTTGCTAACTGAAAACGGAAAACGGAAAACTGAAAACTGAGAGTGACGACTGACGAAAGTATAGGGGTTTCGTCAGTCGTCACCCCCCCCTGCCGAGGCTATCAGAATGGACACTCATCCTCAGGGGATATCTGCAAGCTGTTGATACGACTATTTAGGGTCGTGCGAGGTATTCCCAACTGCTTGGCAATCTGAGTCTTACTCACTCCCGCCTCAAGCAATTCTTGAACTTGTAACATCTGAGCCTTTAAGGCCTCATCCTCCTCAGTATGCTCTCTGAGGGCGCTAAATGGCACGCGGTTGCCCGTCGGGATGTAGTTCAAGTGCTCGGTAAAGAGCAGCTCAAAACTGCTATTTTTGAATGTCGGTGGCAGGTAGTTACCCTTCACGATGCAGAGGTGGCGCAGGTGTTCGCACCCCTGACGAGGGTCTCGGCGAAGCTCAATCATCAGTCGCATTTTTGCCTCAAAGCCTTGACTACCAATAGCATTGTGCTTGCTCGGATTGAGTGTCTCGGTGCGCTTGCCCGTGTGGTGGAGGAAGAGAACAAGGCAGTTGTGCTTCTGCGCCAAGGTGTGGTAGAGTTGCAGAAATCCTCGCACCTGATTGTTCTCATTCAGACCGCCCGTGTAGAGGTCAGCAAAGGCGTCAATAACCACAAGGTCAGCAGGTCGGTCGGTAAGCATACTGTCAAGGCGAGAGACGAGATTTTCTGTGTCAAAGACAAAACGAAGTCCCTCATACGCCTCCATAGGTAGCTGAAGCTCAGTGTTTTGACGCTTGAGTAGCGAGGCGATGCTGTTCTGGTCGTCCTCCGTTGAGACATATATCGCACTGCGGTGCAGAGCATTGAGTCGGAAGTTCAGATAGATGCTCTGACCCGTCGCCACAGCCATTGCAAGACCCCTCAACAGGGTACTCTTGCCACTGTCGCTACTACCCACAAGCGAAGCCACGCCAGTGCGAGGAAATATCGGCTCAAGCAGACAGTCAATATGCTCTGGAGCCTTGGTAATCAATCGCATAGCGCTAATTTCTCCGTAAGGCGAAATGCCCTCAAATGTCTCAAGAATAGCAGCCTGCTCCGCTGCAATCTCAGTTTGGATTTGTTCAAGTGTTTTCATAGATAATCGTCGTTATTTGTTGATTGTTAGTGTGTTGTTGGTTGGCTAACGGCTAATGGCCAATGGCTAACGGCTCAATTAATATATCTGCGATATCAGCTCCGTTGGCGATTTGCTCGGCAGTGAGATTTTTTATCAGCCAGTCACTCACTGTTATCTGACAGCCCACCTCGGAGGCAATCTGTTGAGCCTTACGACTCCACTCCGTGTAGCCCGCCCCTGCATCGGGAAAGAGGACTACTTGTCGCCCCTTGAGAGGCTCTAAACGCTTGGCAGTAAGACCGTTGAGACTATCAACGCTCATCCAAAAGTACTCTTGCAGAGTTGCTGCAGCGATGTGCGCTGTCTTGTAGCTCTCAACAATGGCTATAGGGCGATTTTTGAACTGCTCACTGTTGAGCATAAACTCGCCATAGAGACACTGAGTCAGAGTCCAATCACTGGACAGTTTACCCTCTCGTTTGAGAATGCTGTGCATCCAGTCGCAAGCCCCTTTTGAACTCTTCAGTCGCTTGCCTGTCATCTCGTCATAGGCCATAACCTTACCAGTGCGTATGCGACCCAAAACATCAACCTGCCAGAAGATTACTCTGTCATCATCAGTGCTTCCGATGTGGTATAACTGCTTGATAAGCGATGTTACGCTCTGGCCAAGCAGACGATTTAACCAACGCAAGTAGGCGCAGTCAGGGCGCTCTATTGAGTCGTAGTAATACTTTAGGTCAATGGTGCAAGGCTCTGTTGCTTTGTGTGTTACCGTTGTCGGTTTTTGCGCTGCACGAGTAGTTACACTCTGCTGTGGATTGTCACTGAAATACTGCCGAGGTGGGTAGTGATACCCGCACTTGTTTAGTCGGCTGCACATACCCACACTGCTGTGGATATACTCACCTGTCTCGGTGTTGATATAGCGAGTGAAGCAGCCCTTCACTCCGCACTGTGGACAGCGGTGCCTTGACTGCGGACCACGATACTTCTCAAGTTGATATTTCATTGTTAGTGTTCAAGAATTGTACGGCAAATATAATACACTGAACACCCCTTTGTCAAGCATTTTGAGAAATATTTTTTCAATTATTTTACAAGTTGCTGTCAATCATTGATTTACTGAGGCTCTATTTACTGGACATTGATAGTAGAGAGGAGTGACGACCGACGAAACCCCTATACTTTCGTCAGTCGTCACTCTCACTTTTCAGTTTTCCGTTTTCACTTTTCAGTTTTCCGTTTTCCGTTTTGCGATTCGCAAAAATGTTACTACCTTTGTGCCGTATGAGAAAGATTTTTATTGTTTTATTGGCGGCTCTATGTGCCGCAGGGTGTGTGGAGAAGTTTGAGCCCACCGACAGAGTTTTTCAGGCAAGTGGCACGGCCAGTGCCTATTTTAAGTTTATCCGCGTAGAGAAGGACAAGGTCCCTATGCATCCTATTATTGATGCCGATGCAAACTATGAGGAGTTGCGCGTAATGTTGAGCCTTGTGGGCGACTATGCAGGCTCTATCTTTGACCTTATGGACAACCCATACGGTGCAAATGCGATGTCGTATGAGAATTGTCAGGAGAAGTTTGGCGACTTCAACCCCACAAAGACTATCTACCGCTTCTACAGCAAGGCGGGCAGTGGCGAGTGGTTTTATGAGAGTGGTCCTTGTCGCTACTACTGCTTTGCCGAGCAGATTAAGAGCATTGAGATTACAAGTGACAAGTACTGGAGTGACGGATACAGCGCGGGGGTAAACCTTGCTCCGCTCTTCACTGTTGAGTTTGACTCTCTGGCTGAGTATGTAGCCAGTGGTTTTACCACCTCTCGTCCTGCAAAGACTATTCGCGAGGTTGTAAGCGAGCTTGACCCAGCCACAACAGCGCTAATGCTTGAGAGCGACTACAACATCTATGGTGGCACTGATATGACCTTCTACTGCTACACCATTCCAGAGGATTTGGCAACGCACACCATTACCATTACGCTCAACCTTGACTCTGGCAGCAGCGTAAGTTACTCTATGAAGCTAAACCACCTCTACCTATAAATTTGGTAGCAAATTTGTAATTATCGTCTCGTAACCAATAAATAGAGTGTTATGAGACGATTTTTTACTATTCCATTACTGCTTACAGCCTTTACTTTAAGCAGTTGTAATGACGATGACGGTTGGTCTCTGCAGGAGCAGATAAACCGCATCAATGCCCTTGTGGCAGACTTTCCCGCTACAAGTAGCGACTTCCGCACTTTTATAGACGACCTTGAGACGGGCGTCTGGACTATTGACAACTGGATAACATACCGCAATGGCGATGTGTGGAGTAGCTCCTATACGGGCTATAACAATATCGCCTATGGCAAAGGTAGCCAGTTCCTTGACCTTATCTTCTACGCCGATGGCACCTGCCGTCAGTGCTACCTCTACGCCCCTGCGCCGTATAACAACATCCCCTATCCATTCCTCTACACCACCCTACTGTGGAGCTTTGATGCCGAAAATATGGCTGTAATACTCACAAACCCAGACCTTCAAACCGCAGGCAGTCAATATTATCAGACCACACTGACTCTGAAGTACTACCAGTATGGGCAGTTTATTATGGACGGCCTTGAGCCCTCAGACCAAGAGCTAAACGGCTACTCTATCCGCTATATCGGCACCCTTGCAGGAGCAAACATCCGCACTGACTACCAGACACGCTACAAAGACGAGAAAATATACTCCAACCTGAACTGAAAAGTGAAAACTGAAAAGTGACGACTGACGAAAGTATAGGGGTTTGGTCGGTCGTCACTCTCCGTTTTCCGTTTTCAGTTTTCAGTTTTCCGTTTTCCGTTTTCCGTT